>NZ_JBBHZH010000003.1:0-600842 GCF_049843495.1 Agrobacterium sp. M50-1 | reverse complement strand
GACCCCCTGATTACAAATCAGGTGCTCTACCAACTGAGCTACAAGGGCAAGCCAGTGCCTTGCCAACTATCAGATTCTGACTTGGTGTAAAGCAAAAACTGTCGGCGGGCCGTCGGTCGACTACTTTTCCACACCGTGACGGCCCGCTTGTCAGCATGATCACTATTAAAGCAGGAGGCTCACAAAATAAGCGAAGTATTTACGCGGCGAAGATAAAATGGCCATGAACCATAACCATTCCAGCGAGAATAACGCATCAGATGCGCGCGAGCATACAGAAAATCCAGCTGACAGGCACAATCGTCATTGCCGTAAGCTCCATCCTGCTGGCTACCCTTGCCGCGCTGCCCAGCGTCTCCAACTATCTGCGTTACCGGACGAATGCGCAGCAGCTTGGCCGCTTTGAAACCGCGCTGCAATCCGCATGGCTGGTTTCGGCAGAGCGCGGTCCTGCCAACAATCTGATGGCGTCGTCTGCCGTGGACGCAAGGCTGGTCGAAGCCCTCGCCGCGGCGCGCAAGGCGACGGACGACAAGCTGCTCCAGGTCGAGACCTCCTTCGCTGAGGAAATCAAAGCGCAACCCGGCCTGGCGAAATCGCTTGCCGAGACCCGCCAGAAGCTGGCGGAGTCGCGAGAGGCGGTGGACGATGTTGCGGCGCTTTCGCCTGAAGCACGCAGCTACAGCGCCATGGCCAACGCCATTCAGTCGATGTTCAAGGCGGCGGATAGTGTCAACCTGCTTCGCGGCAGGGCTGCGCGCGCCATCATAACGAAGACGCCTGACGTGGCGATCGACATCGCCATGACCGGCACCGCCGGCGTGATGCGCGACAGGATCGGCCGCCTCGGTTCCTATGTCATCATGAGCATGCAGGCAAACAGGCAGGACACGTTAAGCTATCGCGCAAAGTTCGACACCGAAATGCAAAGCCTGATGCTGGTGAAGTCATCATTGTGGAACTATACCGCCGCCTATCTGTCGACCCCGCGTCTGGACGCCGCATTCCGTGAGTTTGAGGCCTATTATTTCGGCCAGGCGCTTCGCTATGCGCAGAATACGATCGCCATCGTTGTGCCGTCTGCGCGCCCAAGCGTGCGTGAGTTTTCCGAAAGCTACATTCAGGGCATGCGATCGTCAGACAAGCTGCGCGATCTCATTCTTGCCGAAACACGGGCGAGGATCGAGAGGAACAAGCAGGAAGCGCTCATCTATGGCGCCGCGTCTCTATTGATCGCCTTCATTGCCGTTCTGGTCCTGCTTCGCCTCACATCGGTCTACAAGACAGCGCTGTTCCAGCCCATGCAGTCTGTCCGGGCGCAGATCGCCGCGATAGCGGCAGGCGACCTTTCCGAGGCACACTATAAGGATGGCGTGGCTCCGGAAGTGAAAAAGATGTTCCAGGAACTCGATTTCCTGCGCGAACAGCTTCGCCAGAAAGGCGAAATGGAGGACCAGCAGCGAGCGCTGGCCGAGCAGTTGCGCAAGCTCTCCGAAACCGACGCCCTGACGGGCGTCTTTAATCGCCGCGCACTGGAAAAGGCCGTTCGCACCATCCTCAGCGGCAACGAGCAATGTCAGGCGCTGGGCGTGATGATTATCGATATCGACCACTTCAAGTCGATCAACGACCGATACGGCCACGCCATGGGCGACCTTGCGCTGCAGAAGACGGCGAGCCTTTTGAAGGGCGCATTGCCCAAGGACGACATTCTTGCCAGATATGGTGGTGAGGAATTCGTCGTCGTGCTGCAGGATGTCAGCCACGCCACGGCGACGGCCACCGCCGACCGCCTTCGCCGCCTGATCGAGGCCCAGATCATCGATGAGCAGAGCGGCCTGTCGCTGACGGCAAGTTTCGGCGTGGTCTGGCAGGAAGCGCGTGCGATCAACAGCTGGGACGAATTGATCGCCATTGCCGACGACCGGCTTTACGAGGCCAAGCGCGCGGGCCGCAACCGGGTCTGGGCAACCTATTACCCCAAGGTGGCGAACGGCTGAAGACATTGCCGGGGCGGGTTTCGCCTCGCCTAGATCAAATCCAGCGTCATGACCACGGGGCAATGATCGGAAGCCTTCGGGCGATCCCAGCCGGTACGCGGATAGCGCTCGACCTCCTGCCCCGGCGGGAATACCGTCCGGAATGGCTGTCCATTGCGAATGATTTCGGGCACATGCGACGCGTTCGTTTCGGCGAGACGCGGCGAAAGCCAGATATAATCGAGCTGGCACAGATGCTGTTCCTGCGGGCCGCGCGAATGGTAAAGCGTCCAGCGGTCCATGACGTCACGGCGCGTCATCGGATTGACCACGAAGCCATCAGCCGTGAAAACATCGAGCGCGCTGCGCTCCTCCTCGATCGGCGCAAAGCTGTAGCCGCTGCGCCGGTCGCCGGAAATCGCAACACGCTCCTGATAATCGTTCATATCACCGCAGATCGCGAAGTTCTTGTTGCGGCTATTGCCGACACCCCAGCGGTTTTCAATGATGCGGCGAACGGCCATGGCCTCCGCCTCGCGGATCGGCATGGTCGCGAGCCGCGCATCAACCGCATCGCGCGCATTGGTCATGGATTTGAAATGCGTAACGTAGAGCGTCAGTGGTTTGCCGCCGATCCTCAGATCGATTTCCAGACAATCCCGTTTAAAAATCTTGTCGTCGATCTGGTTGGTCGCGGCCAGCGCAGGATTGAAAAGATCGAGATTGCGATAGGTCAGCGCCGCATGGCTCTTGATGTCGACCACCTCGATCTTGTCGCCGTCCCGCGTTTCCTCACGCATGACGACGGCGACATCGATGCCGCGGCTGTCATTGCCCTCGACCAGATATTTCTGCAGGTAGCCATTGCCGACCATGCGATAGAGATAGCCATATTCAAAGGCCTGCAGCGCGGCCATGTTGTCGACTTCCTGCAGGCAGAGAATGTCCGCATCCGCATCCGCAATGGCGAGCGCAGAAAGCTGGCGCGTATCGTCGGTGGACGAGACCATCCGCGCGCTTTCCAGCGCCTGATACGTTGCCTCGTCCCTGATATCGAAAAGCTGGATCGCCCTGTCGCGCCGCGTCTGGTTGCGAAAGCCGGTGAAATCGAAACGGGTGAGGAGATTTTCGATATTGAAGGTGGCAAGCCGAAGCGACATGAATCAATCCTATTGCTGCCGGGAAAGCTTAGCCGGTGTCGCACCGCATCGCCAGTAGCCTGAAACACATCGCGTTTGGCCAAAGTTTCCGACAGAGATGCCGTCAGGACACCATGCGCCAATACATCATCCACCCTCATTCCTGTGCCTGACACGGGAATGGGGAAGACGTCATTTCATGCTAAAGCCGCCACGCTGCACGAATGGCGACCGGCAACCGATCACCAACAGCCGCCGCCTCGCGCGAATAAGCCCGAAGCGCCTGCCCGTCCGGCAGATCGAGACGCAGGGCATAACGCTCACCCTCGTAAAGAACCGAAGTGACGATGCAGGTAACGCCCTCCGCATCCCGCACCACGTCCTGCGGCCGCACGAGAATATCCATCTGCGACGCTGCTGCTCCGCTCTCCATCGCGGCACGAAGCTCCGGCCAGTCGAGATCCCGTGAAGCACCTTCCTGCAATGGCAATGTCAGGATCGCCCCCTGCCCCACCAGCGAACCGACAAGCCTGCCCTCCGGCCGAGCATAAAGCTCCGCCGGCGGCGCAACCTGCAGCAGCTTGCCATGCGACATGACCGCGACATCGGTCGCGAGCGCCATGGCTTCAGCCTGATCGTGTGTGACATAGATCATCGTCGCGCCGGAGCGGGCGTGGAACTCGCGAAACGTCTCCTCCATCTCCTGCCGCAAATGGCGGTCGAGATTGGCGAGCGGTTCGTCAAGCAGCACCACGTCGGGCTCGGTGACGAGGCAGCGGGCAAGCGCCACACGCTGCCGCTGGCCACCCGACAATTCGGCGGGGCGTCGATCGGCAAAGCTTTCCAGGCGAACGGCGGCCAGCGCCTGTCGTACCTTCTCGCGATATTTCTCTCCCGAAATACCGCGGACCTTCAAGGGATAACCGGCATTGTCGGCGACCGACATATGCGGCCACAGCGCATAGGACTGGAACACCATCGCCATATTGCGCCGCTCCGGTGGCACCATACTGCCGGCATCGGCCAGCACCCGCTCGCCGAGCAGGATGGAACCATCAGTCGGTTGCTCGAAACCAGCGATCATGCGCAGCACCGTCGTCTTGCCGCAGCCGGACGGCCCGAGCAAGGCGAGGAAACCGCCTTCGCGCACGGTCAGCGACACGTCGTCGACGGCGGGCTTCGAACCGGCTCCAAAGCTTTTCGTCAGACGATTGAGGATCAGTTTCGCCAAGGGACGACTCCTTTCGGCAGATAGCGCCCCAGAATTTCGAGCAGCAGCATGAGAAAAATCACCATGATGACGACGAGCACCGAAAGCGCTGACGCGAGATCGAAGCTGCCGCTGTCATCGAGGTTGTAGATGAGGACGCCGAGCGTCTGTGTGCCGGCCGACCACAGCAGCGCCGAGACCGTCAGCTCGTTGCAGGCGATCAGGAAAACGAGAATCACGGAGGCGCCCGCCGCCGGCCCGACCAGCGGCAGGATGATGTCCTTGAGCCGCCGCCAGAACCCCGCGCCGGAGAGCCGCGCCGCCTCTTCCAGCGATGGATCGAATTGCAGGAAGGCGCTGACCATCGGTTTCAGACTGACCGCGAAGAAGGAGGAGAAATAGGCGAGCAGGATGATCCAGATCGTGCCGTAGAGCGTCACGCCGAGAAGCGGGATTGGGGCCGCGAAAAGCAGCACGAAGGAAACGGAAATAACCACGCCCGGAAGCGCATAGGGAATATCCACCAGCGCCGAGAGCAGGAACATGAAGCGGCTCTTGCCGCGCACGAGGAAGTAGGCCGTCAGCACCGTCACCGCCAGCAGGCAAAGCGATGTGGCGGTTGCCAGAAACAGCGAATTGCGGAAGGCGGTGCGGGTCACGCTCTGCCGGTAAAGCAGTTCCTCATAGGCATGCATCGTCGCGGTCTTGAGGCTGAGCGGCACGCCATAGGCAGGCGCGAGCGAACTTGCCACCAGAGCCGCAAGCGGCGCCACCAGCATGAAGAACAGCACGAGCCACAGGGCAAGCTCCGCCGGCAACCGCCACCGCGCCAGGCCGAAGGTCGCCGCCTTGCCGGAAAGGCCGATGATGCGATAGTCCCTGCCCTTCATCGCCCGTTCCTGCAAAGCAAGCCCGGCCACGGAAATGATGGCGATCATGGTCGAGAGAATGGCGATATCGCCGAAGGTGCTGGTGCCGAAACTGGCAAAGCGGCTGTAGATCAAGGTCGGCAGGGTGAAGATCGAAGCCGGTATGCCGAGGATCGCCGGTATGCCGAAATTGCCGACATTGGACACGAAGGAAATCGCCGCGCCGGCGATCAATCCCGGCGTCGAAAGCGGCAGGATGA
Source organism: Agrobacterium sp. M50-1 (assembly GCF_049843495.1). Taxonomy (NCBI): domain Bacteria; kingdom Pseudomonadati; phylum Pseudomonadota; class Alphaproteobacteria; order Hyphomicrobiales; family Rhizobiaceae; genus Agrobacterium; species Agrobacterium sp. M50-1. The sequence goes on along the minus strand of NZ_JBBHZH010000003.1, from coordinate 595,385 downwards.
TATCAAACAACACGCGCCGCGGCGAAGCACCCGAGAGCTTGGCGGCCTCTATGCCATCCTGCGGCAAGGCCAGCAGACCGGCGCGCAGCGACAGATAGACGAGCGGCGCATGCTGCACGCCGAGCAGAAGCGCAATACCTGCGACGGAATAAAGCGGCTGCGGCGATCCCATCGCCGGCGCAAGGCCGATGGCCTTCAACAGCGTGCTCGACGGGCCTGTCATGCCGATCCACGACAGCGCCGTCACCTGCGGCGGGATCATCATCGGCAGCATGAAGAGGAAGCTCAGGATCGACTTGCCGCGTATGTCGCAGAGCGTCAGCGAAAGCGCGAAGGCGCCGCCGATGCCAAGCGAGATCAGCATGCCGAAAAACGAGGTGGAGAGCGTGTTCAGCGCCGCATCCCACAGGGCCGGATCGGCCAGAAGCCGCCATATGTCACCATTGAGTGACGAAATGATGCCGGTATAGGCGAGCCGCCCGAGCGGCAGGGCGCTGAGTGCAAAAACAACACTCACCACAAAAGGAAACAGCCAGCGCGGCTGGCTGCTTCCATAGGCATTGGAACGGGTCATTCCGCGTTATCAGCCCTTGGAGCCGAAGATGTCGGAGAAGGTCTTCAGGTCCTGTTCGGAATTCTTCAGGGCATCGGCGGCGTTGAGCGGCAGAACCTTGAGCTTGTCGCGGGCCGGGAAACCTTCCGGCATGCCGGCATCGGCGCGCGCGGGAATGTAACCGAGCTTGACGAAGCCCTGCTGGCCCTTTTCGGAAAGCACATAGTCAACGAATTTCTTGGCCGCTTCCTCGTGCTTGGTGCCCTTGATGATCGCGACCGGCTCGGTGACAGCAGAAACGCCTTCTTCCGGGAAGACGAACTCGACCGGCGCGCCCTTGGCCTTTTCGCGGATCGGCATGTAATCGACAACCACGCCATAGGCCTTTTCACCAGATGCGACGGACTTCAGGACCGCGCCGTTGCCGCCGCCGGCAATGGCTTCATTGGCCTTCAGCTGCTTGTAATAATCCCAGCCAAGATCCTTAACGGCGGCGAGCGTCTGCGCGTGGATCAGCGCGGCACCCGAGGTAAGCGGGCTTGGCATGGTCACGAGACCCTTGGCTTCCGCCTTGGCCAGATCTTTCCAGCTGGTCGGCTTCATCGCAGCGGCGGTGTTGTACATGATGCCAGTGGTGATGAGCTTGGTGGAGTAATAATAGCCATCCGCATCGTAGAGCGAGGCGTCGATATTCTTGGCTTCCGCAGACTTGTGAGCCAGAAGCTGGCCGGCCTGCTTCATGCGCTCGAGCGTCACGGTATCGGCGATCAGCAGCACGTCGGCAACCGGATTGCCGGCATTGATCTCGGCCATCAGCTTGGCCATGATCTTCGGCGTTCCGTCACGCACCCATTCAACTTCGAGACCCGGATTGGCGGCCTTAAAACCGTCAACGGTCGCCTGCGCGTCCTCGTTCGGCTGGCTGGTGTAGAGCACCAGATCGGCGGCATTGGCGGCTGTGGCGATGAAGCCGAGCGATACGATGGCGGTGAAAGCGGAGAGCAGCGTTTTCATGGGTCCAGTCCCTGTTGTTCGGTGGGACCGCTAAAACATGATTGCATAACATGTATGTGACAGGCAGGATTTTAGGGGTGGTATCCGTGGGGGTCAGTGGGATTGAGGGGACCAACGCCCCTTCGCACTTGCGGCTCACCCCCCTCTGCCCTGCCGGGCATCTCCCCCTCAAGGGGGGAGATCGGCAAGAGGCGCTGACAGCACTTCATTTTCAACCGTTGCGATAGGCGATAACTTAACCGCGAGTCGATCTCACCCCTTGAGGGGGAGATGTCCGGCAGGACAGAGGGGGGTGAAGCCGCAACCTCCGTCACTGCCGGAAAGTCACTCAAATCGCCGGAACCACCTCGCCCGACGTTGCCTGCGCCGTCGCGATCAACCGCCCAAGCCGCTTCATGCCCTCCTCGATCATCGCCTCATTGGCGCAGGAGAAGCTGATGCGTAGCGTATTCGTACCGGAGCCATCCGCAAAGAAGGCGCGGCCGGGAACGAAGGCGACCTTTTCCGTGGCGATGGATTTCGCCAGAAGTGCGGCGCCATCCATGCCTTCCGGCAGGGTGACCCAGATGAACATACCGCCCTCGGGCTTGGTCCAGCGCGTGCCCTTCGGCATGTATTTGTCAAGCGCCGCCAGCATCGCATCGCGCCGCGCGCTGTAAGCGGCCTTGATCTTGGCGACCTGCTTGTCGAAACCGCGCGAGGCGACACGTTCGATGGCGATCTGATTGATCGTCGACGAATGCAGGTCGGCAGCCTGCTTCATCAGCACCAGCTTGCGGATAACCGGCGCAGAAGCGACGATGTAACCGACACGAAGGCCTGGTGCGAGCGTCTTCGAAAAGCTGCCGCAATAGATGGTGCGGGTGTTTTCAATGCCGCCCGAGCGAGCGATATCCAGCGCCATGATCGGCGGAACCGCTTCGCCATCGTAACGCAGCGACTGGTAAGCGGCGTCTTCGATGACGGCGATGTCAAGCTCGTCGGCCAGTTCCAGAACCTTTTCGCGGCCGGCAAGATCGACAGTTTCCCCGGTCGGATTGGAGAAATCGGCGGAGAGATAAGCGAACTTCACCGCGCCGCCGAGCTTGGCCGCGGTTTCGCGGTAAGCCTCGGGCGTGCGGTTGCCGCCCGGATTGAGCTGGTCGTAATTCGGCTCATAGGCGTTGAAGGCGGAAAGCGCGCCGAGATAGGTCGGCCAGGTCACCAGCGCCGTATCCTTGGGCGACAGGAACAGCTTGCCGAGATAATCGAGGCCCTGCTGCGAACCGGAAACGATGAAGACGTTGTCGGCGGTGCATTCAATGCCGATCTCGGCCATCTCGCCCGCCAGCCACTCGCGCAGCGGCTTGTAGCCTTCGCTCACAGAATATTGCAGCGCCGCGTTGACCTGCGCGCCGGAAAAAATTTCCGCGTAAGCCTGCTGGAACTCCTCTGCGGGGAAGAGAGCCGGGTCCGGAATGCCACCGGCAAAGGAGATGATATCGGGTTGCTCGAGCAGCTTCAGCAACTCGCGGATTTCAGACGCTTTCATGCGCGAAGAGCGCGTGGCGAAAATTTGTTCCCAATCAAGCATGGGTACGTTTCCTCTTGTGTCGTTTTTATGCGTGCATCTTTACAGAAATGTCGATACGTCAGCAATACTGACTTATCAGTTTTTCGAATTATTTCTGCCTCCCTGCACATTGCCCGCAACCGGCCCCTCCTGAGGCCCGATTTTGCGGACAAAGCCAAATACACCCTTGCGCAAAGCTTCACAATCACACCTTTGCGATTGACGCGACATGGTTTTCCGGCTGGATTGCGCGCGCGCCGCAACGCGGCGAAAGCATCATGGGAGTTTGACGACATGCTGAAAAATATCGACCCGGCGCTGAATGCCGATGTCCTGCACGCGCTGCGCGCCATGGGTCACGGCGATACGCTGGTGATCTCTGACACCAACTTCCCCTCCGATTCGGTTGCCCGCCAGACAACCGTCGGCAAGGTGCTGCATATCGACAACGTCTCGGCAGCCCGCGCCATGAAGGCGATCCTCTCCGTCCTGCCGCTCGACACGCCGCTGCAGCCCTCGGTCGGCCGCATGGAAGTGATGGGCGCGCCCGATCAGCTGGAGCCGGTGCAGGCCGAGGTGCAGAAGGAAATCGACGCGGCGGAAGGAAAATCGGCCCCCATGTACGGCATCGAACGCTTCGCCTTCTACGAAAAAGCCAAACAGGCCTATTGCGTCATCACGACAGGCGAGGCCCGGTTTTATGGCTGCTTCCTCCTGACGAAAGGTGTCATCCCGCCGGCCGAATGAGGCCGGGAGCGGGAAATTTCGCCAGCCGCCGGCCTTCATGACAATTTCAAGTTGTTGTGGCAAAAACTTCCACTAGGCTTGAAAAACCAACCGGAGGTGTGCGGATCATGACCCAATATGTCCTGGCGTTCTGGAATGTGGAAAACCTGTTTGCGCCGGAGGGTTATCCGGCGCGCGAGCCGTGGATTGCCGAGCGGCTGAAGAATGATCTGAAGGGCTGGACCGAGGATCTGTTCAAAACCAAGATCAGGCAACTCGGTTCGATCATCCGGCAGATCGGCGGTGCGGGGCCGGATCTGCTCGGTGTGTGCGAAGTCGAGAATCGTTTCGTTCTGGAAACGCTGGCGGAACATCTGAACGATCTCATGCCCGAGCGCTCCTACCGCGTGGTGCATGCCGATTCCAGCAAGGATCAGCGCGGCATCGACACCGCCTTCATCTATGACAGCGAAAAGCTGCTGATCAACGAGAGCGAGATTTTCAGCCATTTCGTGATGCGCCGCACCGGCACGCGCGACATTACCCAATGCACCTTCATCACCAAAGGCGGACGCCAGCTCATCGCGCTCTCCAATCACTGGCCGTCGCGCTCGGGCGGCGCGGTGGAAAGCGCCGGTTTTCGCATGACCGCCGGTGAGACGCTGGGTTACTGGCACCAGCGGATCAGGGAAGAGAAAGGTAACGACATCGCCGTCGTCGCCTTCGGCGATTTCAACGACGACCCCTCGGATGCATCGCTGCGCTACCACGCCAATTCCACCCGCGAGCGCGACGATGTCGAAAGCTCGCAATCGGCCATGTTCTACAATCTCACCTGGAACTATCTGCGCCAGTCGGTGGTGGATTCAGTCGGCACGGCAAGGACGATCTACGGTACGCTCTATTTCAACGGAGACGCCAACATCTTCGATCAGATCCTCGTTTCCCGATCGCTTCTGACCGGCAGCAGCGGCTTCAAGGCGCGCGAGGAGACGGCAAAAATCGAAGCCATTGCCGCCATGGTCAGCCACAGCAAGAATGAGGGGCCGATCCGCTTCGGCCTGTCGAAAGGCGATGCGGTCAAAAACGTCAACCTTGGTGGGTTCTCCGATCACTTCCCGGTTTCCGTTATCGTCGAGGAAGACGACGCCATCGTGTGATGGCACATCGAAAACAAAAAGGCCGGAGCTTTCGCTCCGGCCTTCCTATTCTCTACCAGTCAATGAAGCTTAGTTGACAGCCTTGTCGACCAGCTTGTTCTTGCCGATCCAGGGCATCATGCCGCGCAGCTTTGCGCCGACTTCTTCGATCTGGTGGGAGTCGTTGTTGCGACGGATACCCTTGAAGCGGGCGCCGCCGGCCTTCCATTCCTGCATCCACTCGGAGGTGAACTTGCCGGTCTGGATGTCGTGCAGAACGCGCTTCATTTCAGCCTTGGTGTCGGCGGTGATGATGCGCGGACCGGTGACGTATTCGCCCCACTCCGCCGTGTTGGAGATCGAGTAGTTCATGTTGGCGATGCCGCCTTCATAGATCAGGTCGACGATCAGCTTCACTTCGTGCAGGCACTCGAAATAGGCCATCTCAGGTGCGTAACCGGCTTCGACCAGGGTTTCAAAACCGGCGCGGATCAGTTCGACGAGACCGCCGCACAGAACGACCTGTTCGCCGAAGAGGTCGGTTTCGCACTCTTCCTTGAAGTTGGTTTCGATGATGCCCGAACGGCCGCCGCCAACGCCGCAGGCGTAGGAGAGAGCGAGTTCAAGCGCATTGCCCGAAGCGTTCTGGTGAACGGCTACGAGGCAGGGAACGCCGCCGCCCTTCTGGTATTCGCCGCGAACCGTGTGGCCGGGGCCCTTCGGTGCGATCATGACGACGTCGAGCGAAGCCTTCGGCTCGATGAGGCCGAAGTGAACGTTGAGGCCGTGTGCGAAAGCAATCGCTGCGCCATCACGGATGTTGCCGGCGATGTCGGCCTTGTAGATGTCGGCCTGCAATTCGTCAGGCGTCGCCATCATCAGGAGGTCGCCCCACTTGGCGGCTTCGGCAACGGTCATGACCTTGAAGCCGTCGGCTTCCGCCTTCTTGACGGTCGGCGAACCGGCCTTCAGAGCAATGACGACGTTCTTGGCGCCGGAATCCTTGAGGTTCAGCGCATGGGCACGGCCCTGGGAGCCGTAACCAACGATGACGACATTCTTGGACTTGATGAGATTGAGATCGGCATCACGATCATAATAAACGCGCATTTTATGGTCCTTCCCTAATGCTTGTCTCTCAGTTGTCTGAACCGGAATCTCAGGCGGGTTTGCCGCTGAGTTCCGAATGTACCTTTTCCGTGCCGTAGAGGGTCAGAAAGGCGACGACCGCCTTCTTCGCCCGGGCGGAAAAATCCTTGTCCGGCGCCTCGCCCAAAAGCATGCGCACATGCAGATCTGAAACGATGAGGCCGTAAAAACTGCGATATGCCTCCTCGGCATCATCGAAACGCAAGTAACCCGAACGGCGACCCGCCTCGATCAACCCGCGGGCGCGGCGGTCGATCTGGCGACGGCCGCGTTCCAGCAGCAGATCGCCGAGCTTGGAACCGTCACGGCTCGCCTGCCCTATCGCCAGACGGTTGAGCGCCAGCGACACGTCGCCCGCCAGCACGTCAAGCAGATCATGTGCGAAAACCTCGAGGTGATCGGCAAGCTGCGGCGCAGACACGCGGTCGCCCGCCTTCTCGAAGGTGCGGACCTTGCTCTGCTGGAAGGTGATCATTGCTGCCAGCAGGCCGTCCCGATCACCGAACCACTTGTAGAGGCTTTCCTTGGAACAGTTGGCCGCACGCGCCAGCCCGGATGTGGTGAGCGCTTTCTCGCCGCCCTCGACCAATAGACGCAATGCCTGATCCAGAACGGCGTTCTGGCGCGGCGAAAATTCCTGCGCTGTGATCGGGTCGGAAGCCAAGTCTTTTCCACTCCAGGGGCTCGATTAATGTACCGTACGGTACGGTTCGAGCGCCATTTAAGCGGAGGAAGCGTTGGGGTCAAGCGGATTCTTCGGGGAGAATGAGAATTGACGCGGTGCGGTGAAGCGTGAATGCCGGCCTGGGAGCTTTACTAGGAAGTTTTGTGTTGATGGCGGATCGATGACGGGTGTGGCTATACCCCCCTCTGCCCTGCCGGGCATCTCCCCCTCAAGGGGGGAGATCGACTCGTGGTTGGGTCTCGCCCATCTCAACGTTTGCGAATGGAGCGCTGGTAGGGCCTCCTGCCGATCTCCCCCCTTGAGGGGGAGATGCCCGGCAGGGCAGAGGGGGGTATAGCCACACCCACCATCAATCCACTAACCGACGCAGAACCTCCCAACCTACCCAGCCACGCTGATCTCACGCGAGGCATCGATATCCCGCGACGGCGACAACCCGTAAAAGCGACTATATTCACGGCTGAACTGCGAAGGGCTCTGATAACCGACGCGATGGCCGGCGGTGCCCGCATCCAGCCGCTCCAGCAGCATCAGCCGGCGCGCCTCATGCAACCGCAATTGCTTCTGGTACTGGACCGGCGTCATGGCCGTAATCGTCTTGAAATGGTGATGGAAGGACGAGACGCTCATGCCGATATGCTCCGCAAGATCCTCGACGCGCAGCTGGCGCGCGAAATTCTCGCGCAGCCAGGCAATGGCGCGGGCGATCCGGTTGCCGTGGCTGCCGGCCGCGATGATGTTCATCAGCTGCCCACCCGCCGGTCCGGTCAGGATGCGGTAGAGGATTTCCTGCTCGATCAGCGGCGCCATTGCCGCAATGTCCGCCGGGCGGTCGAGCAGGCGCATCAGCCGGATGGCCGCATCGAGCAGCTCCGGCGTGGCGGCATTGACGACGATGCCGCGCTGCGCGTTCGCCGGCTCCGCAGGCGGGTCGATAGGCACGCGCCGCATGAGATCGAGCAGCTTTTCACTATCGATCGCAAGCGCGATGCAAAAATGCGGAACCTCCTTGCTCGCCTCCACCACGCGCCAGGCAACCGGCAGGTCAAGCGATGTCAGGAGATAGTCGCCCGCGCCGTAATTGATGGTGTCCGTTCCCAGCTGGACGCTTTTCGATCCCTGGATCACCAATGCGAAACAGGGGCGGTAGCTGCCGTGGCACGGCGCGCTGGGCGTTGTGCAGCGGCTGATGCCGAGAGATTCGATCGCCGTCTGCACCTCGCCGTCGCTGGTGGCATATCGCGCGGCGATGGAGGCGATCTCCTGATAGAGATTAAACGGCAAGGACATAGGGGAAATCCCTTAACTGAAGGAGGAGATGCGTCTCATTGCCTTTTATCTAGAAAGCCTCTCGTCCCGCGCAAAGGGCGCATCACCATATTTTTGCAGGATCGTGCAAAAAGCTCGGAGGATCACTCTAACGCCGCGTCCCGCTTCCATCGCATATTCCGTCGTCCCCAACTCCCGAAAGGATATTCAGATGGCTATTGCTAGAGGTTACGCTGCGACCGATGCGTCGAAGCCGCTTACCCCGTTCACCTTCGAACGCCGCGAGCCGAACGATGACGACGTCGTCATCGACATCAAATATGCCGGCATCTGCCACTCGGACATCCACACCGTCCGCAACGAGTGGAAGAACGCCGTCTATCCGATCGTTCCCGGCCATGAGATTGCCGGTGTCGTGAAAGCCGTCGGCTCCAAGGTCACGAAGTTCAAGGTCGGCGACCACGTCGGCGTCGGATGCTTCGTCGATTCCTGCGTCGGCTGCGCAACCCGCGATCTCGACAACGAACACTACATGCCCGGCCTCGTCCAGACCTATAACGACGTCGATCCCTTCACGAAGACTGCCACCCATGGCGGTTATTCCGACTCGATCGTCGTCAAGGAAGGTTATGTCCTGTCGATCCCGGACAACCTGCCGCTCGACGCATCCGCACCGCTTCTCTGCGCCGGCATCACGCTTTATTCGCCGCTGCGCCGCTGGAACGCCGGTCCCGGCCAGAAGGTCGCGATCGTCGGCATGGGCGGCCTCGGCCACATGGGCGTCAAGCTCGGTGCGGCCATGGGCGCGGATGTCACCGTTCTTTCCCAGACGCTGTCGAAGAAGGAAGACGGCCTGAAGCTCGGCGCGAAGGAATATTATGCCACCAGCGACGCCTCGACCTTCGAGAAGCTGGCCGGCACTTTCGACCTGATCATCTGCACGGCAGGCGTCGCCATCGACTGGAACGCCTATCTCGGCCTCCTGAAGCCCAAGGGCAGCATGGTCGTGGTCGGTGCGCCGGAACATGCGATCCCGGTTCACGCCTTCTCGCTCATCATCGGCGCGAAGAACCTGTCGGGTTCGATGATCGGTTCGATCAAGGAAACCCAGGACATGCTGGATTTCTGCGGCGAGCACAACATCGTCTCGGAAATCGAGACGATCAACATCCAGGACGTCAACGAAGCCTATGAGCGCGTGCTGAAGAGCGACGTGCGGTATCGCTTTGTCATCGACATGGCCTCGCTCGACGCTTGATGGACGTCAAATCGACGTCGTGATTTAAAAAGGGCGGGGAGCAATTGCTTCCCGCCTTTTGATTGGGGCAAACCTCTCCTTCCACGCAAGTCATCCTCGGCCTTGTGCAGATGATCGGGACAGTGCCGAGCATGACGACGGAGGGGTTGTCACCCTAAGGACAAGAAGCGGCGCGGGCTCCCCGCCCTTTCCGCCTGCGCCTCACGCCTCATCCTTCAGCGTCTCTTTCTGGGTAATCAGCCGCGCACTGTGCTGGCCGCTCAGATAGATCCACAGCCAGCTCCACGCCACCGCAAGCCTTGAGCGCGTTCCAATCAGGAAGTAGATATGGGCAAGCCCCCAGATCCACCATGCCAGCACGCCCTTGAGCTTGAACCGGCCGAAATCGATCACCGCCGCACGTTTGCCTATGGTCGCCAGATTGCCCTGGTGGCTGTAGCGGAACGGTGATGGTAACGGCTGGCCGGAAAGCCGCGCCTTGATGACCTTCGCCACATAAGCGCCCTGCTGCTTTGCCGCAGGCGCGATGCCCGGCACCGGCTTGCCGTTCTCCTGATTGACGGCGGCCGTATCACCGATGACGAAGATATTGCCGTCGTCTTCCAGATTGAGATGCGGCCCGACGATGGCGCGTCCCGCCCTGTCGGCGGCGGCATTGAGCCACTTCGCAGCGGGCGATGCCTGCACGCCGGCGGCCCAGACAACGGTGCGGCAGGGATAATAGGTCTCGCCCACCGTCACACCCTCGTCGCTGCAGGCCGTCACGGGTGTTCCGAGCAGAACCTCGACGCCGAGCTTTTCGAGCGCCTCTTTGGCATAGGCTGAAAGATCTTCCGTGAAGACCGGCAGGACGCGAGGGCCGGCCTCGACGAGCAATACCCGCGTCTTGCGGGTATCCACATTGCGGAATTCCGGCGGCAGCGCCTTGTGGGCAAGCTCGGCGATCATGCCCGCCATTTCCACGCCCGTCGGGCCTGCGCCGATGATGACAAAGGTCAGCAGCGCCTGGCGTTCCTCTTCACTGGTCGCCAGTTCGGCGCGTTCGAAGGCCAGCAGCAGGCGGCGGCGAATTGTCGTTGCATCTTCAAGCGTCTTGAGGCCGGGGGCGGACCGCTCCCACTCGTCACGGCCAAAATAGGCGTGGCGCGCGCCGGTGGCCAGCACCAGCGTATCGAAGCCGATCACCTGACCAGAACTCAAATGCACGGTCCGCGCGGCCCGGTCTATGCCATTCACCTCCGCAAGCAGGGTCGTGACCTCCTTGCGGTCACGATAGAGATGGCGGATCGGCCAGGCGATTTCGGATGTCGCGAGATCCGTCGTCGCAACCTGATAAAGCAACGGCTGGAACAGGTGGTGATTGCGACGGTCGATCAATGTGATGAGGACAGGGATCCCCTCCAGCCCGTGTACCAGTTGCAAACCGCCGAAGCCTCCACCCACGACGACAACATGATGTTCTTGCATATGTCTCTGCCTTCAAAAGCTCGCGCACGGAGCATGCGCCAGCTAACTATAGGCAAAAAAATTGACTTTGGTTATGAAATAGCCTGACCGCAGGCACGGCAAAAACGCCGGACCGTTTCAGCCATGCCATATTCCAGCGCATCCGCCGTCAACCCGTGACCGATGGAAACCTCGGCCAGATAAGGGATACGTTTCATCAGCTTTGGTAGGTTTTCGACGGTCAGGTCATGGCCGGCATTGACAGCAAGCCCGAGCGCTCTCGCATGGTCCGCCGTCTGTCCGAGCTTTTCAAGAAGCGCGTCGCCCTCTTGCGGATCGTCATAACAGCCGCCATAGGGGCCGGTGTAGAGTTCGATGCGCGCCGCCCCCGTTTCAGCCGCCAGCTCCACCGGCTCACGCTCGCCATCGCCATCGGCAAAAAGCGAGACGCGCATGCCGCCAGCCTTCAGGCGTCCTACCACGTCCTTCAGGAAAACGCCGTGCTTGCGGAAGTCCCAACCATGGTCGGACGTCGCCTGCGACGGGTCATCAGGCACCAGCGTCACCTGTTCCGGCTGCGTCTTCTCGCAAAGGACAAGGAAATCCTCGGTCGGATAACCTTCGATGTTGAATTCCGCGCCGGGGAAACGGTCGTCGATCAGCGCACGCAGAACCGGCAGATCGGAAAAGCGGATATGGCGCTGGTCCGGCCGCGGGTGTACAGTCAGCCCGCTTGCCCCCGCCTCCAATGCAATATGCCCGAAATGCGCGACATCCGGCCACGGAAGATCGCGACGGTTGCGTAACATGGCAATTGCGTTCAGATTGACAGAAAGTTTTGCGGGCATGACATCGGGGCTCCGGTTCGGAATTGACATCCTGTTTCACGCAGGTTGAGGCCAATCGCAAGGAGGCCGGCAAATTTTTTATTATTGCGGGAACGAAAATAGGCAATACACGTTACGGTTCTGATGTAGCGTTTGGCATGAGGTCTTGATCGGAAAATATGTCCGTCTTGGGGGAACAAGCAACGGACACCTTTAAAAAGGCAGGCACACTGTCAAAAAGCGCGAAGGGGGAGACAATGCAGGATGGCCGGATGCCGTTCGACAGTCACGGCGACGAGGACAAACCCAATCTAAGGATCAGCAGCTTTCTACCGGATGTAAGCCTGCCCTCCTCCCTGCCCGCGGAACCCGTCCCCATCGCCGACATGGCCAATATCTTCGGGGTAACTCACCGGACGCTGCATTTCTACGAGGAAAAGGCGCTGCTGACTTCCAGGCGCATCGGCCAGATGCGGGTCTATACCCACCGCAACGTCCAGCGCATGGCGGTCATCAACGTCTGCCGCGAAGTGGGTATTTCCGTCGCCGCCATTACCGAGATCATGGAAAAATTCGTCCGTTCGCTCTCGCAGGGCGAGGCGGACGACATATTCCACGCCGCACTGCGGCAGCGGAAGCGGGAACTGACGGCCGAGCTTTCCACCCTTCAGCGCCAGGCCCAGCAGATCGAGGAGCTGCTGGTCGCCGACGCGGAAGCGGACGGCATGGATGGCGCGGAACGGGCGCCGGCAAAGGACATAGCCCTTACCGACACCGAGCGAAAATGTCTGGAACTGATGGCGGAGGGTTATGCGCCGGTGCGCCTCGCCCGCGCCCTTGGTCTTTCGGGCACCGATCTCAATGTTCTCGAGGCAAAGATCATCGGCAAGTTCAATGCCAGCAACCGTTTTCAGGCGGTCGCCAAGGCGGTTCTTCTCGGCGTCATCCGCGCCTGATCACGATCAGCGAACGATTGTCAGGGTCTCTGCCGCACGGGTGATGGCGGTGTAGAGCCACCTCTCGCGCGAGTCCCGGAACGCATAGCTCTCATCGAAGAGAACCACGTTGTTCCACTGCGAACCCTGCGCCTTGTGCACGGTCAGCGCATAGCCGAAATCGAACTCGTCATAGCGCTTGCGCGTGGACCACGGAATTTCCGTCTCCACATCCTCGAAGGCCGCCTTCAGCAATTTTATCTTGGCCGCACCGCGATCCATATCGTCGTCTTCGGGCCGGATCATCAGGTTGATGCCGGGCTTCACCGTTTCGCGCGAAGAACTCATCACCTGCCAGAGCGAGCCGTTCAGCAGGCCCTTGGCGGGATCATTCCGGAGGCAGACCAGCTTATCGCCGGATTGCGGGTAATCGGCGGTAAAACCCTTCAGCTCGCGAAGCCGCTGATTGTAGCGACGGCGGGTACGGTTGGTGCCGACGAGCACCTGATCGGCATCGAGCACCAGCGACTGCGTCACCTCTGACTTGGAGATCACCTGCGCGGAACCATAGTCACCGCGCATGATCTCCCGGCCTTCCCGCACATCCATGGCAAGATGGATGATCGGATTGTCCTTGGCCTGACGATGGATTTCCGAGAGCAGATAATCCGGTTCCTGCTCGGTAAAGAAGCCGCCGCCCGAAACAGGCGGCAGCTGCCCGGGATCACCGAGCACGAGGATCGGCGTGCCGAAGCTCATCAGGTCCTTGCCGAGCTGCTCGTCCACCATCGAACATTCATCGATGATGATGAGCGCCGCCTTGGCGAGCGGGCTCTGGCGGTTGATGGAGAACATCGGCGCGATCGAGGTCTTGCCGGTTTCCTCGTCTTCGACAGTTTCTTCACCGCGCGGGCGGTAGATCAGCGAATGGATGGTGCGGGCATTGGTTGCGCCACGCGAACGCAGCACCTGCGCCGCCTTGCCGGTGAAGGCCGCAAACAGCACCTCGCCATCGACATTTTCAGCGAAATGTTTGGCAAGCGTCGTCTTGCCCGTTCCGGCATAACCGAACAGCCGGAAAACCGGTGTGCGGCCTTCCTTCAGCCAGCGGGAAACAGCCTTGAGCGCTTCGTCCTGTTGCGGTGAAAATAACATGCGCCCTCATCGCAGGATTCGAGCGTGGTGCGCAACAGAAAAAGAACGAAAGATGAATCGCTTGACGAGAATGACGGCCTCAATGGGCCGCCTGCTTCTCGACAAGCTGCGCCAGTTGTTCCGCAACCGTGTTCCATCCGTCGAAGAACCCCATCTCCGCGTGCCTGTCGCGATCCTCAAGATTGTTGTGCATGGCATAGGCCACATATTCCATGCCGTCGGGGTGATCGCGAAACGTCATCACGGCCGTGAGGAACGGCTGGGCGGAGGGGCGAAAACCCGCCGTCAGCGCATCGGTGAAAACCAGGCGCTCCTCATGATCCACCGCCAGGAAACATCCGTTGACATGCGGACCGAAGGCCGCGCCATCCTCGCTATAACGCGTTTCGAAGGCGCCGCCGGGATGAAGCTCCATGCGGTCGACACGGCATTGGCCGGGATGCGGCACCCACCATTGTTCAAGACTGGTCCTGTCCGTCCAGGCATTCCAGACGAGCCGGCGCGGCGCCCTTATGATGCGTGAAATCTTCAGGTCGAGATCGGGATTGAAAGTCTCGGTCATCGGTCATTCTCCCCTTTGCTGGACATCCTGTCCTGTTGTGCCATGACGAATTGTTCGAGCCGGTCGGTGCGGCCTTCCCAGATGGCGCGCTGTTGCGAAAGCCAGCCATCGAGCATGGAAAACCTCTGCTTCTCCAGGGAGCAGAACCGGACACGCCCCTGCTTGCGCGTCACGATCAGCCCCGCCTCTTCCAGCTGGCGGATATGTTTCATGAAGGATGGCAGGGCCATATCGAAGGGTTCGGCCAGCGTTCCTATGCTCGCCTCCCCGCCGCCCAGTCTCAGGATCACCGCCCTGCGGGTCGGATCGGCAAGGGACTGAAAGATATCATCGAGCGCATCTGAATAGTTTTCCATAAGGCTAACTATCACATCAAAACACTTAGCTCAATGGATAAGTTTAAAAATGCGCCGAGACAGGGAATAATCCGTCAGCTTGCGGTGTCTCTTGATGTGCTGGCGGCAGAGGCCGCCCGAACCACGGAGGATATGTCCATGAAGATCCGCTTTATCGTTCCCGCCCTCGTTCTGGCTTTTGCCGGAACGGCCTATGCGGCCCCTGCGGTCGAAACGGTCAAGACCGAAAAAGGCAATGTTCTTGCCGGCGAAAAAGGCATGACGCTCTACACTTTCAAGAATGACAAGAAGGGCGTATCCAATTGTTATGACAAATGCGCGGTGAACTGGCCGCCGTTTTTCGCAGCCGCCAGCGACAAGGCCGAGGGCGCCTATTCCCTCGTGACGCGCAAGGACGGCAAGATGCAGTGGGCAAAGGATGGCATGCCGCTTTATTACTGGGTCAAGGACACGAAAAAAGGCGACGCCACCGGCGACGGTATGAACGGTGTATGGGATGCCGCAAAACCCTGATGGCATGAATGGCAAAAAGCGGGGGAGCCACTCCCCCGCAGCCGGCAGCTTCGAAACGGAGATGCTGGCGCTGATACCCATGCTGCGCCGTTATTCCCGCAGCCTTTCCCGTTCCGACGCCGATGGCGAGGACCTCTTGCAGGACTGCGTGGAAAAGGCGCTGGCCAATCGAAGGCAATGGCGCGGAACAGGTTTGAAATCATGGGCTTATACGATAATGACGAATCTTTATCGTAACCGCCACCGCGCCGAAAAACGTCACCCGTCCGAGAGCCTGGACGGCCATGAGAGCATCGCTGGCACGGAGACGCTCTCCGATACGCTGGAGAATGACCGACTGCACGGCGCGCTCGCGCTTCTTTCGCCTGACATGCGAGCCGTGTTGATGCTGGTGACGGTGGAAGGCTACAGCTATCAGGAGGCGGCCGAGACACTATCGATCCCGCTCGGCACCGTCATGTCCAGACTGTCCCGCGCCCGCGAAACCCTTCGCCAGCATCTGGCGGCGGATAATATCATACCCCTGCGGAGACCACGATGAAACGGCTAGAGGCCATAACCGAAGACGATCTGCACGCCTATGTCGACGGGCTTCTTTCCGACGATGACCGCGCGGCTGTCGAGGCCTGGCTGACGGAAAGGCCGGAAGAGCAGGCCCGCATAGAGGAATGGAGAAAACAGGCCGACATTCTGCGCAATGCCTTCGCCTCCTACGCCGCCGCACATCCGCATGACGCTTCGATGCTCAGCCCGCAAAAGAAGGACCGCGCATGGCGGGCAAAACCGATTCTCCTGCAAACGGCCGCAGCCCTTTTGATCTTCGTGGCGGGTGCTGCAGCCGGCAGGCTTCTGCCGCCGTCTTTTTCCACGCCGCAGGACGTGACCCTGGCTTCGCTGACGACGGATATTCCGGCACAGGCGAAATCCGCCTATCTCATCTATGCGAGCGAGGTGCGCCATCCCGTTGAAGTCGGCGCCGGAGAACAGCAGCATCTCGCGTCATGGCTCGGCAAGCGGCTCGGTTACCCCTTCACCATCCCCGATCTCTCGAAGATCGGATATGACCTCGTCGGCGGGCGTCTTATTCCCGTCAGCGGCAAGCCGGGCGCGATGCTGATGTATCAGGACAAGACCGGCCGCCGGGTAACGGTGCTGATCGGACACAACGAGGAAAACCGCACCACCAGCTTCCGCATGGCCAGCGCCGACGGCATCGAGACCTTCTACTGGATCGACAATGAACTGGGCTACGCCGTGTCGGCCGAACTGACGCGCGACGAGGTGCAGGCGATCGCCGAGGAATGTTATCGGCAGTTTCCGACGTGAGGGCTGCTATTTCAACATCGGCCAGAGGCTGATGACGAGAAGCACGGCCATGGTGATATTGAACCATTTGAGCCTGACCGGCACAGCGAGCCAGTCGCGCAAGGCGGAGCCGAAGCCGGCCCAGGTCGAAACGCTGGGAAGATTGACCGCGGCGAAGGCCACGCCGACGACAAGGACGGTGAAGAAATATTGCCGCTCATCCGTATAGGTCGCCATCGCCGTCACCGCCATCACCCAAGCCTTGGGATTGACCCACTGAAAGGCGGCGGCGGCAATGAAACTCATCGGCGCCGATGCGGCAGAACCTTCGCTGAGGCTGCGGGAAGTACCGATCTTCCATGCAATCCAGACGAGATAGAGACCACCTGCGAATTTCAGGCCGGTGTAAAGAACGGGCACCGAATGCAGCAATGCGCCGAGACCGAAGCCGACCCCGATCAGCAGCGACAGGAACCCCGCGCCGATGCCCAGCATGTGCGGGATGGTACGGCGGAAACCGAAGTTCACGCCTGACGCAAACAGCATCATATTGTTCGGGCCTGGCGTGATGGAGGTGGTGAAGGCAAACAGCACCAGCGCGACGAAGGTTTCGGCAGTCATGATTTCTCCTTGAGCAGAAACCCTATCCGTCGGACCATCGTCAAGCCACCCCGCCGGATCGATGGGCGCGGTCAATTTTTTTGATGGATCAATCCTTTCCATGCCGGGTTTGAGAAGTTGGAACAAAGGGCTATTGTCCAATCACCAACCGCTGGAGCAAACCTATGTATGACGACATTCCTTCCGTCACCTTGCCATCAGGAAAAGAGGTTCCAGCCCTTGGCCTCGGCACCTGGAACATGGGGGAAACGCGATCATCCGCGCCGCAGGAGGTCGAAAGCATCCGCAAGGCGATCGATCTCGGCATGACGCTGGTCGACACGGCGGAAATGTATGCGGACGGCAGATCGGAGGAAGTGGTCGGCGCGGCAATCGCGGGCCGTCGCGACGAGGTGTTTCTGGTCAGCAAGGTCTATCCCTGGAACGCCAGCGCCAAAGGCACGGCGGAAGCCTGCGAGCGCAGTCTTGCAAGGCTCGGCACCGACCACATCAATCTCTATCTGCTGCACTGGCGCGGCGAGCACCCGCTTGCAGAAACCGTGGCGGCTTTCGAAAGGCTGAAGCGCGACGGCAAGATCGGCGACTGGGGCGTCTCCAATTTCGACAGCGACGACATGGAGGAGCTTTTCGCGGTTCCTGACGGCAAAAACTGCGCCGCCAATCAGGTGCTATACAACCTGTCCCGACGCGGGCCGGAATTTTCACTGCTGCCGTGGTGCCAGGAGCATGGCGTGCCGCTGATGGCCTATTCCCCCATCGAACAGGGCCGCATTTTGAAGAACCATGAACTCATCCGCATCGCCAAGGCCTATCAGGCAACCCCGGCCCAGCTGGCGCTCGCCTTTCTGCTGGAAAGGGACGGCGTCATCGCCATTCCGAAATCCGCCAGCATCGCACGGGTCGAGGAAAACCGCGGTGCGACGGATCTTGAAATAACCGATGAAGACTGGGCGGCGCTCGATGCCGCCTTCCCGCCACCGACGCGCAGAACCGCGCTGGAAATGCTTTGATATAACAGTACGTTAAGAGACTGTCCGGAATCTGTCGATCAGGCAGTTGAATCGGAATGTGAGCAAAGCAATTGTGCCAGCGCCACGGCAGGCCGCACTTGAAAAAACGGCGCGGAAAGCCGCGCCGTTGTGTCTAAAAAAGCACCGCTCCGTTACGGTATACGCCGCTCATATTCTTCTTTCAGTCCCAGCCATGTATCCCAGAACGGCCCCGGCTCCTTCTCCTGAAGACGGGCGGCGAGAATGTCGAGATGCACATGCCAGCCAGCGCTGACGTCAAGCCTCGTCCTCCTGTCGGCCAGCCGGCGATGAACCAGCGTCAGCAGCACATCCTTGCCAAGAGCCTGAAGTTCGATCGAGACCTCGCCACCTTCGCCCCAACTAAAGACGAGACGGTGCGGTGGGACCACGGTAATGATGCGGGAAGCCATACGGTCTTCTTCGGAAAAGCCTTCCGGGCGCCTGCCGGGCGGATTGGAAAGCTCATCGTTGCGCCACACCAGCTCGAACGGTGCATCGGGCGCAAGCCGCATTTCGCCGGAAGCCAGCCAGCGGCGGCGAAGTTCGCTTTGTGTCAGATAGGCCCAGACCCGGTCGATCGGTCCCGGCAGCAGCCGTTCGATCTTCAGGGTCGTCGGCTCGACGAGACGGCCATAGGCGTCAGGCATTGCAATATCAGCCATTGTCATTTCCTCCATCTGCAGGGATTTTTCCCTGATCATCCTCCCTGAGCATCTGCTCAAGAATATCGAGGCGACTGCCCCAGAACTGCCGGTAGAAATCCAGCCATTCATGCGCTTCCGCCAACCGTTCCGGCGAAAGGCGGCAGACATGGGTGCGCCCCCTCACCTCGCGGCGGATAAGCCCGGCATTTTCCAGAGCCTTGATGTGCTTTGAAGCCGCAGCGAGCGATATGTCGAACGGTTGGGCCAGCTGGCTTACCGTGCGCTCGCCACGGGACAGATCGCGCAGCATCGTGCGTCGCGTGGCGTCGCCAAGGGCATGAAAGACGGTGTCGAGATGTGAAGCGGATAATTCAACCATGTTGTTGAATATAGACTGCCGATCCAGAAAGTCAACCATACGGTTGAATATTGGATCGAGCGGAATGACGCCATAAAAAAACCCGCGGCGAACCGCGGGCTTATATTTCAGCATCTGCTCCAACTACGGAGATCACATCCCCTGCGAACCGCGATTCATCGCCGCAATACCCGTGCGGCAGATTTCGATCAGGCCCAGCGGCTTGATGATGGCCACGAACTGGTCGATCTTTGACGACTTGCCAGTGATTTCGAAGATGAAATGCTCAACCGTCGCATCCACGACTTTCGCCTGAAACGCATCGGCAAGGCGAAGCGTCTCGGCGCGGGCCTCGCCCGAACCGGCGACCTTGATGAGCGCCACTTCGCGCTCGATCGGCCGTTCCTGCCCGAGTTCGCGGGCGCGGACGGTGAGATCAAGAACCCGGTGCACCGGCACGATGCGCTCAAGCTGCGCCTTGATCTGCTCCAGCACGATCGGCGTGCCGCGCGTCACGATCGTGATACGCGACAGATGCGCCTCATGCTCGGTTTCCGAAACCGTCAGGCTTTCGATGTTGTAACCCCGGCCGGAAAACAGGCCGATGACCCGGGCGAGAACACCCGGTTCGTTATTGACGAGAACCGACAGCGTATGATTTTCGACGGCGGCCGTTTCCTTCTGGATGAAATAGGCGGAGCCGGTGGGTTGTAGGTGTGCGTTCATGTCCTTTTCCTCTCCCGGCTCAGACTAGCTGACGGCCCTTGGCGTCGATGGCGTTGGCAACAGCTTCATCCGTCGCCTCATCCGGCAACAGCATCTCGTTATGAGCCTTACCAGACGGGATCATCGGGAAGCAATTGGCAAGATTGGCGACGCGGCAATCGAAGATAACCGGCTTGTTGACCGCAATCATCTCGGCGATCTTCTCGTCCAATTCCTTGGGATCGTCGCAATACATGCCGACCGCACCATAGGCTTCCGCCAGCTTGACGAAATCAGGCATGGCTTCGGTATAGGAGTTGGACAGTCGGTTGCCATGCAGTAGCTGCTGCCATTGGCGCACCATGCCCATGTACTGGTTGTTGAGGATGAAGATCTTCACCGGCAGGCCGTACTGGATGGCGCAGGACATTTCCTGAATGCACATCTGGATCGAGGCGTCACCGGCGATATCGATGACCAGCGCTTCCGGGTGCGCAACCTGAACGCCAATGGCCGCCGGCAGGCCGTAACCCATGGTGCCGAGACCGCCTGACGTCATCCAGTGGTTCGGCTCCTCGAAGCCGAAGAACTGCGCCGCCCACATCTGGTGCTGGCCGACTTCAGTGGTGATGTAGGTGTCACGCCCCTTCGACGCCTCATAGAGCCGCTGCAATGCATATTGCGGCATGATGACATCGTTGGAGTTCTTGTAGGCGAAGGAATTGCGGGCGCGCCAGCGCTCGATCTGCGCCCACCAGTCGGCGGTCTGCGCCTTCTCCGGCTTCTTCGGCAGGGCACGCCACAGGCGGACCATATCTTCCAGAACATGGCTGACATCGCCGATAACGGGCACGTCGACGCGAACCGTCTTGTTGATCGAGGACGGATCGATGTCGATGTGAATCTTCTTGGAATTCGGCGAGAACGCGTTGATGCGGCCGGTAATCCGGTCGTCGAAACGCGCGCCGATGCAGACCATGACATCGCAATCATGCATCGTCATATTGGCTTCGTAGGAACCGTGCATGCCCAGCATGCCGAGCCAGTTCTTGCCGGAAGCCGGATAGGCGCCGAGACCCATCAGGGTCGACGTGATTGGGAAACCGGTCAGCTCTACCAGTTCACGCAGCAGACGGGTGGCCTCAGGGCCGGAATTGATGACGCCGCCGCCGGTGTAGAAAACCGGCTTCTTGGCCTTCGACATCAGTTCGATGGCCGCGTGAATGGCATTGAGGTCGCCCTGGACCTTCGGCTTGTAGCTCTTCTGCTGAATGGCGGCGGAAGGCGGCGTATAGGTGCCGGTGGCGAACTGGATGTCCTTCGGAATATCGACAACGACGGGGCCGGGACGACCCGTCTGCGCGATGCGGAAGGCTTCATGGATGATGCCCGCCAGCTCGTTGACGTCCTTTACCAGCCAGTTGTGCTTGGTGCAGGGGCGCGTGATGCCGACGGTGTCGCATTCCTGAAAAGCGTCAGAGCCGATCAACGATGTCGGAACCTGACCGGAAAGGCAGACGAGCGGGATGGAATCCATCAGCGCATCCTGCAGCGGGGTGACCGCATTGGTGGCGCCGGGGCCTGAGGTGACGAGCATGACGCCGACCTTGCCGGTGGAGCGGGCATAACCTTCTGCCGCATGGCCAGCGCCCTGCTCATGGCGCACGAGAATGTGCTGGATGTCTTCCTGCTGGAAAATCTCATCATAGATCGGAAGTACGGCACCGCCGGGATAACCGAAGATGTGCTCGACGCCATTGTCCTTCAGCGCCTGCAGAACGATCTCCGCACCTGTCATGCGATTGCTGCTTTCCGTATTGTCCTTATCCGTCATTGCCTGTTTCCATCCCGCTTTGGCTTTGGATATCGAGGAGCCCGAGGGCCTGTTTGAAGACATAAAAAAAGGCCCCTAGAGGAGCCTCGTTCAGCGCATGGGTGCTTTCGCCGGATGGTTACACCATCCTGCCCATGCGCCGTCCCACCACGATAAGTACGTTAAGATTTTTCATGGGCCGGAGTGTTAGCCACAAAAGCCCCAGCCGTCAACGCATATTGCAGGAAAAAATCACCGCCGCCTTCTTTTATTACTCGAAAGCGGGCTTCCGCGAAATTTTCGAACGCAGCCGATACACCTGTTGTTAAGCATAATCTTTTATACCGGGATGG
This sequence comes from Agrobacterium sp. M50-1, assembly GCF_049843495.1. Taxonomy (NCBI): domain Bacteria; kingdom Pseudomonadati; phylum Pseudomonadota; class Alphaproteobacteria; order Hyphomicrobiales; family Rhizobiaceae; genus Agrobacterium; species Agrobacterium sp. M50-1. Next base: position 573,416 of record NZ_JBBHZH010000003.1, on the reverse strand, counting down.
CAGATGCTGCCCGAACCACCGCGATCATCCGCATGTACCGGGAAAAAATGTGAATAACGACACGTTTCATAACGCGTCCCGCATGGACGAAAACGAACGGCGGTCCGGCCAGCAGCCGGCGAACCGCATGCTCGGCCGCGTCATCGCCTGTAACGGCGCCCATGCCACCATTGCCGCCGAAACCGAACCGGGCACCACCGATGTGTCGCAGCTCTGGTCTGTCGGACGCCTGATCTCGATCGAAATGGGCACGAGCCGTGTCGCCGCACTCGTCTTCGCCATGCGCACGGGCGAGGACTATTGGGCGGCGGACAGACCGAACAGGCTGCTGATCGACGTTGAACTCGTGGGCGAAGTTTACCGCACGGAAGACGGTAGCGAACGCTTTTCCACCGGCATCTCGCGTTACCCCTATCTCGGCGCGGTGGCGCACCGCATCCGCACCAGCGACCTCGCAAAGATCTACGACAGCGGCAAGCGCGACGCCTGTGTGATCGGCAGGCTGACACAGGACGACACGATCGGCGCCGCCATCAGCATTCCGCAGATGCTTGCCAAACATTTCGCCGTCGTCGGCTCGACGGGCGTGGGCAAGACCACCGCCGTTTCACTGCTGCTGAACAAGGCGATCGAGACCGACCCGAAACTGCGTGTCCTCATTCTCGATCCACACAATGAATTCGCGGCCGCTTTTCCCGATCATTCCGTCGTCATCGATACCGATACGCTGGACCTCCCCTTCTGGCTGATGCGCCTTGAGGAATTTGCCGAGGTGATCTTCCGCGGCCGCAAACCGGTGCCGGAGGAAATGGACGTCCTTCGCGACATCATTCCAGAAGCGAAGAAGGCGTTTCGCGGCACCGAAGGTTCCGCCGTCCGCCGCACGTCCGACAAAAGCGCCATCACACCGGATACGCCGGTGCCCTACCGCATGGCCGATCTTCTCGCCCTCATCGACGAGCGCATCGGCCGGCTGGAAGGACGCGGCGAAAAACCGGCGCTGCGCACGCTGAAAGGCCGCATCCTCTCGGCCATTAACGACACGCGCTACAACTTCATGTTCTCCAGCAATACGATCAGCGACACCATTCTGGAAACGGTGGCGCATATTTTCCGTATTCCCGGGGAAGGAAAGCCGATTTCGGTATTCCAGCTGTCAGGCATTCCCTCCGAAGTGGTGAACTCGGTGGTTTCGGTGCTTTGCCGCATGTCCTTCGACCTGGCGGTGCTGGCGCGCGGATCGCTGCATATGCTCGTCGTCTGCGAGGAAGCGCACCGTTATGTGCCTGCTGACCCCGAGCGCGGTTTTTTCCCCACCCGGCAATCCATTGCCCAGATCGCCAAGGAAGGCCGCAAATACGGCATCTCGCTCGGCGTCATCAGCCAGCGGCCGAGTGAGCTGGACCAGACCATCCTGTCGCAATGTTCGACAGTGTTCGCCATGCGGCTTTCGAACGAGATCGACCAGAAGATCATCCTGTCCGCCGTGCCGAACGCATCGACATCAACCACCAGCTTTTTATCGTCCATCGGCAATGGTGAGGCCATCGCCTTTGGCGAGGCCGTCAATGTGCCGATGCGCATGCGTTTTGACCGCGTCGTCACGGCCAAATTGCCGAAGGCAAGCGGCATCACCAGTCATGTGAACCACGAGACCCCCGATACGGTCGACCTGAACAACATTGTCACGCGCATGCGCGCCACGCCAAAACCCGTTATCACCGGTTTCCAGCAAAGCGTTGAAGCGGCCTTTTCCGATCTGCCGGAACCAGCAGCACCGAACCGGTCAACGGATGAGGTCGATAGCTGGAAGCAGGAACTGGGCACAGCCGCAATGGAGGGATATGAACCCTATCGCCCGGACATGCTGCCTGGCCGCACGCTCCCTGCATCACCAAATCCGGCGACACCCGATACCGCCTCTGGCGCCGTCAACGAATTGCGCAAGGCCAGTTTCCAGATGCAGGCGCAAAATGGCCCGCCCGGCGATACACGCCCTTCGCTCCGCGAGAGCCTCCTGAAGAAGCCGCTCGGCAGCCTCTACCGGAAAGACTGACGCCCGTTCACGGCTGGATGCGTGTCCAGTCGTCTCCCATCTGATTGCGGAACCAGGTCATCTGCCGTTTGGCATATTGGCGGGTCGCGGCCGCCGATTTTTCGATAACCTCCGCCTCGCCCATGCGCCCGGCCAGCATATCGGCGATCTGGGCAACGCCGATCGCCTTCATTGCCGTTGCATCAGGCGGAAGATTGAGCGCGAGAAGCGCCTGTACCTCCTCCACCGCGCCGCTCTCCATCATCGCCTCAAAACGACGATTGATGCGATCATGCAGCACCGGCCTTTCCGGCAGGACGACGAATTTCTGCGCCCGGTCGGGGTCGATAATCATAGGGCCCCGGGCCTGCTGGAAATCCCGGATCGATTTCCCAGTCGCCTCAAGCACTTCAAGCGCCCGGACGATACGCTGCCCGTCCCCTGGCTGGAGCGTGTCCGCCATGGCCGGATCACGGCCGGCGAGTTCCGCATGAAGGACCGCCGCTCCCTCCTCGACCAGCCGGGCGCGCAATCTCTCGCGGATATCCTCTGGAATGTTGGGCATGTCGGAGAGGCCGCCCGTCAATGCCTTGAAATAAAGCCCCGTGCCGCCGACGATGACGGGGAAACGCCCCTGCGCCCGTAAATCCGAAAGCAGCGCAGAAATATCCCGCAGCCATTCGCCCGTTGAATAGAGGCTGCTCGCCGGCACATGGCCGTAGAGCAGATGCGGAACGCCCTCCATCTCGTCTTCGGATGGCCGGGCGGTCAACACCCGTAGCGTGTCATAAACCTGCATGCTGTCGGCATTGATGACGACGCCGTCCCACTCCCGCGCCAAACGAAGCGCAAGCGCGGACTTGCCGCTTGCCGTCGGGCCGGTTATCAGGATCGCATCAAAATTCTCATCAAGGTTTTTCATCATGGCTCTCGTTGCCACGCTTATCGCCAATCCGTCAAATCCTGTTCTGACACCGGCCCTCGGCGAAGCGGCCGCGAAGGCCGTCAACGCATCGGGCCTCTACTGGCTGGCCGATGGCATTGCCTGCGATATCGCCCTGCCCTCCGGCACCGCAGCCGAACAGGCGCGCAGCGCGATTGCATCCGCGCTTGCCGGAAAACCGATCGATATCGTCATCCAGGAGCAGGATCAGCGCCGCAAGAAGCTTCTGATCGCCGACATGGATTCGACCATGATCGGTCAGGAATGCATCGACGAACTGGCGGCCGAAGTCGGGCTGAAGGACAAGGTCTCAGCCATCACCGCCCGCGCCATGAATGGCGAGATCGCTTTCGAACCCGCATTGCGTGAGCGTGTGGCGCTGCTGAAGGGCCTGCCGGTCTCCGTCATCGATGACGTCATCGAAAAGCGCATCACGCTGACCCCGGGCGGCAAGGAACTGATCGCCACCATGAAGGCGAAGGGTTATTACGCCGCCCTCGTGTCCGGCGGTTTTACCGTCTTTACCGGCCGCGTCGCCGCCATGCTGGGTTTCGATGAGAACCGCGCCAATCTGCTGGGTGAGGCCAATGGCGAACTTGATGGCACCGTTGCCGAACCCATCCTCGGCAAACAGGCCAAGGTGGATGCACTGAACGATATTGCCACAAAACTCGGCATTTCGCCGGAAGAGGCAATGGCGGTTGGTGATGGCGCCAACGATCTGGGCATGCTGCATCTGGCCGGCGCCGGCGTCGCCCTGCACGCCAAGCCCGCCGTTGCGGCAGAGGCACAGATGCGCATCGACCATGGCGATCTGACCGCGCTTCTTTACATCCAGGGCTACCGCAAGACGGATTTTGTCATTCCATGATCATCCGTGAGACACAAAGGCTCATTCTGCGCGAGTGGAAGGAGAGCGACCGCAATCTGTTCCGCGAGATCAACGCCGACGAAAAGGTCATGGAATTCTTCCCCTTCCGCCGCAGCCATGCGGAAGCGGACGCCGTGCTGGAAACCATCAACGGCATGATCCGCGGCAGCGGTTACGGCTTTTACGCCATGGAACTGCGCGAGACCGAAGAAGTCATGGGCTTCTGCGGCATTTCTCCCGTCATGAACCTCGACCCGCCCTTCCCGCTCGGAACCATGGAAATCGGCTGGCGGCTCGCCACCCGTTACTGGGGGCACGGCTATGTCACGGAAGCGGCGCAATCGCTGCTCGTCATGGCCTTCGATGAAAAGGAGACGCCGGAAATCGTCTCCTTTGCCGTGCACAACAACCAGCGTTCAACGCGGGTGATGGAACGCATCGGCCTCAAGCGTGACCCTTCACGCGATTTCGACCATCCGCGCGTGCCGGAAGACACCCATCCGCATCTGCGCCCGCATGTGACCTATGCGTTGACGCTGGAGGAATGGCGGGCGCGATAAGCCCCCCTGCCCGCCAGTCCCAGACATTACTTCACCGCCGCATTGCCGCCATCGGCAAACAACGCCGCTCCGGCGACGAAGCTCGCCATGGGGCTCGCGAGGAAAAGTGCTGCCTGCGCAATTTCTTGCGGCTCAGCGATACGTTTCATCGCATGCAGGCCAGCGGCCCATTCCTTCTGCGCCGCATCGCCGGCTGCCGGTGTATCAACCCCGCCGGGCAGCAGCGCATTGGCGCGAATGCCGTTGATGGCATAATCGGCGGTTATGCCTTTCACCAGCCCCATCAACGCCGCCTTCGCAGCCCCATAAGCCGCCATGCCTGGTATGCCGACGCTGGTGCCGACGAAGCTTGAGGTAAAGACGATGGAGCCGCCGCCACGCATCAACATCAGCGGTATCTGGTAACGCGCGCCCAGAAAGGCGGAGGTAAGATTGATGTTGAGTACATCATCCCATTCCGCAGGCGAAATCTCCGCCAGCGGCCTCATGGCTCCCACCGCACCGGCATTGTTGACGGCGATATCGAGACCACCGAAAACGCTCACGGCCGCCTCTGCCAGCCGGGAATGGGTTTCGGCAAGACCAGCATCACCCGCGACCGCGTGGACGCGGCCGCCGGTCTCACGAATGTCGGCGGCAACCTCCTGCAGCGCCTTTTCGCCGCGCGCATTGAGAACGACAGCCGCGCCGTGAGCGGCAAACAGCACCGCCGTCGCCCGGCCTATGCCGGATGACGCGCCGGTGATGATGGCAACCTTGTTTTCGAGCAATTTCATATCCTTGGCCTCCGTTTGATGGAGCCCAAGGATTAGAGAGCGGCCGGAATGACAGCCACCCGATTCCTGACGGAACAGACGAAGGGCGTTTATTCCAGCGGCAGCGCCACAACGCGCAGATTGCCCTGGGCATCGGCCACCATCATATGCGCATTCTTGCGGCCTTCGGATTTCAGGCCGTTGACGCGCACCAGCACGTCGCCTGGAACCTCCATGAAGTCCTGCCCGACCTCGACGATGATATCGCCGGCCTTCATGCCCTTCTGTTCGGCGGGCGAGCCCGGATCGACGCTGGCGACAAGCACGCCTTCGACGCTTTCGGCAATGCCCTTTTCGGTACGCAGCTCGTTGCTCAGCACCACGAGATTCATGCCGAGCACGCTCTGCGGCGCCTCACGCACTTCCGGCGTCTGGTCCTGCGCCTGATCGTCGGCGCCGCCATCATCTTCCGGTGCGACCACGCCGCCATCGCCGTCTTCGCTCTGCTGATCCTCGGCCGAGGCCTTCTCATCCGTCGCATCCTGCAACTGGCCGAGCTTGACCTTGACGGTCTCCTCCTTGCCGTCACGCAGGATCACCACATCGACGTCCTTGCCGACAGGGCTTTCAGCGACGATCCGCAAAAGATCGCGCATCTCGTGAATATCCTTGCCGTCGAATTTCAGCACGACATCGCCGGCCTGGATCGGGCCATTTTCCACCGGGCCACCCTTGGCGACGCCGGAGATCAGCGCTCCCTTGGCGCTGTCCATGCCAAGGCTTGCCGCCACATCGTCGGTGACGGGCTGGACACGAACACCGAGCCAGCCGCGGCGCGTCTCACCGAATTCGATGAGCTGCTGGACGATATTCTGGGCAAGCTCCGTCGGCACTGCAAAACCGATACCGATCGAACCGCCGCTCGGCGAAATGATCGCGGTATTGATGCCGATCACCTCGCCCTTCATGTTGAAGAGCGGGCCGCCGGAATTGCCCTTGTTGATGGCAGCATCCGTCTGGATGAAATTGTCATAGGGGCCGGCATTGATATTGCGGCCCCGCGCGGAAATGACGCCCACTGTCAGCGAGCCGCCAAGCCCGAAGGGATTGCCGATGGCCATCACCCAATCGCCGATGCGCATGCTGCGCGAATCGCCGAATTTGACGGCCTTCAACGGCGTTTTCGGCTCCACCTTCAAGACGGAAAGGTCGGTTTTCGTATCGGTGCCAACCAGCGTCGCCTTGAGCTTCGAACCGTTAGGGAAAATCACCTCGATGGCGTCGGCGCCCTCGATGACGTGGTTGTTGGTGACGACGTAACCGGCCGGGTCGATCACGAAACCGGACCCCAGCGAATTGACCTTTTCACCGCCTTCCGGCTTCTGGCTGTCGAAATAATCCTTGAAGAATTCCTGGAAGGGCGAACCCTCCGGCAGTTTCGGCGGAACTGGACCCTTGCCGTCGGTCTTGACGTTCTGCGAGGTGGAAATATTCACCACCGCGTCCAGAAGCGGCTCGGCAAGATCAGCCACCGATTCCGGCCCATGGCTCTGCGCCCATGCCGCAACCGGTGCCGAAAGGCTACCCGCCACAAGCGCGATGCCCGCGACTGCGGCGATGCTGCTGCGAAAAGGCGAAAGAAGGGTCACGGCCATAAGCGTCCTCGCGTTTCAAATAGTCCTGCCCTGCATATATCGGCAAAGCATAAGGCGGAATGATGAAGTGTAAAAATACCTTTTCGTGAACAGGCAATTGATTCCGGCACCTCTTCGCGCACCTCAAAGCCGTACAGAAAAGCGTGCGCGAGGCAAACACCTATTGTCAATTGTGCTCGTTTCCAGAGAAAAACGCGGAGGATATGCTGAAATTATCGTGCGGACGAAACCTTCCGGCTGGCCATTATCCCGGCAGCACCGCTCACGAGAACAAGAAAATAGCCTGCCCACAAAACCAGAACGGGCTGCTCCGAGAAAAATAGGTAGCCGAACAATAAACTCCAGAGCAATTGGGTATATTGAACTGGCGCGATGACAGAAGATTGCGCCATTCGGATCGAAAGCGTCAGGCACAATCTTCCGATTGCGAGCAACGCACCTGCCCCGATGTAAAAGAGCCATTCAACCGGTGTCGGAGGAGTGTAGCGTTCCGGGAGAAGAATTCCGGTGATGAGAACGAGAATGACGACAGGCAGCATGGTATCCGCCAACGGAGTCGACTGGGTCCTCCATTGTCTCACCATGATCGTCGATGCGGATTGCGCGAGAGCTGCCGCAAAGGCAAGGACAACGGCCAAACTGTCCATCGCGCCGCTCGGCTGAAGAACGAGCAGGACGCCGGCAAGGCCGAGAACGGCGGACAACCATTGAAGACCGACAGGACGCTCGTTCAAAAACACCAGAGCCAGCAATATCGTGATGATTGGGCTCGTGAAGCGGATCGAATAAACGTCGGCGATTGGCATACGCGAGATCGCATATAGTGTCAGCCATATCATGGCAACGGACATGAGACCTCGCGCGGACACAATCGCCCACCCCTTCACCGAGTTAATTTTGAATCCGCCCAATGGCTTGGCAAGCAACAGACCAAAAAAGACGGCGAAAACTCCGGAGAAAAAAAGGACTTGAGGAAGAGAGTGCAAACCGCTGAGAATTTTTGAAGCGGTGTCCATCAATGAGAAAGCTGCAAATCCAAGTATGGCAAAAGTAAAAGCAGCTATATAATTGTCGCTATCATGCCCAGACGTGCGCAACATCTTTCGTTTTTCCAGATTATGAAAGACCGAAGATTATTGTCGATGACCCACAGTTTTATGAATGTCACAGCGCAATGGCTCAAAAAGAAAGGGCCGGTAAAACCGGCCCCTCCAAAATCATTTTATCCGTTATCAGTTCGCCGGTGCCGGCGCAGGTGCGGCAGGCGCCGTGGACGGAACACCGTCGATGTTGTTGAAATAACGGAAGAAGGTCGAGTCCGGAGACAGGACCAGCGTCGTGCCGGTTCCGCTGAGCGAGCTGGAATAGGCCGCCATCGAGCGATAGAACTCGAAGAAGCTCGGGTCACGCTGGAAAGCCTCGCCGAACACCTTGTTACGCTCCGCATCGCCCTCACCCCGAAGCACTTCGGACTGGCGACGCGCGTCGGATTCGAACTCCACCACCTGACGATCGGCGATAGCGCGACGGCGCTGCGCTTCTTCGTTACCACGGGCGCGGATCAGTTCGGCCTCGGCCAGACGTTCCGACTTCATGCGCTCGAAGGTCTGCTGCGAGACTTCCTGCGTCAGGTCGGTACGGCGGATGCGCACGTCGACAATGCTGATGCCGAGCGATTCCGCATCGGGACGCAGATCGTCACGCACTTCCTGCATCATCGATGCACGCGCATCCGAGAGCGCGGATTCGAAGCCACGCAGACCGTAAACCCGGCGCAGCGATGCGTCGAGACGGGTGCGCAGACGCGATTCCGCCGACATCTGGTCACCCGAGACCGTCTGCCGGAAGCGGCGCGCATCCGTGATGCGATAGACCACGAAGGCATCGACCTCGTAGAATTTACCGCCGGAGACCTGAACACGGATATTGTCGTGATCGAAGCGCAGCGCGCGGTTCTCGATATATTGCACCCGGTCAGCGTCCATGAAGGCGAATGGCAGCTTGAAATAGAGGCCCGGCGCGGTTTTCACATCCTGAATTTGACCGAAGCGCACGACGATCGCCTGCTGGCGCTCGTTGACGACGAATATCGACGAATAACCGAGGAAAAGCACGACGGCGAGGCCGACGAGAATGGCCGTAAGACGGTTGCCCATATTAGTTGCCTCCCTGCTGTGCCGCGCCCGGATTGCCGCGCATGATCTCGTTCAGAGGCAGATAAGGCACCACACCCTGTTTTTCGTCGATGATGACCTTGTTGGAGCCCTTCAGGACCTGTTCCATCGTTTCCAGGAACATGCGCTGACGGGTTACATCAGGCGCGGTGCGATACTGGTCGTAGATGGAGATGAAACGCTGCGCTTCACCCTGCGCCTCGTTGACGACACGCGACTTGTAGGCGTTCGCTTCTTCGAGGATCTGCGCGGCCTGACCGCGGGCGGCACCGAGCTTTTGGTTGGCGTATTGGTTGGCTTCCTGAACGAAGCGGTCTTCGTCCTGTTCGGCGCGCTGCACTTCATCGAAGGCGTCGGCCACTTCGCGCGGCGGCGCCGCGTCTTCAATAGCCACCGCATTGATGGAGATGCCGGCCCCATAACCGTCCATGGTGGACTGGATGATGGTGCGCACATCCGCTGCGATCGCCTGACGGTTATCGCGGAAGATGTCCTGTGCCGGACGACGGCCGACGACTTCGCGCATGGCGCTTTCGGAAACCTGCTGCAGGGTTTCAGCCGGGCTGTCGACGTTGAAGAGGTAGGATTTCGGATCGGAGACCGTATAAAGCACCGAGAACTGCACATTGACGATGTTCTGGTCGCCGGTCAGCATCACGCCGCTCGACGAGGAAGACGAAGCGCGCGAACCGATATTCTGCTGCTGCTCGGTCACCTTGACGATTTCCACCGTCTCGATTGGCCAGAGATGGAAATGCAGGCCCGGCATCGAAATTTCGTCCTTCGGACGGCCGAAACGCAGCTCCACGCCGCGCTCGTCCGGCTGGACGGTGTAGATGGACTGGATGCCGAGGAAAACCAGCACGACGAGAACCACGATGGCGACCGCGCCGCCGTTGAAGCCGCCGGGCAGCACATTCTTGAAACGGTCCTGGCTGCGCCGGATGATCTCTTCCAGATCGGGCGGGCCGCCATTGCCGCCGCCACCGCCGCGAGGCCGGTTAGGCCCCTGCCCCCATGGGCCGCCACCGCCGCCCTGGTTGTTTCCTCCACCGCCGCCGCCCCAAGGGCCGCCGCCGCCATTCTGATTGCTCCAGGGCATCAATACCTCTTTATAAAAGCCTCTCCCGGTTCCGTTCGAAAGCGATTGCTCGCGTGCGGCGGGAATATCGACCCGTTATAAGAAGGAGAAGCGTCCGTTTCAACGCAGAGGTGGTAACTAAATACCCAATAAGGGTAAATAGTTCACTTTGACGCGGCTCTTCGCACATAAGTGGTAAACAGAACCGGATAATTGTCCTTTTCCCCTGCGGGAGCGGGGATTTCCTCGGTTTTCTCAAAAACGCCGGGATCGATTTCCGGAAAAAAAGTGTCCCCATCCAGCTCTACCGCCACATGGGTGACGGAAAGTTGATCGGCAAGGGGCATGGCCTGACGGTAAATCTCACCACCGCCCGCCACGAAAACCTCGTCCACACCCAGTTCCGCAGCCTTGGCTTTTGCAAGCTTCATGGCCTCGTCCAGCGACGAGACGACATCCACACCTTGAGGCCGGTATCCGGCATTGCGGCTGACGATGATGTGCGGACGGCCCGGCAGGGGACGCTCGCCGACGGATAAAAACGTCTTGCGGCCCATGATGAGCGGCTTGCCCATCGTCATCGCCTTGAAGCGCTTGAGATCGGTGGAAAGCTTCCACGGCATGTCGAGGTCGCGGCCAATGACGCCGTTTTCCGACACCGCAACGATGATGGTGACGCGCGGCTCACTCATACCGCGATCGGCGCCTTGATGCTTGAATCAGCCTCGTAGTTCTCAAGCGTAAAGTCTTCGAACTTAAAGGAGAAAAGGTCCTTCACATCAGGGTTGAGGCGCATCGTCGGCAAAGCCTTGGGCGTGCGCGTCATCTGCAGCTGCGCCTGTTCGAAATGGTTGGCATAGATATGCGCATCACCGAGCGTATGGACGAAATCCCCCGGCTTCAGCCCCGTCACCTGCGCCACCATCAGCGTCAGAAGCGCATAGGAAGCGATATTGAAGGGCACGCCGAGGAAGATATCGGCCGAACGCTGGTAAAGCTGGCAGGAAAGCTTGCCGTCGGAAACATAGAATTGGAACAGGCAATGGCAGGGCGGCAGCGCCATCTCGTCCACCAGCGCGGGGTTCCAGGCCGAGACGATGTGGCGACGGGAGTTGGGATTGGTTTTAAGGGCCTCGATCAAAAGTGTGATCTGGTCGATATGGCGTCCGTCAGGCGCGGGCCAGGAGCGCCACTGCGCGCCATAGACGGGGCCGAGATCGCCGTTTTCGTCAGCCCATTCATCCCAGATGGAAACGCCGTTTTCCTTGAGATAGGCGATATTGGTATCGCCCTTCAGGAACCACAGGAGTTCATGGATGATGGATCGCAGATGCAGTTTCTTGGTGGTGAGAACCGGAAAACCTTGCGCAAGGTCAAAACGCATCTGGTAACCGAAAACCGAGCGCGTGCCCGTGCCGGTGCGGTCTCCACGGTCGGAGCCGGTTTCCATGACATGCCGGAGAAGATCGAGATATTGTTTCATGCGTTCTGCCGCCGATTCCCTGATATCGAGGGAATATAATAGCACAGGGCGGCAGAACCAATCACCTAATGCGGGCTATCCCCGGATCAAATCAAAGCGACTGAAGCTTACCCAGTTCCTTGGCGACCAGGTAATAGAAAGTCACGCGCGACTTGGAGCGGTCCGCGGCCATCGCCTTGGCGACAGCATCGATTGCCTGATCGGCCGTACCGTCAGTCACGCCGAGCTTCTTGCCGCACCAGCTCGCCTTCACGCGCGCAAGCTCCTCCGGATCGGAAGCGGACACCAGCGAGGAATCCCGGTTGCGCAGGGCAATGCCGAGATGCTTGACGATCTTGCCGACAATGGCTTCGTCGGCTGCGGCGTCGTATTTCTTCACATCTGCGAGATAGTCAGTCATGTCCACTCCTTCGTGTGTCCCCGGCCCGGTGTTGCTTCTGGTGACCGGTTGCATGGAGAATGGGACAGCAATCACTCGTCGTCAAGAATTGTCTAAAGTGCGGGCGGCAATCACGAAACCTTTTCATGGAATTGTCATCACCCCCCTTTTCTCGGGCGGTCGAAACGCCTATATGAGCCTTGCCGGGGCAACCCGGCTATGGCGATAAACGGTCGGTGTAATAAACCTATTGGACCCGGGGGCGGTACCCGGCGCCTCCACCAAAAACCGGCGGACTTTCATGAAATGAAGGCCGGCTTTTGATGGGGGCGAAATAGGATCGACAAGGGCGTAAAGATCGAACTTTTGCTCGGCATGATACCGCCGTTATCGGGTCACAAGTGTAGTTGCAAATGACAACAACGCTAAGGAATACGCTCTCGCTGCCTAATGGCGGTGCGGGAATTCCGCTCTAAGTCCTCACGGTTAGCCCCGTGAGGCGGGGTTCGGAGGTACCTGGCAACAGAAACCTCCACCTTCTCCATTTTGCCTGAATTGATTATATGATAGCTGACTTGCGAACGGCGTCGGCTTTTCCGTTGCTGCCGTTCAGGACATTGCGTATACTTGGGCAACGCGTGAGCGTCAGGATCGGAAATGATCCCGGCTCGAGGATTACGCTAAGATTCAAAGTGTTACAGCGTCCTTGGCGCGCAGGCCGCGCCACACATGAAAAGACGTTTGAATAAGGGAAAGACAGGACCGCATGGGGCAGGATCATATCCGTTACGACATTCTCGCACAGGATGCCCTTCGCGGCGTTATTCGTAAGGTTTTGGGTGAAGTGGCCGCAACCAGCCGCCTGCCCGGCGACCACCATTTCTTCATCACATTCCTGACCGGCGCGCCGGGCGTGCGGATTTCCCAGCACCTCAAGGCGAAATATGCCGAACAGATGACCATCGTCATCCAGCACCAGTTCTGGGACCTGAAAGTAACCGAAACCGGCTTCGAAATCGGCCTCTCCTTCTCCGATACGCCGGAAAAGCTGGTCATTCCCTATAACGCCATCAGAGGTTTCTACGATCCTTCCGTCAATTTCGAACTCGAATTCGACGTGCCTCTGGCCGAAGAGGAAGAGATGGAAGAGGCCGAAATCACCGCTTATCCCGTTTCCCATGAGCCGAAACCGGCTGCTGCTTCCGAAACGCCCAAGGCCGGCGAAGAAAAGAAGGAAGGCTCGGTCGTTTCGCTGGATGCCTTCCGCAAGAAGCAATAACGGCTTTTACCCAGAGCTTACGAAACCCGAGGAGACATATCCCCATGGCGGCCGATATCGTCAATCTGCGTCAGTTTCGGAAACAGAAAGCCCGTAGCGAAAAAGAAAAGCAGGCGGAGCAGAACCGCCTGTCCTTTGGCCGCACCAAGACGGAAAAAAATCTCACATCAGCCCTGAACGAAAAAGCCGAAAAGGCGCTCGATCAGGGGCGGCTCGAAAAAACCGATGACGGGGTCGGCAAAGACTGACAAGCCGACGGACCGCCGCTGATTTCGGGACCATCGGAAAAGAATCGCAAAACAGGGACTTGCGGGGGAGATATGATTCAGACCTCCAACCGGATCCACCGGAGACCGATCTGATGATCCGCAAGCACTCCGCGACGTTGCACGGCCACCGCACCAGCATTTCACTCGAGGATGCCTTCTGGGACGAACTGAAAATCATTGCGGACAGACGCAAGATCAGTTTCGCGGCCCTGCTTGCCGAAATAGATGACAGCCGCTCCGCCGACAGCAATCTGTCCTCGTCGCTGCGGGTTTACGTGCTGAACTGGCTGAAGAACCGCTGAGATGTTGTGACGTGCGGTAAAGACGCGCAATCGATCACGACCTGCGATGCCTCTATCCGGATTTGTCGTCCCGGACTACAAAAATTACTGCCGAAAACTCGTAACGCCGTGAAAGCATTCATTAAACATTAGCGGCCTAGTCTGCGCTGCAAGGCATTTCCCGTATTGCGTAGCCTTGCTTTCAAATACTGTTTCCAGACCTTTCCCATCCCCCACATCCACCACGAGGCGTTCCCGGGTTTTCCCCGTTAGGGAACGAGTTTGCCGTCATATTCTCGGCGCAGCCTCGAGGATGATGCAACGTTCGGGGACAGGTTTCCGCACTTTCGCAAGGCCGATCAGTTTCCCCCGCCCGCAAGCTTACGGCGTGGCGGGAGCGTTTTCTGGCGCCAGTTGCCGGATGGCGTTTTCTGTGGGAGGCACCACCAGAACCGGCGCGGATTGCCGCTCGGGTACCGGCTGCCCCTGTTCCTGCTGTTGTTGTTGCAACCGCTCCTGCTGTTCCTTTTCCTGGCGCAGACGTTCTTCGGCTGCCGCCTTCAAACGAGCCTCTTCTTCAGCCTTGGCCTTGGCTTCCGCCTCTGCCCGCTCCTTCTCGGCCTGCCGCTCGGCCGCCTGAGAGCGATAAAGCGCAACTTCGCGACGCAGGCGCTGCTTTTCAAGAACGCTCGCCTGCATGGCCTCCACCCGGCGGCGTTCCTTTTCGAAAGCCCGAAGCGAGAGGTAATTGCTGAGCGCCGAAACATCGGTCGTCAAAGCCGGCGCGGCAAGCGGACCGTTATAGTTGAGACGCACAGACGGCTCGGCCCCTGCAACTGTTTCAGTGCCGGGATTGAACAGAAGATCGAGGTCGCCATTCACGGTCGCGGCGGCAATATCGACAGTCGCATCAGCAGTAAGCGTGACACGATCGATCCCCGCACGCAGATTCTGGAAATGAAGCGCACCGCCATTCAGCGAGAACGGCAAGGCCACATCGCCAAGCCCGATTTCACCCTGCCACAGGTTCTGGTCCACCAGCGGCCGCACTTTGGGAGCGTCGATCGGCTGCTGCAAACCATCGGCCGCCTGCAGGATCGGCGGCAAGGCTCCGGGATTAAGCCCCTTCACCACGAGCCCGCTGGCCCTGATTTCACCCGAGCCACCCGCCGATTTCAGCATTTCACCAACGCTTTTACCCGTCGATTCGGCCGTCAGGTCGATGGCCGCCCGGCCTGTCGCAACCGGCCCGTTGGCATTGGCCCACAGGATCGGCTCCGGATTGGCGTCGGTAACCGCTATCTTGGTGCGGAAAATGCCCGCACCTTCGCCCGTCGACATGGCAAGCCGCCCCGTAAGCTTGCCGCCCATGAAGGTGCCGGCAACATCGTCGAGCGAGAGACTGCCCGCATCATGCGTGACCTTGGCCGAAACGCCGGTGACGGTACCGAAGGGACCGGCCTCGAAACTCTCCGCTTTCAAGGCCAGTGAAGCCTTGAGCTGCGGGAAAGCGGCCATGGCCAGAGGCTTTGCGTTGAGCGCGCCGGTTTCCGGATCGATCACCGGCCCATAGATCGCATCACCCAGCCAGGCGAGATCGGCCGTTCTGACAGAGAGATCACCAGCCACAGGATAGGGTGCGGCACGCTGAACAGTCAGATTGCCCGAGAAAGGGTTTCCGCCCGCCTGCCCGCCGATAGAAGAAAATGCGATCTTTTGTCCATCGACAGCCACTTTCGCATTGGCCTTCAGCGCCATGCCGCCGCCAAGCTGCGGCAGACCGACGGCGTTCATGATGAGGTATGGCTCGATATCAGCGCTTTCGAGCGCCACATCGGCGCTGCCTTCGCCGAAATTGGCGGCCGAAACGGCAAAGGAACCGTTCATCGAAAAATGCGTGCGTTCCGTCGAGAAGCGCAGTTCCGTCTGGGCGGGCGAGCCGAGCGTGCCGTTGAGCTTGACGGAGAGAAGTCCCTCGCCATCCGCATCGAAGGGCAGCGGATCGAGCCCCGCCTGGCCGAACAGGATCGCCGTCGACTGGTTCTTCAGGACGGCTTCCAGCGACATGGCCGTATCATCGGTGATCGACAGGAAATCCGGCATCTTGGCAACGGCCGAGAGCCGGCTGCCGTTGACGGTGCCGGAGACGGCGACATTGGCCCCGCCATTTTCGCTGTTGACGGAAACATCCATGGCAAGGTCGGAATTGGCGTACCATGGCGCGCTCGCCGCCAGACGGCTGAGGAATGGATGGTTTGGCAATTTCTGCTGCAGCATGGTGAAGAACGGCTGCATATCCGCTGCATGCAGGTTCACCGTGCCCTTGCCGGCATATTTCAGCAGCGAACCCTGCAATTGCCCTCTGGCCTTCACCTCCGCGCCGGCAATATCACCGGCCGTCATGTTTTCGAGCGAGAGAACCCCACCAGCCATGGTGAAGGCGGTTTCGACGTGATTGGCGGTCACACCGGCCATGTTGAACCGGTCGGCCTTGAATTTCGCGGTAATGCGGTGGTCGAGGACGGAACTGCCGACCTGATCGCCAAGCGCCAGACTGCCGAGCGCCCTCAGCGCATCGAGATCGATTTCGTTGCCCGAGAGATCGATGGAGAGATTGGAAGTCTTGCCGTCGGAGCGCCGCTCCAGCTCGCCCTTCAACGAGGCATCGCCGATTGCAAGCTCCAGTTTGTCGAAACGCTGATTGAGCGTCGTCAAAGAAACATCGGCGGAAAAACCGGCGGCATTGAGCTGGCGGATCGCCGGATCGACGGAACCGGAAAGCCAGTTCGCCAGCCCTGAAGGCTGGTTGGAGGCGAGCAGCAGATTGCCGTTGAAAGCGGGCCCGCCAAGCAGCGTCAGCGATCCCTTGGCTTCAAGCTGCGTCCTGCCCGGCAACGTCGCCACGGCATTCACCACCTGCCAGCCGCTGCCTTCCGGGCGCACATCCAGCCGGATGTCGCGGATGGTCGTATCGTCGGAAACAAGCGCGGGAAGGCTGATGCTCGCCTTGCCCGGCACCGGCGGCACCGGAATGCGGGCCACCATGGCCGCAAAGGCCTCGATGCGCTGGCGCACCGAGGCGGTGGGCTGGCGCGAGGTCTTGCCCGTTTGCACGACAGGCGGCGCGAAGCGGGCGACATCGATCTGCTGGCCATCGGCCGTCAGCAGGAATTCCGGCTTGGCGCCGGTATCGAGCGTCGCTTCACCGGTCACGACATAGGGATTTTCGCTGCCGCCGAGTTCCATGCGGTAACTCGGGATACGCACGCTTTCATTGGTGAGTTCAAAGCTGCCGCGGGTACGCGGCGAAGAAAACAACGATTGCCCCGCCTGCTGCTTCTGCTTTTCATCCTCACGGAAACTGAAGGAGAAGGAACCGCTATAAGCGGGCTTCCCCGCCGTTGCAGCAATCGCGCCATCGAGATCAACCTCGACCGGATGCTCATCCGGCACCACGCGGACCCGCAGCCCCATGCGGCCGGCGGCGTAATCCGGCTCGCTGCTGGAGAGGGAGAAGGAACCCGGATGCCCGTCAATGGCGGCGCGCCCTTCGGCCTTCCACGGCCCGGCCAGCGAATTGGCGGACATGTCGGCGTTGAGACCCGTCACCACGCGATTGCGGCCGGATTGCTCGTCGATGAATTCGATCTGCCCGCCTTCAATCTGCACGCTTTCCAGAACGACGGTGCGGGCGGGAATTTCCGCCCGGCTGCCGCGCATCCAGTCCAGCGTGCCGTCTTTCAGCAGCCTGATCTTCGCCTTGGGCTCCTCGATGCGCATGTCGAAGATACGCGCCTCGCCGGAAAGGAAAGGCGCAAGCTCGGCATCCATGGAAAAACGCGCGACCTGAATGAGCGGCGATCCATCCGCATCCGTGCCGGCGCGCACATCATGCAGCGTTACCGAGGGGAAAGGCAGAATGCGGGCCTCAACGCGGCCATGCACAACCACCTTCTTGCCAAGGATACGGCTTGCCTGGTCTTCAAAATCGCGGCGGAAATCCGTCCAGTCGACGAAATAGGGAATAAGCAGCGCCGAGAACAGCACCACGGCCAGCAGTCCGCCCAGAAAAACCAGAATACGCCCGAGCACTGACCTGCATCTCCCTTCGCGAACGCTGCAAACCTATTCTTTTCTGCCTTAACGGCAAGCAGCCTTTTGTACCAATCAATTGTGAGGATGATCAGACAAGCCGGAACAACTTGCCCGGATTGAAGATATTATCCGGATCGAGCGACGTTTTGATGGCGCGCATCACATCCAGTGCATTGCCGGCCTCTTCGGCAAGGAAACTCATCTTGCCCTGGCCGATGCCGTGTTCGCCGGTGCAGGTGCCGTCCATGGCGATGGCGCGGCGGTTGAGACGGGCGACGAAGGCTTCGGTTTTCGCGACGCTTTCGGCATCCTTGCCATCAAACAGAATAAGGACATGGAAGTTCCCGTCACCCGCATGACCGACGATCGGCGCGAGAAAACCGTTCTCCTCAATATCCCGCTGCGTTTCCACCACGCAGTCGGCGAGGCGCGAAATCGGCACGCAGACATCGGTGGACAGCCCATCGAGATGCGGCGCGAGCGCCCGGGACGCCCAGTAGGCGTCATGACGTGCTTTCCAGAGCTTGTTGCGCTCGGCGGCATCGATCGTCCAGCGGAAATCGATGCTGCCGCATTCGGCCGCGATCTCGGCAAACTGCTGCGATTGCAGCGCCGCCGTCTCCTCGGTGCCGTGGAACTCCACGAACAGCGTCGGCCTTTCCGCATAGTTCAGGCCGGAATAGGCGTTGCACGCCCGCACCTGCACCTCGTCAAGCAATTCGATGCGAGCGACCGGAACGCCCATCTGGATCGTCATGATGACGGCATCGCAGGCCGCCTTGATCGTGTCGAAGGTGCTGACACCGCCGGCGATCTTTTCCGGAATGCCCTGAAGCCGCAGCGTCACGGAGGTGATGACGCCAAGCGTCCCCTCGGCCCCCACGAAAAGCCGCGTCAGGTCGTAACCGGCGGAAGACTTGCGGGCGCGGCGAGCCGTGCGGATTTCCTCACCATTGGCGACAACAGCGGTGACGGCCAGCACATTGTCCTTCATCGTGCCATAACGAACGGCGTTGGTACCGGAGGCGCGCGTCGAGGCCATGCCGCCGATCGAGGCATTGGCGCCCGGATCGATCGGAAAGAACAGGCCGGTATCGCGCAGATAAACGTTGAGGTCCTCACGCGTAACACCCGGCTCCACCGTTACGTCAAGATCTTCGGCATTCACCTCAATGATGCGATTCATCCGGCTGAAATCGATGCAGATTCCGCCGTTGGGCGCATTGACCTGCCCTTCCAGCGAAGACCCCGTTCCGAAGGGAATGACCGGCACCTTGTATTGGGCGCAGGCCTTCACCACGGCCTTCACATCATCGGCGCTTTCGGCAAAAACGACCCCGTCAGGCGCCTGCAGGGTCAGATAGGTGGTGGTGTGCCCATGCTGCTCGCGAAACGCCTGGCCCGTCTGGACCTTGTCGCCGAGCTGCTGCTTCAGCACCGCGAGCGCAGACGCAATGCCCTCTTCATTCCGCTCACCCGCCACAACATCTTTCAGCGCCATTATCCGTCTCCACCGCAACATCTGCCCGTAACGGATTCGATCCGTTACGAAATTCCGTCAGGTGGTATGGGATAAGGTTAACGCTTTGTCCAGCATCGCGATTGCGCCTCATGCGGTTTGGCGACAACCCCACCTTATTCCGCTGCGAGCAACGGCTTGTCCTCCTCCAGCGCCTTGCGGCGGGCGGCAAGTTCGAGTTCGCGGTGGAGGCGGATTTCCTCATCCGCCTGCGGCTTGGCAAAGCGAGCGATAAGCAGATAGGAGACCGGCGTGATGTAAAGCGTCACCAGCGTCGCGAAACCGAGACCGCCGACAATGACCCAGCCGAGCGCGATGCGTGCTTCCGCACCTGCCCCCTGCGCCAGCACCAGCGGCACGCCGCCCAGAATGGTGGCGATCATCGTCATCATGACAGGGCGCAGGCGGATGCTGGTGGCCTTTTCGATGGCTTCCCGCACGGTCGCACCCTGATCGCGCAGATGGTTGGCGAATTCCACGATCAGGATGCCGTTTTTGGCCATCACGCCAACAAGCAGCACGAGACCGATCTGGCTGTAAACATTGAGGCTGGAACCGGTAACCAGCAGCGCGATGACGGCGCAGGCAAGGCCGAGCGGCACCGTCGTCATGATAATGACCGAACTCAGGACGCTTTCGAACTGCGCTGCGAGCACGAGGAAGATGATGACGATCGCGAAACCGAAGGTCAGCAACATGCCGCTGGAATTCTCCTCAAGCGTCGCCGCCTCACCGAGAGGCAGCAGGCGCGCGCCGGGCGGCAGGACGGACTGCGAAAGCTCATTCACCTTTTCCAGGGCCTGGCCGAGCGAAACGCCGTCCTTCAGGTTGGCCGTGAAGCCAACGGAGGGCAATTGCTGCTCGCGGTTGAGCTGCGGCGCGACCGCGTTTTCCTTCAGCGAAGCAATGACCGACATCGGCACGATCTTGCCGTCGCCCGTTTTCAGGAAGACATTTTCAAGATCGGTCGGATCGTTGATCGGCCGGGTGGAGGACAGGAGCCGCACCGGGATTGCATCGCCATCGACGAAAACATCAACGACCGAGCGTCCTTCGAGCAGCGACTGCATGGCGCGTGAGAGCCCGGTGATATCGATGCCGAGATCGGAGGCGCGCTCGCGGTCGATCGAAACGGAAAGCTGCGCCTGATTGGGCTCATTGTCGAAACGCGGCGTATCGAACAGGCCGCTTTCCTCCATGGAAAGCAGCAGTTTCTGCGTCGCCGCCGTCAGCGCCGCATAATTGCTGCCGACCATCGCCATCTGCAAACCGTTACCGGCGCCACGAATACGCAGGCTGTTCGGCTGCATTGCACTGCCGCGCAGCGCCGGCACCTTGTTGGCGGCGGAAGTGACGTCAGCGGCGATCTGGTTCTGGGTGCGCTCGCGGTCGGCCCAGGGGGCGAGCGTCAGCACCATGAAACCGGTATTGGAGGAACCGTTCATGCCGGTGATGGAATAGATATTGCGGATTTCACCACTGTCGCGCAGCGGCTGCAGGTTTTCCTCAATGCGCTGCAGCTGGTCGCGCGTATATTCGAGACTGACGCCCTGCGGCGCGGTGACCCGCATCATGATCGAGGCACGGTCCTCGCGCGGCGTCAGTTCGTTCTGGATCATGCCGAACGCAATCCACGACAGGCCCGAGAAGATCAGCGCCACGATAATCACGATCAGTGGATTGTTCAGGCAAGCGGAGAGCGTTGACTTGTAGGTGGAGGCAAAGACATTGCCGAACCAGGCGAGCGGTCCGGTCGGTTCCTTCAACCCCTCCTTCAGCATGCGGGAAGCCAGCATCGGGCAGAGCGTCAGCGCCACGATGGAAGACAGGCCCACGGCGAAGGCCAGCACGAAACCGAATTCGCGGAACAGGCCGCCCAGCTGACCCGGCAGGAAGGAGAGCGGAATGAAGACGGCCGCAAGCGTCGCCGTCGTTGCGATGACGGCGAAAAAAACTTCCTGCGTGCCGAGAACGGCAGCGGCCCGCGGCCCCATGCCTTCCGCCCGGCGGCGCACGATATTTTCCAGCACCACGATGGCGTCATCGACCACCAGACCGGTGGCAAGAACGATCGCAAGAAGCGTCAGAATATTGACCGAGAAGCCGACCATGTAGATGGCGACAATGGTGCCGATCAGCGCCACCGGCATGGTAATCGCCGGAATGAGGGTGGCGCGCCAGTCGCGCAGAAAGAGATAAAGCACAACGACGACGATTATCGCCGAAAGCCCGAGCGCCAGCTCGACTTCGTGCAGCGCGCCCTCGATGAAGACGGCGTCGTCGCTGGTGACGATGATGCGTGTGCCATCAGGCAGATTGGAAGACATGGCATCGACGGCGGCCTTCACGCCGGTGGAAATATTGAGCGTGTTGGACTGCGCCTGCCGGATGACGCCAAGACCGACACCCTGCACGCCATTGGATCGCAGCGAGGTGGATTCGTCATCCGCGCCGAGCATAACGGTCGCCACATCGCGTAGGCGGATATTGTTCTTGATGAGGAGATTGGAAAAATCCTCGGGCTTCGTCAGGCTCGCCGTGGCGCGCACGACGATGTCCTGCGTCGTGCTTTTCAGCGATCCCGCTGGCACGTCGAGTGCCGCGCTGGCGAGCGCGTTGGAAACATCGGTGACGGTCAAACCACGGCTGGCCAGCGCCGCCTGATTGAGGTCGACGCGAAAAACCTTCTCCTGATCTCCGTAAAGCTCGACATCGGCAACGCCGTCGACAGCAGCCAGACGGTCGATGATCTCGTCATCCACCAGCTTGGTCAGATCTTCCATGCTGAGCGTCGACGAGGTGACGGCAAGGCGCATGATCGGCTGGCTGTCGGAATCCGCCTTGATGATCTGCGGCTCGTCGGCATCATCGGGCAGCTGATTGGTGACGCGGCCGATGGCGTCGCGCACATCGTTGGCCGCAACGGCCATGTCGACATTGTCGCCAAATTCCATCGTCACGCGGCTGGTGCCGAATTGCGAGTTGGAAGCGATGGATTTGATGCCGCTGACACGCGCCACCGCACCTTCGATGGTCTGCGTCACTTCCTGGTCGATCGTCTCAGGTGCAGCACCTTCATAGGTGGTCCTGACGCTGATCGACGGCCGGTCGACGTCAGGCAATTCGCGCACCTCGACGCCAACCAGAGCGGCGAGACCAGCCACGACCAGCAGCGTGTTGAGGACCGCCGCCAGAATAGGCCGGCGCACGAACAATGCGGTGAAAGCGAGCTTGGAATCCTGACCGGAAGGCGACTGCGTCATTGGCTTGCGACCTCCTCCGGCTTCGGTTGTTCGCCGACGCGGACAGCACCGCCTTCACGCACGCGCTGAAGGCCCTCGATCACGACAGGCTCGCCTTCCGCCAGCTCCGCCTTGACGAGAACCGCATCAGGGTTGCGCTGCACGATCTGCACCCGAACCTTGTTCGATTTGTTGTCGGTGACGCGCCAGACATAGGAGCCTTCCGCATCCCACTGCACGGCCAGAGGATCGACCGAAGCATAGGTCTCCCCGGCAAAACGCATGGTGACGCCGAAGGACATGCCGGCCCTCAGTTCGTCCTTCTCGTTACCGAACTTCGCCCGGATGCGGATCGTGCGGCTTGCCTCATCGACACGGTTGTCGACAGCTTCGATTTCGCCCTTGAAGGTTTCGCCGGGACGCGAAATGGAGGTCGCCTCCACCGGCATTCCGACCTTGATCACGGTTGCAAACCGCTCGGGCGCCCAGAAATTGACGAGGATTTCCGACCGGTCGTCGATGCTGACGATGGTTGACTGTGTGGTGACGTTATCGCCAATATTGGCGGCGACGATACCGGCCACGCCCTCAATCGGCGCGACGATGTCACGGCGCCTGAGATTGAGTTCGGCGGTGCTGAGCGCCAGCTTGGCGGATTCTTCGGCAATCTGCGCATCCATCACATCGAGGCGGGAAACGGATTTCAGGTTCTTGTAGGAACTGGATTTTTCAATCGCGCTGCGCAGCGCGACCTGCGCCTTGTCGCGTTCGATCACCTGCTCTTCGTCATCGAGCCGCGCAAGCACCTGCCCCTTCACGACGCGTGCGCCGGCGGCCGTGCGGATTTCTGAAAGCGTGCCGGAGGTCTGCGGCATAACGACAACCGACTGGATCGCCTGGCCGTTGCCGATTGCGTTCAGCCGGTCATTGACCGTGCCTTTTTTCACCGGAGCCGTCATCACCAGGGTGGCGTTGCCGTTGCGCCGCGAACCAGCATTCTGACCTGTGGGCGAACCGGCCGCTGCGACCTCTATCGCGCCTGCCGGCGTTTTGCCGAGCCCGATGCTGGCGAGCACATTGCGGGCGTCGGGCGAATAAAAGCCCCAGAGACAGAGCCCTGCCCCCACCACGGCCAGACTGACACCCACCTGTTTCCAGACCCGCATATAGTTCTCCGGTTGATCATCGCAGCATAAACCAGCCCCTGAAGCGAAGGCTTCGGGACAGCAGCAGTATTCCCCCTCGTTTAGAACGAGGCAACGCACAAATCCGTTTCTTACGTAATTGTAATTTGTGATGGATTCTCGTCGAACACACGACGAGGGCCATTTTTATCGCAAATATTCTTCAGCGCGGTAATCTGCCCCCAGGAAAAGAGCCGGAGAAAGCCATGAGCACCGTCACGAAAGCACAAAATCCCGAAGCCGATCCGCGCGTGAAGGCGGTGTTTGACGACATCCGCACCACCCGCAAATCTGACTTCATCAACAATATGTGGCTCTACCTTGCCTTCGATCCCGATCTTCTGGAAAAGACATGGGCCGAGGTCAAGGCGGTAATGGCGACACCTTCAGCCCTCGACCCCTTGGTGAAGGAAATGCTTTACATCGCGGTGTCCGTCACCAATGGCTGCTCCTATTGCGCCCATTCCCACACGGCCGCCGCCAAAGCCAAGGGCATGACGGGCGAACAGCACGCCGATCTCCTGCGGGTCATCGCGCTGGCCGCCAAGACCAACCAGCTTGCGGTGGCGCTGCAAGTCCCGGTGGATGCCGCTTTTGATGCCGACAGGCAGGCATGATGCAAAAAATGCCTTGGAATAGGCGTTTTGACCGACGATACCGGAATAAAAGCAGAACGCGGTTCTGGCCTTTATATCCCGAATCACTACATTGGGCCGCATGAGCAACAGTTTCGACGATATGCCGTTCTTCGATGAAGAACCCGTGACGCCGCGCAGGGCGACGAATAATGCAGGCGCGGAAAGCGGCGGCGGGCTCGGCATTGCCGCCCGCGCCATGGCTGCGCGCGATCAGACGCGTGCCGCGCCCGATTATCTTTCCGGCCTCAACCCCGAACAGCGCGATGCCGTGGAAACGCTTGACGGACCCGTTCTCGTCCTCGCCGGCGCCGGCACCGGCAAGACCCGCGTTCTGACGACCCGCATCGCCCATATTCTCGCAACCGGCCGCGCCTATCCCAGCCAGATCCTTGCCGTGACCTTCACCAACAAGGCGGCCCGCGAGATGAAGGAACGTATCGGCGTTCTGGTCGGCGGCGCTGTCGAGGGCATGCCATGGCTCGGCACCTTCCACTCCATCGGCGTCAAGCTTCTGCGCCGCCATGCCGAACTCGTCGGCCTGAAATCGGATTTCACCATCCTCGATACGGACGACGTGGTGCGGCTGATCAAGCAGCTTATCCAGGCCGAAGGTCTTGATGACAAGCGCTGGCCCGCCAAGCAATTCGCCGGCATGATCGACGGCTGGAAGAACAAGGGGCTGACCCCGCCGGATATTCCCGAGGGTGACAGCCGCGCTTTCGCCAATGGCAAGGGCCGCGAACTTTACACCGCCTATCAGAACCGGCTGAAAACGCTGAACGCCTGCGATTTCGGCGATCTTCTGATGCACCCGATCAGCATCTTCCGCCGCCACACGGATATTCTGAAAGAGTATCACCAGAAGTTCCGTTACATTCTGGTGGACGAATATCAGGACACCAATACGGCGCAATATATGTGGCTCAGGCTTCTCGCCCAGCGCGCCAAGGGTGAGCCGCAGAACGTCTGCTGCGTCGGTGATGACGACCAGTCGATCTATGGCTGGCGCGGCGCGGAAGTGGACAATATCCTGCGCTTCGACAAGGATTTTCCCGGCGCCAAGGTCATCAAGCTCGAACGCAACTACCGCTCCACCGAGCATATTCTCGGCGCAGCCGGCCATCTCATCGCCCATAATGAGGGCCGCCTCGGCAAGACGCTGTTCACCGAGCGCAGCAGCCCTGACGATGAAAAGGTGGTGGTGCATGCCGCCTGGGATTCCGAGGAGGAAGCCCGCGCGGTCGGCGAGGAAATCGAACAGCTTCAGCGCAAGAACCACAAGCTGAACGACATGGCGATCCTCGTTCGCGCCTCCTTCCAGATGCGCGAATTCGAAGACCGTTTCGTGACACTCGGCCTCAATTACCGCGTCATCGGCGGCCCACGCTTTTATGAGCGCCTCGAAATCCGCGACGCCATGGCCTATTTCCGCCTCGTCTGCCAGCCGGCCGACGATCTGGCCTTCGAGCGGATCGTCAATACGCCGAAGCGCGGCCTCGGCGATACGACCATCCGCAACCTCCACGACTATGCCCGCGCCCGTGATATTCCGATGCTGGCGGCAGCGGCCGATATCATCGAGACCGACGAGTTGAAACCGAAGGCGCGCAAGGCGCTGTTCGATGTGGTGCAGGATTTCCGCCGCTGGCAGGGCCTCCTGGAAAACACCGAACACGCCACGCTTGCAGAGCAGATCCTCGACGAAAGCGGCTATACCGCCATGTGGCAGGCCGACAAGACGGCCGAAGCGCCCGGACGGCTGGAAAACCTAAAGGAACTCATCCGCTCGATGGAAGCCTTCGAGAGCATGCGCGGCTTCCTCGAGCATGTGGCGCTCGTCATGGATGCCGAGCAGAACGAAAATCTCGATGCCGTCTCCATCATGACGCTGCATTCCGCCAAGGGCCTGGAATTCGACACCGTCTTCCTGCCCGGCTGGGAAGAAGGCCTGTTCCCGCACCAGCGGGCTCTGGACGAAGGTGGTCGCTCCGGTCTGGAGGAAGAACGCCGCCTCGCCTATGTCGGCATCACACGCGCCAAGAAGCTCTGCCATATCTGGTTCGTCTCGAACCGGCGCATTCACGGGCTGTGGCAATCCACCCTGCCCTCGCGGTTCCTTGATGAACTGCCGCCGGCCCATGTGGATGTCGCCGCATCCGACAGCAATTACGGCGGTTATGGCGGACGCGGCGGCTACGGCCAGTCGCGCTTCGACAAGGCCGACCCCTTCACCAACAACTATTCCACCCCCGGCTGGAAGCGCGCGCAGCAGAACCGCAGCGACGCCACCCGCGACAATTGGGGCACCCGCTCCGGCCATGCGGTGGAACGAATCGGTTACGGCGAAAGCGGCCCGCGCACCCGTACGATAGAGGGCGAGCTGGTGGCGAAATCCGTCGCGGACAAGCCGTCGAAATTCTTTGTCGGCGACCGCGTTTTCCACCTCAAATTCGGCAACGGCAATATTTCCGCCATCGAAGGCAACAAGCTGACGATCGACTTCGATCGCGCCGGACAGAAGCGCGTGCTGGATGGATTTGTGGAAAAGGTTTGATTCGACAACTATGAGTGCCCGCAGACCGCTTTTTCCGTAGCCCACGTCATGCCGTTGCAATAAAGGAGTTGCAATGGGGATGTGAAAACCGGGTGAGGACTGCTTTGCATATATTACCGAAAAGCCAGCGCAAGCTTGCGGTTTTCCTGATCAACATGGACAGCGCCACCAAACGCCTCGCGGATATGAACGCCCGCCTTGACGCCATGGGGCTGAAGGCGGAGCGCGTCCCCGGCGTCAATGGCAGGGAACTGAATTACCCGATCCCGGAATTCAGCGAGATTTCCTACATGCTCATGCATGGCCGCCGCACCTCGCCGCCGGAAATCGGCTGTTATCTCAGCCATGTCGCCTGCGCCCAAAAATTCACGGAAGGCGACGCCGATATCGCGCTCATCCTTGAGGATGACGTGGTCTTCGATGATGATTTTCTCAACGCCATCGATGAGGCGGTGCTGAACGGCGGCGACTGGGATCTGCTGAGGCTGACAACGGTCAGCAATGGCCGGAAATTTCCGTTCCGCCCGCTTTCCAATGGTCGTTCGCTCGCCATTGCGATCACGCGGGAAAAAGGGTCGGGAGCCTATCTCGTCAACCGCCGCGCCGGAAAATGGATATCGAAACTGATCCCCATGCGGCTCGCCTATGACATCGCATTCGATCTGGAATATCTCGCGGGCCTCAAGGCGGCGTTCATCTCCCCGCTTTGCGCCACGCAAGATGCGGACGGAGAAAGCCAGATCCAGAACAATCTGCGCATCTACCGCCTCCCGCGCTGGCGTTATTTCACCGTACTGCCCTATCGCGCCTTTCTGGAAACCAGTCGTTTCCTGCTGCGCGGCATCCGCTTCGTCATGGCGAAGGCGAAGGTGGCTATGGGAGGCGGCAAGGGCAAGACCGCTCCAGCCAGTCATTGAATTATCTATCTTACACTTCGCCGGGCGTGAATCCGACAAGATAGACGGCCGCGACCACGGCTGCGAGAAGGAAAATCGAAACGACGAAAATCGTCATCCGGTTCAATGGTTTGCGCGTCGTTTTCTTCATGGTGGAATAATGCGCGGCAGGGTGGCTTGTTCCGCAACGCACAGGATAATGTCGCGTGAAACATCAAAGCGGCGCAATTCGATTCCGCTTCAGGCACATATCGGCTAAAGCTCGGGTTCCTCTTCAGCTTTCCGGCCCGCCATGACAGACACGACGCATCCACGCCTCAACCCGCTGCATCTCGCCGCCGCCTTCGCCAGCGGCTGCCTTTTGACATTGATGGTGCATTTCAACGGTCAGCTTGCCCATTACGGCAATGCGCTGTTTTCCTCCTGGACAGCGCATGGAACCGGCACGGTGGCCGCCCTGATCTATCTCGCCATCATGCGCCCGAAGAAAGACGCAGCAGCGCCGGCAAAACCGAAAGCGCCGCTCTGGGCCTATTGCGGCGGGGTGGTGGGTGCCGCCATCGTCATCCTCACTTCCACCGCCGTCAATTCGCCGCTGGCGCTTTCCGGCACCATTGCGCTTGGGCTTGGCGGACAGGTGATCTTCAGCCTCCTGGCTGATCTTTTCGGCCTCTTCGGCCTGCCCAGAAGAAAGCCGGACCTGCGGGACATGGCGGCGGTGGCCCTGATCCTCTGCGGCAGCGCGCTTATCATCCTTGTGGGGAGAACGGCATGACACTCTGGATCGCCATGGCCTTTACAGGCGGCGTCTTCGTGGCGCTGAGCCGCCAGATCAACGGCCGCCTCAGCCTGTCGAACTCGCCGCTCATCGCCTCTTTCTGGAACCACATTGTCGGTTTTGGTGTGCTGACCGTCATCGGCCTCATCGTCGGCGACCTCATTCCGCCGGGCGCGGCCGATGCGCCATGGCTCGCCTTTATCGGCGGCCCGATCGGGGTCGTTTTCATCGCTTCGGGAAGCTGGCTCATACCGCGCATCGGCGCGGTCAATACCGCCCTTCTGGTCATCAGCGGCCAGATGGTTTCAGGCGTGGTTCTTGATCTTTTCAGCGATCATCCACCGAAAATCTGGGCAAGCGCACTTGGGATTCTGCTGATCCTGGCCGGCATGGTGCTCACACAGCGGCGCAGTCGCTAAAGCATTTTCAGTAAAAATGCGCAGCGGTTTTACGTCCGGAAAATGCGTAGGACTTAAGAAAGCTCAGGAGTCGCTGCCGCGCGAGAACATGCCGATCAGGGTCTTGCCACCGCTTTTACCGCCGCTGCTGGCAAGTGTCGGCCGGTTGCCGTTCAGCTTCGGCACCACCACCATGCGCTTGACTTCGCCGCGCTTGAAGGCCGCAAGGAAGCGCGAATAATCCCGGAACACCACGCAGCCATTCGATTCGCCGCGTTTCGCCAGCATGTAGGTGTGCGCCAGAAGACCGTCGCGGCCGTGCGGGTTGACGCCGTTTTCCGGTGTCAGGCGAATGGCTTCCACGCCGTGGAACCGCGCCTCACGCATGGTCAGACGATAGCTGGAGGGCGGCGTCGAACCGCGCATTCTCACATGCACGTAATCGGGGTTGTCACGCATCTTGCCGATGCCGGAATGCGCTTCCAGCTTTTCTCCATTCGGCATGTGCACGACACCGGAGGAAATATCGTAGATCGCCGTGCCGTTGCCGCGATCCGGCCACGGAACCGCATCCATCTTGCTCGGCTCGCGTATCGGATTATCAGGCTTTGCAAAGGCGAGCATGGCGCCGGTGCTCTGCTTGGGCGGCGCAGGTGCGCGAAGGGGAACCGGCGCATCAAAAGCAGGCGCAGAAGCAACCTCGGCCCTGGACGGTGTAGCGGGACGCGGTGACGGCTCGACCGCCTGAGCCGTCGCGACTTCAGGACGGAAGCTCGGAAGCGGCACGTCATCGGGCAGCAGGCTGCTTGCTTCTTCCTCGATCTGCGGCCGCGCCAGCGCCACTTCAAATGCCGGATGTTGCGGAACGGCGCTCTGATAGGCGACCTCGGAGGTGCGTCCAAGCGCCGAATCGACAATTGCCGAGGGCTTGAGCGTGGCAAGTTCCTTCACGGTCGCCTGCCCTTTCGCATTCGCCGCCGCACCGAAGCGCTCGCCGAACTCCTTCGCACCGATCTCGGGCATGATGCCGGCAAGGCGAACAGCCTTCTGCTGGCCGTGGCTGTGGTCGCTCAAACGGGAAAACTTGCGGATGTGAATATCTCGCGCTGCCGTGCGGGCAATCGCCGTTTCAGCCGAATCGAGCCTCGTCACCAGGGTCTTTTCAAACTGTCCGACACCATGCGAGGCAGCGGCCATGCTGTGCAGCGAGGCAAAGGCTGCGACTGCGAAAAGGCTGGCAAAAACGCCGCCGCCGAGAAGCGCGGACATCCGTCCGAGCGAAGAGGATTTGCCTCCCTTGGCGGAAGACGAACCGGCAAAGCCGGCACCATTATAGGCCGCAGCAGAAAACGCCATGATACTCGTTACTCGAACCGTTCACGCATACCCGGCCGACGCCGGAGGGATTTTGGGACATCCGAAGAGCGGGCGGACACCACGCCGGTTTCGGAATTGACTGGTTCGAAGCATGACGAATTATGGTAACCAAAGTGTTTACGAGTCCCTGCAAAAATATTTCGTTAAGGTCTGCGCATTGTAAGGCGAAGGGAAAACAATGACTTGCGCGGGTACTGCGTGCATCCGCACTGCATCGTCCCGGGAAATGCCCCTTAAAGAGGCGTCATCAGCCTTAAAATTTCCGTCGCCGCACTGTCAGGTAAATTCCGACTTGGCCGGAAATTTGCTGCAAATGCGGCAGGACTGCGACAGGGCGAGCCCCTGCCGGAAAGACGCGTGCCTGCAGGATAGGTCGAAAGGGGCTTGATCCGCCAAAGCCGGCTTGGCATCCTGCCCTCAAAAGGGAGGCACATCATGAAGGCGCTGCTGCTCATCGATATCCAGAACGGGTTTTGCCCGGGCGGCAACCTGGCCGTTGCCGATGGCGACCAGGTCGTGCCCATCGCCAATGCCCTGATCGACAATGGCGGTTACGATCTCATCGTCGCCTCGCAGGACTGGCACCCGGAAAATCACGGCAGCTTCGCCTCGCAGCATCCCGGCAAGAAGCCCTTCGACATGGGCGAACTCTCCGGCAAACCGCAAATGATGTGGCCGGACCATTGTGTGCAGGGCACGTCGGATGCGGAATTCCACCCGGATCTGAAGACGGAAAACTTCGATTACATCCAGCAGAAGGGCGAAAACCCCGCCGTCGACAGCTATTCCGCCTTTCGCGACAATGACCAGGGCGCGACGACGGGACTGGCCGACTATCTGAGCCGCCAGGGCGTCACGCAACTCGACGTCTGCGGCCTCGCCACCGATTACTGCGTCAGCTTTTCGGTCCTCGATGCCCTCGACATGCTGCCTGATGTGAAAGTGCGTTTCATCGAAGATGCCAGCCGCGGAATCGATTCCCAGGGCATCAAGGCCGCGATTACCACCATGCGGGAAAAGGGCGCAATCGTTCTCAAAAGCCGCGACATATTGCGGGATTAGGCCCCGTTCCTGTGCTCGTCACAGGGATGAGGAAGGAGAGTGCCGTTACCGCGGCTTCGCCTTCTCCAGCACGTCGATATCGCCCGCCGCATCCTCAAGGCGTCTCAGGATCGCCGCATGCGCATCCCGAAGCCCTTGATTGTAAAACACATATCCCATTTCTTCGGCCAGAAAATCGACGAATATCTCCGCCTGTAGATGGCCGATCTCGGTTTCGGTCTCACGGGCAAGATAATCCCTGATACGTGCGGCCAGCGCGGCCTTTTCCTGCTTTTCCAGCATCGATCTTCCATCGTCTGACTGTTGAGGTGCGCGGGAAGACGGCGGTGAAGCCGCCCGGCACCGGCCATATGGGGCGATACCGTAACGGAAGCTTCAAGTTAATCAATCGATCCATTCATGCAATTCGTTTGCCAGCCGGCCGGCACGGCGATAGAGCGGCGGGCAAGGAGTTTCCAGACATGTTCAATGCAGATTTTCGCGAGGGATTGAAGAGCGGTTTCCCGATCGCCCTCTCCGCCGCCCCCTTCGGTGCGCTGTTCGGCGCGGTCGCAGTCGATAACGGGCTGAGCGTCACCGAAGCCACGATCATGAGCGGCACCGTCTATGCGGGCGCAAGCCAGCTTGTCGGTATCGAACTGTTCGGCCAGAAGGTTGCACCCTGGCTGATCGTTCTTTCCGTCTTCGCCGTCAATTTCCGCCATATCCTCTATTCGGCTGCCATTGCCCGGATGATCTCGAACTGGTCTTTCCTGCAGAAGGCCGCGGGTTTCTTCGTGCTGGTGGATCCGCAATTCGCCGAATCGGTCAGGAAATACGAGAATACTGGCACGGTGGGCTTTTCCTGGTACATGGGCTTTGCCGCGCCCGTCTATGTGCTGTGGCTGGCCATGACCATCCTCGGCGCATCGCTCGGCAATATGGTCGGCGATCCGAAAGCCATTGGTCTCGATGTGCTGCTGCCGATCTATTTCATGGGCATGGTATTAAGCTTCCGCCAGCGGGAGAATTTCTACCCTGTCATGCTGGCAAGCGCGGTTGGCGCAACGGTTGCATATCACATCGTCGGTTCACCGTGGCATGTGAGCCTCGGCGCAGTCGCCGGAATTCTCGTCGCGGTCCTTTATCCGCCGAAACCGAACGGCGGGACGAATTCTGAAAGCGGGGTGGAAACGCCATGAGCGATATGCTGCACACCGATACGCTGATCCTGATCGCGCTCGCCGCCATCGCCACCTACCTCACCCGCATCGGCGGTTATGTGCTGATGACGCGGATGAAATCCATCCCGCCGCGCATGGAGGCGGGACTGAACGCCGTTCCGGTCGCGGTTTTGACCACGCTCGTCGCACCCGCCTTTTTTGAAGGCGGGTACGAGGTGAAGATCGGCATGGTGGCGGCGCTTCTGGTCTGTCTGCGGTTTCCCGGCCTGACGATGCTGGCCGTCGGCTGGGCCATCGTCATCGCCATCAGGCATTTCGGGCTGCTTTAAGCGACCCGCTCCAATGGCTTCGTGGCGGCAACGAGCCACGCCTTAACCTCCTCGTCGGTGATCAACGGAGAAAGCTTCTCCAGAACCCCGGCGTGATAAGCGTTCAGCCAGTTGAGTTCTTCTTCTGTCAGGAGAGCGGTGACCACCAGCCTGCGGTCGATGGGGCACCAGGTCAGCGTCTCGAAGGAGAACATCGGCTGGTCCCCGCCAGCCACCTCTTCCGCCTCGCGCACAAAAATGAGGTTCTCGATGCGGATGCCAAAAGCGCCGGGCCGGTAATAGCCCGGCTCGTTGGACAGGATCATGCCGGACAGCAGTTCCTGCGTCGAAAGCCGCGAAATACGCTGCGGCCCCTCATGCACCGAAAGATAGGAGCCGACGCCGTGGCCGGTGCCATGGGCGTAATCCGCTCCCGCTTTCCAGAGCGCGATGCGCGCCAGCGGATCGAGATCGCAACCGCGCGTTCCCTTGGGAAACCGTGCGGTGCTGATGCCGATCATGCCCTTCAGCACCAGTGTGAAGAAACGCTTCTGCTCGTCCGGAACGGCGCCGATAGCAACCGTGCGGGTAATATCAGTGGTGCCGTTGACATATTGCGCACCGGAATCGACGAGAAACATCTCCCCATCAGCAAGTGTGCGGTCCGTATCCGTCGTGACGCGGTAATGGATGATGGCGGCATGTTCGCCGGCGCCTGAAATCGTGTCGAAAGACACGTCCTTGAGCGGGTTTTGCAGCCCCTGCCCCACCTTGACGCGAGCGGCCTCCAGCGCCCTGACGGCGGCGATTTCGGTAACGCTGCCGGGCTGCTGGCGGTCCAGCCAGCAGAGATATTCGACCATGGCCGCCCCATCCTGCACATGGGCGGCTGCCGAGCCGGCCAGCTCCGCCTTGTTCTTGCGCGCGCGCGGCAAGCGGACAGGATCAGCCTCCTCGATCAGGGCGCCACCCGCCGCGGTGATTGCGCCGGTCAGCGCCACCGGCGTCAGATCGGCATCGACCATCACCCGCCCCTTGGCGCTGGCAATGGCGTGCAGGCGATCTGCGATCTTCGACGGCGGCAATTGTGTCGCGAGCTGCGCCAGATAGGCTTCGGTCTCGATGCCGGTCTTGCGCTTGTCGAGAAAAATATCCGCCCTGCCATCCGCATAGATGATGGCGCGAGCGAGCGGATGCGGCGTATGCGGCACGTCATTGCCGCGAACGTTGAAAATCCAGGCGATGGACGACGGATCGGTAACCAGCAGGGCATCCGCGCCCTTTGCCGAGACCGTTTCCGCCAGCGAGGCGATCTTTTCCTTCGCCAGCTTACCGGTAAAGGCCTCGGGCTGGATAACGACAGGCTCAAGCGGCTCGGATGGACGATCCCGCCACAGGGCATCGAGCGGGTTCTTCTCGAGGAGAACGACCGAGCCGCCCTTGCCGGCAAGCACCTTTTCCAGCCGCTTCAACTCCGCGCCGGTGTGCAGCCACGGATCGATGCCGAGCCGGAAACCCTGTGGGGCATGTTCGGCCAGCCAGACGGAGGGCGGCGCGCCAACCAGATCGCCGCCGCTGAAGACCGATTGATCGACCTGCGACTTCAGCTGCGTCGTATAACGGCCATCGACAAAAACCACCGCCTGCGTGCGTGTCACCAGCGCAATCCCGGCGGAACCGGTAAAGCCGGTCAGCCATGAGAGGCGCTCGGCGCACTCAGGCACATATTCTCCCTGATATTCATCGGCGCGCGGCACCAGAAAACCGTCGATGCCGAGGGCGTCGAAACCGGCGCGCAGCGCCTCGACACGGGCCTTGCCGAATTGGGGCGCGGATTTGTTTTCGAAGGTCTGGAACATGAGCGTCTTTCGGGAACTGTCATGAGAAAAACTGGACGGTCGCGCCATCAAATCATTGGCGCGCAACGACAATGCCATGCGGACAAAGCCGGTTTCAAGCCATATATGACAGATGGGATTGCGGCGATAAATTG
Source organism: Agrobacterium sp. M50-1 (assembly GCF_049843495.1). NCBI lineage: Bacteria > Pseudomonadati > Pseudomonadota > Alphaproteobacteria > Hyphomicrobiales > Rhizobiaceae > Agrobacterium > Agrobacterium sp. M50-1. Next base: position 538,444 of record NZ_JBBHZH010000003.1, on the reverse strand, counting down.
TGCATGTTTCGCGAAATAAGTAATACTCAAGGCAATATGCCATGCGAAAAACGCATATCTACCCTGAGATATCCCCTCTAACCAAACAAAAACACATCGCTTATCTTGAGGGCAACACAGCGAGAGAGACACTCTCCTGGCAAACAAGGATTTGAAGCAATGGCAAAATCTTTCCTCCGCACCGCCTTCGATCGCGTCGTTGAAGCACGCGAGCGTCAGGTCAGCCGCCACGTCAACGCCGCCCTTCTGAACCTCGACGACAAGTCGCTGGAAGCGCTCGGCATGAACCGCGCCGATCTGCGTCGCAAGGCAAAGTCCAGCTACGTATTCTGATAATGTCCGGTGCGGAGATCCTCCCTCCGCCGCACCGAACAGGAATACGTCGACCCGCTTGAGCAAACTCCTCCCATGTGCTCGCGGGTTTCCAGGCGGCGCGAAAGCGCCGCCTTTTCTTTTGCCCGAAAGGGATGCTGCGGAAGCTTCAGTCCTTGCGCAGGTGCAGCGTCACCCAGCCATTACGCCAGATCGTGCGAACATGGGAAAGCCGCGCGCCATTATAGGCGGAAAGCACTTTCCAGCGCTGCGACGCCAGAATGCCGGACAGGATGACGGTGCCGCCGGGCGCCAGATGCGTGACGAGCTGCGGCGCCATCTTGATGAGCGGCCGCGCCAGAATATTGGCGATGATGAGATCGAACGGGCCGTGCTTGCGGAAGGCGTCCGAGTGGAAGCCCGGCGCAGTCTCCAGCGCCATCCCGGAGACGATGCCGTTCAGCCGCACATTCTCCTTCGCCACCTTCACGGCGATGGGGTCGATATCCGTCGCAAGCACGGGAATGGGACGCATCTTGCGCACCGCAATCGCCAGAACGCCGCTGCCGGTGCCGAGATCGAGCGCATTGCGCACGGTCCGCGCCCGCAGAACCTCCTCGATCATCTCAAGGCAGCCGGCCGTCGTGCCGTGATGGCCGGTGCCGAAAGCCTGTCCCGCCTCGATTTCGATTGCCAGATCGTTCGCCCGTACCTTGTCGCGATCATGGGCGCCATGCACGATGAAACGCCCTGCCCTGACCGGCTTCAGCCCCTCGAGCGACTTGGCGATCCAGTCGACGTCAGGAACGGTCTCCTTCTCGATGACGAGACCGGGAAAGGCAGGAGCAAGCAGCGCGCTGACACGCTCGCGGAACTCTTCTTCCTGATCGGCCATGAGATAGACCGAGGCTTCCCAGATATCGCGCTTCTCATCCACCTCGGTGGTGGCGATCGCGACATCCTCCTCGCCGAAATAGTCCGACATGAGATCGAGGATTTCACCCGCCTGGATTTCGGTCGTTGTGACGTAAAGTCGGATTTCGCTCACGGCGGGCTGCTTTCTCTGGCTAATAGTTCTGTGTCTGCCTTTGCCACAAAACCGCAGTCAGTCCAATAAGCCGCGCGTAATTAAACCTTCGTACCCTTCAGAAGATTCTGAAGTTTCTGCTCGGCGACATCGGGATTTTCACCATAGGCAATCGTCCCCGCAAACCGGCCATTGGCATCGAGCAGGATGACGGACGCCGTGTGATCCATGGTGTAATCGCCATTCGGATCCTTCTCGTCCACCGGCACCTTCTTGGCATAGATGCGGTAACCCTTCAGCGTCTCGGCAATTTTGTCGGCCGGGCCGGTGATGCCCGTGATCCGCTTCGAGACGTTGGAGACATATTGCTGCATGATCTCAGGCGTATCGCGCTCGGGATCGACAGAGACAAAATAGGCCTGCAGCTTGTCGCCGGCCGGGTCCACCTTCTCCATCCAGCCGTTCAGCTCGAACAGGGTTGTAGGGCAGACCTCCGGGCAATGGGTGAAACCGAAGAACAGCGCTGTCGGCTTGCCCTGAAAGGCTTTTTCGGTAATCGGCTGGCCGGTTTGCGCCGTCAGTTCGAACGGCACGCCATAGGCCGTCTCCACCATCTGCTCCCGGGTTTTTGTCATTTCGATCGTCAACCAGCTGACGACACCGGCGAGAACGAGCACGACGGCCCACAATACGATGCGAATATTTCTCATTTTCCAATCCTACCCCGAAAGCCGGCGGCATGTCGCAGGCCTGGCAGACAGATAACGAAAGGCGGTGGCGACGGCAAATCAACTGGGCGTATTTGAGCCGACCGCGCTGATTTGTCACAAATCCGCAACCGGGAAAACGTCAGAGGCACCAGGCGATGCCGCTCTGCACCGTGGACAGGAAAATATCCGTGCCATGCCGCACCCAGCCGTCAAAGGCAAGAAGCACGACGGCAAGCGAGGCTATAGCGGCAAGACTTGCCAGAATAAACTTCAGCGGATGGGAAACGAGCGCGTTCATATGCCTATCATACCCTGTTTGCGTGGGCGCGAAAACCGCCAAAATACTGGGTTTTGCCGGCAGAACCGACGCAATTGTTAGGGAAAGTTTAAAATCTTGCTGTGCATTATGACCATAGCGGTTTTTAAAGCCTCGACATGATGTCTCCCGGTCCATTCTCCGGCCACCGCATAAAGCTCAATCCTGCGCGGGCCTGTTAGAGAGCCATCAGAGGAAACCTGCCGTCATGTCCAACGCCATCAAGCAATCCGGCGCATATCTCGAAATCGTTTCCTTCCATCTGGGCGATCAGGAATTCTGCATCGACATCATGGCGATCCGCGAAATCCGCGGCTGGGCGCCGGTTACCCCGATGCCGCACACGCCGCCCTATGTTCTTGGCCTCATCAACCTGCGCGGCGCCGTCATTCCCGTCATCGACATGGCCGGCCGCCTCGGCATGAAAATGACCGAACCCTCCGAACGCTCCGCCATCATCGTCACCGATATCGGCGGCAAGCTGGTCGGCCTTCTGGTGGAACAGGTCTCCGACATGATGACCATCCGCTCCGAAGACCTGCAGCCCGCGCCCGATATCATTCCGGAAGAACAGCGCAGCTTCTGCCGCGGCATCGTGGCGCTGGAAAAGAGCATGGTCTGCTTCCTCAACCTCGACACGGTCATTGCCGACGAACTGGCGCGCGAAGCAGCCTGATCCAAGCATCGATAGGGTAATTGCAGGGGCGAGCCTTACGGCTTGCCCTTTTCCCATGTGACCTGCTGGTTATAGAGCGGCACCGTGGAAATCGCCATCTTGGCCGAACCGTCAGTCAGCTCCCGTGCATGCACCAGATAGATAAGCGTGTCATTGGCCTTGTCATAGACGCGGCTGACGACCAGCTTCTTCCAGACCAGCGACATGCCCTGTCGGAACACTTCTTCCCCGCCCTTCGAGAGATCGATATCGCCGATCTCCACCGGTCCCGTCTGGCTGCAGGAAATGGCGTTGTTTGATGGGTCTTCAAACCAGTTGCCGTTCTTCAGCCGGTCGATGACGCCGCGCTCGAAATAGGTCACATGGCAGGTCACGCCCTTGATCTTCGGATCGGCAATCGCCTCGATGACGATGTCGTTGCCGATCCAGTCGACGCCAACTTCACCGACAACCTGCGAATGCGCGGCAGTGACCGGAAGCAATGCCAGAAAGCCCGCAAACAAACCCGACAGAGTTTTCATCGTCATCGCATCTTCTCCGTTACGCTGCTTCAAACATAAGTGCGCGGAACGGTTACGCAACCCGGGAGACGGCGCGTTTTTTCATGCTGCAGGGCTGGTAGCCGGTGGAGGTGAGACGGCCTGCGACCATGCCGATCTTCTCCGGCAGGTCGCGGATATGGGTGACACGCAGCGCCTTGGCCGCCGCAATCGACGCCGCCGCGCAGACAACGGCATCTTCGGCGGCATTATGGTGCACGAAACGCAGCTGGAGGTGATGGGCAATGACATTCAGCTTATGCGATTCAAGCTGCGGCCAGACGTGCCGGGCGATCTTGACGCTGCACAGATAAGAAAGATCCGGATAGGACTGCCGGTACTTGTCGAACGACGCCCGCATGACGCTGAAATCGAAGGCGGCATTATGGGCGATCATCGTCGCACCGTGGAAGTCGTCGATGAACTCCTCCATCACCTCAGGGAATTCCGGCGCGTCCTCGACATCGGCAGGGCGAATCCCGTGTACGGCGATGTTGAAGGGCGAAAACCGCATGTCCTTCGGCCGGATGAGACGCTCCTCGACGCGAACGATCTCGCCGTCCTCTATCCAGGCAAGCCCGACGGAGCAGGCGCTGCCCCGTTCCTCATTGGCGGTCTCGAAATCGATGGCGATGGTTTTCAAGAGTGATTCCCGTTGTTTCATTCCGGCATAAACCGGATTTACCTCAAAGAGAACCGGCCTCGGCTGATCGCGCCTCCGAAAGCATCCAGTCGATGAGCGTCACCAGATCGGGATTATCGAGCATACGCCTGGGATAAACGAGGAAATAGGCAAGCGTGCTGGCCATGTCCTTGCCGAAGGGGGCGATCAATGCGCCTTCCGCAAGCTCGCGGGAAACGAGCGAACGCCGGGTCAGCGCAATGCCGTGCCCGGCCTTGGCCGCATCCAGCGCGCCGTTGCTGTCGATGAAGACGGTGCCGCCGGAGGCGTCGACATCACGCGCGCCCGCCGCCTCCAGCCAGCGCCGCCATTCATTGCGGTTTTCATCATGCAGCAGGGGAACGGACTTCAGATCACCCGCCTCCTGAAGCGGCCCGTATTTTTCAAGAAGCTGCGGCGAGCAGACCGGCAGCGTGCTGTCATCGATGAAGCGGATACTCTCAAGCCCTTCATACCGGCCAAAACCATGCCGCACCGCCAGATCGACGTCGTCCCTTGAAAAATCCACCAACCGGTTCGTCACGCTGATGCGGACATCCACATGCGGGTGTTGCTGCTGGAAGGCCGGCAATCGCGGCATCAACCATTGCACGGCGAAAGTCGGGGTGCAGCTGAGCGTCAGAACGGTGATTTCGGAGCGCGCCGTCAGTTCAGCCGTCGCCTCGCGCATCATCCGGAAGGCAGTGCGAAGCGCGCCGTAATAACGTTCCCCTTCACGCGTCAGCTGGATGCTGCGCGGTTTGCGGGAAAAAAGCTGCACACCGAGCCGTGCCTCCAGCTCCCGGATTTGCAGGCTGACCGCGCCCGGCGTGACATTCAGCTCATTGGAAGCAAGCGTGACGCTGCGATACCGCGCTGCGGCCTCGAAGGCCTGCAGTCCTTTCAAAGAAGGAAGTTCGGTTGCCATAATTTAGCTCATCTCAATTATCGCACGAGAAACAATCGTTTGAAAACACCATAAAACAGGGAGTAAATAGACGCAATAAGACCTGAAACGCACTAAAAACCGCCCATCTTCGGTTTGAGGTAAACTCAACCGATATCGGGTGGATGGCGGCGATCCCGCCTGCGATCATGTCGATGCTCATGCTTTGGGAGATGATGATGGCGATACAGAAACAGATGGATGCCAGTGAATGGGCGATGCTTGTCGCGCTTTCGCTCCTGTGGGGCGGATCATTCTTTTTCATCGGTGTTGCGGTCAAGGAATTGCCGCCCGTCACCATCGTCACGCTGCGTGTCAGCCTTGCGGCGATCGCGCTTCTGTTCGTCTGCCGCATCATGGGCCTTCGCCTGCCGCGAGAATGGACGGTGTGGCGTGCGTTTTTCGGCATGGGCCTGCTGAATAACATCATTCCCTTCTGCCTGATCGTCTGGGGTCAGACCCATATTGCCAGCGGGCTTGCCTCGATCCTCAATGCCACGACGCCGCTTTTCACCGTCATCGTCGCCCATTTTCTGACCGCCGACGAGAAGATGACCGGCAACAAGCTCACCGGCGTGCTGATCGGCTTTGTCGGCGTGGCGACCATGATCGGCCCGGCCGCCTTTACCGGCTCATCCGGTCTATGGGGCCAGATCGCCATTCTTGGCGCGGCCGTCTCCTATGCCTTTGCCGGCATTTTCGGCCGCCGCTTCAAGGCCATGGGCGTGCCGCCACTGATGACCGCCACCGGCCAGATTTCCTCTTCAACGCTGATGCTGATCCCGGCCGCCCTTCTCATCGATAAACCTTGGACACTCGCCATGCCGAGCCTCGGCACATGGGGCGCGCTGATCGGCATCGCCCTGTTGTCGACAGCGCTCGCCTACCTCATCTTCTTCCGTATTCTTGCCAGCGCCGGCGCCACCAACCTTGCCCTCGTCACCTTCCTCATCCCCGTCAGCGCCATCCTGCTCGGTTCGCTGCTGCTCGGGGAGCAACTGGAAATGAAGCACTTCGCCGGCATGGCAATGATCGCCGCCGGTCTTGCAGCGATCGACGGCAGGCTTCCGGCAAAACTCAGAAGCCTGCTGCGCAACGCACCGGCTTGACAGCGCTACACGGCAAAAGCATTCTGCGCGCATGATCGCGAAACAGAACACCACCCGTCGCCATACCATCACCGGCCACCCGGCAGGGAAAGGTATGGCGTCGCGTTAAGCGATCCATTTCCACCCTGCCAATAGAGCAGGGTTTGCAAGCCTGCTCCCATACCACCCAAGGAGACAGGCATGCAGAACGTGAAATTTGCCGATAATGAAGATGATCAGTTCCAGTTACGCGACATCCTCCTGCGCGCGCCACGTCTGGATGATGCCGAAGCCCTGACCGAACTGTTCAACCTGCCGGGCGTCCGTCACGGCACACTGCGGCAACCTTTCCAGTCTGTGGAAAAGACCAGGAAGGCGATGGAGAACCGCGGTCCGAACGATATTTCGATCATAGGAGAATGGCGCGGAAAGGTCGTCGCCAATGGCGGACTGTTTCGCAGGGCCGGACGACAGGCCCATATCGCCGATCTGGCGATCAGCGTTCACGACGATCTCGCGGGAAAAGGGGTAGGGTCGCACCTTCTTGGGGCGCTGATCGACACCGCCGATAATTGGCACGATATCCGCCGCATCGAACTCAATGTCTTCACCGACAATCTTCCGGCAATCCGGCTTTACGAAAAATTCGGTTTCGAACGCGAAGGCACCCTGCGCAACGATGCCTATCGTGATGGAAAATTCGTCGATGCCCATGTGATGGCACGACTTCGATAGGCGCTTTCAGCGTAGTAAGTGATCCGCAAACACTTCCCGAATGGTCCGTCGCGACCATTCGGCCATTTTTTCGTTCCGGTCGCGCTCGGCATCCAGCACGATCAGCGCCTTCCACAGCGCCCAGCCGCGCCCGCGCTGCCATGTGGCATCATCAAGCTCCAGCGCCCGGCGAAAAACGGCGCGGCTTTCGGCATTGAGTACATTCCAGGCGAGAATGAGATCGGAAGATGGATCGCCGACGCCCGAACCGCCGAAATCGATGACGGCTGAAAGGCGGCCGTCCTGCATCAGCAGATTGCCCTCGGCAATGTCGCCATGCACCCAGACACCCCGCCCCTGCCAGCGGCTGGAAAGCGCCAGTTGCCAGATCTCCATGGCCAGCGCATGATCTACCTCATCGGCAAGGCGTGCTGCCGAGGCCCGCGCCTCCCCGTCATAGACCGAGAGGGACCCGCCGCGATGAAAGTTATGCGCGCCCGCGCGTGGGCCATCCGAAGCATCCACGCCGTGCAATGTTTTCAAAAACGCGGCGACATCAATGGCGAACGTCGAAAGATCGACGCGCCCCAGATGCCGTGCCATAGGTTCGCCTTCAAGCCAGCGGTAGACGGACCAGCAGAACGGATAGTCCTCTCCCGGCTTTCCCAGCGCCAATGGTGCAGGGATCGGGAAAGGCAGGAACGGCGCAAGCGCCGGCAGCCACCGGTGCTCCTTTTCCACCTGTGCAACATAACGGGCGGCACTCGGCATGCGGATCAGCATATCGTCACCGAGACGAAAACTGCGATTATCCCAGCCGCTCAGTTCGACCGGCCGGACATCGAGATCAGCCCATTGCGGAAACTGGCTGGTGACCAGCGCCCGAACCTGCTGTGGCGTGACGACAATACGGTCATCCATACTGTGCTCTCCGTCTCAGGCGCAAAGCTTTAGCGGCAGAGGACAACATCGCCATGACGGCGCATCAGCCGCCGATCAGCGCCAGCCACTCGTCCTCGTCCATGGTCTGCACGCCCAGTTCAGTCGCCTTGGCAAGCTTGGAACCGGCCCCCGGCCCTGCCACCAGAATATCGGTCTTTTTCGAGACGGAACCTGCAACTTTGGCGCCGAGGCTTTCGGCCCGGGCCTTCGCCTCATCGCGGGTGAACTTTTCCAGCGAGCCCGTAAACACGACCGTCTTGCCTGCCACCGGGCTGCCTTCGGTGGAGGGCTTCTCGGCCTCCTTCGGGCGAAGCTCCCGTATCAGCCGGTCGATGACATCGAGATTGCGTGGTTCCTTGTAGAACTCGATGATCGCGCGGGCCACCACCTCGCCGATGCCGTCAATGCTGTTAAGCTCGGCCCAGGCATCGCTCGCCGGATCGGCCGCCGCCTTCATGGCCTCCTCGAAATGCTCATAGGTGCCGTAGGAGCGCGCCAGAAGCTTCGCCGTGGTTTCTCCCACATGACGAATACCGAGTGCGAAGATCAGCCGGTGCAGGTCGATCTCGCGGCGGGCATCGATGGCGTCGAACAGCTTCCTGACACTGACCTTGCCGAAGCCGTCGATATTTTCGAGCTTGGTGAGCGTAGACGCCTCCTGCCGAACCTTCAGCGTAAAAATATCCGGTGCGGTCTTGATCGACAGAGTGGGATCGTCGCTTTCGAAGAAGAAGTCGATCTGCTTGGTGCCAAGCCCTTCGATATCGAAGGCATTGCGCGAGACGAAATGTTTCAGGTGCTCCACGGCCTGCGCCCGGCAGACGAAACCGCCGGTGCAGCGCGTGACCGAATCGAGCTTGCCGGTCTTTTCGTTGCGCTCCCGCACCGCATGGCTACCGCAAACCGGACATTTCTCTGGGAATGCATATTTCACAGCCTCGGCCGGGCGCTTTTCCAGAAGCACATCCAGCACTTGCGGAATGACGTCCCCGGCGCGCTGCACAATGACCGTGTCGCCAATGCGTATATCGTGGTCCTCCGGGCGGATGCGCTCGCCGCTATTGCCGATACCTTCGATATAATCGGCATTATGCAGTGTCGCATTGGTGACGACGACACCGCCGACGGTGATCGGGGTAAGTCTGGCAACCGGCGTCAGCGCCCCGGTGCGTCCCACCTGGATTTCAATATTCTCAACCGTGGTAAAAGCCTGTTCGGCCGGAAACTTGTGCGCGGTCGCCCAGCGCGGGCTGCGCGAGCGGAAGCCCAGTCTCTCCTGAAGGTCGAGCCGGTCGACCTTGTAGACCACACCGTCGATATCGTAGTCGAGATCGGGCCGGGCGACGCCGATTTCATTATAATGTTCAAGCAATTGTTGGGCTGAGGTGAATCGCTTCATCAGCGGATTGACCGGAAAACCCCAGGCCCGGAATTTCTCGACAATACCATATTGCGTATCGGCGATGCGCGTCGGCTGGCCGCCATTCGAGACCTCGCCAAGCGCATAGGCAAAGAACCTGAGCTTGCGTTTCGCCGTCACATTGGCGTCGAGCTGGCGCAGCGAACCGGATGCCGTGTTGCGCGGGTTCACATATGTCTGCTTGCCTTCGGCCTCCATCTGAGCGTTGAGCGCCATAAAGTCGCTCTTGGCCATATAGACCTCACCACGAACCTCCACCACATCGGGCGCGTCCGAAGGCAGCTCGTTCGGGATTTCCTTGATGGTCCTGATATTGGCGGTGACGTTTTCGCCCGTCGTGCCGTCACCACGCGTCGCCGCGGTCTTCAGCCTGCGGTTCTCGTAGCGGATCGACATGGAAAGCCCGTCGATCTTCGGTTCAGCCGTAAAGGCGATGGAGTCATCAGGCAGATGCCCGAGGAAGCGATAGACGGAACTGACGAAATCGCGCAGATCCTCTTCCGAAAACGTATTGTCGAGCGAGAGCATCGGCCGCGCATGCACGATGGGCGCAAAGGTCGGAAGCGGCGCAAAGCCGACTTTCTTCGATGGGCTGTCGGCCCGCACCAGCGCTGGAAAAGCCGTCTCGATGGCATCGTTGCGCCGTTTCAGCGCATCATAATCGGCGTCCGAAATCTCCGGCGCGTCCTTGCCGTGGTAAAGGGCATCATGGCGCGCAAGCTCGGCCGCCAGAAATGCGAGCTCGGAAGAGGCTTCAGGCTCGGTGAGGTTTTCGACGGATTTCTGGTCTTGCGACATGACGGCCTCTTTTCGGAATTACCGAACGCTTTTAGCCGAAATAACAAACATTAAAAACAGTTTTGCCGCTGGACTCACAACACCGAACGACGCTCCCACGGCATTGTCGCGAAAGGTCAGTCCTTGGCTGCGAGCAGACGAGCGGCCGCAGCCCTCGCCTCGTCCGTTACCGATGCGCCGGCGAGCATACGGGCGATTTCTTCGGTGCGGTGTTTCGGCTCCATGGTGGCCACGCGCGTCGCGATACGCTCGCTGCCGTCGCCGGATGGGCCCTTGGAAATGAGGAGATGAGTGGCCGCCCGTGCCGCCACCTGCGGCGCATGGGTGACGGACAGGACCTGCACGGTTTTCGACAGTCGGCGCAGCCGCTGGCCGATGGCATCCGCCACAGCGCCGCCAACGCCAGTATCGATTTCATCGAACACCAGCGTCGGCGCCGAACCGCGATCGGCGAGCGCCACTTTCAACGCCAGCAGGAAACGGGACAGTTCGCCACCTGATGCGACCTTCATGATCGGACCGGGACGCGTGCCCGGATTGGTCTGGACGTGAAATTCCACGGTATCGATACCGTCGGCCGTCGCCTGCTCAGGATCGGAGGTCACCTCGACGGTAAATCGCGCCCGCTCCAGCTTCAGCGCCGGAAGCTCGGCCATGACAGCGTTGGAAAGCGCTTCCGCCGCATTGCGGCGTTTGTCGGAAAGCGACTGCGCGGCACGGTCGAAGTCGGCCTTTACGACGCCGAGATTGGCCTCGAGCTTGCCGAGCTTCTCTTCACCGGCATCGAGATCAGCGAGATCGGCCACCATTTTTTCGGCGAGAGCCGGAAGGTCTGGCACGGCGACATTATATTTGCGGCCAGCGGCGCGCAGCGCAAAAAGGCGCTCTTCCACCCGCTCCAGCTCGCGCGGATCAAATTCGGTGCGGCGCAATGCCGCCTCCACTTCCATCTGCGCATTGGAAAGGTTGTCCAGTGCTGCATCCAGCAATTGCACGGTGTCTTCGAGCAGGCCGGGAGCCTCGTGGCTCTTGCGCTCAAGCCGGCGCATCATGGATGCAATGACAGGCACGGGAGAGGCATTGCCGTTCAGGAATTCGCTGGCCTCGGCAATATCGCCGGCGATGCGTTCGGATTTCTGCATCACCGCCCGGCGCTCTGCCAGTTCTTCCTCTTCACCGTCACGCGGCGAGAGCGTTTCCAGTTCCTCAACGGAAGAGCGCAGGTAATCCGCCTCGCGCGCCGCCGCCTCCACCTTGGCGCGGTGCGTCTTCAGAGCCCGGTCAGCATCTTTCCAGGTGCGGTGGAGACCCTGAACAGCGCGAGCCTCATCGCTCAGCCCGGCAAAGGCATCCAGCAGCGTGCGGTGGGCATCGGTGTCGACAAGCGCGCGATCATCATGCTGGCCGTGGATTTCGACCAGGAATTGGCCGAGCTGGCGCATCATCTGCACGCTGATGGCCTGATCGTTGATATAAGCCTTGGTGCGCCCGTCGGAGGATTGCACGCGGCGGAAAATCAGGTCGCCGTCGTCATCGAGACCGTTTTCGCGCAGGAGAAGCCGGGTCGGGTGATTGCTCGGGACCTCGAAAGTGGCGGTAACCTGTCCCTTTTCTTCACCGTGGCGCACAAGGCCGCCATCGCCGCGGCCGCCAAGCGCCAGCGAGAGACTATCGAGAAGAATGGATTTGCCCGCACCCGTCTCGCCCGTCAACACGGAAAGGCCTGCCTCGAAACCGAGGTCAAGCCTTTCGATCAGAACGATATCGCGAATCGAGAGCTGGACCAGCATGGCCTATGCCCCGTCTCAGGCGCCGATAAGCTTCTTACCGGCGCGCGAAATCCAGGACCCCTTGTTTTCACGCGGCTCCAGCCCCTGACCCTTCAGCAGCTTGTAGGAATCCGCATACCATTGGCTATCAGGATAGTTGTTGCCGAGAACGGCGGCCGCTGTCTGCGCTTCGTCCACCAGGCCCATGGCGTAATAGGCTTCGGTCAGACGCGCCAGCGCTTCCTCGATCTGGTTGGTGTTCTGGTACTGCTCGACGACGATGCGGAAACGCGAAACGGCGGCGAGATATTCCTTGCGCTCAAGGTAATAACGACCAACCTGCATTTCACGGCCGGCGAGCTGGTCGCGGGCGAAACGGATCTTGGCCTGTGCGTCGGCGACATATTCCGAATCGGGGTAGTCGTTGACGACCTTGTTCATAGCCTCGACGGTGCGCTGTGCTGCGCGCTGATCCTGCGTCACGTCGGAAATCTGCTTCGAATAGGCAAGGCCGATCATGTACTGAACATAAGCGGCGTCCTTCGAGCGCGGATATTGTCGCAGGAAGCGGCTGCCATTCGTGATGGCCACATCGTTCTTGTTGGTGCGCGTAGCAATGAAGGTCTGCATGACAAGCGCCTTCTGGCCCCATTCGGTAAAGGGATATTGCTTGTCGATCGCCTCGAACTTGCGTGAGGCCTCCGTCATGTTGCCGGCGTTCATGTTGGCAAGCCCCTGCTTGTACAGAACATCAGGCGGATCGGATTCGAAGCCGAGCTTGGTAATGTCGATATCCGGATCGGACTGGCAGGCCGTGACGACAACACTTGCGCCGACCAACATCAACGAAACGGCGATCCCCCGCATCGTACCCTTCATTGCACCAGACCCTACATGCTTCATTCGACAGTTCCCACTTCCCGCGCAAATACATAAGCATCGGCTTTGCACTGGCGTTCTAGCCATAAAAGCATCCGCAGGGCAACGCAATGATGACGCATTAACGCATTTTTATGGCATCGACCCATGCAATCGCATGAATATCAGACGATATAACGCAACTTCTTGTTCGCATCACGAAAAAGCCGCCCCAAGGGGAGCGGCTTTTTCTGTCAATTGATAGCCTGCGAAGGAACTCAAGCAGACCAGGGTGCGAATTCCGGCATGTTGACCGCAACGAATTCGCGGGCGCGTACCATCTGGTTGCGGGCAGCCGGAGCCTCGACGATCTCGTAAGCGGTGCGGTCGCTCAGCAGGGCCTTCAGCGCATTCGCATTGACCTTGTGGCCGCCGCGATAGGACCGGTAGCAACCGATGAACTGCGCGCCGGCAAGCGCCAGGTCGCCCACGGCGTCCAGCGTCTTGTGACGGACGAATTCATCCTTGGCGTAACGCAGGCCTTCCATGTTGATGACGCTGTTGTCGTCGGAGATGACAACCGAGTTCTCAAGCGAGGAGCCGAGTGCGTAACCGGCAGCCCACAGGCGCTCAACATCACGCATGAAGCCGAAGGTGCGGGCGCGCGACAGTTCGTTCTTGAACGTATCCGCCGTCAGGTCGCCCTTCCAGGACTGCTTGCCGATCAGCGGCGTGTCGAAATCGATGTCGACTTCAAAACGCGTGCCGTCATAGGGACGGAACTCCGCCCAGGACGCGCCCGAATCGATGCGCACCGGCTTGGTGACGCGAATGTAACGGCGCTTCACGCCGAGGTTCTTGATGCCAACAGATTCGATCGCTTCGATGAAAGGTGCGGAGCTGCCGTCCATGATCGGCGCTTCCGGACCATCGACCTCAACGACAAGGTTATCAAGACCCATGGCGTAGATGGCAGCCATGACGTGCTCGATCGTCGCTACTGACTGGGAGAGCGAACGGCCGAGCACGGTGCACAGATCGGTATTGCCGACATTGGCCGAAACCGCCTTAAGCTCTGTAACGCTGCCATTATCGTGAAGGCGGTGGAAGACGACGCCCGTTCCGGCTTCTGCAGGCTGGAAGGTCATCGAGACCGGATTGCCGGAATGCACGCCAATGCCTTTAAGCTGAACAGCATGTGCGATAGTTGTCTGAAATCCGAGCAGTCCGATAGTCATGCGTCTATGCCTTGTTTTGCAAACCGCGCTGCTTCAGCCAGCGCCGTTCAAGTTTTTCAAGCCGGTTTTTAACGACCGGAAAAGTCAATCTGTTCCTTCACCCAGCCTCATACATACGCACATGTAGGTGCCACGACAAATCACTGTTCGTTTCGGATTGTTACATGCGCAAGCCATTGAAAAAGCGAATTAATTTAGTGTTAATAACGTAAAATAAACAAAACGCCCGGATCGTGTGATCCGGGCGTTTCAAGGGGCTTATGGAATCGCCTTTAGTTGGACTGGCGGCGCAGGAAGGCCGGGATTTCCAGCTGGTCATCGTCGTGATGGCTGGACGAGGCAGGCGTTGCACGGCCGTGGTCGTCAAGCTGGCCGCGACGCGGTGCGTAGAGGCTTGCTTCCGGCGAAAGCGGTGCGCGGCGCTGCTGAGGAGCCATGCTCGGCGCATCCATCATGTCGGACGGAACTTCTTCCTCTTCACGGCGACCAAGCGAGTTGGTGATGCGCTTCAGAAGACCCATCGGGCCACGCTCTTCCTGTGCGGCAGGAGCGGCATGGGTGCGGTGGTCCAGCTCGGCCTTTACGACCGGCGGGAAGTCTTCGACCTTCGGCATGCGAACCGGCTCGGGCTGACGGGCAACCGGAGCAGGCTCCTGGTAAACCGGCGCCTGCGGCGGCTGCATCCGCGGAGCCTGTGCGGCAACCTGTTCCGGAGCATGATAGACCGGCGCCTGCGCAACCGGCGCCGGAGCGGCCTGCTGAACCGGCTGGGCCGGACGGAGGGCGGCCGGCGCTTCAGCCGGGGAAGATGCGAACAGCTTGCTCTGCGGACGGAAATCCTGGGCGGGCTGCTGGTGTGCGGCGAAACCGAGTTCACGTTCCATTTCGGCTTCCGCCGAACGAATGGTCTGAGCGATCGGGTCTACGGCCTTCGGTGCCTGCGAGACTGCTGCAGGCTGAACTGCGGCCGGAGCCGAAGCAACGGCCGCGGAAGGACGGATAAGCGGCTTGGCAACGGCAGCTGCGGCGCGCATATCGGCAATGTTCTGTTCGCCAACGCCAGCAACGCGGTCAATGCCGGTTGCGACGACGGAGACGCGGATGAGGCCTTCCAGCGCTTCATCGAAGGTAGCGCCGAGGATGATGTTGGCATCCGGGTCGACTTCTTCGCGGATACGGGTTGCAGCCTCGTCGACTTCGAACAGGGTAAGGTCGCGACCACCGGTGATGGAGATCAGCAGGCCCTGCGCACCCTTCATCGAGGTTTCGTCGAGCAGCGGGTTGGCGATCGCCGCTTCCGCAGCCTGCATCGCACGGCCCGGACCGGAAGCCTCGCCGGTGCCCATCATTGCGCGGCCCATTTCACGCATGACCGAGCGAACGTCGGCGAAGTCAAGGTTGATGAGACCTTCCTTCACCATCAGATCGGTGATGCAGGCAACGCCGGAGTAAAGAACCTGGTCAGCCATGGCGAAGGCGTCCGCAAAGGTCGTCTTGTCATTGGCAATACGGAAAAGGTTCTGGTTCGGAATGACGATCAGCGTATCGACGGACTTCTGCAGTTCCTCGATGCCCTGTTCGGCAAGACGCATGCGGCGGCCGCCTTCGAAGTGGAAAGGCTTGGTGACGACGCCGACCGTCAGGATGCCCTTGTTGCGGGCTGCCTGTGCGACGACCGGGGCAGCGCCCGTGCCGGTGCCGCCGCCCATGCCGGCGGTGACGAAGCACATGTGGGTGCCGTTCAGGTGATCGATGATCTCATCGATGCACTCTTCAGCAGCAGCGCGGCCGACTTCCGGCTGCGAGCCGGCGCCGAGGCCTTCGGTGACGTTGACGCCGAGCTGAATGACCCTGTCTGCCTTCGTCATGGTCAGCGCCTGCGCATCCGTGTTGGCGACGACGAAGTCGACGCCCTGGAGGCCGGCCGTGATCATGTTGTTGACAGCGTTACCACCACCGCCACCGACACCGAAGACGGTGATGCGTGGCTTCAGCTCTGTGATATCAGGCTTCTGCAGCTGTATCGTCATTTTAACATTCCTTCTTTCTCTGGCCGCATCGCCCCGCTGGCCGATTCTTGAAACTCAACTCTGAAACCTCCGGCTTGCGCCACGAGGCCACTCAAAAACTCTCTTTCAGCCATTGCCCCACCCGGGCTATCCGGCCGCTACCGTTACCAAACGGCGAGAACATTCCGCCTTGCGCCGCATGAATTTCGATATCCGCCACCTGCGGATAGATCATCAGTCCGCAGGCGGTTGAAAATGCCGGTCCCTTCGCCGCTACCGGAAGACCTGCTACCCCCATGGGGCGGCCGATACGAACGTTGCGGGCGAGAATGCGCCGTGCCGTTTCCGGCAGCCCCGTCAGCTGGCTTGCGCCGCCGGTCAGGACAACGCGCTTGCCGACAATTGGGCTGAAGCCGGACTTCTGGATACGATCACGGATCAATTCCAGCGTCTCTTCGATACGCGCCCGCACGATGCGGGTTACAAGTGCTCTTGAAACTTGCGATGGTTGATCGCGATCATCTTCGCCAATCGGCGGGATCGAAATCATGTCGCGCTCATCCGCGCCATTCAGCAAAGCCGAACCATGCACCACCTTCAGTCTCTCCGCATCTTCGATTCGTGTCGAGAGGCCACGTGCAAGATCTGTGGTGACGTGATGGCCGCCAAGGCCGATCGCGTCGGTGTGAATGAGACGGCCTTCGGCGAAAACCGAAATCGTCGTGGTGCCGCCGCCCATGTCGATGGCCGCACAGCCAAGCTCGACCTCGTCATCGACCAATGCCGCAAGACCGCTGGCATAGGGCGTTGCCACCATGCCCTCGACCGAGAGATGCGCGCGATTGACGCAAAGCTCGAGGTTCTTCAGCGCCGTGCGTTCGACAGTCACCACATGCATGTCGACACCGAGAAGATCGCCATACATCGACAGCGGATCACGAATGCCGCGCTCGCCATCCAGCGAATAGCCTGTTGGCAGCGAATGCAGGATCGCCCGATCCTGACGCATGGACTGCTGGCTCGCCGCCACCAGAACCTTGCGCAGGTCGCTTGCTTCCACTTCCTGTCCGCCGAGATCGATGCTCGCAGTATAGATGTCGCTTGCCAGCCTGCCGGCGGAAACATTGACGATCAGGCTGTCGACGGTCAGGCCCGCCATGCGCTCGGCCGCATCCACCGAAAGACGGATGACACCTTCCAGCGCGTCGAGATCGGCGATCACGCCGGACTTCACGCCCCGCGAACGCTGGTGGCCAATGCCGATGATTTCCACCTTGTGGGTACGGCCGGGCAGAATTTCGCTTTCCTGGCGCGGCGTCAGCCGGCCGATCATGCAGACGACCTTGGTCGAACCGATGTCGAGCACCGAGACGATGTGGCTGCGCTTGGAGGAAAGCGGCTTCAGGCGAGGCAGGCCGAAATGGGAAGAACCGAAAAAGCTCATGTGTTCTTCTCCGCTTTCTTGAGAGCCTTGGTGCGCGCGTCGACAGCAGCCTGACGGCGCTCCGTCGCGCCTTCGGTCAACTGGATCGTGGTGCGATCCGCCAGCCGCAGATCAACGGCGGCGACATCACGGGACAGGACCTTTTCCTCTAGATCGAGCCGCGCCAGCAATTGCAGCGCCTGCGGCAGGTTTTCTTCCGGCAGCTTGACGACGATGCCGTTGTCGAGATGCAGATCCCAGCGGCGGCCGGCAATGCGCACATAGGCGCGGACGCGGTTGCGGATTTCCGGCCAGTCGGCCAGCTGCTCAACGAAACCGGCGGCGCCCGTTTCCGCGTCACGTCCGACGAACAGCGGCAGGGCGGCAAATTTATTGTCACGCAGCGGCGCGATCACGCTGCCGCTTTTTTCGATCAGCGACAGTTCCGTGCCGTGCTGCCAGATGCCGAAGGCCTGGCGCTCTTTCAGGCGAACCTCGATCGTCTTCGGATAGACCTTGCGGATATCCACGTCTTCCACCCAGGGGAGCTGCACGAGCTTGCGGCGCGCTGCATCGATGTCGAGCGCGATCAGCGACGTGCTGCCATCGAGGCCGAGAAGCTGGAAAACATCGATTTCGGATGTCTGCAGATTGCCGGAGACCTTCACGTCCTCGACCGCGAACCCCGCAGCGGAGGTCGTCGCCTGCGTAACGATATTCGTGTGGCCGCCGAGCGACATACCGTAAAGCCCGGTTACCGCGTAAAAAGCGATGGCCGAAATAGTGCCGGTATGGGCGGGAATATGGATGCGTCCGGTCGCGAGGCTGACGCAGAAACGCACGACGCGACGCATCGGACGCGGCAATACCCTGCGATCGTCAGCATTGGCCGCCGCCGCATATTGCTCGCGCTTTTTTGCCGTCGACTTTTTGCCGATCACCGCAAACACGAAGCGTCCTCCACCATCCAGCTGACAAGGTTACCAAAGGAGCGGCCAGCATGGGCCGCCATTTCCGGCACCAGGGAGGTCGGCGTCATGCCCGGCTGCGTATTCACTTCAAGCCAGATAACTTCGCCATCTTCTGAGAAGCGGTCGTCGTAACGAAAGTCTGAACGGCTTACGCCACGGCACCCGATCGCCCGATGCGCCATAACCGCCAGTGTTTGAATTTTTTGGTAAATTTTCGGTGAAATTTCTGCCGGAATGACATGCTTTGAGCCACCGGCAGCGTATTTAGCGTCATAATCATAGAAATTGTGACCGAGCGGCACCACTTCGGTAACGCCAAGCGCCTCGCCGTCCAGCACACCGCAGGTCAGTTCGCGGCCATGAATATAACGCTCGACCATGACCTGATCGCCGTAACGCCATTCGGACGAGGTAAGAATCTGCGGCGGATGCGACTGGTCTTCCTTGACGATGACAACGCCGAAGCTCGAACCTTCACGCACCGGCTTCACCACATAGGGCGGCGCAAGCGGGTGTTCGCTGGTGAAATCGAAGCGGTTCATGACGCGCTCGGCGGCGACGGGGATGCCGGCAGCGGCGGCAACCTTCTTGGCCTGCGCCTTGTCCATGGCTAGTGCGGAAGCCAGCACGCCGGAATGTGTATAGGGAATGGCCAGATATTCGAGAATACCCTGAATAGTGCCGTCTTCACCGAAGGGACCGTGCAGCGCATTGAAGGCGACATCCGGACGCAGCTCGTCGAGTACGGCCGCGATATCGCGCCCTACATCGACACGGGTGACCTTGTAGCCCTCGTCTTCCAGAGCCTGCGCACAAGCATTGCCCGACGACAGGCTGACCGGCCGCTCCGACGAAAACCCACCCAAAAGAACAGCTACGTGCTTGCCGCCCATCGAACCCTCTGACACCAACTCTCCGTTACGAACCACGCTCCGAACCGACCGAATTTGAAGAACGGTGATTCTGGCACATGACCCTTGAGATCAGTTAAACGCCATTAAGGTTAATGAATCGTTTACTTTCGTTAACCGCCGCGCCCAACGTGCCGAGTTTCGTTAAAGAATCAGCACCGATCCGGATTCCCTCCTTGGAATCAGAGAGTTGCATGGATTGCAACATGCAGATTTTCAATGATCGGAAATAAAATCGCACGAGCACGTCTGCTGCTCCGCGATAAAGGCAAGGTCGAAACGTTAACGGAGGGGATTATTCCCCAGGGAAAATTATCTGGCGTTTCAGCGTTTTAAAACCGCCGCCTGAATCAGTCTCTCAATCGCTGAAGCGCATCTGACAGCACGCAGCCGAGCCTGTCGCATTCATCAATCACATTATTTGCATTATTTCTTTTTTAGCATTCCATAGGAACAAAAATTGCGTTAACGCAGTCATCGCCTCCTTAGGCATGACATTGCAATCATCAAAAATGGAACCAATACCATGACCGACGCGATATCTCCGGTATCGCCGACCGCTGACAATTCGAACGCTGTAAAGACAAATTCGCCTGCACGAGTTCTCACTGCCAGCCTGGTCGGCACGACCATCGAGTTTTTCGATTTTTACGTTTACGCCACGGCCGCAGTGCTCGTGTTCCCCGCCTTGTTCTTCCCGAACAATGACCCGATGACGGCGCTTCTGGCGTCCTTCGCCACCTTCTCCATCGCCTTTTTTGCCCGCCCGCTCGGCGCTGTGGTCTTCGGCCACTATGGTGACCGCGTCGGCCGCAAGACGACGCTTGTCGCCGCCCTCCTCACGATGGGTGTATCGACGGTCGTGATCGGCCTCCTGCCCTCCTATGAAACCGCCGGCGTCCTTGCGCCGCTGTTGCTGGCGCTGTGCCGCTTCGGCCAGGGCTTTGGCCTTGGCGGCGAATGGGGCGGCGCCGTCCTGCTCGCCACGGAAAACGCTCCTCCCGGCAAACGCAGCTGGTACGGCATGTTCCCGCAGCTTGGCGCACCTGTCGGCCTGTTCCTCTCCTCCGGCGTCTTCTGGATCCTGCTGCACTTCATGTCGCAGGAAGCCTTGCTCAGCTGGGGCTGGCGCATTCCCTTCGTCGCTTCGATCATTCTGATCGCGGTTGGCATGTGGGTTCGCCTGTCGATTACCGAGACGCCCGACTTCCAGAAGGCGATCGAAAAGGAAGAACGTGTGGCCGTGCCGGTGGCGGAACTGTTCCGCAACCACAAGCGCAGCCTCGTGCTCGGCACCTTCGTGGCGCTCGCCACCTTCGTTCTGTTCTACATCGGCACTGCCTATCTGCTGTCCTACAACGTCAAGGTCCTGAAAATCCCGTTCCTTGACGCGCTGGAAGTGCAGATCCTCGGCTCCATCGTCTTCGGCATCTTCATCCCGATCGCTGGCAAGCTCGCCGAAAAATTCGGCCGCCGTGAAATTCTGATCATTACGACGGTGCTGATCGGCCTGTTCTCCTTCCTGCTGCCCAGCCTGATGACCGGTGGCGAAGGTTCGATCTTCGTCTTCGCGGCTCTGGCCATGATGCTGATGGGCATGACCTACGGCCTAATCGGCACGGCGCTCGCAGCCCCCTTCCCGACCCGGGTGCGTTACACCGGCTCATCGATCACCTTCAACATGGCCGGCATCTTCGGCGCATCGCTGGCGCCTTACATCGCCACATGGCTGCAGGTGAATTACGGCATGGGTTATGTCGGCTATTACCTGTGCGTATCCGCCCTCATCACGCTGGCCTGCATTCTGCTTTCCCGCAAGGACGAAGTCTGAGCCAAGCGCAGCCCAACAGGAAAAGCCGCGAAACCGGGTTTCGCGGCTTTTTCCATTCTACGATAGCAAATCCTATGCGACGGTCTGGCGGCTGACCTTCTGGCCGGCAAAACAGATGCGATTGCGCCCCGATCGTTTCGCGTCGTAAAGCGCCATATCGGCATTGTGCATGACTTTCTCGAAAATCTCCCAATTCGCCCGGAAAGCCACACCCATAGAGACGGCGGTCCTGATCCGCATGCCCTGGAAATCCACCGGTGTCGCCGCGATCCTCGCACGCGCCTTTTCGCAGAGCTCCAGAAAATCCTGCGGAGCCAGCTCCTGCACAACGACGAATTCTTCTCCACCCAGGCGCGCGATATAGGCGGTTTCATCGAAACAATCGCGGATCATGGCGGCGACACTGGAAATAACCATATCGCCAGCCAGATGGCCGTATCTGTCATTCACCGATTTGAAGCGATCGATATCAACGAAGGCGACACAATATTGCGTATCGAGACGGGCGCAGTTGGCGTAAAGCCCCAGCCTGTTGTTGAGGCCGGTCAGCGCGTCGGTGTGGCTGAGATGCAGAAACCGCTCATGCGACTGGGCAAGCAGCTTCACTTCGCGCGCATTGATCCAGCCGATGATCAGAGCCAGGGTAAACGCGATCGTTGCCGACAGGGTCGTGCCGAGCATCAGCCCATTCGCAAGGTCGGTCACCAGCCCCAACAGCGACAGAATAAAGAGCCCCGCCGTATCGATCACGACGGCGATAATGGTGACCAGAACCGCCACACGCAGCGCAAAATCGAGCGGTTCCAGCCGCTGGCGGCCTTCAGGCGTCGCAACCGAAAAACTTATGCTTTGGATCAGTTTATGCCAGAGACCCAACTTAACCCCCAACGGGTTTAGATGTCGCGTGAATTAAAATTGCCTAAAATACCAAAAAGCTGGATAATGAACCCAGATATTCTTGTCACCCGATAATAAAACATAAGTATTGACCGGGCGTTACCATAAACACCCGGCCGAAAAGGAAGCATCAGCTCCCTAGAAACGGTTCCACCTCACGGCCCGGCATGAAAAGCCCTAGCCGCTTGATTTCCCACTCCAGCCGGATGCCCGACTTCTCGAACACGCGCTTGCGGATGGTCTCACCCAGATATTCCAGATCGTAGCCGGTCGCATGGCCGGTATTGATCATGAAATTGCAATGCAGTGATGACATCTGCGCGCCGCCGATAACCAGACCGCGGCCGCCCGCCTCATCGATGAGTTCCCATGCGGAATGACCTTCGGGATTCTTGAAGGTCGAACCACCGGTCTGCTCGCGGATCGGCTGCACGGTTTCGCGGTGATGGCGAACGGCATCCATATCCGCGCGAATTTTCGCCTTGTCTTCCGGATAACCCTCGAACAACGCGCCGGTGAAGATCAGGCCCTTGTCGGCGCCGGAATGGCGGTAGCTGTAGCCCATATCGGCATTGGAAAGCACATGCTGGTTGCCCTGGCGGTCCACCGCATAGACTTCCACAACGCGCTCACGCGTCTCACCGCCGTTTGCGCCCGCATTCATGCGTAGCGCACCGCCGATGGAGCCGGGAATGCCGTAATAAAAATGGAAGCCGCCAATGCCGTTATCCATGGCCATGGCCGCAATATGCTTGTCCGGGCAAATCGCACCGGCCTTGATCCGGTTTTCGCCCGCAAGCTCCACCTGGCCGAAACCCTTCGCGGACAGGCGCACGACCACGCCCGGAATACCGCCATCGCGCACCAGAAGGTTCGAGCCGACGCCGACCACCGTCAGCGGCACGTCTTCCGGCAGGATTTTTAGGAAGGCGACCAGATCATCGGTATCGTGCGGCTGGAACATGACTTCCGCAAGACCGCCTGCCCTGAACCACGTCACGCGGTCCATGGGCGCATCCGGTGTCAGACGTCCCCTCAGTTCGTTTACCCCGTCGCCGAGCCTCCCCAGCAATTTAACCCCATCGACCTGTCTCATTCAGACTTTCCTGATATGCTCTTCAATTCCGAAGGCAGCGCCGCTGCCCATTGCGTGATATTTCCAGCCCCCAAGAGAACCACGAAATCACCCGGATTCGCAATGGCTGCAACCTGCGACGCAAGGTCTTCCCGCTTTTCGAGAAAACGGGCATCGCGGTGGCCGGCGGCCTTGATGGCCGAAACCAGCGCTTCGGAGCTTGCGCCTTCAATGGGATCTTCGCCCGCAGCATAAACCGGGGCAAGAAGAATCGTATCCGCATCGTTGAAACAATGCGCGAAATCGTCAAACAGGCTGGAAAGGCGGCTGTAGCGGTGCGGCTGATGCACGGCGATGATGCGGCCCTTGCAGGCCTCCCGCGCCGCCGCCAGCACAGCCTTGATCTCGACCGGATGGTGGCCGTAATCATCGAAGACCTGTACGCCGTTGGCTTCGCCCGTCAGCGTGAAACGCCGCTTGACGCCGCCGAAGGAGGCAAGGCCCTTCTTGATGTCGGCTTCGGAAATGCCAAGACGATTGGCAACCGCGATTGCAGCCGTCGCATTCGACACATTGTGGCGGCCGGGCATCGGCAGGACGAGGTCCTTGAAGGAGAATATTTTACCGGTGCGACGGCGACGGATTTCCACGTCGAAGACTGAGCGTGTGCCATCGATGCGCACATTCGAAAAACGCACATCGGCCTGCGGGTTTTCACCGTAGGTGATGACCTTGCGGTCCTCGATCCGGCCAACCAATGCCTGCACTTCGGGATGGTCAAGACACATGACGCCGAAACCGTAGAACGGCACATTCTCGACAAACTGGCGGAATGCGGCGCGCACGGCGTCGAAATTGCCGTAATGATCCAGATGCTCGGGATCAATATTGGTAATGACGGCCACGTCGGCCGGCAGTTTCAGGAAGGTGCCGTCGGATTCGTCGGCCTCCACCACCATCCACTCGCCCTCGCCCATGCGGGCATTGGTGCCATAGGCATTGATGATGCCGCCATTGATGACAGTCGGGTCGAGATTGCCGGCTTCCAGCAGGGTCGCGACCATGGAGGTCGTCGTGGTCTTGCCGTGGGTGCCGCCGATGGCGATCGCATTGCGGAAGCGCATCAGCTCGGCCAGCATTTCGGCACGGCGAACGATTGGCAGGTGTTTTTCCCGCGCGGCGATGAGTTCCGGATTGCTCTTCTTGATGGCGGTGGAAACCACCACGACCTCGGCGTCACCGATATTGTCCGCCGTATGGCCGACAAAAACCTCGATACCCTTGTCGCGCAGGCGCTGCACATTGGCGCTGTCGGCCTGATCGGAGCCCTGAACGCGGTGGCCGAGATTGTGAAGCACCTCGGCAATGCCGCTCATGCCGATCCCGCCTATGCCGATAAAATGGACAAGGCCTATGGCTTTCGGCATCTTCATGCCCCAACTCCTTCATTCTTCTTCTTGAATTCCTGTACGGACTGGCCGGAGGCAATGGCCTCCACCAGATCGGCCAGCACATCCGCCGCATGCGGTTTACCCGTCGCCTTGGCCGCCGCCGCAGTCGCGGACAAACGATCCGGCTCGGAAAGCGCCGACGACAACAGGCCGGAGAGCTTCTGCGGTGACAGTTCCGCCTGTTTGATGACACTTGCCCCGCCGGCTGCCGAAAGTGCTGCCGCATTGGCGGCCTGATCGTGATCCAGCGCATGCGGATAAGGCACGAGAATGGACGGGCGGCCGATTACCGAAAGCTCCGACACTGTCGAAGCGCCCGAGCGGCTGATCACCAGATCCGCCTCGCCGATACGCGACGCCATATCACCGAAGAAGGGCGAAACGTCAGCCTTCACGCCAAGCTTCTGATAGGACGCGATGACGCTATCCTTGTCTTCCGGACGCGCCTGCTGGGTGACGACGATGCGCTTGCGCTGCTCGTCTTTCAGCAGGCAGATAGCCGCAGGCACCGCACTCGAAAAGAACTGCGCGCCCTGGCTGCCGCCGAACACGACAAGCTGAAAAGTTTCATCCGCCTGCGACGGGGTATAGGGAATATCGGAAGCCGCCAGCACCGCCGGGCGCACGGGATTGCCCGTTGCAACCGTCTTGTCGGAATATTGGCCATTGGCAGGCGGCAGGAAGCCGCCGGCGATCGCCTTCACGCGTGTCGCCAGCGCCTTGTTGGCGCGACCCATCACAGCATTCTGCTCATGAATGATGGAAGGCACACCAAGGCCGGTGGAGGCCAGAAGCGGCGGCACGGTGGGATAACCGCCGAAACCGACAACCGCAACCGGCTTCAGCTTCGCCACCAGACGGCGCGCGGCGCGCAAACCTACCCAGAGCTTCCAGAGCGAACGCGCCACGGAAATCGGGTTTTTCGAGCCGATGGTGGCAGACGGCACCACATGGATTTCATCCGCCGGGAACTTGCCCGCATAACGCTCGGCGCGGCTGTCGGTGACGAGATGCACCTGATAACCGCGCGCCTTCAGCGTATGCGCGAGCGCCTCCGCCGGAAACACATGGCCGCCGGTTCCACCGGCGGCAAGAAGAACAATACCCTTGCTCATGATCGTTTACTCCGCGGGAACGCCGGAACCGACGCGGAAGAAACTCCGCTCCTGCGCCCGCTTTTCGGGTCTGTGGCGCGTCAGCGCCAGAAGGAAACCGGCGGTCACGCATATCGCCATCATCGACGAACCACCGTAAGAAATCAGCGGCAAGGTCATGCCCTTGGCTGGCATCAGCTCCAGATTAACGCCGATATTGATCATCGACTGCATGCCGATCTGCAGCACGAGACCGGCTACGGCAAAACGGCAGAAATCGTCCTTCTCCTTGAAGGCGTGCGACAGGCCGCGCAACACGATGAAGGCGAAGATCGCAACGAGGAACATGCAGAAGACGATGCCGAACTCTTCCGCCGCCACCGAGAAGATGAAGTCGGTATGGCTATCGGGAATGATGCGCTTGACGATACCCTCGCCCGGTCCGCGCCCGAACCAGTCACCGCGAATGATCGCCTCGCGCGCGGTATCCACCTGAAACGTATCGCCCTCTCCCGTCCAGAACCGGTCGATACGGCCCGCGACGTGCGGCAACATGAGATAGGCGGTCACAATGCCGCCGACGCCAAGGCCGCCGAGCATGATGATCCAGAACCACGGCACGCCGGCCATGAAGAACATGCCGCCCCAGACGACCGAGGTCAGGATTGTCTGGCCGAAGTCCGGCTGGGCGATCAGGAGCGCCGCCACGATGCCGAAGGTGATGATGGCGAAGAGATTGCCCGGAATTTCCGGATGACGCGCCCGCTCGGCAAAAAGCCATGCGCAGACGATGACGAAAGCCGGCTTCATGAATTCCGACGGCTGGATCGAGAAGGTGCCGATGGAAATCCAGCGCCGCGCACCCTTGACCTCGATACCGAAGAACAGCGCGAAGATCATCATCAGCAGCGAGGCGATCAGCATGATGACCGCCACACGGCGAACCTGGCGCGGTGACAGGAAGGACAGGCCGACCATGATCGCCAGTGACGGCACCATGAACATCGCCTGACGCTCGACGAAAAAGAAGCTGTTGAGACCGATGCGTTCGGCAACCGCAGGCGACGCCGCAAAGGACAGCATCAGACCGATGCCCATCAGCGCGATGAACGCCGCCAGAAAGAAACGGTCGATGGTCCAGAACCATTCCGCGACCGGACCTCGATCAACTCGGCTTACCATGGCCTTCAGCCCCCTTTTCCAGAGTCAACCAGCATCGTCATGCCATCGAGCGCCGCGACCTGCGCGACGAACGAATCACCTCTGATTTCAAAGTTCTTATATTGATCGAAGCTTGCGCAAGCCGGGGATAACATCACGATATTGCCGGCCGTCGCATCTTTTTCCGCATCCGCGGCCGCATGCTGAATCGCTTTGTCCAGCGTGCCGGATATTTCGTAAGGCACGGCCTCGCCCAGCGTCGCCGCAAATTCGGCTGCCGCTTCGCCGATCAGATAGGCTTTGGCGATGCGCGGGAAGAGCGGCGAAAGGCTGGTGATGCCGCCCGCTTTCGGCAGGCCGCCGGCGATCCAGTAGATGCGGTCGAAGCTTGAAAGCGCCGGTGCAGCAGCATCGGCATTGGTTGCCTTGCTGTCATTGACGAAGGTAACGTTGCCACGGCGCCCGACAGGCTGCATGCGATGCTTGAGGCCGGGGAAGGATTTCAGGCCTGCGCGAACTTCCTCTTCGGAAACGCCGACCGCAAGGCAGGCGGCGATTGCCGCCGCCGCATTCTGCGCATTGTGGCTGCCACGAAGGGTCTGGATGCCATCGAGATCAACCAGCAGCGAGGACGTGCCACCATGCGCCCGCAGGATGCGGCTGCCTTCGGCATAAAGACCTTCGGAAACAACATTGCGTTTGGAAATGCGCTCGACCTTTACCCCGGCACGCTCGATACGATCGGCGATCAATGTCGAATGGCTGTCATCAACACCGACGATGGCCGTTTGACTGCCAGCCACCAGCCGCTCCTTGACGTCGGCATAGTGCTGCATCGTGCCGTGCCGGTCGAGATGATCGGGCGTCAGGTTAAGAAGAATTCCGGCGGTCGGATTGATCGTCGGCGCGAGATCGATCTGGTAGGACGAGCATTCCACAACGTAGAAACGCTGCGCCTTCGGCGGATCGAGGCTCAGCACCGCCGTGCCAATATTGCCGCCCAGCTGCGTATCGCGCCCCGAAGCCTTGAGAATATGCGCGATCAGCGCCGTCGTTGTCGACTTACCGTTGGTGCCGGTAATCGCGATGAAAGGGCAATCCGGCGCGTGCGCACGGCGCTCGCGGATGAAGAGCTCGATATCGCCGATGATCTCGACGCCAGCAGCTTTCGCGAGGTCCACCGACCAGTGCGGTTTCGGATGCGTCAAGGGCACACCGGGCGCCAGCACGAAGGAGGAAAAGGAGGGCCAGTCTATCGTCCGCAGGTCCGCCGTCGTAATGCCTTCGGCTTCACCCTTGGCCACGCTGTCGGGATTGTCGTCGAAGGCGACGACATCCGCCCCGCCGGCAACCAGCGCCCGAGCGGTAACGAGGCCCGAACCGCCGAGCCCGAAGAGAGCGACTTTCTTACCCCTGAACGACGTGACCGGGATCATCGCTCACCTCAGCTTCAGGGTAGCGAGGCCGAGCAGCGCAAGGCCCACGGAGATGATCCAGAAACGGATAACCACCTGGCTTTCCGTCCAGCCTTTTTTCTCGAAGTGGTGATGGATCGGCGCCATCAGGAAAACGCGCCTGCCGGTACGCTTGAACCAGAAGACCTGGATGATGACCGACAGCGTTTCCATGACGAAAAGACCGCCGACGATGACCATGACGATCTCGTGCTTGGTGGCGACAGCGATGGAACCGATGAGGCCGCCGAGCGCCAGCGACCCCGTATCGCCCATGAAGATTGCGGCGGGCGGCGCATTGAACCACAGGAAGCCAAGCCCCGCACCGATGACCGCGCCGACGATGACGGCGAGTTCACCCGTGCCGGGCACGAAATTGATCTGCAGGTAATTGGCAAAAACCGCGTTGCCGGCGAGATAGGCGATCACGCCGAAGGTGGCGGCCGCGATCATGACGGGCACAATGGCAAGCCCATCGAGACCATCCGTGAGGTTCACCGCATTGCCCGCGCCGACGATGACGAAAGCACCGAAGAGCACGAAGAAATAGCCGAGATTGATCACGAGTTCCTTGAAGAAGGGAAAGGCGATGGAGCTGCCGAGCGTGCCGCCATGCGGTGCGGAAGCAAGCGCCATCTTCATCATGAAGAACACGGCAATCGCCGCAATCAGGAATTCGATGCCAAGACGCGCCTTGCCGGAAAAGCCCTTGTCGCTCTGCTTCGTGACCTTGAGATAATCGTCGTAAAAGCCGATTGCGCCGAAACCAAGCGTCACCATCAAAACGGCAACGACATAGACGTTGGAGAGGTCACCCCAGAGCAGCGAACCGCCGAGGATACCGGCAAGGATCATCAGCCCGCCCATGGTCGGCGTGCCGGCTTTCTTGAAATGCGTCTGCGGCCCGTCGGCGCGGATCGGCTGGCCCTTGCCCTGACGCACGCGCAGCGAATTGATGATGGCCGGTCCAAACAGGAAAACGATCAGCGCAGAGGTGAACATCGCCGCACCCGCCCGGAAGGTGATGTACCGGAAGAGATTGAAGACTTGAATTTTATCCGACAGTTCGACGAGCCAGATCAGCATAATTGCCCTTTCAAAAGGCTATTTCAGACTTGGCGTTCCGTCTCGGGGAATGCCGGATACTTGTCAAGCAGCGCGGCGACAATCTTGCCGAAACCGAGGCCAAGTGACGATTTTACCATCAGCGCGTCTCCCGGTTGCACCCATTGCAGGGCAAAATCGGTGAGTTCCGCCGTCGTCGGGAACCAGATGACGGTCACGCTATCAGGCAGCGCATCGCGCAGCGCCGCCATCGCCTCGCCCGCAAGCCACACATGCTCGATGCCGGCTGCGAGCAACGGCCCGGCCAGTTCCTCATGCAGCTGCGCCGAAAACTCGCCCATCTCCAGCATGTCGCCGAGAACCGCGACCCGCCGGCCGTGACCCTGCGTTTCCGTTTCCGCCAGCACGGCAATCGCGGCGCGCATGGAGGCCGGATTGGCATTGTAGCTTTCATCGATCAGCAGGAAGGAGCCGCCATTGATGGAAAGATGATGGCGCTGGCCGCGCCCCTTCACCGCTTCGAGCGATCCGAGCGCCTCGAAGGCGCGTTCGAGATTGGCGCCCGTTACGGCAACCGCGCCAAGGACCGCCATGGCGTTGTCTGCGATGTGCCGGCCGGGAATATTGATGTGCAACTCACTGGTTTCGCCGTTCAGGATCGCCCAGATCGTCGAGCCCGTCGTCGTGCTCTCGAAATCCGCGAGGCGGAAATCCGCTTTCGCGTGCTGCCCGAAGGTAAGGATATGTTCGATGCCCTGTTCCTGCGCCGCTTCTTCAAGCTGTTCGAACTGGGCGTTATCGCGGTTGAGGATGACGGAACCACCCTCCTCCAGACCTTCGAAAATCTCGGCCTTGGCGGCGGCGATCTCTTCGATATTCTTGAAATTGCCGAGATGCGCCGGTGCGATGGTCGTGATGATCGCCACATGCGGGCGGACCATTTTCACCAGCGGCCGGATTTCGCCGGAATGGTTCATGCCGATTTCGAACACGCCGAATTCCGTATCGGCGGGCATGCGCGCGAGCGTCAAAGGCACGCCCCAATGGTTGTTAAAGGAGGCAACCGCCGCATGCACCCGGCCCGAAGGGGCCAAAGCCTGCCGCAACATTTCCTTCGTCGTCGTCTTGCCGACCGACCCCGTGACCGCGATGATGCGCGCCGACGTTCTTTCACGCGCCGCGATGGCGAGTTTGCCAAGCGCGATAAGAACATCTTCCACGACGATCATCGGCACCGTCAGACGGCCAAGAGCCGGCAGCTTGCCTTCGGCCACGACGAGCAGACTGGCCCCGTTGGCGACGGCAAAACTCGCATAGTCATGGCCGTCAACCCGGTCGCCCTTGATGGCGAAAAAGGCCTCGCCGGCTTTGACAGTCCGGCTGTCGATGGAAATGCCGGTGATTCCGGTCGACAGGTTGCCCACGGGGCGTCCTGCCGTAATGGCGATCATGTCGGCGACTGTCCATAACCAGCTCAAATCTTCGATCCTTCCAGCCCTGCCAGCGCAGCGCGCACCTGTTCATGATCGGAAAACGGCAGCGTCACGGAACCGACGATCTGCCCCTCCTCATGCCCCTTGCCCGCAACGATCAGCGTATCGCCATGTGAAAGCATCGACACCGCATGGCGGATTGCCTCCGCCCTGTCGCCGATTTCCAATGCATCGGGAGCCGCCGCCATGACTTCCGAACGGATCGTCGCGGCGTCTTCCGAACGCGGATTGTCGTCGGTGACGATGACGATGTCGGAAAGCCGCGTTGCAACCTCGCCCATGATCGGGCGTTTGCCCTTGTCACGGTCGCCGCCGCAGCCGAAGACGGTGATGATGCGGCCAGAGGTGAAGGGCCGGACCGAAGTCAGCACGTTCTCCAGCGCATCCGGCTTGTGGGCGTAATCCACATAGGCGAGCGCACCGTTCCCCGTCTGGCCGACGAGTTCCAGACGGCCGGCAGCGCCGATCAGCTTTTCAAGCGCCTTGAGCGCCGTTGTCGCGGCAACGCCGGTGGACATGGCAAGACCTGCAGCGACGAGAGAATTCGCAACCTGAAAATCGCCCGCCAGCGGGATGTCGACTTCATGGATCACGCCGTCATGATGCACTTCGATCATCTGCTTGTGACGGAAGTGCTCCACCCGTTTCAAGGTCAAATAATCACCCTTGCGGCCGACGGTGCGCACATCGAGACCCGCTTCGCGCGCCGCGCGGATTGCCTTGTCCGACCACGGATCGTCAGCAAAGATCACTGCGGGAGAGCCCTTCTCCATCAGCGTATCGAAGAGCCGCATCTTCGCGGCCATATAGTCCTCGACGGTCGGATGATAATCCATGTGGTCGCGGCCAAGATTGGTGAAACCGGCGGCTGCCAGCTTCACTCCATCGAGACGGCGCTGGTCAAGACCATGGCTGGACGCCTCCATCGCCGCATGGGTCACGCCTTCGGCCGCAAGTTCGGCGAGAAGCGCATGCAGCGTCACCGGATCGGGCGTGGTGAGCGCGCCATAATCCTCGCGGCCGGGAGCGATGACGCCCGTGGTGCCGATCTGGGCGGCGGCATGGCCGGCGAAAGCCCATATCTGCCGCACAAAGGAGGCGACGGACGTCTTTCCGGCAGTGCCGGTGACGGCGACCATGGTTTCCGGCTGTTTTCCGTAAAAACGGGAAGCGGCAAGGGAGAGATAAAGGCGTGGGTCCGTGACGGAAAGCACCGGCACATCAGCCTCCAGCGCGTGTCCGGAAACGACAGCGACCGCACCCTTGGCAACCGCGTCCTTTACATAGGCCGCGCCATCCGCCCTGGTGCCCGCAACCGCCACAAACAGGCTGCCGGGCGCAGCCTTGCGGCTGTCTGCGGTGATCCCCCCGATTTCGATCGCCCCGATCTCAGACAGGAGCAATTCTTTCAATTCCGGAAACGCATTTCCGGATATATCTCGCAAATTCATCGACTGTGTCCGTCTTGTCCCCCCGGCGCGAATCGCCGGAACATCATAAGCTAACAATCAATAAGACACGAGCAAGGCCGAGCCATCCTTGCCGAACTTCGGCTTCACGCCCAGCACCGCCGCCGTGCGGGTGATGATATCGTGCACCATCGGCGCCGCAGAGGTGCCGGCAAGCGCTGCGCCGTTGCCCTTGTCCGTCTTTGGCTCATCGATGAAAGACAGCACGACATATTGCGGATCGTCCATCGGAAAGGCCGAGAGGAAGGCGTTGAAGTTCTTGTCGTGCACGTAACGTCCGTTGACGACCTTGTCGGCCGTACCGGTCTTGCCGCCGACGTTGAAACCGTCGACGCGCGCATTGCGGCCCGAACCGTTGACGCCGTTCCACTCGAAGAGGAAACGCATGTCCTTGCTGGCGCCGGGCTTCAGAACCTGCTTGGCCACCTGATCGGCCTGTTCGCGGGTACGCGGCAGGAACGTCGGCTCGATCAGTTTGCCGCCATTGACGAGTGCTGCACCGGCAACCGCCGTCTGCAGCGGTGTCGTGGAAACGCCGTGGCCGAAGGAAATGGTGATGGAGTTGATCTTCTTCCATTCGCGCGGCTGTGACGGCAGCGCCACTTCAGGCAACTCGGTCTGCATGCGGGTCAAAAGGCCAAGCCGCGTCAGGAATTCCTTATGGCCTTCCGTTCCGACGGTGTCGGCGATCTTGGCCGTACCGATATTGGACGAAAACTGGAAGATTTCCGGCACCGAAAGCATTCGGCCCTTGCCGTGGAAGTCCTTGATGGTGAAACCGCCGATGCGGATCGGATAACGCGCATCGAAAGTGTCGCCGAGACGGACGCGGCCCGAATCGAGACCCATGGCAATCGTGAAGGACTTGAAGGTGGAGCCCATTTCGAACGTGCCGTTCGACATGCGGTTGAGCCAGCCTTCCTTGGCGCCTTCGGCCGGGTTGTTCGGATCGTAATCCGGCACCGAGGCCATCGCGAGAACTTCACCGGTATGCACATCCAGAACCACGGCACCCGCACCGATCGCCTGGAACTTGGCAATCGCCGCGGTCACGACTTCACGCACAATGGACTGCACACGCAGATCGATGGAAAGCTTTACCGGCTCCAGCGGCTGGTCGCTGGTCATGCCGAGCGCCGTCAGATCGGCAAGGCCCTGGCTGTCGACGTAACGTTCCATGCCGGCAACGCCACGGTTGTCGATGTTGACGTGGCCGACGACATGGGCCGCAGTCGGCCCGCCGGGATAAAAGCGGCGCTTTTCCGGGCGGAAGCCGACGCCGGGAATACCGAGCGCCAGAATCTGGCTCTGCTGCTTCGGCGTCAGCTGACGGCGCAGCCACTGGAAGCGCGAATTAGAGGAGAGCTTCTGATAGGTGGTACGCTGGTCGAGGTCAGGCAGGACGGTGCGCAGCTTCTCGATGGCCTCGTCGATATCAACGATGCGATGTGGTTCGGCAAACAGCGAGACGGTGCGGATATCGGTGGCCAGAACCTCGCCGTTGCGATCAAGAAGATCGGGGCGCGACGCCATCAGCCGGTCTGCGGGCGCAATGCTCGACACTGTTTCCTGTTCCGCCATGCCATATTGCACGAGACGGCCGCCCACGACGGCATAAAAGGCGACAAAACCGAAAATCAGAAGGCCGACGCGGCTTTTCGCCTGGGCGGCCCGCTTCTTGCGGGCGCCCTCAAACGCCGCATGGTCGGTATAGACACCGGTGGTGCTGGCGGAAAAGTGAGCCTTGCTCTTCAAAACCATGACGCGGGAGAGAAAAGACATCAGCGGTTCACCGATCCTGTTATGGTTTCATCCATATCGCCGGTTTCATCACCAGCGGCGGCGGAAGCGACCGGTACAGGCGCCGGTGCCGGACGTGAAACGCGCGCACGTGGCGTGGGCACCGGAACGCCGTTCACGGCAATCTGGCCCGCAGGCGGCGATTTGGGCTTCGAAGCGCCACCGAGGGTAGCCCCCGGCTTGGAGCCATTGACGGCGGCGGCGATGACATCCTCGACGCTCATGCCTTCAGGCTCGGGCGGCTGCGGCAATTGCGAGCGCAGCATGGGCAACTCGCGCGGCTGCGCCAGCTGCGTCGGCAGCGTCGGTGAAAGACCGAGTTCCGTTTGATAGGCATTCACCAGACGGTGCAGACGGTTCGGCTGTGTCAGCAGCGCCCAGTCGGCCCTCAAAAGATCGATCGTGTCCTTTTCAAGCTTGATCTCGGCCTCCAGCTTGCGGACCTCCTCAAGCTTCAGATCGGCCTTGTGCTTGATCGAATAGGTCACGACAGCCGCAGCGACCATGACCCCCATCAAGATGACATCGAAAGTGCGCAGCATATCAGCCTCCCATCTTTTCAAGGCTGGCGAGATCAGGAAGCTCGAAAATCGAGAAATCTGCAGCGCGCGCCGGGGCTGTGGTGCGCAGGCCAGCGCGAAGCTTGGCCGAGCGAGCCCGCGGATTAAGCTCCGCCTCCTCATCGCTGGCGGCGATCATCGGCTTGCCGATGTTCTCGAAAATGGCCGGCTTATCCTCCACCATCGGCAGATGCCGGGAACCGGCGGCCTTGCCCGAACGGTCGGAGAAGAATTTCTTGACGATACGGTCTTCCAGCGAATGGAACGTGACGACGACGAGCCTTCCGCCGGGCTTCAAAACCTGCTCGGCGGCAAACAAAGCCTGCGCCAGTTCCCCCAGCTCATCATTGACGAAAACGCGCAGCGCCTGGAACACCCGCGTTGCGGGATGGATCTTGTCCTTCGCCTTGCGCGGCGTGACGATCTCGATGAGCCCCGCCAGATCGCGGGTGGTTCGGAACGGCTCTTCCGCCCTCTTCTTCTCGATGGCGCGGGCAATGCGGCCCGGCTGCTTCTCTTCACCGAGAAAGCCGAAGATGCGGATCAGATCGCTGACCTTGGCGCGATTGACGACATCGGCAGCCGAGACGCCGGAAGCGGACATGCGCATGTCGAGAGGGCCGTTTTTCTGGAAGGAAAAACCGCGCTCGGCCTCATCGATCTGCATGGAAGACACGCCGATATCGAGAACGACGCCATCAAGCCCGCCTTCAGGCGCATGCTTCGCGAGATCGGAAAATTGCGCATGAATAAGCGAAAGGCGGCCGCCATTGGCGGCAACCATGGCCTGGCCGCCGGCGATCGCCGTCGGATCGCGATCGAGTGCGATGATATTGGCGCCCTGATCGAGAATGGCCTGGCTATAACCGCCGGCGCCGAAAGTACCATCGAGAATAATCTTGCCGGACGCAGGCTCCAGCGCGGCGATGACTTCGCGAAGCAGGACAGGGATGTGACGCTGAGGTCCGCCATCGGCATCAGAAGATCGTCCGCCAGAATTCGCCGCCATCCCGTGTCCCCGTCCTAGGCGGGGCGAGCAGCCGAAAAACCGCGCCCCGCTCTTGCTTCCGCCTGCGCCGCCAAAAACGCATCCGGTTGCCAAAGCTGAAAATGATCCGCCCGCCCGACGAAGGTGACCTCGGTGGATATGCCGGTGAATTCCCGCACAAAATCCGTCACCATCAATCGACCTTCCTGGTCGAGCTTCATGAAAACGCCGCCGCCGTGAACCAGCAGCGACATTGCGTTCGCCTCTGGCGAGAAAGCATCCATGGACGCAATCTGCCGCTCGTAGCGCTCCAGCAAATCCGGACCGCCGACACTGATTGCCGGAAACGCAAAATCCTGGAGACAATAAAGCTCCTGAACGCCGCGCTTCGCCAGCACCGAACGAAACGGAGACGGAACCGAGACGCGCCCCTTGGCGTCGATCCTGTTCGTCACGTTCGATAAAAAGCGGTCCATTACTCAACTCGCCAAAACCGCATGCCGCAAAGCGATCCATCCGCTCCGCAGCCGACACCGGTACGCACGACACATCGCCAAGCGCCAGGGCGACATGCCCTGCAGCAGCCCCTCGCAGGCTCCTCACTCGTTTCAGCGATTGCGGGTCAAAAACACGACCCAATGTGGTGTGCATTTGGGATATCATGGGACACTATGGGCGTCAATGGGAGAAGCCGGCACGATACCGACTTCGCATCGGAAATTCATAAGCCGTTAAGTTTAACGAATGGTTTACTTCAGCCGCAAAGACACTTTTTCACGGCACACAAAGGTGCGGTGAAACCACCATTTTTCTGTTTTGAAACAAGGAAATGATTTCAGCCGCACCGCTTTTGATCGCGGTCTGGGCGAATGCGCCTCTTCATCCAGCCATGGTCTCAGCCACAATGCACGGAAGACGGCGCACGACGGCGCTCGCGCCACAGGTGACAGGAGTACGATGTCGTTTTTCATCGGGAGCATTCCAGCTAAAAGCGTGACGGCGCACGGGGCCGCCCGACACGTCGAGCATCGGCCCCATATTTGCCCGGCAATTGAACTGCAAATGGCAATTGCTTTCGGCCCTGTGGACCGCAAACATTATTTCACTGCGATGACGACCTTGCCCTTCGCACGGCCGGTCTGGATATAGTCCAATGCCTCATTGGTCTTTTCGAACGGGAATATCCGATCCATCACCGGACGTATGTGGCCCGCCTCGATCAGAGCGGTAATCTTTTCAAGCTGCCCGCCATTCGCAGTCATGAAGAGAAAAGAATAGCCAATCCCCCGGCGTTTCGATTTCCTCCTGATGCCAAGGCTCAACAGGCGCATGACCTGCCGAAGCGGCCAGCCGGAGCCATTCTGCCGTGCGAAATCCGGATCAGGTGGGCCGGAAATCGAAATCAGCTTGCCGCCCGGCTTCAGCACCGCAATGGATTTTTCCAGCGTGTCCTTTCCGAGGCTGTTCATCACGACATCATAACCGTGCAGCACTTTTTCGAAGTCTTCCTTCTTGTAGTCGACCACGACGTCTGCACCGAGACTTTTTACCATATCCACGTTGGCTGTACTCGTGGTTGTGGCCACATAAGCCCCGAGATGTTTGGCAAGCTGGATCGCGATAGTGCCCACGCCGCCCGAACCGGCATGGATCAGCACCTTCTGTCCCTTCTGCACATTGGCCCGCTCGACAAGCACCTGCCATGCCGTCAGGGCGACAAGCGGCAAAGATGCCGCCTCTTCCATGGTCAGATTGTCCGGCTTCATCGCCACATCGGCCTCATCGATGGCGATGTACTCGGCAAATGTCCCGATACGCGCCTGGTGCGGACGGGCATAGACCTCGTCGCCGGGCTTGAATTTGCGGACATTGGCGCCGGCGCGGACCACAACACCCGCCACATCGTTGCCCAGCACCAGCGGAAGGCGGTACGGCAGGATGAGCTTGAACTCTCCGTCTCTGATCTTGTTATCCAGAAGGTTGACGCTGACGGCGCGGATTTCGACCAGAACGTCGTTTGCGCGCACCTCCGGCTCGGGGATTTCACCGAGCCGCAATGCGCCGCCTTTCTTGTAGCGATCGATCAGAAATGATTTCATCGGACTAACTTTCGTTTCTGCGGCCGACACCCGGCACCGGCAATAAAAGCTCAATCAGGAAGCCTGCTGAATTTCCGAAAGCTCCTGTCGACGAAGGACTCAGGCAGGAAGCGGCGGATGAAGCGGGCCTGCCCCGCAGCTTTTCCGGCAGTATAGCGTCGTTTGGGCGCTGCCGTATTGGCGGCCTCTACGACAACTTTTGCGACCACCTCCGGGTCATCGCCCTTTTCGATGACGTCACGCATCAGTTTCTCGGCGTCCGCCCGAACCGTATCGTAGAGGGCAAGCGGCCGGTCTGGCCGTGTGATGTTTTCTTCGAAGGAGGTGCGGGTCACACCCGGCTCGACAAGCACGATGCGGATGCCCTGCGTTCGCACTTCATGGTCAAGAGATTCCGAATAGCCTTCAATGGCGTGCTTGGTCGATGCGTAAAGCGCATTATAGGGGGCCGGGATCAGCCCGAGTATGGAACTGAGGTTGACGATACGGCCGCGACGCTGCCGTCTCATGACGGGCAGAACCGCATTTGTCACGCGCATCACGCCGAACACGTTAACGTCGAATACGGCCTTCGCCTGCTCCGCCGTCGATTCTTCCGCACCGCCCAGCAAACCGATCCCGGCATTGTTGACGAGAAGATCGATCCTTCCTGCGCGGCTCAAAACCTCGTCCACCGCGCGCCGCACGGACGCATCGTCGGTAACGTCGCAGATCAGCATCGTGATCCCATCCTCCATGTCTGGCATCGGCTTTCGGCTGGTGCCGAACACACGGTAACCATCGCGCCGGAGCGCCCGCGCCGTCACCAGCCCGATGCCGGAGGATGCGCCCGTCACCAGGGCTATGCCGCGTTCTGTCTTGCTCATCTGCGTCCACTTTCATTTTGTTATGGAACAACAATGAGCATTGAGTTACTATCAAATCGATACAAAGTCACTACTAAAAAGATATCGACATGAAAAATCTCTCGGACCAGCCCTGCCTCATCGCCCGCAGCCTTGCCCTTGTCGGTGATGCCTGGAGCATGCTGATCATGCGCGATGCCCATGCGGGCCTCGCCCGCTTCGATGATTTTCGCAAGAGCCTCGGCATCGCGCCGACGATGCTGACGGCGCGGCTTTCATCGCTGACCGAAGAGGGATTACTGATGAAACGCCGTTATTCCGATCGTCCGCCACGCTACGAATATATGTTGACGGAAGCCGGCCGCGATTTTCTGCCGGTGCTGTTTGCAATTGGCGCATGGGGAAACAAGCATCGCGGCGGAGGTGAGGTAACCCGTTTTTTCGACGCCGAGACCGGAACGGAAATCGATCCCGTCACCATAGACCGCGTGACCGGCGCTCCGGTCGGAACCCGTCCAATTCGTATCGCTAAACCCGAATAAGCACCTTCACCGCAAGTGCGCCGGATTAACAGCGGAGCATCGCACACAGGTAGGAAAATTCGCCAGTTGGCCTGTAAGCCGGGTTCTGTATGGCCCCGGTTTGACCCGGAACGTGGCAGCCATTCATCTGGGACGGCATTTGCATGCCGCCTCGCGCAACCCACCCGGATGACGGGCCTGGAAACCGGCTGTGAACGGGCTTTCGCCCATCCCGTGTCATCCCTATTCGGTCTTGCTCCCGGTGGGGTTTACCTTGCCGCCGCTGTCACCAGCGGCGCGGTGGGCTCTTACCCCACCCTTTCACCCTTACCATGCAAGGCATGGCGGTTTGCTCTCTGTGGCACTTTCCCTGGGGTCACCCCCGCCGGACGTTATCCGGCACCGTATTTCCGTGGAGCCCGGACTTTCCTCACCTTACCGTCTTTCGACATTGGTAAAGCGCGGCTGCCCGGCCAACTGGCATGGGCTCCATAACCATGTTCCGAGGCGAAAGCCACTGAAAAGCGCAGGCGAGGATCAAAGAAATGCCGGTTTGAAATCCGTCGAAAAGGCCCCGTCAACGATTTCTCCGTCCCGCAGCAGCCCGGCGCCAAGCCGGCCGATCTCGTCAGAGCTCTTGGCCGCCGTGCCGTTGCCGCCGGTCAGAACCGCGATGCGCGGCGAGGCGGTGAAACCGATGGCCGGATAGCTGCTCCCCGTTTTGGAGACGACGCAGGCGGCCATCGAGACACGCGAGAGATCAATGGAAGGCACCAGCGTTCCGACGATGTCAGAGAGATGATCCCGCACGCTTTCACGTCCGCCGGAGCGGAACCATTCCCGGATTTCCGGATCGCTGCCGAGCCTCTTGTCATCCGGATCGCCGCCGATCTTCAGGTAGAATTTGCCATCGGGATAACGCACCGGCGGCAGCAGATAGATATGTTTGGTCGGCTCACGCGGCTCATAGATCAGCGATGGCATGTCCGCATATTGCGCAAGGTCACCCTCGTCTATCTCGAAGAAAGCGACGGTGCGTGCATAGACATCAAGAGCCACCGGCTGCGGCAGAAGATCTTTCATGATCGAGAAGCCGCCAGCCGCCACCAGCACCCGGTCTGCGGTATAAACCGCGCCCGAGGCCGTCTGAACCGATACCCGGCCACCCTCTTCCCGCGTCGAAACGACGATATCGTCGATAAGCGTGACACCCGCCATTTCAGCGAGAATAGTTTGCGCCTTCACCAGCGCCCGTGGATTGACGTATCCGGCATTGTTCCTCTCGAACACTCCCTCGCAACCCGGCTCGAAGGTGAAATAGGGAAAGCGGTTTTCGAGGCTTTGACCGTCCAGCAGTTCCGTCGAAACGCCGAGCCGCGCCGCCGCCTTGCGGACATCGTCAACAAAGGAATTGTCACCGCCCCGCTGAGGCCCCACCATCAGGCAGCCGACCGGAGCATAAAATTCAACGCCGCTTCTGGCCGTAATATCGGCATAACGCGCGATCGAGCGGTTGGCGAGCAGCGCCCAGTCTGCGTCACCATCGATGGTGCGGGTAATCCGCGCTTCGTCATAGTGGCTGGCGAAAACACCCTGATGCGATTTAATGTCGGCAGGTTCACCGGGACCGATCAGCGCGACGCCATCCACCGTTTCCGCCAGATGGCGGGCGGCGGCCGCACCCATCATGCCGCGACCCACGACAATATATTTGAAATGTCCCGACATGCCGCCCTCTTCACCCGCTCACTTCCGTCGCAACCTTTTAGCCGCTTCCGCCCGTGAATGTCAGACGAAAACCGGCGCCATTTCAGCGGCGAATTCATCCTCGGTCAGCTGGCCGTTCAGAAGCAGCACAGCACCCAGCCGTCCGATCTCGTCCGAAGACTTGGCGGAGACGAAATTGCCCCCGGTCAGAACCGCGATATTGGAGGATTGCGTATAGCCGATATAGGGATAGCCGCTACGGGTGATGGAGGCGACACAGGAGCCGGAGGTCACGGGGCAGCCGGCAAGCGCCGGCATCAGGGACAGCGCCCGCTTTTTCAAAAATTCTACTTCACCCGGCGTACCGTCCGAGTGGAACCAGTCTACCGCTTCGGTGAGCGTTTCAAGCCTGCCCTTCTCGCTTTCGCCGCCGATCTTCAGATAGACTTTGCCATCGGGATAACGCACCGGCGGCAGGATATAGACGATGTCGTCCTCGTTCTCCGCGAGCACGATGGTGGACGGCATAGCGCCGAACAGGGCCTGCCTTGCCTCATCCAGCTCGAAAAACACGATGGTGCGGCCCGTTGCCGCCATATCGACCGGCGATGGAAGAAGTTCCGCCATGTTGGTAAAGCCGCCCGCCGCAACGATGACCTTTTCGGCGGTATGGACGGCCCCGTCGCGGGTCGAAACCTCCACGCCATGGGAGGTGTCGCGAATATGGGCCGCCGTCTCACGCAGCAGTTTCGCGCCCTGCACCTCGGCAACGGCGCACTGCGCCTTCACCAGGGCGCGCGGATTGACGTGACCGGCATTCTGCGCCTCGAAATAACCGTCGTGATCGGCCGGCAGGGAGAACATCGGAAACCGGTCAACGAGGACATCGCTGCCGAGTGTCTCTACACCAAGACCGAGACGGTCGACCGAGGAAAGGGCGCGCGAGACATAATCTCCCGCAAGACCCTTACCGTTGCCGGTGAACAGGCAGCCTGCTTCAGTGAAAAAGCGGATGCCGCTTTTGGCCTCGATCTCCGCATAACGGCGGATGGAGCGTTGCGCCAGCTCCGCCCAGACCGGATCGCCGTCAAACCCGCGGGTGATGCGCGCCTCATCGTAATGACTTGAAAACACACCCTGATGGGTCTTGCGATCAGCGGGTTCGCCCGGTCCGATCAGCGCCACGCCATTCATTTGCGCCGAAAGATGCCGCGCCGCGGCCGCTCCCATCATCCCGGCCCCGACCACGATATATTTGAAATCCGGCATGTCATGCTCCGTATCAGCTTTGTTTCTGACTACAGCATGCCGGGCCGAACCGGAATCGCTTTTCGCAATTTAACAAGCAATACAAGCCGGCCTCAGCCGGCCAGCAGCGCCTGCACCTTGCCGCAATAACGCTTGGAGACCGGGTTCATGCGGGTGGCGCCATGGCCGGCATTGTAGCGCAGGATCGTGCTGCAGACCTGGCCGCCGCCCAGTTGATGCGCCGTCGCCAGATATTGCATGCCCCAGCGAATATTGGTCTCGGGATCGTAGAGCGCCTTGGTGGTGCCGCGATAGCCCATCATCCGCGCCGTTGCCGGCTTGATCTGCATCAGCCCGACTTCACCTGCGCTGCCGCGGGCCTTCGGATTAAACTTGCTTTCCACCGAAACCACGGCATGCGCCAGATTGGTGGGAACGCCGTAACGCTTGGCATATTTGACGATCAGATCGGAATAATCGTTCCTGAGCGAGGAAGGCAGGCTTTTTTCGGGAATGGGATAACCGGGCTTGCGGAAGAAGGTCTCCAGCGTCACGGTTTTGGTCTTGACGTCCTCGTCTTTGGCAAAAGCAATCCCCGCCTGCGAAGC
Source organism: Agrobacterium sp. M50-1 (assembly GCF_049843495.1). Lineage (NCBI taxonomy): Bacteria > Pseudomonadati > Pseudomonadota > Alphaproteobacteria > Hyphomicrobiales > Rhizobiaceae > Agrobacterium > Agrobacterium sp. M50-1. The sequence continues at coordinate 495,750 of NZ_JBBHZH010000003.1, read as the reverse complement.
GAGCATAACAACGCTCGCCACGACAGCAACAACAACCCTGTTCATATGTAGAAAAATTCTCCAGATCGGATGACCGGAACAATGAAGCGACACAAATAGTCTGCGCCCGGAAAGTCGATCTCGACCTTCCGCTGTCCGGTCTCCTTGATTGATATTGACGGTAAGTTCCCCTGAAGAACGACACCGCATGCAGTGACGTTCTTAAACTTCCTCAATGCGGATTAACTGTGGCACAAGAAAAAAAGCGACTTGAACACGCTGGAAGAGCGGGAATGCTTTTCCAGAATCGGCGGTTAAGCGCCCGAAAATCTCGGCAGGCTGGCGATCAGCCGGTGCAGCGTGTCAATGGTGGAGAAATCCGCGATGCCATCCACCAGGATGGGGCGGAAATGCCGCTGGAAAGCCGCCACGGCGCCTTCGGTTTTTTCACAATAAGCGCCTGTTATTTCAACGCCATAACCATAAATAGACAGCATCGACTGCAGCGCTTCGACCGGCTGGCCATGGTCCCCGCGCTGAAAAAAGCGCCCGCCACGGATCGGCGCAGGCTCCACCCAATGGCCGACACCCTGCTGCGACAGGATGTCCCACGGGAATTTTTCACCCGGATCGACCTTGCGGATCGGGGCTACATCCGAATGCGCCAGCACCCTTTCAGGGGCGATATTCCAGCGCTGGCCGCAATCGCGACACAATTCGATGACGGCTTCGATCTGCTTTTTCGGAAATTCCGGCAGGCCGCCTGGATGGCCCTGATTGGCGATCTCGATACCGATGGAGCGAGAATTGATGTCTTCATCCCCAGCCCAGCTGCTCTTACCCGCATGCCAGGCACGGCGGGTTTCCGGCACGAGCTGGAGGACGCGTCCGTCTTCGAAGACGAAATAATGGCTGGAGACCTGGCTTTCGCGATTGCAGAGCCATGACAGCGCGCCATCGGCCGTCGTCATGCCGGTATAATGCAGAAGAATGATGTCAGGACCGGCTACACCCAGCCTTTCGCCATGATTAGGCGAAGGCGCAACGGCTGCGCCCCCGAAATCCGGGGTAAAATCCGGCAGACATTCACTCATGCGACGCGGCGTTCTTTCTCAATGGCCGCATAAGCGGCGTTGAGAGCCGCCATACGTTCATTCGCGGCCGCATGCAATTCCATGGGAACGCCGCGGGCGATGAGCTTGTCGGGATGGTGTTCGGCAACCAGCGTTCGGTACCGCTTGCGGATATCCAGAAAATCGTCCGAAGGTGAAACACCGAGTACGCGGTAAGGGTCGCGCCCGTCCATATGCACATGCCGCGCCATGATCGTTTCGAAATGATCTTCGGTGATACGGAAGATTTCCGCGATCCGGCCGAGGAAGGCCAGTTCCCGCTCGTGGATCAGCCCGTCGGCCTTGGCGATGTGGAACAGGCCGTCGATGACGCTTTCCAGCATCTCGCAATTGGCGTGCCCGGAACCGCAAAGACCCGCCAGCCGCTCCGCATAGGCTTCGTAACCGGCAACGTCCTGACGCGCGAGGTTATAAAGACGAGCGACGTTCTTGGCTTCTTCTTCCGGAAAATCGAAAATCTGCCGGAAAGCGCGAACCTCGGCATCGTTGACGACCCCGTCGGCCTTCGCCATCTTGGCGGAAAGTGCAATGATGGCCACGGAAAAGGAAACCTTGCGGCGGGTTTCCGGATCACCTTCGAAAAGGGTGCGGATGGCTTCCACCACGCGCCCGAGTGCACCGCCTGCCGCGTCGCCGATTGCGCCGAGCAGCCGTTCCCACAGGGATGAAATTTGCAGACACGCGAAATCGAACATCATGCGACAAGCATGACGGGATATTGCCGCGAATGCAATATGTCCAGCGGTCCGGCGGCATTAACTTTTATTCATCTTTGCGACAGTTTTGCTTCAGGAACAAGGGTGCGGCAGACGATGGGACCACGGTTTTCCACAGACGGCGGATAGCCGGCCACCGGCTATGCCGATTGAAACGATTATATTTCGCCACTTTGCTCAAGCCGCTGAAAAACCGCGAGAAATCCGCGTTTTTCTTCATAAATTCACTTTACACCTACACGCGGCTGTCGCATCCATTTGCCAGACATGTCTTTGGGTATATGTGAAAAGGAGAGCCATGATGGCCAAACAGAAAGTCGCAATGCTGACCGCGGGTGGCCTTGCGCCCTGTCTCTCTTCGGCCGTGGGCGGCTTGATCGAGCGTTACAGCGACATCGCGCCCGAGATCGACATCATCGCTTACCGCTCGGGTTATCAGGGCGTGCTTCTGGGTGACCGCATCGAAATCAACAAAGACATGCGGGAAAAGGCGCATCTGCTGCACCGTTACGGCGGCTCGCCGATCGGCAACAGCCGCGTCAAGCTCACCAATGCCGCCGATTGCGCCAAGCGCGGTCTGGTCAAGGAAGGCGATAATCCGCTGCGCGTCGCCGCTGACCGGCTGGCGGCCGACGGCGTCACCATTCTCCACACCATCGGCGGTGACGACACCAACACGACGGCTGCGGACCTTGCCGCCTATCTCGGCGCGAACGGCTATAACCTCACCGTCGTCGGCCTGCCGAAGACGGTGGATAATGACGTCGTGCCGATCAAGCAGTCGCTCGGCGCCTGGACGGCCGCCGAAGTCGGCGCCTCCTTCTTCGACAATGTCAGCAACGAGCAGAGCGCTGCCCCGAAAACCTTCGTCATCCACGAAGTCATGGGCCGCCATTGCGGCTGGCTGACGGCCGCCACCGCCCGCGCCTATATCCAGAAGACCAGTGGCAATGAATATGTCGAAGGCCTGATGATGAACACGCAGATGAAGAACATCGACGGCATCTACCTGCCGGAAATGGCCTTCGACATCGAGGCGGAAGCCGAGCGACTGAAGGAAATCATGGACAAAAACGGCTATGTCACGCTGTTCGTGTCGGAAGGCGCCGGCCTTGATTCGATCGTTGCCGAACGCGAAGCCTCCGGCGAGGCCGTCAAGCGCGACGCTTTTGGTCACGTCAAGATCGACACCATCAATGTTGGCGGCTGGTTCCAGAAGCAGTTTGCCAGCCTCATCGGCGCAGAACGCTCCATGGTGCAGAAATCAGGCTATTTCGCCCGCTCCGCCGCCGCCAATGGAGACGATCTGCGCCTCATTCAGGGCATGGTGGATCTCGCCGTCGAAAGCGCGCTCAACAAGGTCTCCGGCGTCACCGGCCATGACGAAGACCAGAATGGCAAATTGCGGACCATCGAGTTTCCGCGTATCAAGGGTGGAAAGCATTTCGACCTCTCTGCAAAATGGTTTACCGAAGTGATGGAACACGTCGGTCAGCCGTTCACAGTCGCCTGATTTTACGATAGTCTAAAATAAGACGGCGACAGGGAGGGCAAGGAGGAAGAGAATGTCTGGACAGGCCTGGCTGATTTTTTGTGCAGCATGTGCCGTTGTGTTCGCACTCCCCTCTCCCCTTGTATTCTCTGTTGCCTCCTATGCCGCCATCCGCGGCAAGAAGACGGTCTTCGCCTCCGCTGTCGGCGGCGCGCTCGGCATCGTCACGGCCATGATGATTTCGGCCATTCCGGTGGCCGGTCTCGCCTATCTGCCGCAATCCTTCTTGGAAATCGTGCAATGGGCCGGCATCGGCTGGCTGATGCTGTTTCTGTTGTGGACCTTCGCCACGCCGGCCGCCCAGGCGGCCAATGCCGACAATGACAATCTGCCGGGCAAATCCTGGAGCGGCATTTTCCGCGATTGTTACGCCATTGCCGCTTTGCGACCGCGCTACTTCACTTTCTTTCTGGCGCTGTTGCCGCAATTCGTTTCCACTTCCGGCAACACAATTGAAACGCTCGCCATAGCGCAGGCCGCCATCCTGCTTCTGGCGCTTGTGATTCTGACCGCGCAGGCGCTGTTTGCCGGCCCGACGCTCGCGCTGGTGCGCCGCATGTCGGGCGACAAGAAAATCCGGCCGAAATACCGCACCCACTTCATTTCCGGTCGCGCTGTCAGCGCCGGATACAGGCGCATCGCAGCCTGAAAAACTTGGTCGCCACCTCCCGGCTTGCCGCTATCCTTACAATAGGTTAATGAAGGCTCGACGGGACACTGCCTGCTTCGCTCGACGCGGGGGTATCGAAAGACAGGCATAACGAAGGCGGCAACATGCGAAATTCGGGCAAATTCCGCGGAAGAAGTGCACTTCTTCTGTCTTCCACCGTGGGTCTGGCACTGGCATTGAGCGCATGCACCAGCGTCGAATATACCGCAAAGGAAGGGCCAAACGGCCCGAAGATCGCAACGGTTAACCCCGCTGCCACTCCAGCGCAAACATCGGCGCAGACGGCAACGGCCGAAGCCGCAGCGGGCGCGACCCCGGCAGCGGTACAGACTGCCGAAACCACAACCTCTTCCCAGCCAGCAGCACTTCCCACCGCCGTCGCCGTCAAGGGCGGACGCGTGGCCCTGCCGCCGGCCTCCGAAATTGCAGCCGCCGCAGCCATCACCGCCCAGATGCAGCCGCACCAGACGGAAGTGGCTCAGGCCGCAGGGGCGACATCCGCACCCACAGCCGTTGCAGCACTCGCGCCGACGGGCGCTGCTCCTGCGGCAGCAGCCATCGAAACGGCGGCAAAACCGGCTGCCCACAATGCCGCAGCCGATCTGCCGCAGGTGGTTGCCGTCAAGGGTAGCTTCCCGCCTGCACCGCCACCGCCCGGCTCACCCTCCATCGGCACCGAACTGACAGCGGAACGCAAAGTCATTCCGCTGCCGAAGCCGGACAGCACGGTTCTGGCCTATGCCGCCGGCCCCACCAATGCCGCTCTTGCCGCCATCCGGCAGAACGAATCAATGACGGCGCCGCTCAATGCCGCGCCGGCCGGACGCGAAAAGCTGAGCGGCCTCATTACCAAATACGCCACCATGTATGATGTGCCGGAAGATCTGGTTCACCGCGTGGTTCAGCGCGAGAGCCGGTACAATCCCGGCGCCTATAGCAGCGGCAATTTCGGCCTGATGCAGATCAGGCACGCCACGGCCCGCTCCATGGGCTTCGATGGCCCCGCCTCCGGCCTCTTCGATGCCGAAACCAATCTCAAATACGCCGTCAAATATCTGCGCGGCGCATGGGTTGTGGCTGGTAACGACCGCGACAATGCCGTCCGGCTTTACGCACGCGGTTATTATTACGATGCCAAGCGCAAGGGCATGCTGCACGTTCTGCGCAAGTGATAGCCCCGGCTGTATTGGGGATGCCGTCTGAATTCGTTCGGCTTCTCGATACCGGTGACAAAAGCGCCTGAAATTTTCTCTCCGTCATCCGCGGGTTTGACCCGAGGATCCACGATTGCAATGCGTTATGGATCCTCGGGCCAAGCCCGAGGATGACGTCGTGTGTGACGAGGTTTCGTGGGCAACTTAGACGCCGATGGTTTCACATCGTCTTTTCGATTCGTTGCTTTCACCCACAGCCCCTGTCATCAAATTGTAGTGTCCCGGCTGTAGACGCCTCTCAATCGACTGAGAGGTGAACATATGACGAGTGCGGCACCCAAGACCGGCTTCAGCAAGAACACAAAACTGAAGTCCGCATTGCTCCAGCACAAGGCACTCTCCAAAAGCGGATTGTCCGAGCGCTTTTTCGGCGTCCTCTTTTCCGGCCTCGTCTATCCGCAGATCTGGGAAGACCCTGAGATCGACATGGAAGCGATGGAGCTTGGCGAAGGCCACCGCATCGTCACCATCGGCTCGGGCGGCTGCAACATGCTGGCCTATCTCTCCCGCAACCCTGCCAGCATCGATGTGGTTGATCTCAACCCGCATCACATTGCGCTGAACAAGCTGAAGCTTGCCGCGTTCCGCCATCTGCCGGGCCATCAGGATGTGGTGCGCCATTTCGGCCGCGCCAACACCCGCAGCAACAGCCACGGTTACGACCGCTTCATCGCCGAGCACCTTGACGCCACGACCAAGGCTTACTGGTCGAAGCGCACCCTTTCCGGCCGCCGCCGCATCTCGGTGTTCGACAGGAACATCTACCGCACCGGCCTGCTCGGCCGCTTCATCGGCGCCGGCCATCTCATGGCCCGGCTGCACGGCGTGAAACTCACCGAAATGGCCAAGACCCGGACGCTGGATGAACAGCGCCAGTTCTTCGACAGCAAGGTCGCACCGCTGTTCGACAAGCCGGTGGTGCGCTGGCTGACGAAGCGCAAAAGCTCGCTTTTCGGCCTCGGTATTCCGCCGCGCCAATATGACGAGCTGGCCAGCCTTTCCGCCAATGGCACGGTTGCATCCGTGCTCAAGGAGCGGCTGGAAAAGCTCGCCTGCAACTTCCCGCTCAGCGACAATTATTTCGCCTGGCAGGCCTTTGCGCGCCGTTACCCCGAACCGCATGAGGGCGCACTGCCCGCCTATCTCAAGCCGGAATATTACGAGACGATCCGCAACAACACGGCGCGCGTCACGGTGCATCACGCCACCTATACCGAGCTTCTCTCGCGCAAGCCTGCAAGCGCCGTCGACCGCTACATCCTCCTCGACGCGCAGGACTGGATGACGGACGTGCAGCTCAACGAATTGTGGTCGCAGATCAGCCGCACCGCCGCCTCGGGCGCGCGCGTCATCTTCCGCACCGCCGCCGAAAAGAGCGTCATCGAAGGTCGGCTTTCCCCTGATATCCGCAACCAGTGGGTCTATCTCGAAGAGCGCTCCAACGAGCTCAACGCCATGGACCGCTCGGCCATCTATGGCGGCTTCCATATTTACGAGAGGGCTATGGCATGAAAACCATCGGCGAAAATGTGGGCCTTGCAGACAGCGCGCATGCGAGCCTGATGGACCGCATGTATCGCCACCAGCGGCATATCTACGATATTACCCGCAAATATTACCTTCTCGGCCGCGACAGAACCATTTCCGGCCTCAACGTGCCGAAGGGCGGCACCTTGCTGGAAATCGGCTGCGGCACCGGCCGCAACCTGCTGCTGGCCAGCCGCAAGTTTCCGGACGCGAAACTGTTTGGCCTCGACATTTCCGCCGAAATGCTGCTGACCGCCTCCGAGAATTTCGCCGGCAAGGCGGAACGCCCCGTTCTGCGCGTGGCCGATGCCACTGCCTTCCGCGCCTCGGAATTCGGCCAGTCCGAGGGCTTCGACCGCGTCATGATCCCCTATGCGCTGTCGATGATACCGGACTGGGAAAAGGCGATCGAGCAGGCGCTCACGGCGCTGAAACCGGGCGGTTCGCTGCATATTGTCGATTTCGGCCAGCAGGAACAGTTGCCGAAGTGGTTCCGCACGCTTCTGCAGGCCTGGCTCACCCGCTTTCACGTTACGCCCCGCGCCAATCTCCGCTATGTTCTCGCCAATATGGCCGGCCGTTTTGATGGTAACCTCGAATTCGAGGAAATCGCGCGGGGTTATGCGTGGCGGGCCATCATCACACTTCCGATCGCTGAAGCGCAGCAGCCGAAAATTCATCGCATATTGGCCGACGCCTGATTCCAGAGGGCGGTGCGAATCCCTAACCATAAGGGGTGTCGCCTTCAAGGCTCCTGCCGGGCCAGAATTTCGGCGTTAAAACCGCAAACCGCTTCAAATCCAGCGACTTGCGGGGTGCAAAAAACACGTTGCCCCTTGCCATATCAGTTTGTTTACCATGTTATGCGTAAATCGGGAGATACGGCGCGCTATTCTGCGGCCGTGGGATGGGCAACATTTTCATCAGGATTCCAATGCGGCTGCGTTCATGGGCACTATTGTCGGCTTTGCTGTTGATCGGCGGCTGCACCTCCACCAGCTATGACCTGCTGGAAACCGCATCCGTTTCCAAGCCGAAATTTTCCGATACCGACCCGCAGGATTTCGGCATGAACAACCCGCACCGCCATGAGGTGCACGGCATCGACGTGTCCAAATGGAATGGTGATGTCGACTGGCAGACCGTCCGCAAATCAGGTGTCTCCTTCGTTTTCATCAAGGCGACGGAGGGATCGGACCGCATCGATCCGAAGTTCGGTGACCATTGGCGCAGCGCGGCAGCCGCGGATATTCTGCATGCGCCCTACCATTTCTATTATTTCTGCTCGACAGCGGATGCCCAGGCCGACTGGTTCATTCGCAACGTGCCAAAGGACGCCGTCACCCTGCCGCCGGTTCTCGACGTGGAGTGGAACCCCTCCTCGCCCACCTGCAAGACGCGCCCGGCGCCCGGCGTTGTTCGCGTCGAAATGCAGCGTTTCCTCGACCGCATCGAAGCCCATTATGGCAAGCGCCCGATCATCTATACCTCTGTTGATTTCCACCGCGACAACCTCGTTGGCCAGTTCAAGGATTACCATTTCTGGGTGCGTTCCGTCGCCGCCCATCCGGCCAAGATCTACGAAGATCGCAAATGGGCCTTCTGGCAATATACGGCAACCGGCGTCGTGCCCGGCGTAAACGGCCCAACCGACATCAATGTCTTTGCCGGTACGGAGAAAAACTGGCGAAAATGGATTGCTTCGGCCAAATAAGACGGCCAAGAAGCAACACTTTCGAAAAATCGGCGTTGTTCTGCAACGTCAGATCGCGCGGTCCGTTTTTTTGTCGCAAACATATGGGTAAAGCGGGCTAACAACCTATCGAGGAAATTCCCATGCCCACGTTCCGGTCGCGCAGCATCGTTTTTGCCGCCGCTTTGTCGCTTCTTTCCACCACCTGCGCCTTCGCCACCCCGCCCGTTGCCTCGCCTGAGGATCCCAAGCAGGTTTCCTGCGGCGGCGATCTCGGCGCGTTTCTTGAAGGCGTGAAAGCCGATGCGCTCGCCAAGGGCATTCCGGCCGATGCCATTCAGAAGGCGCTTGCAGGCGCGCAGATCGATCCGAAAGTGCTCTCGCGTGACCGCGCCCAGGGCGTCTTCCGTCAAACCTTCCTGGAGTTCTCCCAGCGCACCGTCAGCCAGGCGCGTCTGGATATCGGCCGCAAGAAGCTTCAGGAACTGTCCTCCACCTTCGCCCGCGCCGAAAGTGAATACGGTGTACCGGCCGGCGTCATCGCCGCCTTCTGGGCCATGGAAACCGATTTTGGCGCCGTTCAGGGTGATTTCAACACCCGTAACGCGCTGGTGACCCTTTCGCATGATTGCCGCCGCCCGGAACTCTTCCGCCCGCAATTGCTAGCGCTCATCGAAATGGTCCAGCATGGTGATCTCGACCCCACCACCAATAGCGGCGCGTGGGCCGGTGAAATCGGCCAGGTGCAGATGCTGCCCAAGGACATCATCGCCTTCGGCGTCGATGGTGATGGCGACGGCCACATCAACGTCAAGAGCAGCGCCCCGGATGCGATCCTGACGGCTGCGAAGTTCATCCAGCATCTCGGTTTCAAGAAGGGCGAACCCTGGATTCAGGAAGTTTCCCTGCCGGAAAACCTGCCCTGGGAAAAATCCGGCCTCGGCGGCCCGCTGACAGCCGGCGAATGGTTCGCGCTTGGCGTGACGCCACGAGACGGCAACAAGAACTTCGCCGCCCTGCCCGCAGCGCTCATCATGCCGCAGGGGCGCAAGGGACCGACCTTCATCACCTATCCCAACTTCAACATCTATCTGGAATGGAACCAGTCGTTCATCTACACGACTTCGGCCGCCTATTTCGCCACCCGCCTGATGGGCTCCCCCGTCTACAACAAGGGCAATCCGGAGCCCGGTTTCGATGACGCGACCATGAAGGAGCTTCAGACCAAGCTCGAAGCGCGCGGACACAATGTCGGCAAGGTGGATGGCATTCTCGGTTCCGGCACCCGCGTCGCCATCCAGAAGGAGCAGCAGCGTCTCGGACTGCCCGCTGATGGCTGGCCGTCTGCCGCACTTCTGCAGGCGCTTTAAGCAATCTTAACGACGCCTTCCGGACTTTAATCTATCGGCCGGAATCAAGGCATAAAGTGTTAATCTCGACCTGATGACTGGGGATAACACCCCGGTCATTTACTTTTTTTAAAGATATGAAGCACTGCGTGATAAGAAAATAATCATTTAATTTCAGCATGTTACATGAATTGATTTTTTGCGCCCCGCCAAAGCGTGCTGCACTGCGTCACAGAAACCGCTTTTCAACTGCCACAAAACGGTCATATTATCGAACCTGTCAACAACAGGAGGCACCCATGGGACTTACAAAATCTCTCAATGCCTTGGCAGTCGGTTTGGCGTTTTTGTTCGTAGCGATGATGCTTTTCATCTGACACGACGTGAAGACCAAACGCAGATAAGAACCGTAGATGACACGAGTTTAAAAAGCGCAGGCCCCGAGGGACCTGCGCTTTTTTCATGTCGGTGCTCTGCTGCTTTAAGTCAGGCGGCGCTGCGGCGCAGACGCTCCAGCCCGAGATTTTCAAGCACAGCGTCGACCAGGGGCGCGCGGTTCATGGTGTAGAGGTGGAACTCATTGACACCGCGACGCTGAAGATCGGCGATCTGTTCGGCGGCAACCTCCGCAGCCACACGGGCACGACCTTCCAGATCGTCGTCATAGCCTTCAAAACGCTCATCCAGGAAACCGGGAACGCTGGTGCCGCAACGGCCGGCGAAACGCTTGAGCTGGGTGAGATTCTGGATCGGCATGATGCCCGGAACCACCGGAATGGTGATGCCTGCCGCCGTCACCCGCTCCATATAGCGCTCGAACACGTCGTTATCGAAGAAGAACTGCGTCAGCGCACGCGTCGCGCCATTGTCCGCCTTGCGCTTCAGCATATCGATATCAACAGCATCGCTGGCGCTCTCGGGATGTTTTTCCGGATAGGCGGAAACGGAAATCTCGAAATCGCCGATCTCGCGCAGTCCCTTCACCAGGGCTGCAGCATTCTCATAACCTTCCGGATGCGGCTGATAAGCCGTGCCGATGCCGGTGGAGGGATCGCCACGCAGCGCCACGAAATGGCGAACGCCGGCGTTACGGAATTCTTCGATGACCTGATGCACGTCCTCACGGCTGGCATCCACGCAGGTCAGATGTGCGGCGGTCGACAGATGGCTGTCACCGATCATGCGGCGCACCGCATCCAGTGTCGGCGCTTTGGTGGATCCACCGGCGCCATAGGTGACGGATACGAAATCCGGATCCCACTTCTTCAACTCGGCAACCGTTTCCCAGAGCTGGGTTTCCATCTCGGCATTCTTGGGCGGGAAAAATTCGAAAGACAACCGGATATCGCCATCGCGGCGTGCGGTTTCCGACCTCAACATATCATGCCCTCCCGGCAGCGAGTAAAACGGCCTCTTGCACCACATCGTCTGCCATCAGCAGCCGCTGGTCGCGGGCAACCCAGATCGTCACGTCCAGAGATTCATCGGACGCCTTTTCAGAATGAAGATCGACGGCGCGGTCCGGAGCAAGTCCGGCCTTTTTCAGCCATTCTTCCATCAGCGGATGGGAAAAACCGAGCCGCACATGCGCATGTTCATCGCGCAGATATTCGAAGGAATGCGGCGCAAGGTCGATGACGATCAGCCGCCCACCGGGACGCAGCATGCGCGCGGCTTCCGAAAGCGCAATTTCCGGCTGGTCGAGGAAATGCAGGACCTGATGGATAACGATCAGATCGAAATCCTGTCCCTCCAGCGGCAGATTGAGAATATCGCCATGACGGACCGAGGCGTTGACCACCCCCGCCTTGTCGAGATTGGCACGCGCCACCGACAGCATGTCACGGCTGGCATCGACGCCGATCGCGCGGCGATAGATGCCGCTCAGAAGCTGCAGGATACGGCCGGTGCCGGTGCCCAGATCGAGAAGCGAATCGACAGGCGTGGTGCCCACCAGCTTCAGGAGCGCACCCTCCACGGCCTCGTCACTGACATGCAGGCGACGCAGTTCGTCCCAGGCGGAAGCATTGCGGCTGAAATAATCCTGCGCCCGCTCCGCCCGCACCCGCTTGACGGTGGCAAGCCGTTCACTGTCACGCTGGAGAACGGCATCAGACGGTGACGCAGCGTCAAGCAACTGCCGAACGACGCCCGCGGGCTCACCATCCTGCCGCAGACGGAAATAGGCCCATGCGCCTTCCTGATAACGCTCGATCAGCCCCTCTTCCGTCAAAAGTTTGAGGTGACGGGAGATACGCGGCTGCGACTGGCCGAGGATTTCGGTAAGATCGGTAACCGTCAGATCGCCGGCAGCCAGAAGCGCAAGCAAGCGAAAGCGCGTCGTCTCACCCGCCGCTTTCAACAGATCCACCAATTTGTCCAGACCGAACGTCACTCTGCCGCGCCTCGCAAGCTAATCAAGATATAAAGATATCTTTATGTCGATGTAGCGTTCGATGCAAGCGTAAAGTGTCGTGCGAGACGATGATGTCCACTTATTGCACGGAAAAAGGCCCGCTTTACGGCGGGCCTTTTTGAAGAAATGACGAAAGGGATCAGCGCGTCAGGCGCTTGTAGCTCACGCGGCCGGGCTTGATGCTTTCCGGGCCGAGACGGCGGACCTTGTCCTTTTCGTAGTCTTCGAAGTTGCCTTCGAACCATTCCACGTGGCTGTCACCCTCGAAAGCGAGGATGTGGGTGGCCAGGCGGTCGAGGAACATGCGGTCGTGGCTGATGATGACGGCGCAACCGGCAAAGGCTTCCAGCGCTTCTTCGAGCGCTGCCAGCGTTTCCGTATCAAGGTCGTTGGTCGGTTCGTCGAGGAGCAGCACGTTGCCGCCGGCCTTCAGCATCTTGGCGAGGTGCACGCGGTTACGCTGACCACCCGAGAGGTTGCCGACCTTCTGTTGCTGATCGCCGCCCTTGAAGTTGAAGGCGCCGCAATAGGCGCGCGAGTTCACTTCGAACTTGCCGAGCTTGATGATGTCGTTACCGCCGGAGATTTCCTCCCAGACGGTCTTGTCACCCGCCAGCGTATCGCGGCTCTGGTCGACATAACCGAGCTGCACGGTCTCACCAACCGTAACAGAACCGCTATCCGGCTGTTCCTGACCGGTGATCATCTTGAACAGCGTCGACTTACCCGCACCGTTCGGACCGATGACGCCGACGATGCCGCCGGGCGGCAGCTTGAAGGAAAGGTTTTCGATCAGCACGCGGTCGCCATAGGACTTGGTGAGGTTCTCGGCCTCGATGACGACGCGGCCAAGACGCTCGGCAACCGGAATAACGATCTGCGCGTCGCCGGGACGGCGGTTTTCAGCTGCTTCCACCAGCTCGTCATAGGCCTTGATACGCGCCTTGGATTTCGTCTGGCGTGCCTTGGGGCTGGAGGCGATCCACTCGCTTTCGCGGCTGATGGCCTTCTGGCGCGAGGCGTCTTCGCGGGCTTCCTGCTGCATGCGCTTGGCTTTCGCCTGCAGGTAAGCGGAATAGTTGCCTTCGTATGGAATGCCGCGACCACGGTCGAGCTCGAGAATCCAGCCCGTCACGTTGTCGAGGAAGTAGCGGTCGTGGGTGATCATCATCACGGCGCCGGGATAGTCGCGCAGGTGCTTTTCGAGCCAGGCGATGGTTTCCGCATCAAGATGGTTGGTCGGTTCGTCGAGCAGCAGCAAGTCCGGCTGCGACAGCAGCAGGCGGCAGAGCGCCACACGGCGGCGTTCACCACCCGAAAGGCCGGTTACGGCCGAGTCGCCGGGCGGGCAACGCAGGGCGTCCATGGCCATTTCAACCTGGTTTTCCAGATCCCACAGGTTCTGGCTGTCGATGATGTCCTGAAGCTTCGCGCCCTCATCCGCCGTTTCGTCGGAATAATTCATCATCAATTCGTTGTAGCGGTCAACGATGGCCGTCTTGCTCGCCACGCCTTCCATGACGTTTTCCATCACGGTCTTGTTTTCGTCGAGCTTCGGCTCCTGCTCGAGATAACCGAGCGTAGCACCTTCGGCCAGCCATGCCTCGCCGGTATATTCCTTGTCGAGACCGGCCATGATCTTCAAAACAGTCGACTTACCGGCGCCGTTGGGGCCGAGGATACCGATCTTGGCGTCTGGGTAGAAGGAGAGATGAACGTTCTCCAGAACCTTCTTCGCGCCATAGGCCTTGTTCAGCCCGGCCATGTGATAGATGAATTGACGTGCCATTGTAGCGAATGCTCCACATCGGATTTTAAAGAGTACGTATCGGGAAATTTGCCGCTATGTAGGGTAAATAGGACCTTGGGGCAACCTCTGGCACGATTATGACCCCATGATTATGACAAGAGATGTTATGGCAGGACAGGCGCGATCATGAATGAAACGACCGACGACTTGGCCTTCAGCCGTATTGAGAGACTGGAAGCCCCCTCCGGCGCATCCATCGCCTTTCGCCACCAGCCCTCCGCCCTTTCCCCGGCGCGCGGCGTGCTGATGATCTGCCATGGCCTTGTCGACCATGCCGGACGTTATCGCCGGTTCGCGGATGTGATGTCGAAGCAGGGTTTCGAAGTCTATGCCCACGACCATCGCGGCCATGGCCGCACGAGAGCGGCAGATGCGCCTCTTGGCCGTTTTGGCTGGAAGGACGGCGCGGAAAAGGTCATCGCCGACGTCATGGCGATGCGCCGGATGGTCGGCGAAAGGCACCCCGGCCTGCCGGTGATCCTGTTCGGCCATTCCATGGGCGGCCTCGTGGCGCTTAACACCGCCGTCAGCCATCCGGATGCCTTCGACGGCCTGTCGATCTGGAATTCCAATCTCAACCCCGGCCTCATGGGCCGCGTCGCGCAGGTGCTGTTGCGGCTGGAAAAAATGCTGAAAGGCTCTGATGTGCCGAGCGCCATTCTGCCGAAGGCAACCTTCCGCGTATGGAATGCCCGAATGCCGGAAAAGCGCACCCATGCGGACTGGCTTAGCCATGACAAGGCGGCAGTGGATGCCTATGTGGAAGATCCGCTCTGCCAGTTCGAGGCAAGTGTTTCCCTGTGGCAGGATGTTTTCCAAATGTCCTTTCGTGCACCGAAACTCATTGAGCGCCTTCCGAAAACCTTGCCGCTTCTGCTTGTCAGCGGCGATCAGGATTCAGCCACCAATGACGGCCAAGAGATCGTCTGGCTGGCGGAGCGTTTCCGGGAGGCCGGCTTCAGCCATGTCGAGCACACGATCTACAAGGGCATGCGGCACGAGACCTTGAACGAGATCGGCTGGCAGGCCGTGGCGGCGGATTTCGCCGCCTGGTGCGGGCGCGTCGTCGGCGATTGAGGCAGCCTTTGCCGAAACGGAATAAGTCCATGAGATAAAATCACATGCGACGCGGCAAGCAGCGGTCTATAAACCGGCAGACACAAATACCGGGGGACAGATGACCGACATGCCGAACAGGAAACCGCCGCTATCAGGCATTCGCGTCATCGAGCTGGCGCGTGTTCTGGCCGGTCCCTGGGCGGGGCAGATGCTGGCCGATATGGGCGCTGATGTCATCAAGGTGGAAAACCCCGAAGGCGGCGACGATACCCGCGCATGGGGGCCGCCCTTTTTCGAGGATGCCGATGGAGAAAACCTCTCCGCCGCCTATTATCACGCCACCAATCGCGGCAAACGCTCGATCGTCGCCGATCTGAAGACGCCTGAGGGTTGCGAGCTGGTGCGCCGGCTGGTGCGCACCGCCGATGTCGTCATCGAGAATTTCAAGCGCGGCGGGCTTGCCAAATATGGCCTCGACTACGAGAGCCTGCGGGCGCTCAA
Organism: Agrobacterium sp. M50-1; assembly: GCF_049843495.1. Classification (NCBI taxonomy): domain Bacteria; kingdom Pseudomonadati; phylum Pseudomonadota; class Alphaproteobacteria; order Hyphomicrobiales; family Rhizobiaceae; genus Agrobacterium; species Agrobacterium sp. M50-1. Next base: position 480,131 of record NZ_JBBHZH010000003.1, on the reverse strand, counting down.
TCCGAAGCTGATCTATTGCTCCATCACCGGCTTCGGCCAGACCGGGCCTTATGCCGATCTCGCCGGATACGACTATATCGTGCAGGGCATGTCCGGTTTCATGTCGATCACGGGCGAAGCGGACGGACAGCCGATGAAGGCGGGTGTTGCGGTTGCCGATATCTTTACCGGCATCTATTCCGTGTCAGCCATTCAGGCGGCCCTGATCCACGCCATTCGATCAGGCGAAGGCCAGCACATCGACATGGCGCTTCTCGATGTGCAGTCGGCCGTGCTGGCGAACCAGAACATGAATTACCTGATTTCCGGCAAGCCTCCCGTCCGGCTCGGCAACGCCCACCCGAATATTTCCCCCTATGAGGTGGTGCCGACTGCCGACGGTTTCCTGATCCTCGCGGTCGGCAATGACGGCCAGTTCCGCCGTCTCTGCAATATTCTCGGCATCGGCGCGATTGCCGACGACGAGCGTTACGCGACGAACAAGGCCCGCGTGGCCCATAAGGTCGAGGTGCGACAGATCGTGTCCACGGAAACCTTGAAATGGCAGAAGCGCGATCTTCTGACCGCCTGCGAAAAGAACGCCGTCCCGGCCGGGCCGATCAACTCCATCGAGGAAATGTTCGCCGATCCACAGGTTCAGGCACGTGGCCTTCGCATCGATCTGGAAGCGGAAGACGGCACCGTCATCCCCGGTGTCCGCACACCCATTATCATGTCGCAAACGCCGCTGCGCTATGAACGCCCGAGCCCGAAGCTCGGCGAACATCAGGCGCAGGTGCTGGCCGAACTGGAAAACATCGAAAGGACCACGACGCCATGACTGCAGCCGGAATGAAAAGAACAGGCGGGCAATTGATCGTCGAAGCGCTGAAGGCCAATGGCGTCTCCCGCGTTTCCTGCGTTCCGGGCGAAAGCTATCTCGCCGTGCTGGATGCGCTTTATGAAAGCGGCATCGAAACCGTGGTCTGCCGCCAGGAAGGCGGCGCCGCCATGATGGCCGACACCTGGGGCCGGCTGACCGGCGAACCCGGCATCTGCATGGTGACCCGTGGTCCGGGCGCAACCAACGCCTCGGCCGGCCTGCATATCGCACGGCAGGATTCCATTCCGATGATCCTCTTCATCGGCCAGGTGCAGCGCGAAGCGCGTGAGCGCGAGGCGTTTCAGGAAGTGGAATATCGCCGCGCTTTCACCGAATTCGCCAAATGGGTGGGCGAGATCGACGATGCCCGCCGCATTCCCGAATTCGTCACCCGCGCCTTTGCCGTCGCCACCTCCGGCCGCCCCGGCCCGGTTGTGCTGACCCTGCCCGAAGACATGCTGGTGGAAGAGGTCGAAGCGCCCCAGGCGAAGCCCTACACACCCGTCGAGGCACATCCTGGCCCGTCGCAGATGGCCGCCTTCGCGAAAATGCTTGATGAGGCAAAGCGCCCGGTCTTCATCATCGGCGGCACGCGCTGGTCCGAGGAAAGCGTCGCAGGCTTCAAGGCTTTTGCGGAAAAGCACAAACTTCCCGTCGGCTGCTCCTTCCGCCGTCAGATGCTGTTCGATCATCTGAGCCCCTCCTATGCGGGCGATGTCGGTATCGGCATCAATCCGGCGCTGACCAAGGAGATCAAGGAGGCCGATCTCGTCGTTCTGCTCGGCGGCCGCCTCTCCGAAATGCCGTCTTCCGGCTATACGCTGCTCGACATCCCCTACCCCTCGCAGAAACTCGTCCACATCTATCCCGAAGCCGAAGAGCTTGGCCGCGTTTACCGTCCTGATCTTGCGATCTGCGCCGCGCCGGATGATTTCGTTGCCGCCCTCTCCTCGCTCACCCTTACCGCGAATGCCGCATGGGCGGACCGCACCGCCGCCATGCATTCGGCCTATCTGAATTGGTCCACCCCACCGCAGACTGGCCCCGGCGCGGTGCAGATGGGGCCGATCATGGACTGGATCGAGGCGAATGTGCCCGAGGATGCGATCTTCACCAATGGCGCGGGCAACTATGCCACCTGGGTGCATCGCTTCCATCGTTTCCGTCGCTACAACACGCAATCGGCGCCGACATCAGGCTCGATGGGTTACGGCCTGCCGGCGGCGGTTGCCGCGAAGCACCTTTTCCCGGAGCGTGAGGTGATCTGTTTTGCCGGTGACGGCTGTTTCATGATGCATGGTCAGGAATTCATCACTGCCGTGCGTTACGGCCTGCCGATCATCACCGTGCTGGTCAATAACGGCACCTACGGCACGATCCGCATGCATCAGGAGCGGGAATATCCCGGCCGTGTCAGCGGCACGGATCTCGTCAACCCGGATTTCAACGCCTTTGCCAAGGCCTATGGCGGCCACGGCGAAACGGTGGAAAGGACCGAAGACTTCGCCGCCGCCTTCGAACGGGCCCGTGCAAGCGGCAAGCCGGCCATCATCGAGGTGAAGCTGGACGCTGAAGCCATCACGCCGACACGGACCCTGACGCAGATCAGGACCCGCGCGTGACATTGCGCATGGACATGGTTCCGGCATGGTGTAAATCCTGACGCTCGCACGACGTCATCCTCGGGCCTGTCCCGAGGATCCAATCACGTATCGCAAAGTTCATCCGTTGCAGATGCTCGGGACAGGCCCGAGCATGACGAAGAAGGGGTCTCACACTTCTTTCAGCAGCCCTTTGGATCAGGAAACGACATGCCGGATGCAGTCTCTCCCGTCATCACCCCGCGCGGCGCAAAAATCGAACCCTCGGCTGGCGCGCCTTTCGAGGCCGTGCGCGTGGCCCGCGATGTGCTGCACACTTCCCGCACGGCAGCGCTTGCCACGCTCGATCCTATCAGCGGCTATCCCTATACGACCGCTACCAATATCGGCATCGAGCCGGATGGCACGCCTTTCTTCTTCGCCGCCGGGCTGACGCTGCATGCCCGCAACATGGAGGCGGACCCGCGCATCTCGCTGACGCTCGCCCCCTTCGGCAAGGGCGATGCGCTGACGCTGCCGCGGCTGACACTGGTGGGCAAGGCGGAACAAATCGGCCCGGATAAAGGGCCACTCGCCATCGCGCGCTACATTGCCCGCTACCCCAAAGCGAAGCTTTATCTCTCCCTTCCCGATACGCGGCTTTACCGGCTGCGGACGGAAGGTGTGCAGATCAATGGCGGCCCGGCCCGCAATGCCAGCAACATCACCCCGGCCGATCTGCGCACCGATCTGTCAGGCGCAGACGAACTGATGGCGGCGGCGGAAAGCGAAGCCATCCGCCTTAACGCCATCAAGGGCGAAGCATCCCGGCTTGCCGTTCTGGCCGGCGCAAAAAGCGGCCGCTGGACGATCACCTCCATCGACCCTGAAGGCATCGATCTCGCCTCGGCGAGCGATCTGGCCAGGCTGTGGTTTGCGGAGCGGGTGACGACGTTGAAGCTGTTTGAGAAGGCGCTTGCTTAGCTTTTGAAGTGACGTTTCCAAGCGATTCACAAACCTGGGACAATCCCCTCTCCTCCGTCATGCTCGGGCCTGTCCCGAGCATCTGCAACCTATCAAATTGCGATAGGTGATTGGATCCTCGGGACAAGCCCGAGGATGACGAAACGAAGGTTTCGAATTTTCTCATCAAAAAAGGCCGGGCCGCTTTCCGCGACCCGGCCTTTCTCAAAAATCAGACGGATGCTCAGAGAGCAGCGGTCACGATGAACTCAACCTTGTAATCCGGCGTTGCCAATGGTGCACCGCTGGTGGCGCGGGCCGGCGGGTTTGCCGGGTCGATCCAGCCTTCCCAGACGGCGTTCATTTCGCCGAAGGTGGACATGTCGGAGAGGTAGATGATCGTCTGCAGGATCTTCGACTTGTCCGAACCGGCAGCGGCCAGCAGGCGGTCGACTTCAGCGAGAGCAGACTTGCTCTGTTCCGTAACGCTCGTGCCTTCGCCAACCTGGCCGGCCAGGTAAACGGTGTTGCCGTGAACGACGGCGCCGCTCATGCGCTTGCCCGGCTCGATACGCTTGATGGTCATGAAAAACTCCTGTTGATTGGCATTAAAAGTCGGGATGTGCGGAAAATCAGCCGCGCAGGTGATGGGTCTTTTCGTAGATGGCCGTCGAGCGCGCGCCGGAGCGGCAATAACCGAGCATCGGACGCTGCAATTCGTCCAGCGCATCCACCATGCCGGCAGCGGCATCGGCGTCGACGCCATATCGGCCAACAGGCACATGCATGATGGTGAGGCCAAGCTGTTCCGCACGCTCGGCAATATCGGCAAAAAGCGGCTGGCCGTCTTCTTCGCCGTCGGGGCGGTGGCAGACGATCGACTTGAAGCCGAGCGCCTTGATCTCGTCCAGATCGGCAACGCTGATCTGTCCCGTTACCGAATATTCGTCGTCTATGCGCCTGATATCCATGTCATACCTCCGCTGAAACCGGCGTCCGCGCCGCTGGCTGTCATCCTTAAATCCGCATCCGATGTAAGCGGTCAAACCCCATGCGTCAATGATGCGCGGCCTTCATTCGGTACGGCTCAGAGGATGGAAAAGCGCAGGCCGAAGGAACGGCTTTCGCCCGGCTGAAGAATATTGAACTCGCCCGCCGCCTCAAGCTCGCCGCGCCCCACCCAGCGATGCGAAACCGGCTCGATGCCGAGCACATTGGCGGGCTCCTGCTGGTTACGCCACATTTGCAGATAGGGCAGCGTCTCCGTGCGAAAACGCACGGTCAGTGTCTTCCCGCCAATGGCCGCAATCGGGCCAAGCTTCAATTCCGCCCATTCGTCCTTGCCGGCGGAAACACAGAAAACATTGCCCGGCTCCTCGCCAAAACGCCAGCCGTGGCCGCCGCCATCCAGCATCGCGCCTTCAAGCCGCACGGCATCATCAAACAGGCGGGCGCCGACATTCATGTGATACATCAGGAATACCGGGATCGGCCGGTCTGACGTATTGACGATCCTGTCATCAAGGCTGACTTCGCCGCTTTCGCCATGGATGCTCCATGTCCGTTCCAGCAGTGCTGTGCCACCATCGGCGAGCTTTACGGGAACCTCGACGCGCGCCAGCGCATTGGACTCCTGAACATCGAAGACGATGATCGTCGCGGGATGCGAGGAGAAGGAGCCATGCAGCGGATATCGACGCCCCTCACCGTCGCCATCGATCGGTTCGGGATGGCGGATATGGTCGGGACCGCAGGTGAACAGAAAGCCTTCCAGCGAATGGTCGATACGCGCATCGCCATCATCGGGAATGGCGCGGCCGGGCGCGATATCGATGCCATCGACGACACAGGAGCCGATATCGAAAACGGAGGTTTCATCGAGGAAAATGCGTGGCGACCTGCCAGCCTGAAACGAACGCAAGACAACCTCCCTGTGGCACTAAAAACGCATGGTTCACGGAAACGCTACTAACCGTGACGGAAATTAAGATTGCATTAACCGCGAATTCACCTTTTTCACAATAGGGTCAAGATTGCGGTGTGTTTATCGGTGAACAAGCAAGGGATAGCAGAATCGTGAAACAGTTTCTTAACGCAGCTCTGGGTCTGACAGTCGCGCTGGTGGCGGTTATCGCCCCGCTCCAGGCTGGCGCGCAGCAGCGTTATGGCGACCAGCAGCAGACAATGCTGGTCACTCCGGACGGTCGTGTGCTCGACTTCATGCCGGAGCGCGGTGATATCGTCATCAGCCGTGATGCGATGGGCCGCACGGTGTTTTACGACCAGTACGGCAATCTCCTGGCCACCGAAATGCCTTCCGGTTATCAGCAGCGTCAGCAGGCGCGCCAGCGCGACACCACCTATTACCCGCCCGCCCCCGGCGGCCAGTATCGCGAGCCGCAGCGCGACTACGGTTATCAGGACAATGGCAGCGTGCGCGATTACCGCGAATATCGCGGCGACGGCTCCGACAACAACTTTTATACCGGCTCCGTTCCCGCGCCCGGCGCAGTGGAAAGCGGCCCGCTCGGCCAGCCGATGCCGGGCGAAAGCACCACGGCCGCCGTTCCACAGCCGGATCACCTGATTGAGCGGCATACGCCGGTGACCACACCGGTCAACCGCTCGCGTCAGGAAATCGTCGCGCTGCAGACCTTCCTCGATCGCGAGGGCATCTCGCCCGGCGTTATCGACGGCAAGATGGGCGACAACGTCAACAAGGCGATTGCCGCCTGGCAGGACATGACCGGCGAAAAGCTCGATCCGAACAATTCCGATGATATTCTGGAGCGGCTGCGCGCCTCCGGCGGCATGCCGATCGTGGATTATACGATCACGGCTGCCGATGCCGCAGGCCCCTATGTCGCCTCCATTCCGGACGACTATGCCGCAAAATCACAATTGCCGGCGCTCTCCTTCACCTCCACGTCCGAGGCGCTGGCCGAACGCTTCCATATGGATGAGAACTACCTGAAGGAACTGAACCCCGGCATCGATTTCTCCGTGCCCGGTACGATCATCAAGGTCGTTAATCCGGGCGAGACGAAGAAGGGGCAGGTCGCCCGTATCGTTGCGCACAAGGGTATCAAGCAGGTCTTCGCTTATGGTCAGGACGGCAACCTGATCGCAGCCTATCCCGCCACTATCGGTTCCACGGATACGCCCTCGCCGAGCGGCACGCATACGGTGGAGCGCATCGCGCTCAATCCGGGTTACACCTATAATCCGAAGATCAACTTCAAGCAGGGCCAGAACGACAAGATCCTGCAGATCCCGCCGGGTCCGAACGGCCCGGTCGGCACGGTCTGGATCGCCCTGTCGAAGCCGACTTACGGCATTCACGGCACGCCGGAACCGTCCAAGATCGGCAAGACCAACAGCCACGGCTGTATCCGCCTGACCAACTGGGATGCGACCGAGCTGGCGAAAATGGTCCGTCCCGGCGTGGTGGTCGAATTCGCGGAATAAATCGGCTGGAAGAAAAAGAAAAAGCCCGGCGGTTTGGTCCGCCGGGCTTTTTTCGTTGATGGCGTTTCAGTCGCGCTTTTCCGTCAGGAAATATAGAAGGGCTGCCACCGGCAAGGCAAAGCCGATCCACGAGGCGGCTTGCCATTCGCCAACGGCATAGGCCCAGCCGCCCACGGCGGAACCGATCGCGCCGCCCATGAAAAACGTCGCCATGTAGATACCGTTCAGGCGGCTGCGGAATTCCGCTCCGAGCGTAAAGATCGCCCGCTGGCCGAGCACCAGATTGGTGGTGACGCCGAAATCCAGAACGATGGCTGCGACGACCAGAATGGCGAGCGCCAGATGTGAACCTTCAGGCGCCAGATGGGTGACGGCGAAGGAGAGCGCCACCGCCACCAGTGCAAAGAAGGTGGCCGCACGCGTCCAGCCGCGATCGGCCATCCGCCCGGCAATCGGAGCGGCCACGGTGCCGGCCGCACCGGCCAGTGCAAAGAGCGCAATCTCACCCTGGCTCAGATTAAAATGCGGTCCGCTCAGATAAAGCGGCGTCGTGGTCCAGAACAGGCTGAAAGCCGCAAACAGGAAGGCGTGATAGATCGCCCGCCGCCGCAGGATCGGCGTGTGCAGCGCCAGCCGGCCCATCGAGGCCATCAAGGCCCCATAGCTCAGCCGCGCATCGGGCATACGGGCGGGCAGAAGCCGGAAAAGCACCACGGCAAGAAGCGCCATGACTGCCGCAGACGTCAGAAACACACCGCGCCAGGACACCACTTCCGACAACAGGCTGGAAACCGGCCGCGCCAGCATGATGCCGGCCATCAGCCCGCTCATGACATTACCGACCACCCGCCCGCGAATGGCGTGCGGCGCCATATGGGCGGCATAGGGAACGATGACCTGTACCGCCACCGAACTGACGCCGACGAGAAAGGCCGCAATCAGAAACGGGGCCGCATGCGGCGCGAATGCCGCTCCCACGAGGGAAAGCACCGCCATCGCGACGGAACTGACGACCAGCTTGCGGTTTTCAACGAGATCGCCAAGCGGCACGACAAACAGCAGACCGATACCGTAACCGATCTGAGTCAGGGTTACGATAAGGCCGGTAGCGCCGGCGGAAAGACCAAGTTCCGCCCCGATAATGCCGGCAAGCGGCTGGCCATAATAAAGGTTGGCGGCAATCAGTCCGCAGGCTGTCGCCAGGAGGAAAGTCAAGGCCGGGGAAATGGATGTTGCCTCAACATCATCCCCTTCAATTACACGCGTCGTCATCATTCTCTCCAATATGGAAACAATCGTTTCCTAAATAGTCATAAAATCACTCGGCAAGCTTCATGGCGATATCCACCACGGCCACCATGTCTTTGAGGCTGCGCCCCGTCTTTCCCACCACGCGCATGCCGTACATCATGCACAACATCGCCCGGGCGAGATCATCGGGATCAGCCTTTGAACCTACGGAACCATCCTTCTGCCCTTCGGCAACGAGACGGGCAACGATGCGCTCCCTCGCCTTCACAGCCCGCTCGACCACAACTGCAATGTCGTCATCCAGGGCCGCCAGATCGGCAGCAGCACCAACCACCAGACATCCGTCAGAGCCGACACCACCATGCGACCGTTCCGCATAGAACATCAGGCCTGCCCTAAGGCGCTCATAACCGGTATCGAAGCCGGCCACCGCTGCCTCGAAACGCTCGGTCTGTACGATCCTGTAGCGCTCCATCGTGGCGATGAACACGGCCTTCTTGTCCTTGAAGGCCTTGTAAAGACTGCCCTGCGCCAGTTCCATCGCATCGGTGAGATCACCAACGGAGGTAGCGTGGTAACCTCGTCTGGAAAAAACGCGGATCGCGCCATCAAGTGCACGGTCGAGATCGAACTCGCGTGGCCTGCCGCGATGGCGCTGCTCCTGAGAATTGGGTTGGGCGATATTGGTCATGGCCGCAATATAGGAAACGATCATTTCCAAATCAAGCGAATAATTTTCTGCCTGCGCCCGGTTAGTCGGATGAAGCCGGGCGTCTGGCTATTTCCCGATACAAAGCCTCGGCAGAAACGCCTATTTCAGCCGCGAGGCTCTTCCATTGACCCTTGGGCGGAAGCAGACCTTCATTGACAGTGATCCAGGCATCGAGCCGCGCGCCAACCGAGCGCAGCGCCAATATTTCCGCCCGCGTCCTGACCTTTTTTAGCTCGCCGGAGATATGATTTATCCATTCGAGTGCGAATGCGGGTTCGCGTTCCAGCAATTGCCGCAGCGTGCTGATTGACACGAACAATGCGCGCCCTGCCGTCATCGCGATGGCGTCGCAGTGATATTGCTTCGAGAAGACCGAGGCTTCGGCAAGAATCGTCAGGGGCCCCGCGCGCTGCAACACTGCACTATGTCCATCCGCCTGAAACCGCATCAGGTGGACGCAGCCCTCGGCGACCAGCGCCAGCATGTGAATGGGATCGCCCTGATGAAAAAGGTATTCACCTTTTTCAAAGGATCGGGAGATGGACGCCCTCGGGCGAAGCTGGTCAAAAATCGAACTCGACATGATTTCTATCATGTCCGGCAAACCGGCCGGCTGGCAAGCTCAGGGGATCGCAACAACCCGAGTAGCCTCATGAAATCCACGGTTCTTGTCTTCCTAACCGCTCTTCTCCCCCTCTCAGCCGCCGGGGAAGAGCGGCATCTCCACCAATCGCCCTATGCGGGCCAGCAGAGCCGAACCATCAAGAGCCTGTCGGCTGAAGATATTGCCGAATTGGAACAGGGAGGCGGATGGGGCTTTGCGAAAGCCGCCGATCTCAACGGTATGCCGGGTCCCTCACATGTCAGCAAGATGGCGACCGAACTGGCGCTGACGGCGGAGCAGACCGCCGCCGTCCAGCAGCTGTTTCAAACCATGCGGAAAGATGCCGCGACAGAGGGCAGGCAAATGATCGCCGGCGAAGCGGCGCTGGATGCCAGCTTCCGTACCGGCGCGATCAATGCGGATCAACTGCGCGCGCAGCTCGACCGTATTGAAGAAAGCCGCGCCAGGCTGAGATACATCCACCTTGCCGCTCATCTCGAAACGGTGAAGCTGCTGACCAAGGAGCAGGTCACACGTTACAACAAGCTGCGCGGCTATGCGCCTTGACGGCCCGGAAATGTCCTCTGGCCTTAAGCAGGCGGACGGAACCTGTCCCTGCGCTTCAGGCAGCTCCGGCTCTCAGGCGGCTTTGCGGGTGAAGAGGCGCGCAGGTTGCGTGCCGAGCCGCAGAAGCCGTTGCGGCAGAAGGCCGACGACCTCAGTCGCGAAGGCTTTCGCATTCTCCACGGCCTTGTCGATATTGCTGACCTTGTCCTTGTCGAGACAGAGAAGCGTGCCGCCATAATCGAAAATATCGCGATAGGCTGCTCTCTCGACAATCGGCGTATTGAGAACCGAGACGTTCTTCTCAGCCAGCAGCATTTTGACGAGAAGCAGGGAGCGCGTCGCCACCATGGCATTGACCCGCGTCAGCACGATGGAATGGGCGATCGCCTTGCCCATCTTGCGGTTCAGGAATTCGATATGATCGAGAACCTCGGCAGCGCCGCGCGCATCCATGGCTGAACCCTGTACCGGGATAAGCACATGATCGGAAATACCGAGCGCCATCGTCAGAAGCGGCGTTTTCGCTCCCGGAAGGTCGATGATGAAACAGTCGGTGTTGGCCTTGTTTTCGCGAATATGACCCTCGAGCGAGGCCATCGTCACATGCGAAATCACCGAGAGATTTTCGATGTCGCCTGATAATTCGCGCCAGCGGGAAATCCACAATTGCGGATCGGCGTCTAGAACCGTCACGCGGTGGCCGCTGCTGGCCAGTTCGGTCGCGAGAAGCAGCACAGCCGTGGTTTTTCCAGCGCCGCCCTTGGTATTGGCGAAAGTGATGACTGACATGATACCCCCTGTTGGTCAGAGCCGTTTCATGCTCATTCACGCACCGAACCAATCATGGTGCTTTCCATAACCTTAACGAAGATGGTTAAGAAAAGGCTAAGATCGTTTTTGGGGACAACAAAAAGCCCGCGACTGGATCATCGCGGGCTTCATGGATTACAGATCGTATCTCAGCCCTGTCCTGATGCAGGGCACGACGGTGCGGCTTGTTTCTTCTCCCCGCCGGCGAGAAGACGAAAATCGCACCCACTCGGCCTCTCATAAACCTAGCGAATGGCAGGGCTCATCAGAAGCAGTCCTCGAACAGCTTCTTTGTATTCTCAAGCGTCATCGGCACCGGATTGCCGCCGCAGCTCGGATCCTTGATCGCTTCCGCGGCCAGTTCGTCGATACGATCAGGCTTGATGCCCATGGCGGTCAGGTTTTCCGGCACGCCGAGTTCCTTGCGAAGCTCCAGCACATAGTCGTAGAAGCCGTCAAAGCCGCCGGAAATGCCGAGATAGGCGGCCGCGCGGGCGATCTTGTCTTCGATGGCCGGGCGATTGAAACGTAGCACCGCAGGCATCACGACGGCATTGGTCATGCCGTGATGGGTATTGTAGACCGCACCGATCGGATGCGAGAGCGAGTGAATGGCGCCGAGGCCCTTCTGGAACGCAACCGCCCCCATCGCCGCCGCCGCCATCATATTGGTGCGCGCTTCGATATCCGTGCCATCCTTATAGGCGCGCGGCAGGAATTCCTTGACGAGACGCAGGCCCTCCAGCGCCACGCCGGCGCTCATCGGGTGATAGAAGGGCGAGGAATAGGCCTCGAGGCAATGGGCAAAGGCATCCATGCCGGTGCCCGCCGTGATGACCTTCGGCATGCCGACGGTCAGCTCCGGATCGCAGATGACGACGCCGGGCAACAGCTTCGGATGGAAGATGATCTTCTTCACATGGGTCTGCGAATTGGTGATGACGCTGGCGCGGCCGACTTCCGAACCGGTGCCCGCCGTGGTCGGCACCGCGACGATCGGGGCGATCTTGGCGGCATCCGCCCGCGTCCACCAGTCGCCAATATCCTCGAAATCCCAGACCGGGCGCGTCTGCCCGGCCATGAAGGCGATTGTTTTGCCGAGATCGAGGCCCGAACCGCCGCCGAAGGCGACGACGCCGTCATGGCCGCCATCGCGGTAGGCTTTGACGCCGGCTTCCATGTTGATCTCGTTGGGGTTCGGATCCACATAGGCGAAGATCGCCCGGCCAAGGCCAGCCTCTTCCAGCACGTCGAGCGCATGCGCGGTGATCGCCATATTGGCAAGGCCGCGATCCGTCACGAGAAGCGGCTTTTTGATCCCGAGCGTCTTGCAGGCTTCCGCCAGTTCCTTGATCCGGCCACGGCCAAGCTTGACGGCGGTGGGATAGCTCCAGTTGGCGACGATATTCATTTCGTGACTTTCTTCAGATGGTAGGATTTCGGTCGGGTCAGGTTCTGGAAGCCGAGCACGGAGAGCGAGCCGCCACGGCCGGTTTCCTTCACGCCTGTCCAGCAAAGGGCCGGATCGAGGTAATCCGCGCGGTTCATGAACACGGTGCCGGTTTCGATTTCGCGGCCGATCCGCCCGGCGCGTGCCGCATCCTGCGTCCAGAGCGAGGCGGTGAGGCCATATTTGCTGTCATTCATCAGCGCGATGGCTTCGTCGTCATGTCTGACCTTCATGATGCCAAGAGCAGGGCCGAAGGTTTCTTCGGTCATGAACTCCATGGAATGATCGACATTGACGAGGATTTGCGGCGCGACATAGGCGCCTTCACCGTCGTCGGCAGGGAAGAGCTTCGGATCGACCAGCGCCTTCGCACCCTTTGAGACGGCATCGGCGATCTGCGCGCGCACCACCTTGGCGAAACGCTTGTTGGCCATCGGCCCGAGCGTCGTTTCCTGTTCCAGCGGATTGCCGAGCTTGTAGTTGGACACCCAGGCGACGGACTTCTCGACGAATTCGTCATAGAGGTTTTCGTTGACGTAGATGCGCTCGATGCCGCAGCAGCATTGCCCGGAATTATAGGTCGCGCCATCCATCAGCGTATCGACGGCGGCGTCGAGATCGGCGTCCTCCATCACGTAGCCGGGGTCCTTGCCACCGAGCTCAAGCCCGAGACCGGTGAAGGTGCCGGCTGCGGCGCGCTCGATGGCGCGGCCGCCTTCCACCGAACCGGTGAAGTTGACGAAATTGAATAGGCCTTCGGAAATCAGCGCCGAGGTCGTGGCATGGTCGAGGAAGACGTTGATGAAGACATCTTCCGGCACGCCGGCCTCAACGAATGCCCGCACCATGCGCTCGCCCACCAGAAGCGTCTGCGCCGCATGTTTGATAACAACCGTATTGCCGGCCATCAGGGCGGGCGCAACGGTATTGATCGCCGTCATGTAAGGATAGTTCCACGGCGCGATGACGAAGACCACGCCATGCGCCTCGCGCTCGATGCGGCGTTCGAAATTGCCGCTTTCCTCGATGACGAGCGGCGCCAGCGCATCGGCGGCAATAGAGGCGACATAGTTGGAGCGTTCGTTGAAACCCTTGAATTCGCCGCCGTAACGAACCGGACGGCCCATCATATGCGCCAGTTCCGGCACGACTTCCGCCACCATTTCGTTGAGGCGCGCCACACCCTTCAGAACCAGCTGAACGCGGTCCTCAAGCGGACGTCGCGCCCAGTCCTTTTGCGCCTTGCGCGCTCTTGAAACGGCGGCGCGCGCCGCCTCCAGCGACATCGCCTCCCGCTCGGCATAAACCGAGCCGTCGATGGGCGAGATATTCTGGATCATGGTCATGATGTTTTCCCGTAATGATTAGGCTCGTTCGAAACCGCGCGCCACTTCCCAGTCGGTCACGCGGCGGTCGTATTCTTCCTGCTCCCACCGTCCGGCATGGACGTAATGATCGATCACATCGTCGCCAAAGGCGTTGCGCAGCATCTTCGATCCGTCCAGAAAGGCAGTGGCGTCACGCAGGGTCTTGGGTATCTCGCGCACGTCCTTGCCGCCATAGGCATCACCGACAAAAGCGGGCTCAAGTTCAAGTTTATTTTCGATGCCGTCAATGCCTGCCGCAAGCAAAGCCGCCATGGCGAGATAGGGATTGAGATCGGAACCGCCGACGCGGCATTCGATGCGGATGCCCTTGGTGCCTTCGCCGCAGAGGCGATATCCGGCCGTACGATTGTCGAGGCTCCAGATCGCCTTGGTAGGGGCAAACGTGCCGGCCATGAACCGCTTGTAGGAATTGATATAGGGCGCGAGGAAATAGGTGATCTCGCTGGCATGAGCGAGAAGCCCGGCAACATAGTGCCGCATCAGCTCCGACATGCCGTGCTTGGCGTCTTTGTCGAGGAAAGCGGGAGTCTTGCCGTCGACGCTCCACAGCGACTGGTGAATATGTGAGGAGCTGCCGGCGGCGTTGTAGTTCCACTTGGCGAGGAACGTCACCGCCTTGCCCTTGGACCAGGCGATCTCCTTGGTGGCGTTCTTGATGATGGCGTGCCGGTCGGCCATGGTCAGCGCATCGGCATAACGAACGTTGATTTCCGCCTGCCCGGCGGATGCTTCGCCCTTGGAATTTTCGACCGGAATGCCGGCGCCCTGCAGGCCCTTGCGCAGCGCCCGCATGACATCCTCTTCCTTGGTCGTCTGGAAGATATGGTAATCCTCATTATAACCGCTGGCGAGGTTCAAACCCTTGTAGCCGTTGGCGCGCGCCGCATCGAAGGTCTGGTCGAACAGGAAGAATTCCAGCTCGGTCGCCATATAGGCCTTCAGCCCCATGGCCTCCAGCCGCGCCACCTGCTTTTTCAAAAGCGCGCGCGGCGAATGCGGCACTTCCTCATGGGTGTGATGGTCAAGCACGTCGCACAGCACCAGCGCCGTGCCTTCCAGCCATGGCACGCGCCGCAGCGTCGAAAGGTCTGGCTTCAGCACATAATCGCCATAGCCCTTTTCCCAGCTGGAGGATTTGTAACCGGGAACGGTTTCCATCTCCATGTCGGTGGCAAGCACATAGTTGCAGCTATGGGTTTCCTCAAAGGCGCTTTCGACGAAGAATTCCGCCTGGAACCGTTTGCCCATCAGACGCCCCTGCATGTCGACAAGGCAGGCCAGAACCGTGTCGATGCGCCCCTCGGCGACATCCATTTTAAGCGCGTCGAATGTGTAGCTCGTCATTTTGTCCGTTCCCTTTATTGTGGCGACCGGGCGGCCGGGATACGGCCGCCCGTTTCGTTTGAGCGTCAGGCCTTGGCGGCCGCTGCGGCAACCGCAGCCTGCTTGTGCTCCATCGCGAATTCCTCTTCCGGCGACAGGATGAGGCGATGGCGTCCGACAAAGGCGAAATAGGCGATCGCCACGGCGAACCAGACGGCGACCCAGAGTACGCCCTTGGTGAAGTTCGGATCCTGGATCTGGTAAAGCAGCGTGACGATGGCGATGATAACAGTCAGCACCGCGCCGGGAATGCCGAAGGGCGAGCGGAACGGCCGCTCGATATGCGGCAGGTTCTTCCGGAGCAGGATGAAGGAAATCGCCTGCATGATGTAGGAGAACATGGCGCCGAACACGGCCATGTTCAAAAGCACGCTGCCGATGATGCTGCCGCCCTGTTCCGCACCCAGAGAGAACCAGATGACCAGCATGACCGCGAGACCCACAATCGCGCCGGTGATATTCGCAACGTATGGCGTGCGGTATTTGGAGTGGGTGATCGACAGCACGGTCGGGAAGTAACCCGCACGCGACAGCGAATAGATCTGCCGGCCCTGTGCATAGAGGATCGTATGGAAGCTGGCGATCAGACCGGTCAAGGCAACGAGACCGAGCACCACCACGCCGCCGTCGCCATAGATCGCCTTGAAGCCATCAAGCAGCGGCTCGAGCGAGGAGCTGAGATGGAAGGCGCCGACGCCCGGCAGGGACGGGTTGAGCAATACGATCATGAAGGCCGAGACCATCAGCGTCACCATGCCGAGAATGATGCCCTTGGGCATGTCCCGTTTCGGATCGACCGATTCTTCCGCCGCCAGCGGCAGCTGCTCGATGGCAAGGAACAGCCAGACCGCAAAGGGCAGCGTGGCGAGAACGCCCGAGAACCCGAAGGGGAAGAAGGAACCGCCGCCTTCCGGCAGCTCCACCGCCTTGCCGTCAGGGCCGACACCGATATTCAGCGCGAAACGCGAAAAATCGATGTTTGGAATGGCGCTGATCCAGAAGAACACCAGAACCGTGAGGGAGATCAGCGTGATAACCAGCGTGACCTTGAAGGAAAGCTCAAGCCCGAAGACGTTGAGCGCAAGGAAAATTGCATAAAAGACTATCCACACGAAGGGTGAATAGGCCGGATCAAGGCCGAGAATGGAATTCACATAGGCCGTGATGAAGGTAACGACGACCGCCGGCGTCAGCACATATTCGACATTCTCGCAAAGCCCGGTGATGAACCCGCCCCAGGGGCCCATCGCCGTGCGGGCGAAGGAATAGGCCGCACCCGTATGCGGCAAGGCGGGGCTCATTTCCGCAATCGAAAATGTCAGCCCGAGATACATGATAGCGATGATGATGCCAGCCACCAGCATGCCGCCCCAGCCGCCGGTGGAAAAGCCGAAATTCCATCCGGAAAAATGTCCTGATATGACCGCGCCGACGCCGAGCGACCAGAGCGACCACACGCCCGCATAGCGGGATAGTCCGCGTTTTTCGAAATAGGATGCATCAGCCTTCTTGTAGCTGACGCCTGATGATGAACTGTCCATGCCCTTCTCTCCTGATAAGAAAAAAACAAGCCAGTCAGCCGTTATTGGCCGATTGTGCCCCAGTTTCCGGCTTCACGCGGGTGCTTCCCGCGCTCTGCCGCACGCACTTGCTGTTCCCTTGCCGCTTCGCGCCTTTCCGGCTTTATTGAATGGCGGCAGTCTCGTTTTGATGGCGGGCCCCGGTGCTTTCACCATCGGCCAGCCCTTGCTCCCTCACCCGTCAAGCAACGAGAGCGCCTTCTCCATGAGCTCATGGAGAAAACCGGCAATAGTCGCCTGATCTCCTTCATTGGCGATGAGATCGTTGCGGATTTCGATCATGACGTTCAAAAGCCCGTCCGGCAGCGCATGCAGGCGAAGCGTATGCGTCACGCCGTCTTCCGGACCATAGGGATCATTGCGATTGACCGTGAGCGAAGCCCCTTCGGCGCCCGCCAGCATCGCATCCGCCAGGCGGCTGTCGCTATCGTGCAGGATGCCGATCTCAACCTTTCGGAACCGGCCGTGATAAACGGGCGTGAAACTGTGAATGGTTACCACCACCGCCTTGCGGCCATCCGCCTGCCGTTTGGCGATAATCTCGCTCACCCGGTCATGAAACGGCACATAAAGCGCTGACGTGCGGGCGAACCGCTCCGCTTCGCTAAGCTCGAAATTGCCGGGAATATCGTAAATCTCGCTTTTCACCGGCATGGCGGAAGGCGATTCGGGCGGCCGGTTACAATCATAGACGAGACGCGAAAAGCGCTGATAGACGAGCGTGGCGTCAAATTTTTCAGAAAGCAGCCGGGCAACGGCCAGAGCGCCCGGATCCCAGGCCGCATGGCTCGAAAGCACATCCGGCGAAAGACCCAACGTGCCATATTTCTGCGGGATGGTGGCGGAGGCATGCTCGCAGACGAGAAGGACATCGCCTTTCGCCGCCGCATTCTCAACGCCGACGGCCTGCCCTTCCGCTTCTGTGAAAAACCGTGAACGCACCGTCATGCACGAACCCCACCCGGAAACCCCGTGTTCCGCCAATGACGAAAAGAATTCTTCACATTATTGCGAGTGTCAAATGGAATTTTGAAATTTTCTCTTCATTTTCCCCATTGACTCGATAGCTGGCACAGATGTTTATTTTAGCCATGCACCGGCAGAAGACCGGAAAGGGGAAAAATTTGCGCAGCACGACGGCGACCGTGTCGGATGTCATCCATGCCCATTACGGCGCGCTGACCCGTTCGGAAAAACGGCTGGCGGAAAGCCTGCTCGGCAACTACCCCGTCTCCGGCCTCGGCAGCATCACCACGATCGCGGAAAATGCCGGCGTTTCGACGCCAACGGTGGCGCGCATGGTGCAGAAACTCGGTTATAAGGGCTATCCGGAATTTCAGGCGCATCTGCATCAGGAACTGGAAGCAACGATCTCCGGCCCCATCGCCAAACACGACCGCTGGGCCACCAATGCGCCCGGCCTGCACATTCTCAACCGCTTCGCCGATGCCATTACCGGCAATCTGCGCGATACGCTGAGTGACCTCGACACCGCTGTCTTCGACAATGCCGCCGCGCTGCTTTCCGACCGCAAGCGCAGCATCTATTTTGTCGGCGGGCGCATCACCGGCGCGATTGCGGAATATTTCTTCACCCATATGCAGGTGATCCGCCCGAAAACGACGCTGATGTCGTCCAATTCCAGCGCCTGGCCGCAATATATGCTCAATATGAGCGCCGGCGATGTGCTCGTCATCTTCGATATCCGACGTTACGAACACGATATGACGACGCTTGCCGAAGTGGCCAAGGCCAACGGCGTGCAGATCATTCTCTTCACCGATCAATGGACATCGCCGGTGGCGCGCCATGCGCTGCACATTTTCCGCGTCAGGATCGAAGCTCCCTCGGCATGGGATTCCTCCGTTGTCACCCTGTTCGTGGTCGAAGCCCTGATCGAGGCGGTGCAGAGCGGCACCTGGGATGAAACCAAGGAACGCATGAACGCGCTGGAAGGCCTGTTTGAACAGACACGGCTCTTCCGCAGGCCGGAAAGAACATGAATTTGCATAGCCGGCATACGACTTGACGCGGATGCCGCACGCTGATTGGATACCTGTCATCGCCACCAGCACGATAAAACAGGGGAAAACACCAAGCTGGGGAACGCATCTGGTCTAACGGACGACAACGGGCAACTCCCGCAATTACAGGCATACAATCCTGATAATGGCGGAAAACGAGTGTAAAGTGGCGGAATCCGGATAAATAATTTGTAATCTGGCCGTCACATTAGCTTCATCGAGAATCCGTATCAGCGTCCGCAATATGAGAACACGAAGAGGAGAAAAAAGTGATCTCTCACTGCCGCCGACTGCTTGCTACGACCACCGCGCTGGTCATCGCCTCCACCGCGATTGCCGCCGCTGAACCGAGCGCCGAACTGATCGCCGCCGCCAAGAAGGAAGGCATGCTGACCACCGTCGCGCTGCCGCACGACTGGTGTGGTTACGGCGACGTGATTGCCGCTTTCAAGGCAAAATACCCGGAAATCACCGTCAACGAGCTGAACCCCGACGCCGGCTCCGCCGATGAAGTCGAAGCCATCAAGGCGAACAAGGACAACAAGGGCCCGCAGGCTCCTGACGTCGTTGACGTCGGTCTCGCCTTCGGCCCGCAGATGAAGGCCGAAGGCCTGCTGCAGCCTTACAAGGTCTCCACCTGGGACGAAATTCCTGACAATGTGAAGGATCCGGAAGGTTACTGGTACGGCGACTATTACGGCGTCATGTCGATGTTCGTGAACAAGGACCTCGTCAAGAACACGCCGAAAGACTGGGCCGACCTGCAGAAGCCGGAATATTCCGGTCAGGTAGCGCTTGCCGGCGATCCGCGCGCCTCCAACCAGGCAATCCTCGGCGTTCTCGCCGCCGGTCTTTCCACCGGTGC
Source organism: Agrobacterium sp. M50-1 (assembly GCF_049843495.1). NCBI lineage: Bacteria > Pseudomonadati > Pseudomonadota > Alphaproteobacteria > Hyphomicrobiales > Rhizobiaceae > Agrobacterium > Agrobacterium sp. M50-1. The sequence goes on along the minus strand of NZ_JBBHZH010000003.1, from coordinate 460,624 downwards.
GAAGTCCGGCAAGGAAGCCGGTGAAGCCGGCCTGAAGTATTTCGCCGACCTCAACAAGGCGGGCAATTTCCTTCCGGTCATCGGCAAGGCCGGCACGCTGGCCCAGGGTGCGACCCCGATCATCATCGCCTGGGACTATAACGCGCTTTCCTGGAAGAAGACGCTGAACGACAACCCGCCCACGGAAGTCGTCGTTCCTGAGAAGGGCGTTCTCGCCGGCGTTTACGTTCAGGGCATTTCCGCCTACGCGCCGCATCCGAACGCCGCCAAGCTTTGGATGGAACACCTCTATTCCGACGACGGTCAGCTCGGCTGGCTGAAGGGCTATTGCCACCCGATCCGCTTCAACGCCATGGTCAAGGCCGGCAAGGTTCCGCAGGAACTGATCGACAGCCTGCCGCCCGCAGCAGCCTATGAAAAGGCGATCTTCCCGACACTCGAGGAAGTCGACGCCAACAAGGCTGCCGTCACCGGCGGCTGGGACAGCGTCGTCGGCGCGAACGTGAAGTAAACTGTTGAAAATGCGCCCCGGCCGATCAAAGCCGGGGTGCTTCTTTTATAATGAATACCTTAATAGACAGACCGTTTTAAAAACGGCGTTTGGGGACAAGGCATGTCATCGACCAACACCGGCGGACCATCCGATGCGGGCAGGAAGTTGCCTCTTCACTGGATAGGAATCGTACCTTTTGCCGTTTTTGTTCTGCTGTTTCTGATCCTGCCGACGATGAAGATCGTCATCGGCGCGTTTCAGCAGACGGATGGCAGCTTCACGCTGGAAAACATTGCCGGGCTTTTCACCTCATCAATCCTTGCCGCCTACTGGATTTCGATCAAGATCAGCCTTGCCTCGGCAGCACTCGGCTGCCTGATCGGCTTTGCCGTCGCCGCAGCCGTGGTGCTTGGCGGCCTGCCGCAGCGCATTCGCGGCCCGCTTCTCACCTTTTCCGGCGTCGCTTCGCAATTTGCCGGCGTGCCGCTTGCCTTCGCCTTCATCGCCACGCTCGGCCCGGTCGGCCTGCTTACCGTCTTTCTGAAGACGCAGGTCGGCATTGATCTCAGGCTTTTGGGCTTCAACATCCTGTCCTTCTGGGGCCTCACCGTCACCTATCTGTTCTTCCAGATACCGCTGATGATCCTCATCATCACGCCGGCACTTGATGGCCTGAAGCGCGAATGGCGCGAGGCAGCCGAAATTCTCGGCGCAACCGGCCTGCAATATTGGCGCATGGTCGCCTTCCCCATCCTTTTGCCGTCGCTGCTCGGCACCATGTCGCTGCTGTTTGCCAACGCCTTCGGCGCAGTGGCAACCGCGATCGCGCTCACCGGCTCCTCGCTCAACATCGTACCGATCCTGCTTTTCGCGCAGATCCGTGGCGACGTTCTCGGCAATCCGCATCTCGGTTATGCGCTTGCCTTCGGCATGATCGTCGTCACCGGCATCGCCAATGCACTTTATATCTGGCTGCGCGCCCGCAGCGAAAGGTGGCTGAAATGAAGCGTTTCTTCGCCTGGGGCGCGCTGACTTTCGGCCTGCTCTATTTCGCCCTGCCGCTGATCGGCATGACCAACTTCTCGCTGAAAATGCGGCGCGGCGAATATTCCTTCGACGCCTATGCAAAGGTGCTTACCGATCCGCGTTTTCAGGAGACCTTCAGCTATTCCGTCGTGATGGCGCTGTTCACCATCGTCTTCGGCGTTCTGCTTGTTGTGCCCACCGCCTATTGGGTGCGGCTGAAACTGCCGGGCCTGCGGCCCTATATCGAATTCATTACTCTTCTGCCGCTGGTCATTCCTGCCATCGTCATCGTGTTCGGTTACATCAGGCTTTACAACACCTCCAGCTGGCTGCCGCTGACCGGCACGACCTTCGGCACAAACCTTCTTCTGATGTTCGGATATGCCACGCTCGCCCTGCCCTACATGTACCGCGCCGTCGACACCGGTCTCAGGACCATCGACGTCTCGACGCTGACGGAAGCAGCGCAAAGCCTTGGCGCGGGGTGGACGACCATCCTGTCGCGCATCATCCTGCCCAATGTTCTGGTCGCGGTGCTCTCGGGCGCGTTTTTGACCTTCGCCATCGTCATCGGTGAATTCACCATGGCGGCCCTTTTGAACCGCCCGGCCTTCGGCCCCTATATGCAGCTGCTCGGCGCCAACCGCGCCTATGAACCGGCGGCCCTTGCCGTGATTTCCTTCGGCATCACCTGGGGTTGCCTGGGTCTGATCCAACTCGTTTCACGCTACCAGAAGGGCGCGCCTCCCAAGGCCTGAGGACAATATTTTCATGAGCTTTTTGACACTTAGCAATATCAAGAAATCCTTCGGCTCCGTGCAGGTCGTGCATGATTTCAACATGGCCATCGAAAAGGGCGAGTTCGTCTCCTTTCTTGGACCATCGGGCTGCGGCAAAACCACCGTGCTGCGCATGATCGCCGGCTTTGAAATCCCGACTGGCGGATCGATCGTCATCAATGGCAAGGACCAGACGACGCTGAGACCAAACCAGCGCAATATCGGCATGGTGTTTCAGGCCTATGCGCTGTTCCCGAACATGAATGTCTACGAGAACGTCGCCTTCGGGCTCAAAGTCGCCGGCAAGCCGAAAGCCGAGATCGATGCGCGCGTGAAGGAAATGCTCCAGCTTATCCATCTGGAACATCTTGCGGACCGCTATCCCTATCAGATGTCGGGCGGCCAGCAGCAGCGCGTGGCGCTTGCCCGCGCTCTGGCCCCGAAGCCGGAAGTCCTTCTGCTCGACGAGCCGCTTTCGGCGCTCGACGCCAAGATCCGCGTCTCGCTGCGGGAGGAAATCCGCCAGATCCAGCAGAAACTCGGCATCACCACCATTTTCGTGACCCACGATCAGGAAGAGGCCCTGTCGATTTCCGACCGGATCGTTGTCATGAATGGCGGCCGCGCCGACCAGATCGGCTCGCCCTTCGATATTTACAACAAGCCCGCGACCCGCTTCGTCGCCTCCTTCGTCGGTACGCTCAACCTCATCGACGCGACCATCGTGGATTCCTCCTCCAACACCATCCGTGTCGGAGAGCAGCAGATCACCCTCCACAAGCCGGTCAATGCGGCGAACGGCGAAAAAATTACTCTCGCCCTGCGACCGGAAGCGGGCTCGCTCGGCAGCGATGCGAAAGGCGATGTCGCCATTTCCGGCACGGTCACCTCCAGCCAGTTCCTCGGCTCCGTCATCCGCACCCGCCTCGATCTTGGCGGCTCGACCCTGTCTTTCGACATGTTCAACGATCCCGGCACAGCGCCCCCCGCCGTCGGTGAGCCGGTGACGCTGAAATTCGCGGCCGGCGACCTGATGGTCATCAAGGACTGAACCACCTTTCCGGATGCAAAACCGCTCCGCCCCCTTGCTGGAAATGGTAGAGCAGGTATCACTTCGAACCTGCATACCAACGATGTGAGGCCATGATGCGCGCGCTTTATTACGAACGATTCGGCGAAACCCCGGTAGTCGCATCCCTGCCCGATCCGGAACCGACCGATGGCGGCGTCGTCATCGCGGTGAAAGCGACGGGCCTGTGCCGGAGCGACTGGCACGGCTGGATGGGGCATGACCCGGATATTCGCCTGCCGCACGTTCCCGGCCACGAATTTGCCGGCGTCATCGCCGCGGTCGGCAGACACGTCACCCGCTTCAAGACCGGTGACCGCGTTACCGTTCCATTCGTCTCCGGCTGCGGCCATTGCCATGAATGCCGTTCCGGCAACCAGCAGGTCTGCGAAGCGCAGTTCCAGCCCGGCTTCACCCATTGGGGTTCCTTCGCCGAATATGTCGCGATCGATTATGCCGACCAGAACCTCGTGCACCTGCCTCAATCGATGAGCTACGCCACCGCCGCCGGCCTCGGCTGCCGTTTCGCCACCTCCTTCCGTGCCGTGACCGATCAGGGACGCCTGAAGGGCGGCGAATGGCTGGCGGTTCATGGCTGCGGCGGGGTCGGCCTCTCCGCCATCATGATCGGCGCTGGTCTTGGCGCGCAGGTCGTCGCCATCGACATCGCCGAAGACAAGCTTGAGATGGCCCGGCAGCTCGGCGCGACCGCGACAATCAACAGCCGCACGGTTGCCGATGTTGCCGAAGCCGTGCGCGAGGTGACAGGCGGCGGTGCGCATGTCTCGGTCGATGCGCTTGGCCACCCGCAGACGTGCTGCAACTCCATCAGCAACCTGCGCCGGCGTGGACGCCATGTGCAGGTAGGCCTCATGCTCGCCGACCATGCCATGCCCGCCATTCCCATGGCCCGGGTGATCGCCCATGAGCTGGAAATCTACGGCAGCCACGGCATGCAGGCGTGGCGTTACGGGGACATGCTGGCCATGATCGAAAGCGGAAAGCTTGCACCGGAAAAGCTGATCGGCCGCCACATCACGCTTTCCGAGGCCGCAACCGCCCTGCCCGCCATGGATAGCTTCAGGGAAAGCGGCATCAGCATCATAGACCGGTTCGAATAGTCCCGGTCCTGTGACGTTTCGCGGACGGAGCCGGGTCAGGCTCAGGCGTTCCTGCGCCCGAAAGCCCGGACAGGAGCGCCGGCCCGGGACGGCGCCTGCTCTGAGGAAGGTGCCGGCACACTTGCGCCGGGACTAGCCTGGTTGTCGCTCCACTGGCGGTTCATCAGTTGTTTCTTGCGTATCTCCAGCGGATCGGACACGGCGTCCGCCGAGCCATTGTCAGTGACGGCTGGTGTCGTCAGTGACCGCGCAAACCACCGTACGATCTGTAGCCCCTTGTGGATGAAAACCAAAAAGCCGACCGCAAGCACGGCGATGAAAATCACCAAGCCCCAGCGGCTGTTCTGCTCGTCACGGGCTGCGCGTTCCATGCGGTGTTTGGTCGTTGGATCAAAACCAAGCGTCGCCTTCAGGCTCGCAATATCCGCATGGCTGAGCTTGGTATAACGGTCGCCGTTATACAGAACATAGCCGCTAGTGCTGCCATTCAGATAACCGAGATCGAGCGCCTTCCCGTCCCGGAGGAAAGCTGCGGTGTTCGGCAGATCATAGACGGGATCGATCGTCTCGCCGCCGCCAAATCCGGGTATGGCAAATAATCGAACCTCCCGCGCCTCGGCCCCACTCGCGAATATCGCGGAGAAAAGGGCCGCGGCAGAAAAGAGAGCAATGTAATTCATCCATTCCCCACAACAGCAACGAGAATGCATGACGATTGACATCGCCGTATTAATACAGAGTATATATCTGAGACATTCTTTTAATTACACAGTAATTATGATGATTAATTGCACAAACGAAACCATGAAATACTACATAATCTGAATTATTATTTTATAATAAACTAAAAAGTACGGCCCGGCAAAGCCGAGCTGAGACCGAACAGTCCGGCGCCATTGGCGCGGGCCGCGGACCGCGTTAAACTCCAGTCCCGCTCACACGCCTTGGGTCTCCAAGACGCGCCGAAGCATCACACCTCCGAACGGGATGGATATTGGCAAGGACTGCAACATGCTGTTTCTCGACAGCGTCACCATGAAGGAAAGCGCGGACGGGAGGGATGATTACCCCTTCTCGGTTCCGGCGCTGCGCCAGCTGGAGCGCCTCGAATTCAAGACGCCGATCACCTTTTTCGCCGGCAATAACGGCTCCGGCAAATCGACGCTGCTGGAAGGGCTGGCGGCGGGGATGACGGCCTATGCCATCGGCAATCACGGCCATGTGGCCGGCGACCTCTATCTCCAGCATGCCGAGACCGTGGCGAAGTCGTTCTATTTCGCCCGCAAGAGATATCCGAAGATTCGCATGTTCCTGCGCGCGGAAGACGTCCTCGGCTATGTCCGTCGCCAGAACGAGGAAGCGCTGGACGATTTTCGATGGGAGCGGGAGAAGGCTCTGAAAAAAGGCGAAGACTTTCCCGAGGAAACTCCGGAGACGTTTCGCAGGATCATCAGGAACAATGCCATAGACCGGCGGTCACATGGCGAAGGGTTTCTCGACATTCTGCACCGGCGCGTCCACGGCGCCGGCCTCTATTTTCTCGATGAACCGGAAAGCCCGCTTTCGCCGCAAAAGCAGCTCGAACTGGCGGCCCTCATCCGTCACACCGCCGATAGTGGCGGCCAGTTGATCATCGCCACCCATTCACCGGTTCTCTTGGCCATTCCCGAGGCGACGATTTATTATTTCGATGAGGATGGCGTCACCGAACGCCTCTATGACGAGCTGGAGAACATCAGCTTCCTGCGCCGCTTCCTCGACCGCCCTTCGAAATACCTGAACGATTGAACACCGATAAGGCTTGAAATCGCGCTGCGCTTGCCGCATTCCCATAAGTAATACGTAATTTAGAAAAGAAGCAGCTTCATGTCTCCCACCACCACACCGGCGGCAGCCCGGCCACTTAACAGCCAGGATTACAAAACTCTCGGTCTTTCGGCCCTGGGCGGTGCGCTCGAATTTTACGACTTCATCATTTTCGTATTTTTCGCGACCGTCATCGGCCATCTGTTTTTCCCGCCGGAAATGCCAGACTGGCTGGTGATGATCCAGACCTTCGGCATCTTCGCCGCCGGTTATCTGGTGCGGCCGCTGGGCGGAATCGTTCTCGCGCATTATGGCGACCGTTATGGCCGCAAGCGCGTCTTTGCCTTCTCGATCCTGCTGATGGCGCTCTCGACCCTGGGCATGGCGCTGATGCCGACCTATGCCATGATCGGCGTGGCAGCACCCATCCTGCTCATCATCCTGCGCATGCTGCAGGGTGCTGCCATCGGCGGTGAAGTGCCGGGGGCATGGACCTTCGTTGCCGAACACGTGCCGTTCCGCCGCGTCGGGCTTGCCTGCGGCTTCCTCACATCCGGCCTCTCTTTCGGCATTATGCTGGGCTCGCTGATCGCCTTCGCCATCAACTCGCTCTTCACACCCGAGGACGTGGCCGGTTACGCCTGGCGCATTCCCTTCCTGCTCGGTGGGATTTTTGGCCTGATCGCCGTTTATCTGCGCCGCTGGCTGGAAGAAACGCCCATCTTCATGGAGATGAAGAAGTCGAAATCGCTGACGGACAAGCTGCCGCTCGGGCTGGTGCTGAAACACCATATGCGCGGCGTGATCATCTCCGCCCTGCTGACATGGGTCCTGTCGGCCGCCATCGTCGTCACGACGCTGATGACCGCCACCTTCCTGCAGAAGCTCTATGGCTATACCCCGACGCAGGCGCTCGCCGGCACCAGCTTCGGCACGCTGTTCCTGATCTTCGGCGTCATCATCGCCGGAGCGCTGATCGACCGTATCGGCTCCGGCCTCTTCTTCATGGGCGCGAGCATCTTTTTCGGCATCGCCACCTTCACCTTCTACAGCTACGCCGGCACCTCGCTTCAGACCATGTTCGTGCTTTATGGCGTGATGGGCCTCTCTGTCGGCATGGCGGGTGCGGTGCCCTATGTCATGGTCCGGGCCTTCCCCGCATCGGTCCGTTTCTCCGGCCTATCCTTCGCCTACAACGTCTCCTATGCCGTCTTTGGCGGGCTGACGCCGATCGGCGTGACGACGGCGCTTGCGGTCAACCCCATGGCCCATGCCTGGTATCTGGTGTTCATCGCCGTCCTCGCCTTTGCGATCGGACTCTATCTTTACCTGCGCGGCAGCGAGGTGGAGAGCCATGTCGGCATCGAGGAACTGGCGGCGTTAAGGTCGTAAAAGACACAATGAATGCAAAAAGCGCGGGCCCTGCCCGCGCTTTTTGTTTGACCTGTACCGCCTGAAACCTCACGCAGCGCTATCGATTTCCTCAGCACCATTCGTCGGCACGTAGTTGAGAACAGGCCCAAGCCAGCGCTCCACCTCTTCCACCGGCATATCCTTGCGGCGCGCATAATCGAGAACCTGATCGCGCTCCACCTTGGCGACGCCGAAATAATAGCTTTCGGGATGGCCGATATAGAGGCCGGAGACGGAAGAGCCGGGCCACATGGCATAGCTCTCCGTTAGTTCCACGCCCGCCGCATTGGTGGCGTCGAGCAGGGAGAAAAGCGTCTTCTTTTCGGTGTGATCGGGCTGGGCCGGATAGCCGGGCGCAGGGCGGATACCGGCATAGGCCTCGCCGATCAGCTCGTCGCCGGCAAGCGCTTCGTCCGGCGCATAACCCCAGAATTCCTTGCGCACGCGCTCGTGCATACGCTCGGCAAAGGCTTCCGCAAAGCGGTCGGCCAGCGCCTTGACGAGGATGGACGAATAATCGTCATTCGCCCGCTCGAAACGCTCGGCAATCGCCACTTCCTCGATACCTGCCGTCACCACGAAACCACCGACGTAATCGGCAACACCGCTATCGACAGGCGCCACGAAATCGGACAGCGCCACATTGGGACGACCGTCGCGCTTGGAAAGCTGCTGGCGCAGCGTGAAGAAAGTCGCAAGCTCTTGCCTGCGGCTCTCATCCGTGAACAGCCTGATATCGTCGCCCACCGCATTGGCCGGCCAGAACCCGATTACCGCGCGTGGCCGGAACCAGTTCTCCTCGATGATCTTCTTCAGCATGGCCTGCGCATCGCTATAAAGCTGCCGCGCCGCCTCACCCTGCTTTTCATCCTCGAGGATCGCCGGGAAACGGCCCTTCAACTCCCAGGTCTGGAAGAACGGCGTCCAGTCGATGTAGCGGGAAAGCTCCTCAAGATCGTAGGTTTCGAACACCTTGGTGCCGAAGAACTGCGGCTTGACGACGCTGTAGCTCGACCAGTCGATCTTGTGCGCATTCTCCCGGGCACGGGAAAGCGGCAGGCGCAGCTTTTCGCGCTCGTTGCGAGCATGGGCCTCCGCCACCTTGGCATATTCGCTGCGAATGCCATCGATATAAGCGGGCTTCTGTTCGGCGGAGAGAAGCGCCGACACGACGCCGACCGCGCGCGAAGCATCGGTGACGTAGATCGCCTGACCCTGCTCGTAACGCGGATGGATTTTCACGGCCGTATGCACGCGGCTCGTCGTTGCGCCGCCGATCAGCAGCGGAATGTCGAAGCCCTGCCGCTCCATTTCGGCCGCCACATGCACCATCTCGTCCAGCGATGGCGTGATGAGGCCGGAAAGGCCGATCACGTCAACCTTTTCGGCAATGGCCGTTTCGAGGATTTTCGTTGTCGGCACCATCACGCCGAGATCGATGATCTCGTAATTGTTGCAGGCGAGAACGACACCGACGATGTTCTTGCCGATATCATGCACGTCGCCCTTCACGGTCGCCATCAGCACCTTGCCGGCAGCACTGCGCTCAGACCCGCCATTGAGGCGTTTTTCCTCTTCCATGTAAGGAAGCAGCACGGCCACGGCCTGCTTCATCACGCGGGCGGATTTCACCACCTGCGGCAGGAACATCTTGCCCGAGCCGAACAGGTCGCCGACCACGTTCATGCCGGCCATCAGCGGCCCTTCGATGACGTGCAGCGGGCGCTCCGCCTTCTGGCGCGCCTCTTCCGTATCGGCCTCGATGAAATCGGTGATGCCGTTGACCAGCGCATGTTCCAGACGCTTCTCGACGGGAAGTTCGCGCCAGGAGAGGTCCTGCACCTTGGTGTCCTTGGCGCCTGTGCCGCGGAAACGCTCCGCCACTTCGAGCAGACGCTCCGTCGCGTCGTCGCGACGGTTCAGCACCACGTCCTCGCAGGCCTCGCGCAGTTCCGCATCGATATTGTCGTAAACCGCAAGCTGCCCGGCATTGACGATGCCCATATCCATGCCGACCTGAATGGCGTGGTAGAGGAACACCGCATGCATCGCCTCACGCACCGGCTCGTTGCCGCGGAAGGAGAAGGACAGGTTGGAAACACCGCCGGAAATATGCGTGAGCGGCATGGTTTCGCGGATGGTCTTGGTGGCCTCGATGAAATCAACGCCGTAATTATTGTGCTCTTCGATACCCGTCGCCACCGCGAAAACGTTCGGATCGAAGATGATGTCTTCCGGTGACAGGCCGGCCTTTTCGGTCAGCAGCTTGTAGGCGCGCGAGCAGATTTCCACCTTGCGCTGATAGGTGTCGGCCTGCCCAACCTCGTCAAAGGCCATGACGACGACCGCCGCACCGTAATTGTGAACGAGCCGCGCCTGCTGGAGAAACTTCTCCTCGCCTTCCTTCAGCGAAATCGAGTTGACGATGGGTTTGCCCTGAACGCATTTCAGGCCTGCTTCGATGATCTCGAACTTCGACGAGTCGATCATGACAGGCACGCGGGCGATGTCAGGCTCGGCGGCGATGAGGTTCAAAAACTCCACCATCGCCTTTTCGGAATCGATCAGGCCTTCATCCATGTTGATGTCGATGATCTGCGCGCCGTTTTCCACCTGGTCACGGGCAACGGCGAGAGCCGCCGTATAGTCGCCAGCGGTGACGAGCTTGCGGAACTTGGCCGAGCCGGTGACGTTGGTGCGTTCACCGACATTGACGAAGGGAATGTCCTTGGTCAGCACGAAGGGCTCAAGGCCGGAAAGCGACATGAAGGGCTTGTGCTCGGGAATCGGGCGCGGCTTGTAATCCTTGACCGCATCGGCAATCGCCCGGATATGCTCGGGCGTCGAACCGCAGCAACCGCCGACGATGTTGACGAGACCGTCGCGCACGAAGCCTTCCACCTGTCGCGCCATCATCTCAGGCGTTTCGTCATACTGACCGAATTCGTTCGGCAGGCCGGCATTCGGGTAAGCACAGATGAAAGTATCGGCGACGTCGGACAGTTCCTGCAGATGCGGACGCATCGCATCCGCACCGAGCGCGCAGTTCAGGCCGATGGTGAAAGGGTTGGCGTGGCGCACCGAATTCCAGAAGGCCGAAGGCGTCTGACCGGAAAGCGTGCGGCCGGAAAGATCGGTAATCGTGCCTGAGATCATGACCGGCAGGCGGATGCCCTTGGCCTCGAAACGCTCCTCGCAGGCGAATATCGCCGCCTTGGCGTTCAGCGTATCGAAAATCGTCTCGATCAGGATGATATCGGCGCCGCCGTCGATCAGGCCGTCGATCTGCTCGCCATAGGCGATGCGCAGATCGTCGAAGGTGACGGCGCGGTAGCCGGGATTGTTCACGTCAGGCGAAATCGAGGCCGTGCGGTTGGTCGGGCCGATGGCGCCGGCCACGAAACGGCGGCGGCCGTCTTCCCGCTCGGCGCGCTGGGCGGCGCGGCGAACAATCTGCGCCCCTTCGCGGTTGAGATCGTAGACCGCATTTTCCATCTCGTAATCGGCCTGCGCGATGCGTGTGGACGAAAACGTGTTGGTTTCGAGAATATCCGCACCCGCCATGGCGTAGCGGTAGTGAATTTCTTCGATGGCGTCGGGCTGGGTCAGGATCAGAAGGTCGTTATTGCCCTTCTGGTGACAGGCGCAGCCGATAAAGCGATCGCCGCGAAAATGGTCTTCGTCAAAACCCAGACCCTGGATCTGCGTGCCCATGGCGCCGTCGAGAATAAGGATGCGTTCGCTGGCAGCTTCGCGCAACGCCTTGAAAATTTCCGCGCCGTCGCGCTTTGCCCCTTCAGGGCCAAACAGATCGTCAAACACGGGCACACTCCTCATTTCGATTTGCAAGATCGCAAGTCGTCAAGTCACATAAAGATATGTTTATGTCAATATATCTTCAAGGGACAGGCATGGCTTTGCGTCGTTGCGTCACGTTACGAAATATCGCTGACAGATGACAGGTTTATACGGCAAGGATATAAGCCGAAGCAGCAAACCGCATGGAGGACGAGATGCCCGAAGACGATCACAACAGCCGCAACTGGAATACCCTGCCCTGGCACCGCCAGTGGCTGGTGAAACAGGCCGAGGGACTTTTCGACTTCTTCCAGTATCGCGCCCTCAATCCTGCCGGCGGTTTCTTCGATCTCGACGCCAAGGGCGCGCCGCTGCAGGCAAATGATCCCGTGCGCGGCATCCACGCCTCTGCGCGCATGGTGCATTGCTTCTCCATCGGCCACCTGCTCGGCCGCCCGGGCTGCGGCGATATCGTCGATCACGGCATGACCTATCTCTGGAACAAACACCGCGATGGCGATCATGGCGGTTATTTCTGGCAGGTGAACGATGCCGGCCCGGTGGACGCCACCAAGCAGGGTTATGGCCATGCCTTCGTGCTTCTGGCCGCCTCTTCCGCCAAGACCGTTGGCCACCCGCTGGCCGATCGGATGCTGGCGGATATTACCGAAGTGCTGGAAACCCGCTTCTGGGAAGAAAAGCACGGCGCGATCGCCGAAGAATTCAATCGCGACTGGTCGCCCATCGACAATTATCGCGGCCAGAATTCCAATATGCACCTGACCGAAGCGCTGATGGCCGCCTATGAGGTGACCGGCGACAATAACTACCTCAGCAAGGCCGAACGCATCGCCGATCTCGTCATCCGTCGCCGCGCCGGCGAGCTGGATTTCCGCGTGCCCGAGCATTTCGACGACAACTGGACGCTGGACAAGGAGTATCGCGGCAACGAGATGTTCCGCCCCTCGGGCTCCACTCCCGGCCACTGGCTGGAATGGGCGCGTCTCATCCTGCAATTGTGGGTGCTGGGCGAACGCCGCCACGACTGGATGCCGGTCGCGGCCAAATCCCTCTTCGTGCAGTCCATGGCGCTGGGCTGGGACCGGGAAAAGGGCGGCTTCTTTTATACGCTGGACTGGAATGATAATCCCGGAAAGCGGGCAAAGCTCTGGTGGCCCATGTCCGAGGCGGCGGGTGCGGCCCATTTCCTCAACGAGAACCTGCCGGCGGATGGCTTCTACGAAGACAGCTACCGCCGCATCTGGAGCACCATCGCCAACAACTTCATCGACCATGCCAATGGCGGCTGGCATGAGGAACTGACGGAAGATCTGGTTCCCGCCCACACGCTATTCCCAGGCAAGGGCGATATCTACCACGCGCTCCAGGCCTGCCTCATCCCGCTTTTCCCGGCGACGGGCAGCCTGACGAAGGTGATCAAGGAAAGCGGCGGGGATTATTAAGGCGCGCTGCGGCCAATAGCCCCTCTGCCGTCATGCTCGGGCTTGTCCCGAGCATCTGCGGCCTATGTATTGGACGCAAAGTGGTTAGATCCTCGGCACAGGGCCGAGGATGACGTCGCGCATAAAGCAACCCTCAAAACCCGATGGTTTCCTCGAAATCATCCCAGGACTGGTACATTTCATAGCGCCCGATTCCGGGGATCGGCACATGCCCGTAATAGGGCGAAAGCTGAAACTCGGCTGCCGCCTCGCTCTTGCCAGCCACAGCAGCCACATAGATGGCTGAGGCAAGGCCGGTGCGGTTGGCGCCATGTTCACAATGGATGAGAACAGGCTTTTCCGCATTGCGCAGCACGGCGGCCAGCGTTTCCGAATCCTCCACCGAGACCTTTTCGCTTGAACTCAGCGGGTAATCGACAAGCCGGATGCCATTGTTTTTCGCCGCGCGGCTTTCGGCGTCATACCAGCCTTCACGCTTTTCATCACGCAGGTTGATGATCGTCTTGATGCCATAGGCCTTGGCATAGGCCGCGATGTCCTTGCCGCTCGGCTGGGCCGAACGATAGAGTTCACCGGGAATGACTTCATGGAAGTTTCCGGTCAGCTGGCCGATGCCCATATGCGCACCCGCCAGAACCGGCAGGGCGACAAGGCCAATGGCCGTTATTTTCAGAAACTTCAGAACAATACGCAAAACATCAACCCGCGACATCAATCGAATGAAGGGGGAAGTGGCATCGCAAATGGACGAAAACAAGTCAGCGACCGTCCTGACCCGCTCCGGTGCGGACGATAGAAGTTGACCTTTCCGCCCGAAGCAACTGTGATGCAAGGGTTTTACGGCGGCCGCTCAGCGGAGCGAAAATTCTCAAAATGCCGTGATCGCCGGAAGCCGTCGAACCGTTCAGTCGAATTCTGCGGAAATGACGGTAACGCGCCATTCCAGACGCTGCGGCTCCACCCTTTCATTGTTGCGCAGCCGGAAGGAACGGCAGGCCGCGAACGTCTCCCCGGCCTCGATCCGTCTTTCGCTCACCTGATAGGGATCGAAGGCGACGGAGGCGCGGAAGGCCGGTTCGAACCCTTCGAGCGTATAGGTCAGCCGCTGCACCGCGACATTATTGTCGTTGCGGAAGCTGACGCGGATCGGCAATGCCGCATCCGGGCAGGCCGCATCGAAGCCGGCGGTCGCGACGATATGGTCGAGCCGCTGGCTGCCGCGCCGCCAGTCATAAATCACAAAAGCGGCGGTGGTCGCCCAGATCAGCAACAGGCAGATGACGACAGATTTGAGATGCCGCGGAAACGCAATGAGGGTGAGGAGAAGAATGGCGCTGAGAACGGCTCCGACAATCACGTCGTCCCTCCTCCGCTAAAATAAAGCCTCATCTGAACTCATCCTCCCATGCCCTTTCCCCCCGCAACGATCCCCCTCAACGCGAGGTCACAGCGGTGGACTTTCAGCCGCAGCTTAAGCCGCTTCTGGCGCAGCGCAAAGCACCGGACCCGCCGCAGTCAGCCACAACTCTATGGTCGCATCTCCCGCTGTCAAGACAACCAAGCGTGACATCCAACCACCAAAGTGCCGGACCTTTGACGAAACACCAAAGGGAACCAAACGCGGCGGAAGGCGTTCGCAGCATCAGAACAGCATGGCGGGGCGATAAAACGCCGCGAACAGGGGCAAGACGGCGGCAACGCCTGGAGGACACGAGCGCCTCTTGGAACCGCCGAACCCGGCCCCATATTAAAAGCAGCTAATCTATGCTATGGATGTCAGTCAGCTCAGGGAGAAAAACGATGAAAACGCTGATCGTAACGTCACTCCTGGCCCTGTCGGCCAGCACCGCAATGGCCGCGGATGCCGTCTACGAAACGCCTGCACCTCCGGTCGCGCAGGAAACCCTGCCGGTCTTCACCTGGTCTGGCCCCTATCTTGGTATTCAAGGCGGCGCGGGCTGGGCAAATGGCGATTTTTCGGCTGGCGGCCCGGTCGCCTCGGATAATTTCGATGGCGGCATTCTCGGCGCCTTCGTTGGTTACAACTACCAGTTCGACAATAATCTGGTGCTCGGCATCGAAGGCGATGTCGATTATAACTGGAACGACAATGACTATGCCGGCGTGCAGATCGGCACCGACTGGCAGGGTTCCGTTCGCGGCCGCGTCGGTTATGCCTTCGACCACGCCCTGCTCTATGCCACCGCTGGCTGGACCGCGACACGCGGCTTCATCGAAACGCCCGGAGCCGGCAAGGACAGCACCACGTTCAACGGCTATACCGTCGGCGCGGGTCTGGACTATGCCTTCACCGACAACGTGTTCGGCAGGCTGGAATATCGATACAACGACTATAGCGACAAGGACATCTTCGGTATCAACACCGATTTCGACCAGCACACTGTTAAAGTGGGTCTCGGTGTGAAGTTCTGATCGCGACAGAAGGATTTCGACAAGAAGCCCGGCCTTCCGCCGGGCTTTTTTATTGCTGAAAGCGTCCATCTTCCGCGATCCCCGCAGTCTGAAATCAGGAAAATATGAACCGCTTGAAAATGAAATATTCACAGGCCGTTCACCCGTCCCGTGCCATCATCCGGGCATAATGAGCCTCTATCTCCCGAAGCAGGCTTATGGAGTAGCCCCGATGAAAAAGATAATTCTTTCCACTATTGCCGCGTTGGTCGCCACCGGCAGCATTTTTGCATCCTATGGCACCGCCGCCGCCCAGGACTATCCCTATCGCCCGCGCTACGACCGGGGTTATGACCGTGGCGGCCCACCCCCGCCGCCCTACCGCGAACATCGCCGCCACAATGATGGCGCAGCGATTGCCGGCGGTCTCGCCGCAGGCGTCATCGGCGGCCTGATCGGCGGCGCCATCGCCAACGGCAACGGCGGCCCCCGCTACTACGAACCACCGCCGCCGCCCCCGCCGCGCTGCTGGTTCGAAGACCGCCGCGTTCCCAATTCTTATGACGGCGGCTGGCATACGGAGAGTATGCGGGTTTGTAACTGACCCGATAGCCGAGAACTCAATCTGGATGATCCGATCAGCCTAACCGGCTGGTCGGATTTTTGTTGGAGGGAACAAAAAATCCAGAAGAGGGCGATGATCGATAAAATAGGGATCCGCTGCCTGGAATCTCGCTATTTTGTCTAGAATATGAGGAAAATGGTGGGCCCGGAGGGACTCGAACCCCCAACCAAGCGGTTATGAGCCGCCGGCTCTAACCATTGAGCTACAGGCCCCTTTCGGAAAAAAGCAGTCCGAAACACCGGCTTCGCAATGGTTCGAATCCGGTGGGTCACGCTCTAACGTAATTTTTTGAACCCGACAAGCCAATGATGCTTTCCCAAAGCAGCGCCGCCGTATTAGCTACACAATCTAAGGCAATACCCTTCAAAGGGACTCAATCAACGAGGAAACACCATGAAGACAAAAACGGCCCGCCTTTTCGCACTCACCGCAATGACCGCAGCTGCCATGACGCCGCTTGCCGCCCAGGTGTCTGCGCAGGAGGCTTCCCCGCGTGAAGCCACCATCAGTGTTTCCGGTGAAGGCCAGGCGGCCATTGCCCCTGATATGGCGATCCTGTCCTTCAGCGTCGTCAAGCAGGCGGAGACCGCGGCTGCGGCTCTTACGGAGAACTCCAAGGCGCTCGCCGATGTTCTGAAAGCGCTGAAAGAGGCCGCCATCGAAGATCGTGACCTGCAGACCAGCAATTTTTCCGTGCAGCCGCTCTACAAGCACTATGAACCCAAGGATGGCGTCTATGTTGCGCCCGAGATCACCGGTTACCAGGTATCCAACGGCCTGACCGTGCGGGTGCGCGACCTGAAGAAGCTCGGCACGATCCTCGATACCTCCGTCAAGCTCGGCATCAACCAGGGCGGCGACATCACCTTCACCAATGACAAGCCCGAAGCGACGGTGACCGAGGCCCGCAAGCAGGCTGTCGCCGATGCGCTGGCCAAGGCGAAGACGCTGACGGAAGCGGCGGGCGTGAAGCTTGGCCGTGTCATCCAGATCAGCGAAAACTCGCAGCGCCCGATGCCGGTACCGGCGGGCATGATGCGTGCTTCGATGATGAAGGAAGCCGACAGCGTGCCGATCGCTTCGGGTGAGAACAGCTACAATGTGGTGGTCAACGTCACCTTCGCTCTCGAGCAGTAAGATCGGCGGCGAGCGGCACTCCTGCGCCGCTCTTCCCCCATCCTGAATTCAGCCATTGACATGATGCAAAACGAAATGCCCCTCGCCTGCCTTTTTGGACAAGCGAGGGGCATTTTTTAATCGTTCCGCCGGACGGGGATATCAGCAGATCGATAATGCTAGACGCTGTTAGCGCCGGATCACCGGGCAACCGCGCTCATTGGCGAAAACGATGCGATCACGGCCGCGACGGTCAAAGCCTGCCACCACGACACGGCGCGGCGATACATCAACGACGCGGGCGCGGCGAAGACCCATGCGGCTTGCCTTTTCTTCCGCAAGCGAAACGGAGCAGCCACGGCGTGGGCGGTCCGGACGGCCCCAGCCGGGACGATGACCATAGCCGTCCTGAACCTGAACTCTGAACTGGACATCCGAGCCTGCGGACGCCGCTGGCGCCGTAAAGGAAATTCCACCGAGGGCGATGAGGGTAGCCAGGCCGGCTTTTGCAAAGGTGCTGAACATGAACTTCACTCCGTTTGTTTCTTTGCCGACAGGGGAACATCCCCCGGCGATTGACGAGACCCTAGACTCGCCCATCTGAATATCAGCAGAACCGAATGTTCAGCAGGCGTTCAGAGAGGTTAACGCGCAATACATCAATCCGGATCCAGACATCACGGCGAGATATGCAGCACGATTTCCCGCCGATGCGGCTGGTCGCGATGTTCGAAAAGATAAAGGCCCTGCCAGGTGCCGAGCACAAGCCTGCCGTCGCTGATCGGCACACCGATGGAAACCGTGGTCAGCGCCGATTTGATATGGGCGGGCATATCGTCGGGGCCTTCCAGCGTGTGGATGATCCATCGCATGGAAGGATCATCGGAAGGCGGCGCGAGCCGGGAGAAAAACACCGTGAGATCACGCCGCACATCGGGATCGGCATTTTCCTGAATAAGCAGAGAGCAGGATGTATGCCTAACGAAGATTGTCAGCAGGCCTTCCTCCACCCCGGCATGATTGACGAATGCCCTGGCCTCGGATGTGAACTCGTAAAGCCCCTGTCCGTGGGTGGGGATGGTCATTTTCTTCTGCGGCACAATTTTTCCTTCAAATAATTTGGAACAAAATCCACGCTGCCAACGTTGCAACATGTCAAATTGTATCCGATGACATCGCGGATACGACAATCGCATGACGGCGGCTCATAAAAGCACAACGGAAAACCGGCGTCACAGTTGCAAAATTCGGGGAAGGGTTGGCACTATCAGAATGGACTATTCAGGCTTTCCCATCTCGCGACAACCAGATTATCTTCGCCACAAACAGACACAGGGTGCGAAAGACTGATTCATGGCATCCAGTGACTATCAAGTCGATCTGACCAATTGCGACCGCGAACCCATCCATATCCCAGGCTATATTCAACCGCATGGCTGTCTCATCGCCTGCGATAACGCCATGCGCATGGTGTTGCGGCATTCCGAAAACTGCCGCGAGCTGCTGGGCATTGACGGCGATATCAATGGCCAAACCGCCGAGGACGTGCTCGGCAAAAAACTCGTGCACGATCTCCGCAATGCGCTGACCGTCACCGGCAGAACAACGCGTCCCGCCATGCTGCCGGCCATGGAAATGAGCGACGGCCGCAGTTTCGATATTTCGCTCCATCGCTACAAGTCCACCACGATCATCGAATTCGAGCCCTCCGGCAGCGAAACGCAGCCGCTCGGCACGGCGCGCAAGATGGTGGACCGCATCCGCGAGGCGGACACCGTCGAAAGCCTGATCTCCAGAACGACGCGGCTGGTAAAGGCGACGCTCGGTTACGACCGGGTGATGATCTATCGTTTCGAGGAGGATGGCGCGGGCAAGGTCGTATCGGAGGCAAAGCAGCCGGAGCTGGAAAGCTTTCTCGGGCAATATTTCCCCGCCAGCGACATCCCCCAGCAGGCCCGTGCGCTTTATCTCAAGAACACGCTGCGGATCATCTCCGATGCCAGCGGCGACCGCGTACCGGTCCTGCCGGCTCTCGATGCCTCCGGCGAGCCGCTCGATCTGTCTTTCGCGCATCTGCGCAGCGTCTCGCCCATCCATTGCGAATATCTTCGCAACATGGGGGTCGGCGCTTCCATGTCCATTTCGGTGATTGTCGACGGGGCCCTGTGGGGCCTCATCGCCTGCCATCACTATTCCCCGCGCGTGCTGACCATGCCTGTCCGGATCGCCGCAGAAATGTTCGGGGAATTTTTCTCCATGCATCTGCAGGTTCTGAAACAGAAGCGCCGGCTCGATACCGTCAACCACGCCCATGCCGCGCTCGACCGTTTCCTGCGGCTTGCCGCGCATCACGCCAATATTGAAGAACTGCTGATCGACAGTTTCCAGGATTTTGCCGATCTGATGCCGTGTGACGGCGTTGGCCTGTGGGTGGGAAACAACTGGCATTGCCATGGCGCAACGCCGCCGCACGACGCCATTCCAAGGCTGGTTCGTTTTGTCGCCTCGGCGTCCGAAAGCAAGGTCTGGGCGACCCATGCCCTGTCGCAGGCCATACCGGAAGCGGAAATCTACGCCGACACAGCGGCCGGAATGCTCGCCATACCGCTCTCGCAGGTGAAGAACGACTATCTCCTGTTTTTCCGCAAGGAGATCGTGCAGAACCTGAACTGGGCCGGCAATCCGGAAAAATCCTATGAAACCGGCCCGATGGGGGATCGTCTCACTCCACGGAAAAGCTTTGCTATCTGGAAAGAGACGGTGCGTCTGCAGGCGCAACCCTGGTCGGAAGCCGATCGTGAAATCGCCGAGGCCGCCAGAATTGCGCTGGTCGAGGTCGCATTCCATCACAGCGAGCTGATGGCGGGCGAAAGGGAACGCGCCGAAGTGCGCCAGCGCATGTTGAACGAGGAACTCAACCACCGCGTCAAGAATGTTCTCGCCATCATCAAATCGCTGGTCGGCAATCCCTCGCAGGAGGGCAAGACCCTGCAGGAATATGTCACCGCGCTGAAGGGCCGCATTCAGGCATTGTCCTTTGCCCATGACCAGATCATCCGTGGTGAAGGCGGCGGCTCGCTGCGCGATCTGCTGGACGCCGAATTGTCGCCCCATCGTTCGCCGGAAACGACGGTGAAACTTGAGGGTCCTCAGGTCACCCTCGATTCACGCGCCTTCTCCGTGATGGCGCTGGTTCTGCATGAACTGGCGACGAATGCCGCCAAATATGGCGCGCTTTCGCAAAATGGCGGGCAATTGCATGTGCGCTGGCAGATCAGCGAAAACCGCGATTGCGAGATTGGGTGGCGCGAAATCCTGCCCACCAAACTGCCTGCCCCGTCGCGCGCCGGTTTCGGCACGGCGCTCATCAGCCGCAGCATCCCCTACGATCTCGGCGGGCGCAGCACGATGCGTTATTTGCCTGATGGACTGGAGGCGGAAATTTTCCTGCCCGCCCGTCACGTCTCATCGGCGACGGTCGCATCCAGCGCGCAAACCGAGGATGAAACCGCACCACAGCCCCGACGCTATAACCGGGAGGAGCCGTTGAAAGTATTACTCGTTGAAGATCAGATGCTGATCGCGATGGATGTCGAGAACATGCTGGAGGATAACGGCATCAAGACCATCGAAACGGCGACCTCGTCGGCAATGGCACTTGAAAAACTGAAGAGCTACGTGCCTGACGTGGCCATTCTCGACATCAATCTCGGCTCCGATACCTCAATCCCCATTGCCCGGGAACTTCACCGCCGTGGCATTCCATTCCTTTTCGCCACCGGTTATGCGGATGGCAGCATGGTGCCGGATGAATTCGGCAATGTGCCTGTTATCCGCAAGCCCTATGACGAGGATGCGCTGATGGCGGGCATTGGGTTACTGGTGGGCGATACGGAGCGGGTATAGAAACGCGGCGTTATCCTCGGGCTTGCCTGAGGAACCGCAACCTCTTGATTGTCTCGACGTGCTTAAAGCCTTGGAACAAGCCAAAGGATGACGAGAGGGAGGTCGTGAAACCGACCGCCGATCCTCAAAAATCGAGAAAACCCGCCCTCACTGGAATCTCGTAAAGCCCCGCTTTTTCGCATCTTCCGGGCTGACTTCATTGCCGATTTTAAACCGGAATTCCGTCACGGTGTAGTTTTCCAGATCGACTTCGCACTGGAACGACACATCGTGCCAGCCATTGCCCGTGTTGAACGCGCCGCCGGAAGCATCGATCGAATTTCCGGAAATCCTGCCGCCCGTGTCCGAATAGGGGATCATGCCTCGGGCGACAAAACCCGCCCCTTGAATCTGCGCCAGAGCTTCGGTGCTGCAAAGCTGAACGATGCGGCGGCGCGGCGGCAGATCGCCGAACATCTGGCGTCTCTGGGCCGGTGACAGCATGGACGAAGATAGAAGGTTTTTGGCCGCCGGAAGTTTCGCGGGCTTCTTTTCCTCCGCCTCAGCAGGCTTTTCCTCAAGCGGTTTTGCCTGCGGCACAGGCGGCTGCTCCGGCGGGGCCTCCTCCTTCAACGGCGAAACCGCAATCTCGCCCTGCTCGGCGGAAGCCTGAAGGTCGCTGTTGGCGGCAGGAGGCGCGGGCTTTTCCTCAGCCGTTTTCTCAGGCTGGCTTGCAGGCTCCTCGGAGGGCTCGCTCCTTTCCGCTTCCTCGGTCTTGCCCGGCTTGTCTTCGGGGTCCGCTTGCGTCTCTTCCGGTCGCATGGCGATAGCCGGCAACGTCGCCTGAAGCGGCGGCGAAGGTTTCGCTTCTTCGGCCGGAGGCGCGGGCGGTGGTGGCGGAGGTTGCGGCTTTTCCTCTTTCGCCTTCTCTTCACCCGGTGGTGGAGCCTCTTCCACCTTTTTCTCCTCGGGCGGCGGCACCAGATCGACGCTGATGCTTTCAGGCTCTTGCGGCTCGGCTATCCGCTCGGGCAGTTCGAAAAGGAAAATGGCGACAACGGCAAGGTGCAGCAGCACGGAGACGGGCACAGCCCATCCTTTCCCACGCCATCTGCCTGCCGAAACCTGTTGCATCTCATCGAACCAAATCGAACCGGAGCATTTCCAATAAAAGCGGAATGCCTGTTTTCACACATAAGGCTTGTCGCAGAGTTCGCCAGTGCGGGAAACAAAAAACCCGGCCAGAGGTGACTGACCGGGTTCAATTTTAAAGGAAGCAAAAGCTTAGCTGTCGAGGAAGCTGCGGAGCTTTCTGGAGCGGCTCGGATGCTTCAGCTTGCGCAGCGCCTTCGCTTCGATCTGACGGATACGTTCGCGGGTAACCGAGAACTGCTGGCCGACTTCTTCCAGCGTATGGTCGGTGTTCATGCCAATGCCGAAACGCATGCGCAGAACACGTTCTTCACGCGGCGTCAGCGAGGCCAATACGCGGGTCGTCGTTTCGCGCAGGTTCGCCTGAATGGCGGCGTCGATCGGCAGCAGCGCATTCTTGTCCTCGATGAAGTCACCGAGATGCGAATCCTCTTCGTCGCCCACAGGGGTTTCGAGCGAGATCGGCTCCTTGGCGATCTTCAGGACCTTGCGCACCTTTTCAAGCGGCATGGCCAGCTTCTCGGCCAGTTCCTCCGGGGTCGGCTCGCGGCCGATCTCGTGCAGCATCTGGCGCGAGGTACGAACGATCTTGTTGATCGTCTCGATCATGTGCACCGGAATACGGATCGTGCGGGCCTGGTCGGCAATCGAACGGGTGATCGCCTGCCTGATCCACCAGGTCGCATAGGTCGAGAACTTGTAACCACGGCGATATTCGAACTTATCAACCGCCTTCATCAGGCCGATATTGCCTTCCTGAATGAGATCGAGGAACTGAAGACCACGGTTGGTGTATTTCTTCGCAATCGAGATCACGAGACGCAGGTTGGCCTCGACCATCTCCTTCTTGGCGATACGCGCTTCGCGTTCACCCTTCTGCACCATCGAAACGATGCGGCGGAATTCGGCAATGGAAATGCCGGTTTCCGTGGAGAGGTTCTGGATCTCCTGACGGATTTCCCGGATCGTGTTGCTTTCTTCGCGGGCAAATTCCTTCCAGCCGCGGGCGGCCAGATTGGCGATCGACTTCATCCAGTTCGGATCAAGTTCCGCACCGTGATACTGCTCCAGGAAGCTGTCGCGCTTGACGCCGTAGGATTCGGCAAGGCGCAGCAGCCGGCCTTCGTTCTGCATCAGGCGCTTGGAAATATCGTAGAGCTGCTCGACAAGGCTGTCGATACGGTTCTGGTTCAGCGACAGCGACTTGACGGCCGTGATCAGCTGATCCTTCAGTTCCTTGTAACGACGCTCCTGACCGGAAGACAGCGTGCCGGTGCAGGCAAGGCGCGCCTCAACCTGCTGATCCTGAAGCTTGCGCAGCTTCTTGTAGGTATCGGCAATGGTGTCGAGCGTTTCCATGACCTGCGGGCGCAGTTCGGCTTCCATCGCAGCAAGCGAAAGATTGGACTCGTCGTCGTCCTCTTCTTCCTCTTCCGGCGGAAGGCCATCGCCACCCACGTCAGTCACGTCTTCGTCACCTGTCGGCGCACGCAGCTTGCGGGTCTTTTCCTTCTCTTCGGCGGCCTTGCGGTCCGCCTCGATCTTTTCCGGGCTCTGGAACTGCGGCGCAGCCTTGGCTTCCGGGCCGGAATAGGTGGTTTCGAGATCGATGATCTCGCGCAGCAGCGTCGTGCCTTCGTTGAGTTCGTCGCGCCAGATGATCAGCGCCTGGAACGTCAGCGGGCTTTCGCACAGGCCCGAAATCATCGTTTCGCGGCCGGCCTCGATGCGCTTGGCGATGGCGATTTCGCCTTCGCGCGACAGAAGCTCGACGGAACCCATTTCGCGCAGATACATGCGAACGGGGTCATCGGTACGGTCGGTCGGTTCTTTCTTCTTTGCGGTCGCAAGCGCGGTTCCGCCGGAAGGGGCCAGTTCGCCGCCTTCGGACTCTTCGCCGTCGGAATCGCTGTCGTCGTCGCTGGCGGTCGCTTCCTCGGCATCCTCGTCCTCGATGACATTGATGCCCATATCGGACAGCATCGCCATCGTGTCTTCGATCTGCTCGGAAGTCACCTCTTCGGACGGCAGGACGGAATTCAGCTCGTCCATCGTCACATAGCCGCGCTTCTTGGCGGCCTTGATCATTTTCTTGACCGCGTCATCCGAAAGGTCGAGAAGCGGGCCGTCCGTCGCACCGTCGCGTTCGTTTTCTGCTTCTTCGTTTTCTTTGACTTTGGTTGCCATCTATCTCGTCGCTTTCCCTGACGCTAACACCTGTTCCGCCGCATCGCCGTCCGCCCCTTGAGCATCCAGCGGTTTGCCGCGAATCACTGTCAGACACCTAACGGAGTGATCTTTAATTGCCGATTAACCACGGCAGCCTCAGGCAGAATGCAAAGACAGTGCACCCGGAAATGCTTGCTCATGCAATTTCTATCCGCCAAGGCTCATTCCACCTTACTTTTCCTGAAATGGTGATTCCCGCTATTTCCCGCCCCGTCAAGCCTTTGCGGGCGAGACAGACACGGAAATTCTTAAAAAGAGCCGCATTTTGCGGGTTATCACCAAACTACCCCCTATTTAGGACGCCTGCCGCAAAAGGCAACCCCACACGTCTTTCTATTCTTGCCGACCGTTCTCAGCCATGGCCGAAGGCCGGCCCCTTCACCCGGCCGGACATGACGCCGAAACCATCGATGATCGCTTCCTGATTTTCCATTCGGCCGATTTCCAGCTGGACCTCGGCAATCGCCCGCACCAGAAGCGTGCCACGCTCATCATCGGTCGCCTCGGCGATTTCCCGCTCCAGCTCCCGTTTCTGCCAGAGCAGGGATTTGGTTCTCTTGTGCAGTGAAAGAGCCTGCACATAGCCTTCGCGCGCATCCTCCATCGCCGCCTGTTCGGTCGCCGTCCACAGGCGGGCATTACGCACCTGCTGATCCATGGTTTTCAAAAGCGCCTCGAAACCCTGCTGCGACAACCGGTCGATCAGCCCTGCCCGCGATATATCCGCCGCACTCTCGGCCGCGTAGGTCAACACCGTCGACCACAGCCGCTGCAGATCGCGGTTCTCGTAATCGATAGCAGCGATCTCGTCATATTCCTCCAGCAGCAGCTCGGGATGGTTGACGATGGTGATGGCAAGAACGCTCTCCCTGAGAGACGGCTTGGTCTGATGCCCCCTGACAAGACCGGATTGCGTCAGCCGGTCGGAAATGCTGCTGGCAGGTGCGGCCATTGCCCCGCCCCGCCCCGGCGCATTGCGCTGGAAACCGCGACCCGTGCCCTGACCGCCTTCGCGGCGGAAATTCCCGCCCTGTGAGCCGCCAGACTGAAAACGCGGCTGGAAAAAGCCATTCAGCCTGTCGCGCATATCCTGCTGGTAAAAGCGGCGCACCGTCTCGTCGGCAATCACGGCAACGATCTGGCGCAGACGGCTTTCAAGCTGCGCCCGTTTTTCAGGCGTATCGAACGTGACGCCCAAGGTCTCCCGGCTCCAGATCATCGCGGCAAGCGGTTTGGCTTCCGAAAGCACCCGGTCGAACGGCGCGCGCCCCTCCAGCCGCACGAGATCGTCCGGATCCTTGCCATCGGGCAGCAGCGCAAAGCTGACCGACCGATCCGGCTTGATATGCGGCAAGGCGAGATCGGCCGCACGGTTGGCGGCGCGAATGCCGGCGCCATCGCCATCGAAGCAGAGAACAGGCTGCGGCGACATCTTCCAGAGGAGATCGAGCTGGCTTTCGGTCAACGCCGTGCCAAGC
This sequence comes from Agrobacterium sp. M50-1, assembly GCF_049843495.1. Taxonomy (NCBI): domain Bacteria; kingdom Pseudomonadati; phylum Pseudomonadota; class Alphaproteobacteria; order Hyphomicrobiales; family Rhizobiaceae; genus Agrobacterium; species Agrobacterium sp. M50-1. The sequence goes on along the minus strand of NZ_JBBHZH010000003.1, from coordinate 434,759 downwards.
GGCGCAACGGCATTTTCGACACCCGCCTGGTAGAGCGCGATGACATCCATATAACCTTCGACGGCGATGACCGAGCCACCCGCCGCCTGCGACGCGCGGCGGGCGCGGGCAAAATTGTAGAGGACATTGCCCTTGTGAAAGAGCTCGGTCTCGTTGGAGTTCAGATATTTCGCCACCGCATCCGAAGCCATCGCGCGACCGCCGAAAGCGATCACCTTTTCCCGCGAGGACAGGATCGGGAACATGATGCGGTCGCGAAACCGGTCATAGGAAACCGGTACGTTTTCATGCACCACCAGTCCGCAGGCTTCCATCTGTTCCTTCGACACGCCCTTGCTTGCCAGGTGCTCCTTCAGCGCATTACGGCTATCAGGCGCATAACCCAGCCGGAACGTCTCGATGATGCGCCCGGTCAACCCGCGATCGCGCAGGTAAGCCCGCGCCCGCGCGCCAAGCGCGGTCTGCAACTGGTCCTGAAAGAACAGCGTCGCCATTTCCATGACGTCCTGCAGCGAGGTCCGCTCGCGCTCGCGCTTTTCCGCCTGCGGATCGGGCTGCGGCATGGAAATGCCGGCCATATCGGCGATCTGCTGCACGGCCTCCGGGAAACTTAAGCCCTCAAGCTCCGTCAGAAAACGGAAATGGTCGCCCGAAACACCACAGCCAAAGCAATGGTAGCGGCCCTTACGGTCCTCGCAGTGAAAGCTCGGGCTTTTCTCGCCATGGAACGGGCAGCAGGCCCAATAATCCCCACGCGACGTATTTGTCTTTTTCTTGTCCCAGGACACACGTCGGCCGATCACATCGGAGATGTGCACGCGGTCGCGTATCTCATCAAGGAAAGAATTGGAAAAGCGCATGGGTTACCTGTTCGAGGCCAGTCTTTCATATAAGCGCATAAGAGCCGCAATACAAAATGGAGAGATAAACAATACCCACTATTCACAGGCGGAATTGACATCGCAGGAGACGAAAAATGAGCGAAGAGCATATCGTCAGATATTCCCTGGAAGAAATACGCGCCAAGTGGGCTCGCGGCGAGAAAAGCAAGGCCGATTGGGCGCGCGTCGATGCCATGACCGACGAGGACATCGACCGCGCCACGCGCGACGATCCGGACTGGGCGGGCTTCGACGATATCGACTGGTCAAAGGCCACAGTGGTTTTCCCCACCAGCAAAGATTATCAAACCCACATGGAGGCGATCCAGCGCCACCATGTGCATGAGCAAAAGAAGCCGCAGGGTTGAAGCGTCCCGACTGAGAGGCCAACAGCGCCTTCGAGCGGGTTGAAGAAAACAAGTCGCGATTGCGCCCGCTTCGGGCGAATTTATGGCACCGCAGCATCACCAAAAATTATGTTTTTGTAATTTGAGCCGGCCGCAGCGGCGATGTAAAAACATCAACGAAGGCAGCAATTGACCTCCGTATAATCTGCCGACGCCCGCAGGCACGTCCCCCGAAAAAAGCCTGCGCTTGAGAGCATTCTGATCCGCCGGAATGCGTTTCGTCGACAGAAAAAAGGCAGGGCAGTTCACATCTGCCCTGCCTTTACTTTTTCGGAGCACCGAAAATTACTTCAGCAAATCCTTGACGACACCGGAGGCCTTCGCGAAGTCGATCTGGCCCGGATAACGCTCCTTCAGCGCATTCATGCACTTGCCCATGTCGCGCAGGCCGGAAGCGCCGGTCTCGGTGATGACGGCCTGGCAGAGTTCGCGCACCTTTTCGGCCGGGATTTCTTCCGGCATGAACTCCTTGATGATGACGATTTCCTCGCGCTCCTGAGCGGCAAGCTCGGGACGGCCGGCGCCTTCGTAGATGGTGGCGGATTCTTCCCGCTGCTTTACCATCTTGGTCAGGATCTGCATGATATCTTCATCGCTGACGGGGTCCTTGCCCACGCCGCGATTGGCGATATCGCGATCCTTGATGGCCGTCTGGATAAGACGCACGGTCGATGTACGTCGGGCGTCACGAGCCTTCAGCGCATCTTTCAAAGTATTAGCGAACACGTCGCGCAGCATTTTTCTTCTCCTTGGGAAAGCCCGTTCCACAGCTTCCTGATACGGAAACTTTCCGCCTTATTTTTCGCAACGACATAAACGAGCAAACACGCCCAAGCAAATCAATTGCATAAGCCCTTGAATCTACGACAGCTTAAATCCGCGTAAATCTCGGCCCTGCGGTTGACCGCTTGGGTTGCTTTCGTTATTTTCCGGCACCTGCACGAGATTTTAACGAAGGGTCGGAACGCGAGCTTTATCGCGCGCCCCTTTATGTCACGAAGCCTGCGACAAAAATGGCCCCTTACCCCCTGCCTTTCAAGAGGCGGGGTGCGAAGCGGCAGAAACGGAACGAGATGACCGAGACAGCGCCCTGGACTACCCGCAAACCGACCGCAATGCTTGTTCTTGCCGATGGCACAGTGATCGAGGGAACAGGTATCGGCGCAACCGGCAAGGTTCAGGCCGAAGTCTGCTTCAACACGGCGCTGACGGGTTACGAGGAAATCCTCACCGACCCTTCCTATCTCGGCCAGATCGTCACCTTCACCTTCCCGCACATCGGCAATGTCGGCACCAACGAGGAAGACATCGAAGACCTGACGCCTGCCGCCCGCCGCGGCGCTGTCGGCGTCATCTTCAAGGCCGACATCACCGATCCCTCGAACTTCCGCGCCGCCAAGCATCTGGATGCCTGGCTGAAGGCCCGCGGCGTCATCGGCCTTTGCGGCATCGACACGCGCGCGCTGACGGCATGGATTCGCGAAAACGGCGCGCCGAACGCTGTCATCGCCCATGACCCGAACGGTGTCTTCGACATCGAAGCGCTGAAGGCGGAAGCCAAGGCGTGGAGCGGCCTCGTTGGTCTCGATCTCGCCATCGAAGCGACCTCCGGCCAGTCCTCCACCTGGACTGAAACCCCCTGGGTCTGGAACAAGGGTTACGGCACGCTCGGCGAAGCCGATGCCAAGTATCACGTCGTCTGCGTCGATTTCGGCGTCAAGCGCAACATCCTGCGCCTGTTTGCCGGTCTGGATTGCAAGGTCACCGTCGTTCCTGCCCAGACTTCGGCCGAAGACATCCTGGCGCTGAAGCCGGATGGCGTGTTCCTCTCCAACGGCCCAGGAGACCCGGCCGCGACGGGCGAATACGCTGTGCCTGCTATCCAGAACCTCATCAAGAGCGAGCTGCCGATCTTCGGCATCTGCCTCGGCCACCAGATGCTCGGCCTCGCCGTTGGCGCAAAGACTGAAAAGATGCATCAGGGGCACCATGGCGCGAACCATCCGGTCAAGGACTTCACGACAGGCAAGGTGGAAATCGTCTCGATGAACCACGGTTTTGCGGTCGACGCCAAGTCGCTGCCTGATGGTGTCGAGGAAACCCACACATCGCTGTTCGATGGCACCAATTGCGGCCTGCGCATCGTCGGCAAGCCGGTCTTCTCCGTCCAGCACCACCCGGAAGCATCGCCCGGCCCGCAGGACAGCCACTATCTCTTCCGCCGCTTCGTCAACCTGCTGCGCGAAAAGAAGGGTGAGGCAGCGCTCGCCGAGCGCTGATACCTCCGGAGATCAGGAAATATTATGCGGCCCGCTTTTCAGCGGGCCGTTTGCATTTCACGCTTCACCAGAATGACGAAGCGGATGGTGAGCAGAACAGCCGCCGTCGAAAGGCCGATCACGAAACCGAACCAGACGCCGCGTCCACCAAAGCCGAGCGGAAAGGCCATGGTCCAGGCAAGCGCCAGCCCGATCGGCCAATAGGAAATCAGCGCCAGCATCGCTGGAATGCGCGCATCCTTCAATCCGCGCAGCAGGCCCGCTGTCACGGCCTGAATGCCGTCCACCAGCTGGAAGATACCGGCGATCACCACGAGGCTGCTGGCATAGGCAAGCACTTCCGCCGCCTCAGGTAACTTCGCATCCAGGAACCACTTCGCCAGAAATTCCGGCACGGCCGCAAACAGGATGCCACCGCAAATCGCAATACCGCAGGCGATCGCGTAAATCATGACGGCGGCGCGGATGAGGTTCTTGAAATCGCCCTGACCGCGGGCGATGCCCACCCGAACGGTCGCCGCCTGCGATAAGCCGAGCGGAATCATGAAGGCGATGGAGGCAAGCTGCAAGGCGATGCCATGCGCCGCAAGCTGCACGGTGCCGATTTGCCCCATCAGGATCGAGGCGGCGGCAAACAGCGTCACTTCGGCAAGAATGGTGATGCTGATCGGCAGGCCAAGACGCAGCACTTCAAAAAGCGCATGCCAGTCCGGCCGCCAGAAGCGCACGAACAGCTCGTATTTTTTCGTTTCCTCGCGCGTCTGCACATAGGCGACGATGAAGATGAAGCTGAAGGCATTCACGATGACGGCAACGACCGCCGCGCCATTCATGCCCATCGCCGGCAATCCGTAATGGCCGAATACCAGCATGTAGGCCAGCACGCCGTTCATAACGAGCATGATGATGGTGACATAAAGAATGATGCCCGCACGCCCGATGGCACTGACGAGACTGCGCAGCACGTAAAACAACAGCGCCGGCAGGAGGCCGAACTTGGCGATGGCGAGATAGTGCCCGGTCAGCGCCGCAACATTGGGGTTCTGCCCGAGCGAAACGAGAATGCGCTCGGCATTAAAGAAGATCGGCAGGGCAAGCAACCAATAGGCGATTGCCACCCACATGCCCATGCGAAGCGAGCGACGGGCCGCCGTCGCATCACCCTGCCCGTAGGCCTGCGCCACCATCGGCACCACGGCGACGGAAAAGCCGGAGCCGAAAATGAAGACGACAAAGAAGAACTGCCCGGCCAGCACCATGGCCGCCAGCTTTTCGGCGCCAAGCTGGCCGACGATGACCATGTCAGTGGTGTGGATACCAAGCTGCGCGAGCTGAGCGCCGATGAGCGGAATTCCCAGCGCAAGCGTAGCCTTGAAATGCGAAAACCACGACCCCGATCCGGACGGAACGGTTCCTGCAACAACCGACGAAGACATTGTAATTCACCTGAACCTTGGCCGTTGCCCGCGAATTGCGCAACGGCAGCACGGTGATGAATAAAATATTCCCTTCCTGCACGCAACCTTTGCAGATCGGTGATCAAAATTTACGCAAAACGGCAATCTGGCGCGCGCCTCGGTCAAACCGCCACTGACAAAAGACAAATTTAGTCGAATTTTACCATTTCAATTTACTTATTAGAATATCTCGTAGTTCTTCTAAACCAAAAGCTGCATGACGCAGAATATTCCCGCCATTGAGGCATGTCTTTCCCCACCATTTTCCAAGATGAGTCGAACGGGTTCACCCGGTTTCAAGGACGTGTAGCTTGCCTAAAAAACCAATCTCATGACGCGCATTCTCGTTGCTGCGTCGTCACTTGTCGTCGCCGCCTTTGCCGGCTTCTCTTTCTACATTGACAGCCTCCAGCACCGGGTCACGACGGAAGCGGTGGCGGAGAATATCGATTCCTCCGGCAAGCAGGCCGCGCAAAGCATCGCCAACTGGCTGAACGGCCGCATCATGCTGACGGAGACGGTGGCAAAGACGCTCGCCAAGCTGCCTGATGAAGAGGCCAAGCTGCGGTTTCTGGAAAACGACGTTCTGACCGCCCAGTTCATGTCGACCTATTTCGGCAATGCCGAAACGGGAAGCTTTACCACCTTCCCCAAAACACCGCTGCCGGAAGGATATGACCCGCGCAAGCGTCCCTGGTATCTGGATGCCGTAAAGGCTGGCAAGACCGTTCTGACCGAACCATACAACGATGCATCAACCGGCGGCCTCATCATCACCGCCGCCATTCCGGTTTCGATCGATGGCAAGCTCACCGGCGTGACAGGCAGCGACTTCTCGCTGAATTCGCTGGTAACGATGATCAAGTCCGTGGATGCCGGCACGGACGGATATGCCTTCCTTGTCAGCAAGGATGGCAAGATCCTCATCCATCCCGATCCGAAATTCGTCGACAAGCCGTTGACCGACCTCTTCAAGGGCAACACACCGGCGATTTCCTCGGCGATTTCACAGACGGAAATCGACGGCAAGGGCAAGATCACCAGCTTCATTCCGGTCGCCGGCCTGCCCTCGGTTGACTGGTATCTCGGTTTCGTCGTCGATTCCGATGTTGCCTACAGCGCAATCGGCCAGTTCCGGTTGGCGGCAACCATCGCCACGATCCTCGCAGCCACGATCATGATCGGACTTCTCGCAACCGTGCTCTCCCGCTTCATCGTCCGCCCCGTCACGCAGATGACCTCGGCCATGGAAGGCCTTGCCGCCGGCAATCTCGATGTCGCCATTCCCGGTCAGGAGCGCACCGACCAGATCGGCTCGATGGCTGCAGCGGTCGCCGTGTTCCGGTCGAACGCCATGGAACGCCTGCGCCTCGAAGGCGACGCCGAAGAAAACCGCACGCTCTCCGAACAGGAGCGTAATGAGCGCGAAAGATTGACCGCAAAAGATGCGGCAGACATCCAGTTCGCCGTCGATTCGCTTGCCCGGGGACTGGCGCACCTGTCGGATGGCGATCTCAACTACCGCATCGACACGCCTTTCGTGAACCGCATCGACCGCCTGCGCAACGATTTCAACAATTCCGTCGCCAAGCTGAACGCAGCGCTCAGCACCGTCGGCCAGAATGCCCGCGCCATTGACGCCGGCGCCGGAGAAATCCGCCAGTCGGCGGATGATCTCGCACGGCGCACCGAACAGCAGGCAGCGTCGGTGGAAGAAACGGCGGCGGCGCTTGAGGAAATCACCACGACGGTGAAGGATTCCGCCAGCCGTGCGGAAGAAGTCGGCCGTCTGGTCGACCGCGCTCGCAGCAATGCCGAACAGTCAGGCGTCATCGTGGAAGACGCCGTGCGCGCCATGGAAGGCATTGAAAAATCATCGTCGGAGATCAGCAACATCATCGGCGTGATCGACGAAATCGCCTTCCAGACCAACCTGCTTGCGCTGAACGCCGGTGTCGAAGCCGCCCGCGCCGGTGAAGCAGGCAAGGGTTTTGCCGTCGTCGCGCAGGAAGTGCGCGAGCTCGCCCAGCGCTCCGCCAATGCAGCCAAGGAGATCAAGACGCTGATCAACGCCTCGACATCGCAGGTGCAGTCCGGCGTCGAACTCGTCGGCAATGCCGGCAAGGCGCTGGAAACCATCGTCCGCGAAGTACAGGAGATCAACCGCCATATCGACGCCATCGTGACCTCGTCGCGCGAACAGTCGACCGGGCTTCAGGAAATCAACACCGCCATCAACACCATCGATCAGGGCACGCAGCAGAATGCCGCCATGGTCGAGGAACAGACGGCGGCCAGCCACGGTCTTGCCTCGGAAGCGGCGGCGCTGAACGAGCTGCTGGCGCAATTCCAGCTCGCTTCGGCCACGCGGCGGCAGGCGGAATATGGGCGGGCGGCTTAAGGGAAAACTACGTTGACCGGGGCGCTATCGTAACCAGATCGCTGCCAACCCTTACCCGCTCTCGACGTCATCCTCGGGCTTGTCCCGAGGATCCACCACGTCTCGTTTAAAAGCTACGTCGCAGATGCTCGGGACAAGCCCGAGCATGACGGAGGCGAGGTCTTGCGCCTTTCTCACCCTAATGGCCGGAGCGATCCGGCCATTTTTTTGTTCACCCTCATAATAGTCGGTTCCCGCCATTCACATGATCCGCTAGAGCTTGATCAATCATGATATGCGGAGGAATTCATGCTGGAACTGATTTGGCGCGGCATTGCCATGGGCATTGGCGGCACCCTGTTTATGGATATATGGGCAATCATACTGCACCGGTTTTTCGGCCAGTCCGCGCCGAACTGGGCGCCGGTCGGCCGCTGGTTCTGGCATGTGCCGAAGGGCCGGATATTTCACGACAGCATCGCCACGGCTGAACCCTATGAGCACGAACTGGCGCTCGGCTGGATTTCGCACTACGCCGTCGGCATCCTTTACGGCATCGTTCTTGCGCTGGTCGTCCCGGCCGCATGGTTTGCCAATCCGTCCTTCATTGAGCCGTGGATCGTCGGCATCGTCACGGTGGGTGCGGGCTGGTTCCTGCTGCAGCCGGGGCTGGGCATCGGCTGGGCGGCATCGAAGACGCCGAACCCCACAAAGGTCCGCATCCTCAACCTTGTGGCCCACACGGTTTTCGCCCTTGGCATGTATGCCGTAGCGCTGTTGATGCGTTGAATAAAAAAGGGGGCTGAAAGCCCCCTTTTCCGTCTGATATCTCAGATATTCGCCGAGAAAGTATCGCAGTCCTCGACGCGGCCGCTCTGGAAGCCGCGCTTGAACCATTCCATGCGCTGCGCCGAGGTGCCGTGGTTGAAGCTGTCAGGCACCACATATCCTTGAGTCTGCTTCTGCAGCGTATCATCGCCGATCTGATGGGCCGCGTTCAGAGCTTCCTCAAGGTCGCCGGTCTCAAGAATACCCTTCTGTTCGGTAAACTTGCCCCAGATGCCGGCATAACAATCCGCCTGAAGCTCGACACGCACGGACATCTTGTTCGCGTCCACCTGGCTCATGGACTGGCGGCGGCGGTTGAACTCCGGCAGAACCCCGGTCAGGTTCTGGATGTGGTGGCCGACCTCATGCGCAATCACGTAAGCCTGCGCGAAATCACCGGCCGCACCGAAACGCTGGTCCAATTCCTTGAAGAAGCTGGTGTCGAGATAAACCTTGCGGTCACCCGGGCAATAGAACGGGCCGCTGGCGGCAGAGGCATAACCACAGGCGGATGACACCTGCCCCGAGAACAGAACCAGCGTCGGTTTCTGATAGGTCTCCCCGGCGGACTGGAAGATGCCGCTCCAGGTATCTTCCGTCTCAGCCAGCACGGTGCGCACGAAAGCCGTCGTCTCGTCCGACGATTCGCCCTGCGGGCGTGTGCCGGATTGCTGGGTGCCGGATTGTTGCGTCGTGCCGCCGCCATCCATCGAGATGTCGCCGCCCGTAAGCAGCGTCAGCGGGTTGATGCCAAGCACCCAGCTGATCAGCAGGATGACTACAATGCCGCCAATACCGATGCCGCCACCGCGACGCCCGATCGGCACGCGCATTCCGCCACGGGAAAAAGGATCGCTACCGCCCGGCCCCGACCCCGCCGACATGCCACGCCGATCCTCGATATTGTCCGACTGGCGGCGCCCTCTCCATTCCATGCTATTCTCCCGGCGGATACCGCCTTAACAAGCTGCCATATAACGGCACTATAATACATCTTGTTCCGGAAGAAAGCAGAGGCAGTGAGCGGAGTCTCTCAAGCGGTTCTGCGTCTTTGTCTCAGGACGGTCAGAAACAGGAAGACGAAAACGAGAGCGCCAGCGGAAAGGGCCGCAAAACCGGCTTTGCCATCACCAAAAGCAACCTCATGCATGAGACGACCGGGAACGAAGGTGAAGCCTCCGGCAACAACGATGCCGCCGATATAAACGCCCTGCATGATGCGCATATGGCGTCTGATATCGCCGCGCCGGGCGAAATAGACCGATTGCAGACAGCCATATATCGTGAAGGCGGAGAGAAGATGGATCGGGCTGAAACCGTAAAACACCCTCAATTCATGGATGAAGAACGTCGAAACGGACGTCGTGACCATCAGCATGACCCAGATCTTGCCGAGCAGCCGGTGGATGGCTGTGCCCTTGGGGCGCAGGAAGATGAAGGCGCCGAGAATGGCGGCGGGCACGACGGTGGCGACATGGAATTGCACGGCGATCGGTGCATCTAATAAAGGCTGGAATGACATGGGTGCTGTTTCGGCTCGGTTGAAATCACCGGCAATTTCAGCAAAACATGCGCCCAAGAAAAACGGATTGACGCCAACCGCAGGAAAACTTCGTGGATCACCCGTATCTGCAATCCACGCTTCGTGAAATGCACGCCGTCCTGCAATCGCGCAGGCTGTGGCTGACATTTCTCGCCGTGCTGGCGATCTTCATCGTGACCGGGCCTTTCGGCACAAGCGAAACCATGAGTTTCGCCGACCGGCTGCTTTACTGGACAATCATTCAGGCCGGCGCCTGGACATTCGCGATATCCTTTTCCATCATCGCCAACAGCATCCTCGCCGGCCGCATCGGAAACATGCTGGCGCGCATGATGATCGGTTCGCTGACGGCGGCCCTGCCGATCGGGCTGCTGCTTACCATCACGAACCGGGTCTTTTCAGGCAAGGATATGGGTTTCGGACCCTTTCTGCAAAGCAGCCTGTCGTCCCTGCCTCTCTGCGCCATCTTCTGCCTGCTGAGTTATCTCACCGCCTGCCAGTCACTCGAAGCGGCGGCCAATGCCGTTACGGATACAGACGAAGATACCAAAAGCGAGGCAAAAGGCGTTGCACCGCTGCTGGAGCGGCTGCCGCCGCAAAAGCGCGGAGAATTGCTGCGGCTGTCGGTGCAGGACCACTATACTGAAATCGTCACCACCCGCGGGCGTCAGCTCGTTCTGTTGCGTTTTGCCGATGCGCTGAAAGAGATTGGCGAGACGCAGGGCTTGCAGGTGCACCGCTCCCACTGGATTGCCGATACGGATGTCATCGCGCTGCGTAAACAGGCGGGTCGTCTGCTTCTCATGACAAGGGACGGTTCGGAGATCCCCGTCAGCCGTTCTTATAATGCAGCGGTGCAGGCCCGTTTTACGGCCCTTGCCCCTGCCGGTTAAGAGTTTCTGTCGATTCCGGAATTTATGGGGTTCCGTTCTCAAAAACATTTGCCTATAAGCCGCTTCTAGCCTGAAAACATTTGAATTGCGCTCCCCGGCCGGTGATCTTTCACCCTGGCTGGTGTTTTGCGCAACCAAAAAGCGGAACGAGAGAGCCCATGCCGAAGCGCCAAGATATCAAGTCCATCCTCATCATCGGCGCGGGACCGATTGTCATCGGCCAGGCATGTGAATTCGACTATTCCGGCACACAGGCCTGCAAGGCGCTGAAGGAAGAGGGTTACCGGGTCATTCTGGTCAACTCCAACCCGGCCACCATCATGACCGATCCCGGCCTTGCCGACGCCACTTACGTTGAGCCGATCACGCCTGAAGTGGTCGCCAAGATCATCGCCAAGGAGCGCCCGGACGCGCTTCTGCCGACCATGGGCGGCCAGACCGCGCTCAACACCGCGCTTTCTCTCAAGCGCATGGGCGTTCTCGACCGCTACAACGTGGAAATGATCGGCGCGAAGCCCGAAGCCATCGACATGGCCGAAGACCGCGCCCTCTTCCGCGAGGCGATGGCCCGCATCGGCCTCGAAACGCCGAAGTCCATGCTCGCCAATGCGACCGAGATCAAGGACGCCGACCGCAAGAAACACGAAGCCGCCCGCACTGAGCTGAAGGGCAAGCTTTCCGGCTCCGACCTCGACAAGGCGCTGGACGACCTCGAAAACCAGTGGAACCTCGGCGAAACCGATCGCAAGCAGCGTTACATGGCGCACGCCATGGCAATCGCCGCCCAGGCCATCGACCATGTCGGCCTGCCCGCCATCATTCGCCCGTCCTTCACGCTCGGCGGCACCGGCGGCGGCATTGCCTATAACCGCTCGGAATTCTTCGACATCGTCTCCGGCGGCCTCGACGCTTCGCCGACGACAGAAGTGCTGGTCGAAGAATCGGTTCTCGGCTGGAAGGAATATGAGATGGAAGTGGTCCGCGACACCGCGGACAATTGCATCATCATCTGCTCCATCGAAAACATCGATCCGATGGGCGTTCACACCGGCGACTCGATCACCGTTGCGCCAGCGCTGACGCTGACGGACAAGGAATACCAAATCATGCGCAACGCCTCGATCGCGGTGCTGCGCGAGATCGGCGTTGAGACCGGCGGCTCGAACGTGCAGTTCGCCGTCAATCCGAAGGACGGCCGCCTCGTCGTCATCGAAATGAACCCGCGCGTCTCGCGCTCTTCGGCTCTCGCTTCCAAGGCGACCGGCTTCCCGATCGCCAAGATCGCCGCCAAGCTCGCCATCGGTTATACGCTGGACGAGCTGGAAAACGACATCACCGGCGGCGCGACGCCTGCCTCGTTCGAACCGTCGATCGACTACGTCGTCACCAAGATCCCGCGTTTCGCCTTCGAGAAATTCCCCGGCGCCTCGCCGATCCTCACCACCGCCATGAAGTCGGTCGGTGAAGTCATGGCCATCGGCCGCACCTTCGCGGAATCGCTGCAGAAGGCGCTGCGCGGCATGGAAACCGGCCTCACCGGTCTCGATGAAATCGAAATCCCCGGCTTTGAAGAAGGCGAAGGCTCCAAGAACGCCATCCGCGCCGCCATCGGCACGCCGACGCCGGATCGCCTGCGCATGGTCGCCCAGGCGCTGCGCATGGGAATGACGGAAGAAGAAGTCCACGAAAACTCGAAGATCGACCCCTGGTTTATCGCCCAGTTCAAGGCAATCGTGGATATGGAAGCCCGTATTCGCGAGCAGGGCCTGCCGCAGGACGCCGAGAACCTGCGCATGCTCAAAGCCATGGGCTTTTCCGACGCCCGCCTGGCAATTCTGACGGGCAAGCGCCCGAAGGAAGTGGCCGAACTGCGCAACAGCCTCAATGTTCGCCCGGTCTTCAAGCGCATCGATACCTGCGCGGCAGAATTCGCCTCGCCCACAGCCTACATGTATTCGACCTATGAAATTCCCTTCGTCGGCGCCGCCCGCTCTGAAGCGCAGGTTTCCGACCGCAAGAAGGTCGTCATCCTCGGCGGCGGCCCGAACCGTATCGGCCAGGGCATCGAGTTCGATTATTGCTGCTGCCATGCCGCCTTCGCGCTGAAGGATGCAGGCTTCGAAGCGATCATGATCAACTGCAACCCGGAAACGGTTTCGACCGACTACGACACTTCCGACCGCCTCTATTTCGAACCGCTGACGGCCGAAGACGTGATCGAGATCATGCGCGCCGAACAGGAAAAGGGCGAACTGGTCGGCGTCATCGTGCAGTTCGGCGGCCAGACGCCGCTGAAGCTGGCCGAAGCGCTGGAAAAGAACGGTATCCCGATCCTCGGCACCGCGCCTGACATGATCGACCTTGCCGAAGACCGCGACCGCTTCCAGAAGCTGCTGATGAAGCTCGACCTCGCCCAGCCGAACAACGGCATTGCCTATTCGGTTGAACAGGCGCGCCTCGTCGCTTCGGAAATCGGCTTCCCGCTGGTCGTGCGTCCCTCCTACGTTCTGGGTGGCCGCGCCATGCAGATCATCCATTCGGAAGGCCAGCTCCAGACCTACCTGCTCGACACGGTTCCGGGTCTCGTGCCTGAGGACATCAAGCAGCGTTACCCGAACGACAAGACCGGCCAGATCAACACCCTGCTCGGCAAGAACCCGCTTCTGTTCGACAGCTACCTGACCAACGCCGTCGAAGTGGACGTCGATGCGCTGTGCGACGGCGAAAACGTCTTCGTCTCGGGCATCATGGAACATATCGAAGAAGCCGGCATCCACTCGGGCGACTCGGCCTGCTCGCTGCCTTCGCGTTCGCTGAGCAAGGAAATGCTCGACGAACTGGAGCGCCAGACCACGGCTCTTGCCAAGGCGCTCAATGTCGGCGGCCTGATGAACGTTCAGTACGCCATCAAGGATGGCACCATCTACGTTCTCGAAGTCAATCCGCGCGCCTCGCGTACCGTGCCTTTCGTCGCCAAGACCATCGGCGCGCCGATCGCCAAAATCGCCGCCCGCGTCATGGCCGGTGAAAAGCTCGATGCGGCGATTGCCGCCTATGGCCAAAAGCCCGATCCGCGCAACCTGAAGCACATCGCCGTCAAGGAAGCGGTCTTCCCCTTCGCCCGCTTCCCCGGCGTCGACATTCTGCTCGGACCGGAAATGCGCTCGACCGGCGAAGTCATCGGCCTCGACACGGATTTCGCGCTGGCCTTCGCCAAGAGCCAGCTTGGCGCCGGCGTCGACCTGCCGCGCTCCGGCACGGTCTTCGTTTCCGTGCGTGACGAGGACAAGGAAGGCGTTCTGCCGGCCATCCGCATTCTAGTGGAAAGCGGCTTCAAGGTGCTGGCAACCGGCGGCACCCAGCGTTTCCTCGCTGAACAGGGCATCAACGCCGAAAAGATCAACAAGGTGCAGGAAGGCCGTCCGCATATCGAAGACGCCATCCGTAACCGTCAGGTCCAGCTCGTCATCAACACCACCGACAGCAACAAGGCGATCTCCGACTCAAAGTCGCTGCGCCGCGCAACGCTGATGCAGAAGGTGCCCTACTACACCACCATGGCCGGTGCGGAAGCCGCAGCCCTCGCCATCAAGGCGCTGAAGGCAGGCAATCTGGAAGTGAAGCCGCTGCAGAGCTACTTCAACTAAGTTTCTGCGGGAAAAGTCCGCAAGATTGAAAACAAAACGCCGCGGATCGCCATGTCCGCGGCGTTTTGCATCGCGTAATCCCGCTGCAATCCGTTGCGGGTATCAAAAAGACATCATTCCCACGCGAGGCCCATGATGTCTTTTCCTACGCCTGAAAAATCCGCCCCCGCCAGCGGTCGCATGATTTCCCTGAACTTGAAGCTGCAGGGTTAAATCATGGCTGGACGTCCGCCAGGCCCGGAGCGCGTGGCTTTTCCGCTGCGGATCGAACCCGCAATCTTGAATGAAATCCGCCACACCGCGAGCGATGAACTGCGCAGCATCAATGCCCAGATCGAGATATTGTTGAAAGAAGCCCTACGGCATCGCGCCGCGATGGATGCGAGTGCGCCGAGCGGCTGAGCCGCAAGCTGCCAGCCGCAGAAACGAGGATGCCCCTAGGCCGCCAGCGCCTCGCGGACACAGTTGCGCCCTTCGGTCTTTGCTCGGTAAAGCGCACGATCCGCCATTTCGGCGAGCGTCTGGAGATCGCAGCGCATGTCGCCGGTGGCGGCAACGCCGATGCTGATCGTCACGCCGACACGCAGACCGCCGCAGTCGACCTCGCTGACCGCAATCGCATCGCGAATGCGTTCGCCGATCATGCAGGCTTTGTGAACGCCGGCGCCCGGCAGGTAGATGATGAATTCCTCCCCACCGTAGCGCGCCAGCACGTCCCCACCGCGAATGCTGCCGCCGATGCGCTTCGCCACTTCCTGCAGCACGCTATCGCCGACGGCGTGGCCGAAACGGTCATTGATCGACTTGAAGTGGTCGATATCCAGCAACATGGCCGCGTCAGTGGGATGAGGCGTCGCAGGCATGGTCTGGAAGAAGAAGCGTCGGTTCTTGACGCCGGTCAGAGGGTCCGTATTGGCAAGAACCAGCAATTTCCGTTCCGACCGCTCGGCAACCAGCATCATCACGAACAGGGCGATGGCAAAGTTCAGCATGATGATGAAGAAAAACGCATTGACCAGATTGAGGGCGGCATAAGCCGGGAAAAGCACGCTTTTCATCACCGCCAGCGAAATGAGACCGGAGACGCCGGTAATCGCACCCAGCGCCAGACGGGAAAGCAGCGGTTCCCTGCGCCATCCTTCAAGAAGCACCAATGCCCCGGCGAGATAGGCCAGCGACGCGCAGCCATTAAAGAGCGCCGCGCGAAGCGCATTATTGTCCGCCACCTGATACGCGACAACCATCGCCAGCACGGTGATAAAACACACAAAGAGTAGGATTCGCCGGTCGACGGCGCGTCCATCGCTCAACGTTTTCAGGCCGAGCCAGATCAGCGCATAGCCCACAATACCAAAAACGACACTGCCGAGTTGCCACAAGGCCGGCGACAATATTCCCCATTCTCCGTAACCGGCGAGCGTGGAGCCAATCGTCATCGTCGCGAAACCCGCCGCGAGAGGAACGGGCCCGCGCAAACCGCGATTGGTCATTTTCAGGTAGATAAAACTCAAAAGTCCAACGATATAGGAACACTTTTGCATCAGTATGACTGTCGTAAGGTCGAGTTCACCTAACATGATTTGTCCATACGGTATATAAATTCGGAGGACTTAATTATAATATTAAGTATAAAATTTCAATAAAAATAACATATAAATAATCAATAAATTACACTACTGTAAGTTAATATTCACATTCCGAAATAAGTCTCCAATCGAAAATAGAAATCTATTCGAACATTCTAATAAAATCCATATCCTTCGTGAATCTTGCCATCTCCGCCGCTTTTGCCTGCGTATCGACAAGGCGCAGGAGAAAAGACGGGTGCACGGTGACAAAAAGCGTCCGGCCCTCCTCCATTGGTAAAGAACGCCCCCGAATCTCCGTGACTTTTTCCTTGCCGCCGGTCAGCGCATAAAGCGCCGTTGCGCCCATGGCAACGATCAGTTTGGGCCGAACAAGCGCGATTTCCTGATTGAGCCACCAACGGCATTGCTCCACTTCGCCTGCATTTGGCCGCTGATGGATACGTCGTTTGCCACGCGTTTCATATTTGAAGTGCTTGACGGCATTGGTGACGTAAAGTTTTTTTGCGTTCGATGCCGATTTGGGCGAGAGTCCGGTCAAAGAGCTGGCCGGCCGGGCCGACGAAAGGTTTGCCGGCGAGATCCTCCTGATCGCCCGGCTGCTCGCCAACGATCATGATGTTCGCATCCTCCGGGCCAGAGCCGAAAACAGTCTGCGTGGCGTTGCAATGCAGGGGGCAGCGGGTGCAATGGCCCGCCTCCCGCGCCAGCGACGCGAGCGTGCCATCCGGCGCCGGCCGCGGTGTCTCCCGTGCAGCGGCCGCAGCCTGCAGACGGTGGTGAAACGGCTGCGGCTGGCTTGCCGCCTTGGCGGCCATCTCCAGCACCCGCGCCTCCGCCCCGAGAACCAGACCGGGAATAAGATCGGCTTCCGGCAGGTTCTTCCAGTATTTCTTCGGCATCTCCGCGGTCATGGCTTTGATCTTCAGGCGGGCCGGATTGAATATATTGGCATAATAGGTCCGCCAGAGTTCATCCGTCTCGTCCGTCAGGTCGGGTTTCGCCGCCGCCTCCCGCGAGGTCCGTAGCGCGTTTCCATCCCACTGTGCAGAACCCTTCGGCGTGGCGATCAGCCAGTCCATGTCGGTAAACCGCCGCTGGAAAAAGGCTGCCGTCCGCTCGACGATGAAATGATCAGGCTCGAACCAGGCAATGAACCGCCGCCGCCCACCCTGCCCCTGTGGTAAGGGCACTTCCTTGAAGCGAACAAAAGCCGTCATCTTGTGACAATCGCGGCGGACGGATTTCTCAAGCAGCCGGACCTCTGAAACATCCGGATCGGACTTGAACTGTAACAGCGCGCGATACTGCCTCAGCCGCCACAACAGCCGGTAAAGCAGTGCAAAACGGCCTGGATCATTGTGACAGATGGCGGCCTGCGCCAGCGCGACGAATGAGGCTGGAACGGAAACCTGCGCAGACCCGGAGCCGACCGCCGGCAAGGGCTGGCCGGCAAAATCCAGCAACCCTGCCCCGTCATCCCGCAGCCGCCAGTCAATCATCTCGGGTCGAATATCGGCGGTAAGGGCCGCGCGGGCGGCGTCGCGCCACTCGCCGAAATCACCCCGTCCTTCCAGAACCGGGCCATACATCACAAGAGCGACAATTGTTCGGGCTGCGGCGCAAACATCGCCCGCAGATCCGGCCGCTCGGTCAGCTTGCCCGGCGTCCAGCCCTCTGCGACGATGAAGGCCTTCACCTTTTTCAGGGAAACACCGAAGCGGGCAATATCCTCCAGCCGCAGCCGCCGGAATCGCCGCGAGGACAGGATGGAAGCAACCGTCTTCGTGCCGAAACCGGGCACGCGCAAGAGCATTTCCCGATCCCCAACATTGACGTCCACAGGGAAACGCTCGCGATGTTTGAGCGCCCAGGCGAGTTTCGGGTCGATATCGAGGTCGAGCATGCCGTCGCCGCCGATCGCCGTTATCTCGCCAATGTCGAAGCCATAAAAGCGATAAAGCCAGTCGGCCTGATAAAGCCGGTGTTCCCGCATGAGCGGCGGCTTGATGAGCGGCAGGTTCTTCGACGAATCCGGAATGGGGCTGAAGGCCGAATAATAAACGCGCCGCAAACCGTAGCTGCCATAAAGCCGGGCGCTGGTGGAGAGAATGGTGCTATCGTCTGCGCCATCGGCCCCCACGATCATCTGCGTGCTCTGACCGGCCGGCGCAAAGCGCCTGGTCTTGCGTGTGCGAACGGTCGGCTCCCCCGCCTCCTCGATCTTCAGGCGGATATCGGCCATGGAGCGGCGAATATTGGCGGGCTGCTTTTCCGGCGCGAAACGGCCAATGCCGCTGTCAGTGGGCAACTCGATGTTGATCGAAAGGCGATCCGCATAAAGCCCCGCTTCCTCGATGAGCCTGGGCGATGCTTCGGGAATCGATTTCAGGTGGATATAGCCGCGAAAACCATGGGTAACGCGCAGTTCGCGCGCCACGCGCACCATCTCCTCCATCGTGTGATCGGAGGAGCGGATAATGCCGGAGGACAGGAACAGCCCCTCGATATAGTTGCGCCGATAAAACTCCAGCGTCAGCCACACCACTTCTTCTGGTGTAAACCGCGCCCGCTCGACATTGCTGGAAGAGCGGTTGATGCAATAGGCGCAATCATAGATGCAGAAATTGGTCAGCAGAATTTTCAAAAGCGAAATGCAGCGCCCATCCGGAGCATAGGCGTGACAGATGCCCGAGCCTTCCGTGGAACCCAGACCGCCTGACACTGCGGAGTTGCGTTTTGTCGTGCCGCTCGATGCGCAGGAGGCATCGTATTTCGCCGCGTCGGAGAGAATGGCCAGCCGTTGCCTGATCGACTTCTTCATGATCATGTTCACTATATGTTCCATTGAAGAATGTCAATATTGGCAGTCAAGCCTTTGATTGGATGAGGAAATACTCACACCTCAAATTTGCTGGCATTTCGCTGTCGTCTTCTGATATAGTCGGCTCAGTTATGATTTTGGCATGGTTCCGGAGTTCCTCTCCGGAACCTGTTTCTTTTTGTGTCTGCAAGTAAAGCGACCGGAATGCGAAGGATAAAAAAATGGTAGAAAAAGTACCGATGACTCAGGGTGGATTCGTCAAGCTGCAGGAGGAGCTGCGCTTTCGCCAGCAGGAGGAACGTCCCCGTATCATCGAGGCGATTGCGGAGGCGCGCGCCCATGGCGACCTTTCGGAAAACGCCGAGTACCATGCTGCCAAGGAAGCCCAGAGCCACAATGAAGGCCGCATCACTGAACTCGAAGACCTGACCGCACGCGCGGAAGTCATCGATCTCTCCAAGATGTCGGGTTCGAAGATCAAGTTCGGAGCGACCGTCAAGCTGGTCGATGAAGACAGCGATGAGGAAAAGACCTACCAGATCGTCGGCGATCAGGAAGCCGATGTGAAGGCTGGCCGCATCTCCATCTCCTCACCCATCGCCCGCGCCCTCATTGGCAAGGAAGTCGGCGACAGCATCGAAGTCAATGCACCTGGCGGCGCCAAGGGTTACGAGATTCTCGCGGTTCAGTGGGGCTGATTGCCCGACGTGCAATGCGCCCCATGCGGGCGCGTTGCTTTTTGACGTATTAAATTCCCAAACCAGCCGCAGAGACGGAAGCCCATCTTGTCCCACGTCAGTCTGAAAGATGTGCAGGTGCTTGCGCCAAACTTCAAGCGCAGGCTCTCGGGCGTTACCTCCACCATCGTTCAGCTGATACCGGTGCAGAACCGGCTGGAACAGAAGGTGGCCACCATCGGCCCCGGCCTGCCGCCGCATCTGCCGCATGTGCGCTTCCGCGATCTGTGGCGGCTCTGGCAAAACGGCCCGCAGGGTGGCCCGCGCATCTGGCATGCCCGCCGCAACCTCGAAATGCTGCCGGGTCTTCTGATGCGCGATGTGCTGCGCATGAAGGTGAAGCTGCTCTTTACCTCCGCGGCACAGAGGCGGCATTCCGCCTATACCCGTTTTCTGATTTCGAAGATGGATGCCGTGGTTGCGACCAACGCCCGCTCCGGCTCGTTTCTGGAAGTGCCCCATCGCGTCGTCATGCATGGCGTCGATACCGACCTGTTCCACCCGGCAACCGGCCCGGAAGATACGATCGCGGCAACCGGCCTGCCGGGCCACTATCTGATCGGCTGTTTCGGGCGGGTGCGCCACCAGAAGGGCACCGATCTCTTCGTGCGCGCCATGATCGAGCTTCTACCCGCCTATCCGGAATGGACAGCCGTGGTGTCCGGCCGCGTCACGGCGGAACACAAGGCCTTCGGTGATGCGCTCAAGGCCGATGTCGCCGCAGCCGGCCTTTCCGACCGCATCGTATTTCAGGGCGAAGTTGATGACATCAAGCCCTGGTACCGGCGGCTGACGCTCTATGTCGCCCCATCCCGCAATGAAGGCTTTGGCCTGACACCGCTCGAAGCCATGGCCTCCGGGACGGCCGTTGTCGCCAGCAATGCCGGCGCTTACGAAGAGATGATCGTCACCGGCGAGACCGGGGCGGTTGTTGACGCGGGTGACTATGCCTCACTGAGAGATGCGATAAAGACCTATCTCGCCGATCCTGCTCTGGCAAAAGCCCACGCAAGTGCCGGACTTGCGCATGTGCGCAGCACTTTTCCGCTGGAAAAAGAAGCGACAAGTCTCGGCGAAGTCTATGAGGCGTTGCGGCGGGGGTAATGCCCCCGAAGTCGACGAAAAGCCGGCCGATCAGATTTCCACCAGACCGACGCGCTTGACCTGACGGATGGTGAGCATGGTGCGCACCGTATCGACATTTTCATCCGCCGTCAGAACCTCGATGACGAAATCCTGAAATTCCGTCAGGTTCCTGGCGACGCAATGCAGCAGGAAGTCGCTTTCGCCAGACACCATCCAGGCCTGCCGCACCAGCGACCAGCCGGCGGTTGCCGCCGCAAAAGCCTTCAGATTGCTGTCCGACTGGCGCTTGAGACCGATCATGCAGAAGGCGACGAGGTCGAAACCGAGCTTCGGCGCGTTCAACATGGCGTGATAACCCTCGATCACGCCCGCCTCCTCCAGCTTGCGGACCCGCCTGAGGCAGGGCGGCGCGGAAATACCGACCCTTTCGGCCAGTTCCACATTGGTCATACGCCCGTCGCGCTGCAATTCGCGCAGGATTTTCAGATCGATGGCATCGAGTTCGACGCTGGTCACGGAGGAGTACCTCGTTAAGCTGTAGAACTTCCTTGTACTATTCGGCGCGGGATTCGCAACATTATGCCACCGCCCGGTCACAAAATTGCGCGCGCATCCACAACTGCCTTGTTGGTAACGCAAGGCTGCCCTTGAATAAAGACACTAGACAACCTTAAATACCGGGCAATGAAGGGGTTGTGGCCTGTCCGCCGTGCTGCGGCTGGAAGGTCTTGCTGCTCAAAGGCCCCGCTACCGTAAAAAGGAACGTTTCCATGTCTGCCCGCCATACCAAGGTATTGATCATTGGCTCTGGTCCCGCTGGTTATACAGCGGCGATCTACGCGGCCCGCGCAATGCTGAAACCCGTGCTGATTGCCGGCATGGAACAGGGCGGCCAGCTGATGATCACCACCGATGTCGAGAACTATCCGGGCTTTGCTGATCCGATCCAAGGCCCCTGGCTGATGGATCAGATGCTGAAGCAGGCGACCCATGTGGGTGCTGAAATCGTCAGCGACCTCGTCACCGAAGTTGAAACCAATGTACGGCCTTTCGTGGTCAAGACCGATTCCGGTCAGGTCTGGACCGCCGACACGCTGATCATCGCCACCGGCGCCAAGGCCAAGTGGCTCGGCATCGAAACCGAACAGCAATTTCAGGGCTTCGGCGTTTCCGCCTGCGCCACCTGCGATGGCTTCTTCTACCGCAACAAGGATGTGATCGTGGTCGGCGGCGGCAACTCCGCCGTGGAGGAAGCGCTGTACCTCGCCCATATCGCCAAGACCGTTACCGTCGTGCACCGCCGCGACAGCTTCCGCTCGGAAAAAATCCTTCAGGAACGGCTGTTCGCGAAGGAAAACGTCAAGATCCTGTGGAACACGGAAATCGCCGAAATCACCGGCGCTCCCGCCAAGCCGCCAATGCCGCCCTCCGTCTCTGGCGTAAGGTTGCGCGACACCAAGACCGGCGCGATCAGCGACACGCCGATCGATGGCGTCTTCGTCGCCATTGGCCACGCGCCCGCAGTCGAACTGTTCAAGGGCAAGGTGAAGCTCAAGGACAATGGTTACATGTGGACGGCTCCCGATTCCACAGCCACCGATGTTGAGGGCATTTTCGCTGCCGGCGACGTCACCGACGACATCTACCGTCAGGCTATCACCGCCGCCGGCATGGGCTGCATGGCGGCGCTGGAAGCGGAACGTTATCTCACCGCGCAACAACCGCTCGCGGTAGCAGCGGAATAACCGAAAGGCAGGATAGGCATGGCAATGCCATTGGACTGGGATAAACTGCGCATTTTTCATGCCGCAGCCGAAGCGGGGTCTTTCACCCATGCTGCCGACAAGCTGCATTTGTCTCAGTCGGCCATCAGCCGTCAGGTCAGCGCGCTGGAACAGGATGTCGGCGTCAAGCTGTTCCATCGCCACGCCCGAGGCCTGATCCTCACCGAACAGGGCGAGCTGCTGTATCGCACCGCCCATGACGTGCTGCTGAAGCTCGAAACCGTCAAGATGCAACTGACGGAGACGACGGAGAAGCCGAGCGGCAAGCTGCGCGTGACGACGACCGTTGGTCTCGGCCAGGGCTGGCTGACGGACAAGGTGCAGGAGTTCCTGCAGCTCTACCCGGAAATGTCGATCCAGCTCATCCTCGACAATGAGGAGCTGGACGTGAACATGCGCCACGCCGATTGCGCCATCCGCCTGCGCCAGCCGCAGCAGTCGGACCTCATCCAGCGCAAGCTGTTCACGGTGCATATGCACGTCTATGCCGCACCGTCCTACATCAACCGTCACGGAGAGCCGCAGTCGATTGAGGATCTCGACAACCACCGCATCATCTCTTTCGGTGAGCCGGCGCCCAACTATCTCCTTGATGTCAACTGGCTGGAAAATGCCGGACGGTCTTCCGACAACACGCGCACGCCGCATCTGCAGATCAACAGCCAGACATCGATCAAGCGCGCCTGCCTGTTGGGAATCGGCATCGCCTGTTTGCCTGACTATATCGTCGGGCGCGATCCCGGCCTCATCCAGCTGTCGCTCGCCGCAGATATTCCGTCATTCGATACCTACTTCTGTTATCCCGACGAGATGAAAAACGCTGCAAAGCTGAAAGCCTTCCGCGACTTCATCGTCGCCAAGGCGCGAAACTGGAACTTCTGACGTTAAAATAGCCGGCGCTTGGCTATCGTGCTTTAATTTCAATAGCTTACGCAAAGCGTTGCGTGAGCGGAATGCCGGCGCTCTCCGGCAGCATTGCACATAAAATATACCGGAAATATCGAGGGCTGCGTGGTGCGCATGCCTGACCTGCACAAAAAAGAGTTGTTTCGTGCACAAAAAAGCACCATATCGCTCTCAGCTGATGCACACGGTGGCTTTTCCTCCCAGTTCCACCGCATCAGCTGTTCCCCTCTGGAGGTTTTTGACCTTCACACTTAAAGGGCCCTGGATCCATCCGGCGGCCCTCTTTTTTTACCCGCAAGAATTTTCTCCAAATTGGCGAAATATCGCATGATGCAACCTTGTTTTGCATTATTGCCGCTCCCATATTTTAGTTGGCTGTCACGCTCGCCCAAGGCACGCGACAGCTGTTCCCCTCTGGAGGTTTTGACCTTCAAACTTGTCAGGCCGCGGAGACATCCTGCGGCCTTCTTTTTTGGAACCGCCTGCCCGCTCCCCACGGTCCTCACAGAGACGTGACTTGTATATCGAAAATGATCGATATAAATATCGCCAATGTCAGATATTAAAGAAACCCAGATGAACCCGGAGGAAATCCTCAAGGCCCTTTCGCACCCAGCAAGGCTGAAATTTCTGGAATGGCTGAAGCGGCCGGAAAGTCACTTCTGCCAGGAGCATCCGCTTAGCATGGGCGTGTGCGCCAACCAGTTTCAGATCAGCGGCCTGTCGCAATCCACCGTCTCGTCGCATCTGGCGGTATTGCAGGCAGCTGGCCTCATCAGGTCGAAAAAGGTTGGGCAATGGGTGTTTTTTGAGCGCAACGAGGAAACCATCGACGCCTTCCGCAATTATCTGCACGCCAATCTCTGAGCCTCCCAAGCTTTGAGCCCCGGGGTGCCGGATGGGAACCGCAACGCAGGTTTCGATCCGGCACCCGACCCAGATAGCGCGCCTGCCGCGCAATTTCGCCAACCGACCAGAAAGTGAAGTCGCATGACCAGTCTTTTCGAACCGGCACAGGCCGGCGATATCGCACTCGCCAACCGTATCGTCATGGCCCCCCTCACCCGCAACCGCTCGCCGGGCGCAATTCCCAACAATCTCAACGCCACCTATTACGAGCAGCGCGCCACGGCCGGGCTGATCGTCACCGAAGGCACGCCGATTTCCCAGCAGGGTCAGGGCTATGCGGATGTTCCGGGCCTCTACAAGCGGGAAGCGATTGCGGGCTGGAAACAGGTTACCGATGGCGTGCATTCAGCCGGAGGCAAGATCGTCGCGCAGATCTGGCATGTCGGCCGCATTTCCCACACCTCGCTGCAGCCGCATGGCGGCCAGCCGGTTGCTCCTTCCGCCATTCCCGCCAAGTCGAAGACCTATATCATCAATGATGACGGCACCGGCGCTTTTGCCGAAACCTCAGAGCCCCGCGCGCTCACCATCGACGATATCGGCCTCATCCTCGAGGATTACCGCAGCGGCGCACGCGCGGCTCTGGAGGCCGGTTTCGACGGCGTCGAAATCCATGCCGCCAATGGCTACCTGATCGAGCAGTTCCTGAAATCCAGCACCAACCAGCGCACGGATGAGTATGGCGGCCCGATCGAGAACCGCGCCCGCTTCCTGCTGGAAGTCGTCGATGCGGTGGCGGAAGAGATTGGCGCGGGCCGCACCGGCATCCGCCTTTCCCCCGTTACCCCCGCCAACGATATTTTCGAAGCCGATCCGCAGCCGCTCTATAATTACGTGGTGGAACAGCTCGGCAAGCGCAATCTCGCCTTCATCCATGTCGTTGAAGGCGCAACCGGCGGCCCGCGCGATTTCAAGCAGGGCGACAAGCCTTTCGATTACACCGCCTTCAAGGCCGCCTATCGCAATGCCGGCGGCAAGGGGCTGTGGATCGCCAATAATGGCTATGACCGTGAGAGCGCCATCGAAGCCGTTGAAAGCGGCAAGGTGGACGCCGTGGCCTTCGGCAAGGCCTTCATCGCCAATCCGGATCTGGTGCGCCGCCTGAAAAACGATGCGCCGCTCAATGAGCCGAACCAGCCAACCTTCTATGGCGGCGGAGCCGAGGGTTATACCGACTATCCGGCGCTCGCCTGATAAAGGATCAAGCAAATACGCCGCACTGCTCGAGAGCGGTGCGGCGTATTTCTTTCAGTGCAGGGCGCGCGCCTGCCGCGCGGCAAAATCGGAAAACGCGCCCATGACGAAGGCGTTGGGCACATGCAGCGCCTGCAGAAAGCCATTGCCCGTTTCCCGGCCGATGCTCATCAGCGCCACCTGAAGACAATAAAGACCAAGCAGGACCAGCGTGCGGGCAAGGTTAGGCCGCAGATCGTCGTACCGCAGAGCGAGGAACACCAGCGACAGGATCGGAACGGCGATCAGGACACCGAGCCCCTTATGCAGCGAAAGCAGCGATCCATCATAATAGATCGACAGCCCGGCCAGCAGCACCTGCGCGAAGATCAGCACCGGCACGCTTGCCGAAATCACGGCAAACAGGCGACGCCGAGCCGACACCCCATTCGCAGCCGTCGCCATCACACCCTGCCCCCGGCATCGGCCGGATGAGGAAGGCTCGCCGGGTGCTGCCTCTGCTCAAGGCAGCCGAGGCTCGCCAATGTCGCCGATACCGCGACATCGATCGGTGTTTTGGGTTCCGTTCCAAGGAAATCCGTCAGCTTGCGATTGCTCATCCGGATCGGCATCTGCCAGAGATATTGCATTTCAAGCACTTCGCGGAACAGGGGAACGAAAGGCGCGGCCAATTTGATCCCCGGCCAGAATAGCCGCCGCCGCTTGACCGGATGCCCCACAACCCGCTCGATCGCGTCAATCAGCTGCAGCCCATCGAAATCCCAGAAACCTTCCATGTGGTAGAGGGCGAAAGCAGGAAGCTCGCCGGCCCGGTCAAGCAGCCGACCGATCGTCTCCGCCACGTCAGGCAGATAGGCCCATTGATGCCCCGCATGGGATGCGGCGGGATTCTGGACGCTGCGGACCGGCTTTCCCGGCCGTACCAGCATCTGCGAAAACCAGTTATTTCTCGCATCCGGCCCAAAGAAATCCCCCGCCCGGACAATCAGAACAGGCACACCACGCATCGACGCCATTTTCAGCCGTCGCTCCATCTCCACACGCAGTGCACCCTTGCGGGTAAAGGGTTTTTGCGGGCTTTCTTCCGTCAGGAGGGGAAAGGCATCCGGGCCGAAATTATAGACGCTGCCCGGAAAGACGATCCTCGCCCCGCAGGCCTCGGCAGCGGCAATGGTATTGTCCAGCATCGGCAATACCTGCCTGTCCCAGTTGCGATATCCCGGAGGATTAACCGCATGGACGATCAGCCGCGCATCTTTTGCCGCGCCGAGAACATCCTGCCGGTTCATGGCGTCTCCGGTTACGAACTCGATATCACCAGTGGTCCGGGACGCTGTTTGCTGGCGCGTCATCGCCCTCACCCGCCATCCGCGTTGCTGCAGCATCCTGGAGACCTGACTGCCGATACCGCCATTCACCCCCAAAATCAGGGCCAGAGGCCGGTCATTCGCCGCTGTGTCTGCGTTGTTTTCATATATCATCGCCGTACTCCTTGTTGTGGGCTGGAGTATCGTCCCGTTCTGCGATATACGAAATTATCGAAATGAGTGGAGCAGCTATACAAAATATTATGACACGAAGCCGTGACATCAGCTGGGATTTTTACCGCACCTTCCTCAGCGTGCTGAGCGACGGCTCGCTTTCCGCCGCCGCGCGCGAACTCGGCATCACACAGCCGACGGCGGGACGCCATATCGGGGCTCTGGAAGAAGCCGTCGGTTTTCCGCTGTTCATCCGCTCGCCCCACGGGCTGATGCCGACGGAAGCAGCACTTGCGCTCCGCCCCTATGCGGAAAATCTGGCGGCGACGACCGCAGCCCTCATGCGCGCGGCCTCCGGCGAGGTCGGCAAGATCGAAGGCACCGTGCGCATCAGCGCCTCTGACATCATCGGCGTGGAGATGCTGCCGCCAATCATCACGGCCATGCAGGAAATCCACCCCCGGCTTGAAATCGAGCTTTCACTGTCCGATACGCTGGAAGACCTTTTGCGGCGTGAGGCCGATATCGCCATTCGCATGACCGAACCACAGCAGGATGCGATCGTCATGCGTTACATCGGCAATTTCCGTCTGGGATTTCATGCGACGCGCGACTATCTGGCCAGAGCCGGCGCTCCGAAGAGCATGGAAGATCTCAACCATCACCGCATGGTCGGTTTCGACCGCAAGACGCCTTTCATCCGGGCGGCCATCCAGCGGATGCGCTCGCTCGATCCGGAAATACCCGATATTGAGGAAATTTCCTTCGAAATCCGCGCCGACAGCAACCTCGCCCAGCTTGCCATGATCCGCGCCAGCGCGGGCATCGGCGTCTGTCAGATCGGTCTGGCGCGCAAGGACCCTCGGCTTGTGCAAGTCCTTCCGAAAATCGACATCCCGCTCCACACCTGGGTGGCGATGCATGAAAATCTCAAGACTTCACCGCGATGCCGTGCCGTCTTCAGCGCGCTCGTCGAAGGCCTCAAGGGTCATCTCAAAGAAACCGATCCGGGTGCTCCGCCGAAACGGCGCTAGCGCCAATCCGGCATCAATACCGCAAAACTCGCTCATCAAAACGGTCTGGCCGGCTGTGACGTCTTGTCGACCACCTCGGCTTCCGGCCGATCGCCGCCCTGGCTATATTCCTCATGCCAGTGGCCGCTCTCATCCTGATAGCTGATTTCCTCGTCATCGCCCCCAACCTGCTGTTCGGCGGCAACGATGCGCGCGGCCTCGACCGCATCGGCATAGGTAGGAAATGTTTCGGAATAAGCGCCGTTCATGCGGTAGGCGAAGCCTCCGTCATGTTCGACGATTTCATACACCACTTTGGTCATGCATGGTCCTCCTGTCTCGGTAGGCGACATGGCAACCACAACCGCGTTTCAAGCATTGCACCCGATGGGACAGCGCGGCATGAGCAGCATGTCCTGCAACACCACTATCCTACCAAAAGCACTCAAGCGCAAATCCTGCTTGATCTCATGGACGATACGTCACAGCTTGGGACTGGCACGGGGAAGGGAAATCGATGGCGGGTTCTATTCTGAAACAGGAGCGGATGCTGCTTCTCGCGATACCGGCGGCAATCATCGCCTATATGACCGAGCATGCCATATTCGAAGCCGGAAAAACGGCGGCGCTCATTGCCGCAATCGTGCTGATCGGACTGATCGTTCTCATCTCGATGCGGGTCGCCCACCACGCCGAAATCCTCGCCGCCAAGGTCGGCGATCCCTATGGAACGATGATCCTCACCCTCTCGGCGGTCGCCGTGGAAGTGCTGATCCTTGCCATCATCATGAGCGAATCCAGTTCACCCACCCTCGTGCGCGATACGATCTATTCCGCCGTCATGATCGACATCAACGGCATTCTGGGCCTGGCCGCCCTGCTCGGCGGCCTGCGCCACGGCGAACAGCCCTATAATGACGATTCCGGCAAGACCTATGGCGTGATGATCCTCACGGCCATGGGTATTTCGATGATCGTGCCGGAGTTCATTCCAGAGCAGAGCTGGCACGTCTATTCCGCCTTCACCATCGTCGCCATGATCGCGCTTTATGCGCTCTTCCTCAAAATGCAGGTTGGCCCTCACAGCTATTTCTTCAGCTACGCCTACCCTCGCAAGACACATCCGGCCGGTCAGCCGTCAGACGGTCATGCGGAGGAGGAAGACGAAGGCAGCGTTCCGCTTTCCATCGGCCTCATCATCGCCGGCGTGGTATTGATCGGCGTGCTGGCGGAATTCATGTCGACCTTCCTGAGCGAAAGCCTCGAAGGCACCAGCGCACCGCCCGCGCTGATGGCGGTCGTGGTGGCAACAATCTCGGCATCGCCGGAAATCCTCACCGCGCTCCGCTCCGCCCTGCGAAACCGCATGCAGGCCGTGGTCAATATCGCCATGGGCGCATCGCTCTCGACTGTCATCCTGACCGTTCCTGTGATGGAGGGCATCGCGCTTTATACCGGCCAACCCTTCATCATGGCCATGACGCCGGTTCAGACCGTCATGGTCTTCATCACCCTCATCGCCGCCGCCATCAATCTCAATGACGGTGAAACCAACGCGATCGAGGGAATGACCCATTTCATCCTCTTCGCCACCTTCATCATGCTGCTGTTTCTCGGGCTTTAGCCGAAAGAAAAGCCCGGCAGGCTGCCGGGCTGAGGGTGATGAGAACGCTACCCTCCCACACGACGTCATCCTTGGGCTTGTCCCAAGGATCTAAGCACGTCCAAATAAATCTGGACGTTGCAGATGCTCGGGACAGGCCCGAGCATGACGGAGAGAGCTTGCGGGACTTTGAAAACAAAAAAAGCCCGGCATCGCTGCCGGGCTT
The DNA here is from genome assembly GCF_049843495.1 of Agrobacterium sp. M50-1. NCBI lineage: Bacteria > Pseudomonadati > Pseudomonadota > Alphaproteobacteria > Hyphomicrobiales > Rhizobiaceae > Agrobacterium > Agrobacterium sp. M50-1. The sequence goes on along the minus strand of NZ_JBBHZH010000003.1, from coordinate 405,095 downwards.
CCTTCAAGACTGCATCAACTTATCAGCGGCAATCGGCGCAGAAGCGCTGGATGCGCTTGCAAGCCTCTTCCAGCAGCGCTTCCGACGTGGCGTAGGAAATGCGGAAGTTAGGGCCAAGGCCGAAGGCCGATCCCTGCACGACGGCAACGCCTTCGGCTTCCAGAAGCTCGGAGACGAAATCCACATCAGACTCGATGACCTTGCCCGACGGCGCGGTCTTGCCGATCATGCCGGCGCAGGACGGATAGACGTAGAACGCGCCTTCCGGAGCCGGGCAATTGATGCCCTTGGCCTGGTTGAGCATGGAGACGACGAGATCACGACGACCTTCGAAAATCTTCTTGTTGGCCGGAATGAAATCCTGCGTACCGTTCAGCGCTTCGACAGCTGCCCACTGTGCGATGGAGCTGGCGCCCGAGGTCTGCTGGCCCTGGATCATGTCCATGGCCTTGATCAGCGGTAGCGGGCCTGCGGCATAGCCGATACGCCAGCCGGTCATGGCATAGGCCTTGGAGACGCCGTTCATCGTCAGCGTGCGGTCGTAGAGCGAAGGCTCCACTTCCACTGGAGTGACGAATTTGAAATCGCCATAGGTCAGGTGCTCATACATGTCGTCAGTCAGCACCCAGACATGCGGATGCTTGACCAGCACGTCCGTCAGCGCCTTCAGCTCGTCATGCGAATAGGCCGCGCCCGAGGGGTTGGACGGCGAGTTGAAGACGAACCACTTGGTCTTCGGGGTAATCGCCTTTTCCAGCGCTTCCGGCTTCAGCTTGAAATTGTCTTCGAGCGTCGTGTCGACAAAAACCGGCGTACCACCGCAGATCGCCACCATTTCCGGGTAGCTTACCCAGTAAGGCGCTGGAATGACGACTTCATCACCCGGGTTCAGCGTGGCCATAAAGGCGTTGAAGAGGATCTGCTTGCCGCCCGTGCCGACAATCGTCTGCTCCGGCTTGTAGTCCAGGCCGTTTTCACGCTTGAACTTGTCGGCAATGGCCTTGCGCAGTTCCGGAATGCCGGAAACAGGCGTGTATTTCGTTTCACCACGCTTGATGGCGTCGATGGCCGCTTCCTTGATATTTTCGGGCGTATCGAAATCCGGCTCGCCGGCGCCAAGGCTGATCACATCGCGGCCCTTCGCTTTCAGCTCACGGGCTTTCTGGGTAACAGCGATGGTGGCGGATGGCTTTACGCGGGAGAGAATGTCGGCAAGGAAGGCCATTTTTAATCGGTCCTATTGGGGTTGACATCAGCAGAGGTTGGAAAACTTGTCATCTGCGGCATTTTCTATGTCGAAAGACAGGCCTTCTTTCAAGGTCAAAAGCCGGCTTATGTGCCGCGGCGGAGAATTTAACCTTCCTTAACCCGGAAGTAACGCTTGATACGCTACATTCGCGAGCCTAGAGGTCGTGTCTCTATAGCTGGTTGAAAAATGGCGCTCAAAAGCATCTTTTCCAGTCTTGTCCGCGAGGTCGATGGCACATGGTCCACGGCCTATCGCACCTTTAACCTGAAATCGGCTCTGCAGCCCATTTTTCGCCGCACGATGAGCGGGGTGCTCGACATCGATTCCTTCGAGGGTCTGGTGCGTCCCCATCGCAATGGCGAGCCGGTAACGCCGGGCGAATTTTTCTCGCTGGTCGCGCCTGAGGACATCGAAAACATCGACAGCATCCTGCGCACGATCCATATTCTCAACACCGGCAGGCTCAACCGTTCCCGCGCCCGCATCTTCGTCAACTTCCATCCGGGTCTGTTCCAGACCCCGGCCAAGATGCGCCAGGAAGTGGAGCGCATGCGGCTTGCCGCCCACGAGGCCGGCATGACGGCGGATCGCATCGTCTGCGAAATCTCCGAGAAAAAGGCCTCCGACACACAGATGGTCGCGGACTTCGCTTACCACATGCACGATATCGGCTTTCGCGTGGCGCTTGATGACTACGGCGCCGGCGACTCCGACATCGACCGGGTAAAACTCATCAAGCCGGACTATGTGAAATTCGAAGCGGGCTGGGTGCGCGATTTCATGCAGAATTCGGCGGGCGCCGCCCTTCTGCGCGTCATCGTCCGCCAGTTCCGCGACGATGGGATTGAGCCGGTCTTCGAAGGGCTGGAGACAGGCTGGCAAGTCGATCTCTGCGAGGAACTCGGCGTCCTGCTCATGCAGGGTTACGTGCTGGCGAAGCCCGAACTTGCCCCGACCAGTTTCGACGCACGTTTCCCGGAACTCGGCAGTGAATATTTCGCCCCGTCAAGGACCGAGAGAAACGCTGGACCACCGGCATTTTCACGCGAAGACCGCCCGATCGATCCGCATCCCCTGCGCCAGGTCAGGACCTTCGGAAAACGCGGCCTCTGACGCCATATCCGGCCAAAAGGACGCCATATCAGGCTTTGCCACAATATTGCCGCAATAAATACCGCGGAACGCCAGAATTCGGTCTCCAAGCCGTCCATTTCGAAGCCTCTTTTATCCTTTAAGAACAGGGACAAGAGGCGACAGCCATGTTTACCAACGATCGGACTTCCGTTGAACGGTTAAGGGCGCAGAGAACGCTGTTTTCCCTCTGGATGGCCGTTGCGGCTTTTCTTGTCATCGTCACCATGGCCGCCGGCATCGCAACCTCGGCCAATGCGGCTGCTCAGGCGATCGACACCCTGCACACATCCGCCATCCCTCAGGTAGCGGCAACCACGAAGGCCGGCCCTCACATCCTGCTCATCGTCCTGTCAGCCGCAGCCTTTATCGGCCTTGGCATCGGCGGCCTAACGCTCACCCGGCGCAGCCTGAAGGACGAGGCCCGCCGCTACAAATAAGCGGCCTTCCCCCTCGACTTGCGGCCTCGGCATGTTGCTGCTAAAGCACCCGGGAACAGTCGTCCGCGTCGCCGGATCGACATTCCAGAAATCCCCTGTCTGCCACGGCCGTGACTGAATGATCTTCCGGCCCCTGCTCTGCTGGTGCCAACAATGACGCGTATTCAGGCCAATATGCTGCTTCTGCTCGCCGCAGCAATCTGGGGAGGCGGCTTTGTCGCGCAATCCTCCGCCATGGCCTCGATCGGCCCGTTCTGGTTCGTCGGTCTGCGTTTCGCCATTGCCGCCATTGCCGTGCTGCCCTTCGCGCTCATGGAAACACGATCGCTGAAATCGCCGCCGCGCCGGCGCGAAATCGGCAGCTTCATTCTCGTGGGCCTCGCCCTGTTCGGCGGCGCCACCACCCAGCAGGTCGGGCTTTTGACCACGACCGTCACCAATTCCAGCTTCCTGACCGGGCTCTACGTCATCTTCGTACCCGTGATTGCCGTCGTGCTTTACCGGCGGCATCCCCACTGGATCGTCTGGCCATGCGCGCTGATGATGCTGGGCGGCATATTCCTGCTCTCCGGCGGCGCCTTCGAGGCGCTGACAACGGGTGATATTCTCAGCATCATCTGCGCCTTCTTCTGGGCGATCCAGATCACGCTTGCCGGACGCTTCGTTTCCGAAAGCGGAAGGCCGCTGGCGCTTTCCTGCACCCAGTTCGCCGTTTGCTCCCTTCTTAGTTGCATGATCGGCGTCGTGTTCGAACCGATCAGCATGGCCTCCATCGAGGCGTCGCTGGCGGAAATCCTCTATGTCGGCCTCGTCTCCTCCGGCCTCGCCTTCGTACTGCAAGTCATCGGCCAGCGTTACACCACGGCCCCGCAGGCTGCGATATTCCTGTCTTCGGAGGCGCTTTTCGGCGCTTTGCTGGCCTCGATTTTCCTCAACGAAACCATTTCGAGCGCCGGCTATATCGGCTGCCTGATCATATTCGTCGCGATCCTGATCGTCGAACTGGTGCCGGAACTGACGCGCAAACGGCAAAAACCCATGGCCGGCGCTGCCTGACGCAAAAAGAACTTATTTTTCTTATTCCGCCATAAATGCGCGGTGCGGCATTCAAATTTTGCCGTGAAATCCAGCGGCAAACGGCAATTATTTCATCAATTGTCACCCATGCAGAAAAAATATGCGATTGCGCGAGGTTATTCTACCGCAGGTTTTTTATCTGACAAAAAGCCCGTGAAAACTTTTGCTTGCCAATTTTTGATAAACGCATCACTCTACCGCGGTTCGGGCAATTTGCGAGCATGGGAAGGCCTATAAATTTGCGCACTGGGGACGCTATAAACCTCGGGCGGTGGGACGAAAAACGTTGGATGAGAACGCCATTACTTCCCGCTGCGAAGGTCCATTTTCTCAATAGTCAAAAACTGCCTGCCAACGCCCACGCGGGGCAAAACTGTAATGCTGCCTGTAGCTGAACGCGGGCAGAGCGAAAAGGACCTGATGCATGGCCGAAACTGGCACCGTAAAATTCTTCAATACAGACAAAGGCTTCGGCTTCATCAAGCCAGACAATGGTGGCGCTGATATCTTTGTTCACATCTCTGCTGTACAGGCTTCCGGCCTGTCCGGACTTTCAGAAAATCAGAAAGTGAGCTTCGACACGGAACCGGATCGTCGCGGCAAGGGCCCGAAGGCAGTCAATCTGCAGATTGCTGGCTGACCCTAAAAACGGCTTTCTTTTCTAGTTGAAGCCCGGCAGGAATGCCGGGTTTTTTTGTGCCGTTCCATCGGTGTAAATCACCGGGACTTCAGATACCCTTGAGATAGGGATTGTTGCGCCGCTCCTCACCCAGCCGCCCGCCGGGGCCATGGCCGCAGATGAAGCCGACTTCATCGCCGAGCGGCAGCAGCTTGTCGCGAATGGACGCCATTAATTGTTCGTGGTTTCCGCCAGGCAGGTCCGTGCGCCCAACCGATCCAGAAAACAAGACGTCGCCGACATGGGCGAACTGCTGGTCGCGGTTGTAGTAGATGACATGGCCGGGTGCGTGGCCCGGGCAATGATAGACCTCGAAGACATGGTCTCCGAAGGATACCTTGTCGCCATCCTTCAGCCATTTGTCGGGCACGACATTCTTCAAACCGCTGATACCGTATTTTTCGGCCTGCACCTCGATCCTCTCCAGCAGCGGCCGGTCATCCTCATGCGGCCCGATCACCGGCAAAGAGAGCTTTTCGCGCAGTTCGTCGGCGCCGCCGGCATGGTCTAGATGCCCGTGCGTCAGCCAGATTTCCTTCAGCGCGATGCCGTTTTCAGCCACGACCTGAAGAATGACGTCCACATCCCCGCCGGGATCAACGATGACGCCCTCCTTGGTGTCCTGATCGAACAGGATGGTGCAGTTCTGCTCGAATGGCGTGACCGGAATAATACCCGCCTGCAACTTTCCCATATCCTGCATCTCCTGTCTGAAAGGTTGCGCCTCCTATAGCCCGCGACCGCCTTCGGCACAATGGCGGCGGAAATGACACCCGCTTTCAGTGATCGCCCACTCTAAAAATAACCATGAAATACAGCAAGATAACAAGAAATCCTCCGCATATTTCGGGAACTGCCGGCGAAAAAAGTGGAACGCCCTGATGGTTGCGACGTTCTAGCTCCAGTCTTGAAAAGGAGTGAGACACATGGACAAGACGCTTAAAATGCTCATGGCTGGCGGCGCCTTCGCCCTGATGGCTGGTTACGCGAACGCCGCCATGGTCGCCACGACAGCATCGGATATTTCCGTTCGCTCGGGCCCCGGTGAAGACTATCCCGAGTTGGGGCTGGCCACCCGCGGCAGCAATGCGGTTCTGGATGGCTGCATGGAAGGCAGCAGCTGGTGCCGCATCGAAGTCAACGGTCTGCGCGGTTGGGTTCATGCGGATTATCTGAATGTCATGTATGAGGGTTCTCCGGTCATTCTCGAACAGCGCCGCTCGGACCTCAGCGTTCCGGTGGTCACCTATGAAAAGACCTCGAGCGTGCAGGCCGAACCCAATCCCGGCGATCCAAACCTCGGCCGGGTTGGCGAGGTGGACCCGCCGCAATCGGTGATAACCTATATTGACGAACATCCCGCCGACACCGTTACCTATGACGGCGACATAGCCATCGGGAGTGTATTGCCGTCAGATACACGTCTCGTCGAAATCCCCGACTATCAGTATCGTTATGTCCGGGTGAACGATGTGCCGGTTCTCGTCGAACCTTCAACACGGCGGATCGTCTACGTTTACCAGTAGAGGCTTCTGCCGAACAAATCGTCCATCGGGCGACATGAAACCAATGAAGAGCGCGGGCTTTCCGCGCTCTTTTCTATTTCCGGTAAAGGTCACTCAGGATTCCAGTTGCACCCGCACCCGCAGCATATTATCCACCGCAACAGAAAATGATCGCGGCATTCTCCCGAGCGGACGCATTTTCGGCTATGTTTACAGAATATTGGCGCATCGACGTATGTCAGCCGCAGAATATGAAGGAACCGCAGTGCCACCGCAATCGCTCAAAACCGCAGCCGCCAGACAGACACCGGCACTTCCGAAGGTGGACGACGGCAAGATCGACTTCGACACGATCGAGGCGCTGTTTTTCGCCTATCGCGATTTCGTCTCCGATCCCGATGTCATTCTGTCGAAGCTGGAATATGGCCGGGCGCATCATCGGGTGGTCTATTTCGTCAGCCGGCAGCCGGGCATGACGGTGGCGGATTTGCTCGACACGTTACAGATCACCAAGCAGAGCCTTGCCCGCGTGCTCAAGCAACTGATCGACGACGGTTACATCCGCCAGATGGCAGGCCCTGAAGACCGTCGCCAGCGCAGGCTTTATCCGACGCTGACGGGCCGCGAACTGGCGCTGGCGCTGAGCGAGCCGCAATCGCGCCGCATCGACCGGGCGCTGGAAGGGCTCGAACCTGACGCCCGCGCCTGTGTGCGCAAGTTTCTGGCGCAGATGCGCAGCCCGACAACCGTGGAAGGCGAGTGACGATGGCGCAAGCTCCGACAAAACGACCGCCAGCGGATGACGATGCGGCCCATCTCCTGATCGTCGACGACGACGCCCGCATTCGCGATCTCCTGCAGCGCTTCCTTGGCGACAAGGGTTACCGCATCTCCGTGGCAGCCGATGCGGCCGAAGCACGGCGTAAAATGATAGGCATCCGCTTCGATCTGCTCATCCTCGATGTGATGATGCCGGGCGAAAACGGGCTTTCGCTGACCCGCTCGCTGAACGAGGATAAATCCGTACCGGTTATTCTTCTGACCGCCCGTTCGGAGGCGGATTCGCGCATTGCCGGGCTGGAAGCGGGCGCGGACGACTATCTCGCCAAGCCCTTCGATCCGCGCGAACTTGTCCTGCGCATCAACAATATCCTGCGGCGCAACACCTCGCCTGACACGCCCAAGATCGAACAGATCATGTTTGGTCCCTACAGTTTCTCCATTCCGAAGAAGGAATTGCGGCGCGGTCCCGAAACGATCCGCCTGACGGATCGCGAACAGGAGATCATGCTGCTTTTTGCACTGCGCGCCGGCGACACCATTCCACGCCACGAACTGGTGGAAGCGGAATCGGAAGTGGGCGAAAGAACCATCGACGTGCAGATCAACCGTCTTCGCCGCAAGATCGAGGACGACCCTGCCAATCCTGTCTATCTGCAAACGGTGCGCGGCATCGGTTACCGCCTGAGCGTGGACTGACGAGCACCAAAGGAAAGGCGAACGCACGGCCATGGCGAGCCTCGATTTTCTGAGCACGGTCAAAAAAAGCGGCGTGGCCAAGGCCTGGCGCCTTTCCGGCAGATGGTTGCGCCACTGGCTGCCCACCGGCCTTTACACGCGATCCCTGCTCATCATCATCCTGCCGATGATTTTGCTTCAGGCCGTTGTCGCAGCCGTCTTCATGGAGCGTCACTGGCAATTGGTGACGGAACGCCTCTCCTCCGCCGTGACACGCGATATCGCCGCGATCATCGAACTGCTGCAGACGGACCCGGAAGAAGACGACTATCAACGCGTCATCCGCATCGCCCGCGACAAGCTGGATCTCAGCGTCTATATCGAACCGAAGGCGGATCTGCCTGCTCCGAGACCTGAGCCGCTGTTTTCCATCCTCGACAGGATTCTGGCAGATCAACTAACCCAGCAGATCGGCCGGCCGTTCTGGATCGATACCTATGGTAACGGCTCGCTGGTCGAAATCCGCGTCCAGCTGGAAGACAAGACCCTGCGCGTCTTTACCAGCCGCAGCGCGGCCTATGCCTCCAACACTCATATCTTCCTTGTCTGGATGGTGGGTGCATCGCTGGTGCTGATCGCCATCTCCATTCTATTTCTGCGCGGCCAGATCAAGCCCATCGAAGCGCTTGCCAAGGCGGCCGAGAACTTTGGCAGAGGCCAGAAGATCACCGCCTATTCCCCGCGCGGCGCGGACGAAGTGCGGCGTGCGGGCCTCGCCTTCATATTGATGCGCGAGCGTATCGAGCGGCAGATGGAGCAACGCACCGCCATGCTGAACGGCGTCAGCCATGACCTGCGCACCATCCTCACCCGCTTCAAGCTGCAACTGGCGCTCGCCGGCGACAATCCCGACCTTGAGGGGCTCGACAAGGATGTCGAGGACATGCAGTCAATGCTGGAGGCCTATCTGACCTTTGCCCGTACTGATGTCGAAGAGGATGTCGGCACGCTGGAGCTTCCAGCCCTTCTCGAAAAAATCGGCCATGATTTCGAACTGCACGGCAAGAAATTCAGCTACGAGCTCTATAATATCGAGCGGATCATCGCGCGACCGAATGCGCTTTCACGGCTCGTCGCCAATCTCGCCGAAAATGCGCGGCGTTACGCCGGCAATCTCCACGTCGATATCCGCAAGGCGCCACGCTCCATCATCATGACCTTTGACGATGATGGTCCCGGCATTCCGGAAATCTCACGCGAGGATGTGTTCAAGCCGTTCTTCCGGCTGGACGAGGCGCGCAACCTCAACGCCTCGGGCACGGGCCTTGGCCTCTCCATCGTTCGCGACATCGCCCGCAGCCATGGCGGCGACGTATCTCTGGATGAAAGCCCGATGGGCGGATTGCGGGTAATCGTCAAAATTCCGGCTTAGCGGTAAACACGCCGGTCAGCACATCTTCTCGCCGTTCGGCACCGGCCGCTCAACCGCGGCCAGAACGATATCGCCCTTGGCATCGGCAAAACCGAGCGTCAGCACTTCGGACCGGAAAGGGCCGATCTGGCGCGGCGGAAAATTCACCACACCAAGAACCTGCCGCCCGACAAGACTTTCCGGCGTATAATGCACCGTGATCTGCGCCGAGGATTTCTTGATGCCGATGTCCGGCCCGAAATCGATCTTCACCTTGAAGGCCGGCTTGCGCGCTTCAGGAAAAGGTTCTGCTTCGACAATGGTGCCGACGCGGATATCGACCTTCTCGAAATCGGCATAGGAAATTTCACCGCTCATCGCTCGCCCCTTCAGCCCGCCAGCTCTTCGGCGCGCGTTTTCGCGGCAGCGACCGCCCTGTCGAACAGGGGCTGCATGCCGTCCTCAGCCATCAGCACGGACAGCGCCGCAGCTGTTGTGCCGCCCGGCGAGGTCACATTCTGGCGCAGGCGCGCCGCCTCGTCGGAAGACTGGTGCAGGAGTTCGCCGGCGCCGGCCACGGTTTCACGCGCCAGACGCATGGCGACATCCGCCGGCAGGCCGGCCTTGCGCCCAGCCTCGGCCATGCATTCCACGAGATAAAAGACATAGGCAGGGCCGCTACCCGAAACCGCAGTCACCGCGTCGATATCGCTTTCGGCATCCACCCATTCAACCGGACCGCTGACCTTCAGCAACCCGTCCACCACGGTTTTAAGCTCGGGCGTCACCAGGTCGTTGGCATAGGCCCCCGTCACGCCGCGGCCGACCATGGCCGGCGTGTTGGGCATGGCCCGCACGGCGGCAACCGCACCGAAATGCGAAACGAAGGTGGCAATGGTGGTGCCCGCCGCGATGGAGACCACAACCGTTTCCGGGCCCAGCAGAGGCTTCAGCGACGGCAGCACGGCTTCCATCATCTGCGGCTTCACCGCCACGAAAAGAATACCGGCCTTGACGCCCCCAGGTACGCTTTCGGCGTGGGTGGCGCCGGCTTCCGCAATCGTCGTGCGCATGGCGTCGGAAGGGCGCGGGTCGATGACGATGACCTGCGATCCCGGCACACCCTTTTTCAGCCAGCCTGAAAGCATGGCGCCGCCCATATTGCCGGCGCCAACGAGGACGAGCGGCCCGGAAGCCTTGTACACCATGTTACGCTTCTCCCACGGTCTCAAACATGACCGCTTCGATTGCACTTTTCGCATCAAGCCCCGACCAGACGACGAACTGGAATGCCTGATAATATTGCTCGCAGGCCTCCAGCGCGCTGGAGAGCAGCACTTCAACCTGCTGGTTGTTCGGCTCGGCGCCGCCGGACAGAAGCAACGACTGGCGGAAGATCACGACGTCTTCCTGTCGCCACAGATCGAAATGCCCCATCAGCACCTGACCATTGACCTGCGACAGCAGGCAAATGACTTCGTTGACACGGTGGTCCGGCACCTTGATGTCGAAGGCGCAGGCAAGATGCAGCGCTTCGAAATCTTCCATCCATGCAAAGGAAACGTGATAATCGGCCCAGTGGCCCGCCACAGTCATGGCGATCTCGTCTTCGCCCGAACGCTCGAACGACCAGTCGTTCGAGGCGGCGACAATCTCGATCATATCGACGGGATTGGACTGACGCTCAATTTCAAATTCTATCAGACTCATGCGGCACCTTCTCAGCCGGTCAGAATGTCGTGTTTTGAACGCCGGGCACAAAACGCACATACAAACCGGGATAAACATTTGAGACGATTGCCCGACACCACCAGAATAACGCATTCACCCTGTCTGGAGCTTACCGGTCTTTTCGAATCATCATTTAAAATCAGTGTATAATGGCCGAGTCCTGCTGCCACCCCTTCCCCGCCATTTTTGCCTTTTGAGCAGTGGATATCTTCTCCCCCATCACCTCAGGCGAGAGTCTTAAGCGACTCTGCCGATTGTGTTTTTTGGAAGTGTCCACAGGCCCAAAAAATTCGCGTCCGAGCACGACTTTCGGCAACCGGCAGTCAAGTCGGCCAGAGGGAGCCGAAAAACAAAAAGCCCCGGAATCGCCTGCGATCCGGGGCTTCTTGGAAAAGTGACGAGGCATCAGTCCCTCGCGGCCGAAAGCTTTGCTTCGAGAGCCTCGATCCGGGCGCGCAACGCGTCATTTTCATCCCGCGCCTGAATGGCCATTTCGCGCACTGCGTCGAATTCCTCGCGGCGGACAACGTCCAGACTGTTCAGCCAGCGATCCGCCTGGGCATGGAAAGCCGCTTCGGCTTCCTTGCGCACGCCCTGCGCCGCGCCGGCCGCGTCGGTCATCAGCTTGGCGAATTCATCCAGAAAACGATTGGTGCCTGTCGTGCTCATGGCGCTTGTCCTTCGTCGGTTCAGGGGCATCGTCTTGCCCGCTGTTGATAGTCTTCAGGTAGGCACTCCACCGCCGCCTTGCAAGCGAAATCGAAAAATCGCAAGAGCTTGCGTGACCTACGGTATCTTGAACCGGAGCTTGAAGAATCACCTTGACCGCCGCCACCGCAATCGCCATTTTCCTTGGCGTCAGGGAGACCGGTGAGCATCATCGCCCGGCCCCTCCTGAGGCAATGGATCGTTCCGTTGTCCGCCCAGCAACGATGACGGAATATACGGATTGTTAGCCGCTCCCACCCAACTCGCCATCATGCCCTTCCCCAATATCGATCCGGTGGCGCTGTCCCTCGGCCCGCTCTCGATCCACTGGTACGGCATTGCCTATGTTGCCGGCATCATGCTCGGCTGGTTTTACGCCCGTCGCCTCGCCCGCACGGATCGCCTGTGGCCGAACGACGTCTCGCCCATCTCGGCGCAGCATCTTGATGATTTCATCCTCTGGGCAGCCGGCGGGATCGTGCTCGGCGGCCGCATCGGTTACATCCTGTTTTACGATATGGCAGCCGTGGCCGCCAATCCCATCAGGGCGCTTGAGATCTGGAACGGCGGCATGTCGTTCCATGGCGGCCTGATCGGCACGACGATCGCCATGATCCTCTTCGCCCGCAAGAACGGCATTCCGGTCTGGAGCATGTTCGACGTCGTCGCCGCCGTCGCGCCCATCGGCCTGCTGTTCGGGCGCATCGCCAATTTCATCAATGGTGAATTGTGGGGCCGCATTGCCGATGTGCCATGGGCGGTGGTCTTCCCAACGGGCGGCCCCTTTGCACGGCACCCGAGCCAGCTTTATGAAGCGGGCCTCGAAGGGCTCGTGCTCGTCGTCATCCTGGCAATCGCCATCTATGCCTTCAGGGCGCTGAAGACACCCGGCACCGTCACCGGCATCTTCGTCTGCGGTTACGCGCTGTCACGCATCTTCGTGGAATTCTTCCGCGAACCGGACGCCCAGATCGGTTATCTCGCCGGCAACTGGCTGACCATGGGCATGGTGCTCTCCACCCCGATGTTCGCTCTCGGCCTCTGGGCGGTCCTGCGGGCGCGCAGCGCGACAAAAAGCGCCTAAGCGGTATGATTGCCCATGACGACACCGCTTGCGCAACGTATCAAATCACTTATCCGGCTCAATGGTCCGCTCAGCGTTACCGACTATTTTTCGCTCTGCCTCGCCGATCCTGAACACGGTTATTACAAGAGTCGCGAACCCTTCGGCCGTTCGGGTGATTTCATCACCGCGCCAGAGGTCAGCCAGCTTTTCGGCGAAATGCTCGGGGTCTTCGTGGTGCATGCCTGGCAACGGCATGGCGCTCCCGCACAAACGCAACTGGTGGAAATCGGCCCCGGCCGCGGCACCATGATGTCGGATATGCTGCGCGTCATCCGCCGCATCGCGCCGCCGCTTTACGAGACGATGCGAGTGCATCTGGTCGAAACCAGCCCTCGCCTTTCCACCATCCAGAAGCAAACGCTGGCCGAACATGCGGACAGGCTGACATGGCATGACAGTTTCGACGATGTGCCGGATGGTTTCCTGCTGCTTGTCGCCAACGAACTCTTTGATGCCATTCCGATCCGGCAATTCGTCAGGACACCGCAGGGTTTCCGCGAGCGCGTGGTCAACCTCGATGCCAATGACGAACTCGTCTTCTCAACGGGTCTTGCCAGCATAGACCCGTCCCTGCTGCCGCCGCAGCCCGAACGGCAGCCGCTTGGCGCCATATTCGAGATTTCGCCGGCCCGCGAGGCCGTGATGACGGCGATCTGCCAGCGCCTCTCCGCCCATGGCGGCACGGCGCTCGCCATCGATTACGGCCATCTGGTCGCCGGTTATGGCGATACGCTGCAGGCCATGCGCAACCACGCCTTCGACCCGGCGCTTGCGCATCCCGGCGAAGCCGATCTCACCAGCCATGTCGATTTCGAAAGCCTCGTAAAGACGGCCGAAGCGACCGGCGTGCATGTCAACGGCGCGCTGCGACAGGGCGATTTTCTCTATGGTCTCGGCCTCAAGGAAAGAGCAGGCGCTCTTGCCGCCAAGGCGACGCCCGACCAGACGCTTGAAATTGCCGAAGCGGTCAATCGCCTCGCCGGTGAAGGCGCCGGCAAGATGGGGGAACTTTTCAAGGTCATCGCCGTTTCAAGTCCCGCGCTTCATCTCCTGCCGTTTCGCGCGGTGGATTGACAGCGCAATAACCTCTGGGCCAACATCGCCGCGACACACGAAGCAGGCACACTGCATCACACACGCCGCGCAACGCCGCAGCAACCGGAAACATCTCGCTTAACCGTAGCTCACTGGCCAACAGCGATATTCTCCAAGGAACTCCCGCACCATGCAGAACGCAACGCTGCCGCTCCCGCTCCAGTCCCCCCTGCTCGCCGCGTCAGGTGAAAACCGTGTCCGGCACGGTTTCTTCACCCGGCAGGGCGGCGTCTCGGAAGGGCTATATCAGGGCCTCAATGTCGGCCTTGGCTCCCATGACGAACCCGAAAAGGTGCAGGAAAACCGCCGGCGCGTGACGCAATGGTTCGGCCTGCCCTCAGGCCGCCTCGCCACCGTGCATCAGGTCCACTCCCCCGATGTCCTCGTGGTCGATGACACCTATGACGGCAGCCGCCCGCAGGCGGACGCCATGGTGACGGCAACGCCGGGTTTCGTGCTGGGCGTGCTGAGCGCCGATTGCGGGCCAATCCTGTTTGCAGATGCGGAAGCAGGCGTCGTGGGTGCGGCCCATGCCGGCTGGAAAGGCGCGCTCTTCGGCGTGCTCGAAAACACCATCGAGACCATGACGAAGCTCGGCGCCAGCCGCGAGCGCATCGCCGCCTCGCTCGGGCCTTCCATCAGCCAGAGCAATTATGAGGTCGGGCCGGAATATGTGGCGCGTTTCACCGATATCGATCCGGCCTATGCGGATTATTTCGCCGAGACGGAGAAGCAGGGCCACGCCCTGTTCGACCTCAAGCAATTCACCATAGACCGCCTGACCAAGGCCGGCGTGAAGGCGGAAAACCTCGGCCTCTGCACCTATCCGGACGAAGAACGGTTTTATTCATACCGTCGCACCACCCACCGCGCCGAACCCGATTATGGCCGGCAGATTTCCGCAATCGCAATTTTGGAGGACTGATATGGCCCTGCATTTCGAGCTTTCGGAATTCGATGCCCGCCGCGAGCGGCTGCTCGCGAAAATGGCCGAGGAGAAGCTGGATGCGCTGCTGCTTTTCGCGCAGGAAAGCATGTATTGGCTGACCGGCTATGACACTTTCGGCTACTGCTTTTTCCAGACTCTGGTGGTCAAGTCGGACGGCTCCATGACGCTGCTGACGCGCTCGGCCGATCTGCGCCAGGCCCGCAACACTTCCATCATCGAGAACGTCCTGCTGTGGGTCGACCGGCCCAATGCCGACCCGACGCTCGACCTGAAGAACCTGCTGAGTGATCTCGACCTGCTCGGCGCAAAGATCGGTGTGGAATATGACACCCACGGCATGACCGGCCGTGTCGCTCGCCTGCTGGACAACCAGCTTGCCAGCTTCGGCCAGATGGTGGACGCCTCCTATCTCGTCAGCACCCTTCGGCTTGTCAAAAGCCCGGCCGAAATCGCCTATGCCCGCAAGGCCGGGCGATTGGCCGATGAAGCTCTGGATGCGGCATTGCCCCTCATAAAGCCCGGCGCGGACGAAGCCGCCATTCTCGCGGCGATGCAGGGCGCGGTGCTGGCCGGCGGCGGCGATTATCCCGCCAATGAATTCATCATCGGCTCCGGCGCGGATGCGCTGCTGTGCCGTTACAAGGCCGGCCGCCGCAGGCTCGACGCCAAGGATCAGCTGACGCTGGAATGGGCTGGCGTCAGCGCCCATTACCATGCCGCCATGATGCGCACGGTGGTGATCGGCGAACAGGATTTCCGCCAGAAGGAACTTTACAGCGCCTGCCTGCAAAACCTCACCGCCATCGAAGAAGTACTCCACCCCGGCAAGACTTTTGGCGATGTCTTCGACGTCCATGCCCGCGTGATGGACGAACGCGGATTGACCCGCCACCGGCTGAACTCCTGCGGTTATTCGCTGGGTGCGCGTTTCTCGCCCTCTTGGATGGAGCATCAGATGTTCCACGCCGGCAATCCGCAGGAAATCACCGCCGACATGACACTGTTCGTGCATATGATCGTGATGGATTCCGATTCCGGCACGGCCATGACGCTCGGCCAGACCTATCTCACCACCGACGGCGCGCCGGAGCCGCTCTCGCGCCACAACCTCGATCTTCTCACAGCTTAAATCGCCGCCGGGTTTGACAGAGCGGGAAAAGCGCCCTTACATTGCGCCACCTTGGGCAAGAAGGAGCGGAACATGAGAGGGAAAATCGCATGAGCCGGACGGGGTTCACTCCCCTTTGTCTGGCCGTCATTGTTCCAGCGCTTGTCCTGGCTCTGTCAGGCTGCAACACGACGGAAGCGCTGACACCGCAGGTGGATGTCGGCCATAATAGCTCGCAATCGACGCCGGTAACGCAGGGCGATCTCGACCAGATGGCGGCCGCCGCCGACCGCGCGCCCACCGCCCCGGCAACCGCGACATCCGTTCCCGCCTATGCACCGCAAAACTCGCTGCAGGCGCAGGCACAGGCGCTGTCCAATGGCAGTCAGTATGGCGAACCGCTGCGCCAGAACCAGACCGCGGCCCAGCCCGCCGCAGCCGCGCAATCCGCCCCCTCGCAGCAGACGGCGTCACTTGCGCCCGCCTCCTCTGCAAACTCGATCCGCTTCCTGCCCATCATCGGCGCACCCGTTCAGGCGGTGACCCCGCTGTCGCGCCAGCTCGGGGCCGAAGCGCGGGCGAAGGGGTTGACCATCCGCGCCTCAAACGACAATTCGGCCGAAAATATCCTGAAAGGATATTTCTCCGCGTTTGCCGATGGCGGCAAGGTCAATATCGTTTACGTCTGGGACATTCTCGACGCCAATGGCGTGCGGCTGCATCGCCTGCAGGGACAGGAGGCGGTGGCGGCAAAAGGCAGCGATCCATGGGCCGCCGTGACCGACAGGGTCATGCAGGATATCGCTGCAAAAACGCTCAACGATTATTCGTCATGGAAGCAATCTCAACGCGGATGAGGTGAATCGACGGGAGAAGTCACAGAGATTTCACGAAAATCATTGCGAAAGCGCGGAGTCCTCTTGCAATCGGAAGCAACAGCGCTATTAAGGCGCGCATGGCAACAAGGCGTATCCGGCAAAGGCTTTTCAGCCGGATGTTCCTCCCCTTGAACGACGCTTGGTTACGGTGGATTGAGCCCCGTGGCGCAAGGCGATGGCATGGAAACAGGCGGCCGCAATGAAGGTTTTCGCAGGCAATTCGAACCGGCACCTTGCCGAAGCGATCTGCAAGTATCTTAATGTTCCTCTCGGAAATGCCACTGTAAAGCGGTTTGCTGACCAGGAAATATTCGTAGAAATCAGCGAAAATGTGCGTGGTGAGGACGTTTTTATCGTCCAGTCCACCTCTTTCCCGGCAAATGATCACCTGATGGAACTGCTCATCATGATCGATGCCATGCGCCGCTCCTCGGCCAAGCGCATCACGGCGGTGCTGCCCTATTTCGGTTACGCCCGCCAGGACCGCAAGGCCGGCCCCCGCACCCCGATTTCCGCCAAGCTCGTCGCCAATCTGATTACCGAAGCCGGCGCCGACCGCGTTCTCACCCTCGATCTTCATGCCGGCCAGATCCAGGGCTTCTTCGATATCCCCACCGACAATCTCTTCGCAGCACCAATTCTCGCCCGCGACGTGAAGGACCATTACGACACCAACAATGTCATGGTCGTTTCGCCTGATGTCGGCGGCGTGGTCCGCGCCCGCGCACTCGCCAAACGTCTCGACTGTCTTCTGGCCATCGTTGACAAGCGCCGTGACCGTCCGGGCGAATCCGAAGTCATGAACGTCATCGGCGATGTCTCCGGCAAGGATTGCATCCTCATCGACGATATCGTCGATTCCGGCGGCACGCTCTGCAACGCCGCTGAAGCGCTGCTGAAAAAGGGCGCGACGAGCGTCACCGCCTATATCACCCACGGCGTCCTTTCCGGCGGCGCGGTTGCCCGTGTGGCTTCCTCCAAGCTGCGCGAACTCGTCATCACCGATAGCATCCAGCCGACTACCGGTGTCCAGTCCGCGCATAATATCCGCGTTGTCAGCACCGCAGGCCTGCTCGGCGAGGCAATCAACCGCACCGCACAGGAACAGTCGGTTTCCGGCCTGTTCGACTAAAGAACTTCGCCAATCGCCCTTAGCGCTGCCAACTGCTGTCCGGTTTAATTTCCGGGCAGGCTGCCGATCGGGCTAACATTCTCTCGGCGTCATCCTCAGCCCTGTGCCGAGGCTTCAGTCACGTTGAATAAAATCATTAGGTTGCAGATCCTCGGGACAAGCCCGAGGGTGACGCAGGAGCGTCTGGCGTTTCTCGCCATTCATCGCATGGATGCAGCGCCCGACCTTCCGCTTAAGACGAGGCCGCACCCGCATCCGGCGGCCGGTGCAGACGGGAGGCGGCGGCCTTGATTTTCGGCCACCAGCGCCGAAGCCGGGTCAGGACGGCATGGCGACCATTACGCCAGATGCTGACCGTATCGGCCGAGACCGCATTCCCCGTGAACAGGTGACGGTGGCGGTTTACCGCCAGTACCCGGTAGAGAAACAGGGTCGTCAGGGCGGAAAACAGGATGGACATCACCACATCGCTGAGGAAATGCCCACCGGCCGCGATGCGCAAGCCGGACATGAGGGTTATCATACCGGCGGCAGTGCTTCCCATCACGAACCGTCCGCGCCATTGCAGCCGGGGCCAGACGAGCACGCAGAGCGGCAGAAAGAAACTGGCGATCAGGGCGGTTTCACCTGAGGAAAACGAGCAGTTTGAATAACATTGCGTGCTGAACTGGAAAGGCGGCGTGAAAAGTTGCTGCCCGCCGAATTCGGTAATGCTGAACGGGCGTGCACGACCGATGGTCGCCTTCAGCACGCCATTGACGAGAAGACCGGCGCAGAGGATCACGGGTCCGCACAGGAAGGCCCAGACGCGCCATCCGGTTCTCTGCAGCGGACCCAGCCGCAGATTGCCGACAAGGATCACGAAGACCAGAAGAGTGGCAAGCTCCGTACCTTCGCGCAGCGTATCTCGCAGCCATTCGGGAAACGGTTCACGGCCGGACCATGGCTGCTCGACGGGAGAGAAAAACAGCGCGGAGAACCGGAGATCGATGGAGGGAAAAGTCGCAAACAGGATGACGAGCGCCAATGTGGTGAGTGTCAGCCAGATCGTGATCCGCATATGCGAAAGATCATTATCCATTGCTGCCCTCCGGCATGCATTGCGGTAGCAGGCGCCAGAGGCCGATTTCCCTGCCCTCGAGGAAACCCGGCCCGGCGGTCCAGCGCGCAACCGGCGTCTCGCCGGCAAGGCAGGCCGGCAGGCCATCCGCGCTTGCCAGGAACAGGGGATTTTTCGTCTCGCCAGCTCTCAGCGGATAAAGAAGCGCGTAGTGGCTGGAGGGTACGCCGGTTTCGGGCAATGCCCGCGTCAGCACCTGTTTTTCGTCCCGCAATTGATAAAAAAGCTCGGCTAGTATCGAACGATCATTGGCGACGATGGCGTCCGCCCCCGCCTCGCGCGCCCGTGCCAGGCCGGTCGACACCAGCTCGGCGCGCCCGAGATACCGCGCCATCGCCAGTTCACCTTTGGGCAGGCGCAATTGCGTTCCGGCAATGGTCATCAGCGGCAGCACAACAGCCACGACGCCGCCAAGCACGAGGGTGGACACGGTGAGCCAGCGCCGCGACGCCAGCACCGGCGTCGCCAGAAGCACGCCGGCCGCATAGGCTCCGACCGCCCAGTTGGCGAGCGCCCGCGACATCAAACCCTGCGCGGTGATCAGCAGAACGATCGGCACCGAAAGCACGACCAGCGCCCGGGCTTCACCGGTCCTTGCGCGGATCGTCGCGACAATCATGCCAACGAAAACGAATGGTCCGACCACGCCTGCCTGCGAGAAGAAGAACTCCAGCGCGGAGCCGATCTTCAGCTGGACGCCATGCCAGTTCGCATTGTCGGCCGTGTGGCGTGCGGTCATGAAATCATGCGCAGCGTTCCACCACAGATTGGGCGCGATGACGGCAACGCAGACCAGTGCCGCAATCGCCGCGTCACGCAGCCGGATGCGCCATGCCTCGCAAAGCCAGCCGGCGGCGATGAAGCAGGGCAGAAAATAGATCATCGCATATTTCGACATCAGCCCGAGGCCGAAAGAGAGACCGAGAGCGATGCTCCAGCCCAACGCCGGCCGGCCCTCGCCGCGGGCGAGCGCAAGCTTGCGCACGGAGATCATCGACAACACGATGAACAGCATCATCGGCGTATCGGTCGAGATCAGCAGGCTGCCGAGCGTCACGGCCGGCAAGGTCAGATAGATCACCGCAGCCAGCGAGCCCAGCCTGACATCGTAGATCATACGGCCCAGCACAAGGATCGCCGCCGCCGCCACGCCATGCACCACGGGCGCGGCCAGCCGAACCTGAAACGTGCCCTCGCCACCCCCCAGAATGGTCGCCGCGCGAATGAGCCAGCCGATCAGCGGCGGCTTGGAATAGGCGCCGAGCGCCATTTCGCGGCCCCAAAGCCAATATTGCGCCTCATCGACAAAAAGGTCGGTGCGGTTGAAGGCCAGACCAAGGACGCGCAGGGCGGTTGTGAGGACGATCGCTGAAAACGCAAATGTCAGCCATCGGCGCTCATCGCCTGCCTGCGCATAAGGCAGGGTCGCCGCGTCATGCATGCTGGCGGCGTTCTGCATGAATCAACCAGAGATTTCGGGCATAGATGAAGAGGCCGGAGGCCTGCCCGATGATAAAGACCGGATCACGCCGCCAGATGGCGTAGGACAAAAGCACCAGACCGCCGATAACGGAAAAATACCAGAAGGCCACGGGAATGACCGAGCGGTTCGCCCGTTCCGAGGAAATCCATTGAACCAGAAAACGCATGGTGAACAGCATCTGGCCCATGAAGCCGGTGCAGACCCACAGAAATTCCTTCCAGCTGTTCACATGCAGCATGGACCATAAAGCCGGTGCATTCACGGCAATGTCTCCGTTTTGAAAGTTTCAGCCCAGCTTGACCGCTTGCGCCGACGCAACAGCCAGGCGACACCGATCAGATCGTGGATACCGACAAGCGCGCGGCCAATATTGGTGTAATGGGAATTTCCGTGCAGCCGCGCCCGGTGTGTGACGTCGACATGGGCGACCTGCCAGCCGTCGCGACTGAACAGCGCCGGGAAATAGCGGTGGTGATGATCGAAATAGGGCAAAGCGAGATAGGCGTCGCGGCGGAAGGCCTTGAGACCGCAGCCTGTATCGCGCGTGCCGTCCTTCAATATCCGCGCCCGAAGCCCGTTGGCGAAGCGGGAGGAAAGGCGTTTTCCAAGCGTATCACGCCGGCCGACGCGCTGGCCGGCCACGAGGCCAAGCCGGCTCGGGGCGCTGGCTGAGAGAAGCGGTGCGAGAAGTGCCGGCAGATTGTCCGGCGGGTTTTGACCATCTCCATCAAGCATGCAGATAACAGGCGCACGCGCCGCCTGCACGCCGCTATGGATCGCCGCCGATTGCCCGCCCTGGCGGTCGTGCCGGACGAGCCGCAGCATCGGATAACGGTCACCAAGCGCAAGCACTGCCTTGACCGTGCCGTCGGAAGATGCGTCGTCCACCACCACGATCTCGAAGGCGCCAACCGGCTGGCAGGCAGCAACGATCTCCGCCACGAGCGTTTCGACGCTCGCTTCCTCATTGTGCATCGGCACGACAACGGCGAAATCCGGCCTTGGTCTCACGCTGGCTCCGTCATATCCGTCCGCATTCAGTCCGCAGACATCATCGATAGTGGCGAGAGAAGGAGCGCGAAAAGCTTGCATGAACATGAACAGCCGTTGAACTTCACCCGATATGCGCCCGTTCTATTGCAGTTTTATTACGGGAAACGTCTCAGTGGCGGCCGGTTATTTTTTCACGGCATGCGGGAAATAATCGTACAATTCGCAGCGCTTTTAACGCGGCCGTAAGCAATTTTTGTCACCCTGCGCTCACGTTTTTTTGGGGGAGGAAACAGGATGCCGGGTGGGAATCCGACTGCTGTAAAAGCTAAATCATTGTCGATAAAAGCTAAATTTGCCGCGCTCGTCACGGGCGCAACACTGGTTTCATGCCTGTCCGTGGGGTTGTTATCCTACGAGATGGGCAAGTCGGGCCTGATCGACGCCAGCGAAATCAGGCTCGAGACGGTTGCAAGCAACCAGTCCAAACAGCTTGACGCCTATACTTTGCGCGTCGAACAGAGCATTTCCGAACTGTCGCAAAACGCCGCGGTCGCGCAGGCGCTGGAGACGATGACCACAGTTGTGCCGACGGAAAGGGATGCGATCCTCCAGGCTTTCCGCCGCGAGGGCGTCTCCGAGGAGGAGCGCGCCTCCTTCAACGGCGAAGGGTTGCGACTGCTTTATGCCATTCGCCATGCCACCATCAACTCCACCATCGCCAGCGTCTGGCGCAACACCCGCGTCAGCGACATCTATGTGATCGATAAGAGCGGCCTCATTATATACACCGTGACCAAGGGGAAAAACTTCCTGACCAGCGTGACGGAACCGCAGAACGCCGCGATCAAGGAGCTGTTCGACCGCATCGAGGCCGGCAAGGACGGTGTCGTCAGCACCACGGGCTTCAGCGGTGGGGAAAATGATTCGGCCATGATCGGCATGCCGCTCGCCGTTTCCAACTGGGGCCAGCTGCAGCGCAAGGGCGCCGTCATCATGCGCATCGCCGCCGATCGCATCGGCGCAGTCGTGACGCCCGAGGAAACCGGCAAGACCATCGATGACGCCGTTCTTCTGAACGCCGACGGCAAACGCCGGGCTGGCGTTCTTTCGGGCGGCGCGGATGCCGCCGTTTCCGAAAGCCTCGCGGCTCTTTCCAACGCAAACGAGGCAGGAACGGTGATGGCGCAGACGCCTGCGGGCAACATCTTCTATGCCTATCGCCCGGTCTCCGTCTTCGGACAGAAACATCTTCTGGCCATCGGTCAGCAGGAGAGCAAGGTTCTCGCCGCCGCCAACGATCTCGCCTTCTGGGCGACGCTTGCGACACTGGCCGTGCTTGCGATCATGACGCTGATCGGCATTTTCGTTTCCGCTGGTCTCACCAAACCGCTGACCGGCCTTGCCGGGCTGATGGAGCGCCTGAACGGCGGCGAGAACAATATCGAGATCAAGGCCGTTTCGCGCGGCGATGAGATCGGTACCATGGCGCGCGCGCTGGAATCCTTCCGTCAGGGCATTCTGGACAAGCAGCGCATGGAAACGGAAGCCCATCGCAAGGGCGAGGAACTGGACGAGGAACGCGCCCAGCGGGAGATGGAAAAGGCAAGAAGCGCCAGGGAACTGGAAGAAGCCGTCGATGCCCTTGCCACCGGTCTTGCCAATCTTGCGGCCGGCAGGCTCGATCTTCGCATCGAGAAATCCTTCGTGCCTTCGCTCGATCACCTGCGCGTCGACTTCAACAACTCCATGGCGGGCCTGGAAGCGACGATCTCCAATATCGGCGAAAGCGCAAACGCCATCCGCTCGGGCTCCGGCGAACTGAAAAGCGCATCGGAAGACCTGTCGCGGCGCACCGAACGCCAGGCCGCAGCCCTTGAGGAAGCGGCCGCTGCTCTCGGAGACATGACGCAGGCTGTCAATCTGTCCTTGTCGCGCTGCAATGTCGCCGTCGAGGCGACGGCGGGCACGATGCAGGACGCCCATAAATCCACGGCTGTCGTCAAAGAGGCGATCGTTGCGATGGAACGCATCGAGACCTCGTCGGCCAAGATCCGCCAGATCATCGACGTCATCGACCAGATCGCCTTTCAGACCAATCTGCTGGCGCTGAATGCCGGCGTGGAAGCCGCGCGCGCCGGAGAAGCCGGAAAGGGCTTTGCCGTTGTGGCGCAGGAAGTGCGCGAACTCGCCCAGAAATCGGCAGCCGCCGCCCGTGACATCACGACGCTGATCGCCACCTCTGCGGGTGATGTGGAAAGTGGCGTGGCGTTGGTGCTGAAGACCGGTGAAAGCCTGGAGCAGATCCAGAAGCGCATCCAGTCAGTCAATGACCAGATCGGTGAAATCGCCACCGCATCGCGCGAACAGTCCGGCCGCCTCAGCGAAATCAATGCCTCCGTCAACGAACTCGACCATGTGACGCAACAGAACGCGGCCATGGTGGAGGAAACGACAGCCGCCGCCTTCTCGCTATCCAGCGAGGCGGACGGTCTGACCGAACAGGTGGGGCAATTCTCCGTCGCCGCCGTAAGGCAGCGGGACCAGCGTTACGCGGCATAAGCCGCAACGAAAAAGGCCGGAGGCAAAACCTCCGGCCTTTTATTTTGCCTGAAAACCTGATCCGGGCTCCCAGGAGCCGAAGCCCCTGGGAGCACGCCGGCTTGATCGTGATGATCCGTCGCCGGCTTCCGGGGAGGAACTCAGAAGAAGCCGACCTTGTTCGGGCTATAGGACACGAGCAGGTTCTTGGTCTGCTGATAATGATCGAGCATCATCTTGTGGGTCTCGCGACCGATGCCCGACTGCTTGTAACCGCCGAAGGCGGCGCCAGCCGGATAGACGTGGTAGCAGTTCGTCCACACACGGCCCGCCTCGATGCCCCGGCCAGCCCGGTAGGCGACATTGGTATCGCGGCTCCACACGCCTGCGCCCAGACCGTAAACCGTGTCATTGGCGATTTCGAGCGCTTCTTCCACCGTCTTGAAGGTGGTGACGGAAACCACAGGACCGAAGATTTCCTCCTGGAAAATCCGCATCTTGTTGTTGCCTTCAAAGACGGTCGGCTGAATGTAATAACCGTCCTTCAGATCGCCCGTGAGCGTCTTGCGGTCACCGCCGGTCAGAACCTTGGCGCCTTCCTTCTTGCCGATATCGAGATAGCTCATGATCTTGTCGAACTGTTCCTGCGACGCCTGCGCGCCCAGCATGGTCGACGGATTGAGCGGATCGTCCTGGCTGATGGCCTGAACGCGTTTGATCGCCTTTTCCATGAAGCGGTCATAGATCGATTCATGAACCAGCGCGCGTGAGGGGCATGTGCAAACCTCGCCCTGGTTAAGCGCGAAGAAAGCGAAACCTTCGAGCGCCTTGTCGAGGAAGGCGTCGTCCTCGTTCATCACGTCGGCAAAGAAGATGTTCGGCGACTTGCCGCCAAGCTCCAGCGTGATGTTGGTGACGTTATCGGCTGCATAGCGCATGATTTCCTTGCCGACCGAGGTCGAGCCGGTAAACGCGATCTTGGCGATGCGGTTGCTCTGCGCCAGCGGCTTGCCGGCTTCAAGGCCCGTGCCGTTGACGATGTTGAGAACGCCAGGCGGCAACAGATCTTCGATAAGCTCCATCACGACAAGGATGGACGCCGGGGTCTGTTCGGCCGGCTTCAGCACCACGCAATTGCCGGCGGCAAGCGCCGGGGCAAGTTTCCACGCGGCCATCAGGATCGGGAAGTTCCACGGAATGATCTGGCCGACGACACCGAGCGGCTCATGGAAGTGATAGGCGACCGTGTCATTGTCGATTTCGCCGATCGTGCCTTCCTGTGCACGGATGCAGCCCGCGAAATAACGGAAATGGTCGATCGTCAGCGGAATATCCGCATTGGTCGTCTCGCGCAGCGGCTTGCCATTATCCCAGGTTTCTGCCCGCGCGATGAGATCGAGATTGTCCTCGATACGCTGGGCGATCCTGAGCAGGATGTTGGAGCGTTCGGTTACGCTGGTCTTGCCCCATTTCTCTCTTGCCTTGTGGGCGGCATCCAATGCGAACTCGATATCAGCCGCATCCGAGCGGGGAACTTCGCAGATCTTGTGGCCGGTGACCGGCGAAAGATTATCCATGTAGCGGCCGGATTTCGGCTCCACCCATTTGCCGCCGATGTAGTTGCCGTATTTCAGCTTGAAGGGCGCTTCGCCGGCTTTCTGCTGAACCTGAATATTCATGATTTCATCCTCCCTGATGAAAACGATCCGCGACGGACCGCATGGGAGAAAGGTGGGCCTAGATGGCGCTGTTCGGTAGAGGGGCGGCGCTGTTCCGCAGCGCACATTGTCTCACATCTGCGACAAAGGCGCTCCGATCCGGCATGATTGGCCGGATCGCAACCGCCTGGACCTTAATGCACGTCGAATTTCTTCATCTTGCGATGAAGCGTGGCGCGGCTGATGCCGAGCAGGGACGCCGCCTGCGTGACGTTGCCGTTGGTGCGAGACAACACACGCCGAAGCGCCGAGCGTTCCGCTTCCGCAAGGTCGGAACCGCTGTCGTGGCGCTGCTCCTGCAGAATATCCGCAGCGGGCAGGCCCTGCGCGATAAGGGTATCATCAAGCTTCAGCGCAAGGCGTGCGGCGCGGGTTGCACCAAGCACAAGATCGTCCTGATCAACCGCAAGCAAAGAAATCGCAGCGCCAAAACCATTCGGCACCACAACGATGCGCGCGCCCGGAAACGCGCGGCGGAAAAGATTGCCCTCGATGCGCTGCGCCGCATCCTTCACCGCCTGGGTGACGAAGGAAAAGGTCATCTCGTTGATATCGTCGCGGCAGGTGGAAATATCGAGAGCGCCCGTCACCCGGCCGGTGTGGTCGCGGATGGGCGCCGTGGTGCAGCAGAGTTCGGTATTCGACGTGAAGAAATGCTGATCGCGATAAACCACCACCGAACGCTCATCGACGAGCGCCGTGCCGATGCCGTTGGTGCCCACACTCGCCTCGCTCCAGACCGCGCCGGACCAGAGACCGAGCGCCCGGAACTCTCGGTCATCGCCGGCCGCACCGCGTCTTTCCAGCGCAACACCCTGCGCATCGGTCAAAAGCAGGCAGCAGCCGGATTTGCCGACACTTTGGAAAATGCGGTCAAGTTCATCCGTGCTTTCGGCGATCAGGCCGGCCGCACTTTCACGGGCGCGGCGGAATTCATACTCGCTGAGAAAGATCGGCTTGCGGTTTTCCTCCGGTGCAAGATGATGTTTGACCATGCAGCGACGCCAGGAGGCGACAATCGGAGAACTTGCGGCCGCGGAGCGGTGGCGCGCTGTTTCATACACGCGTTCCGCATGGGCGATGTCTGTCGGCATACGCTCCTCCCAAAGCTTTTCGGCGATGGTGCGCTGGAAGCGTTCATGTTTCAACAAAAAACTTCGCGACCGGTTTTAGCCAGCCTTATCAGACCGCCTTGAAATAACGCCGGCCGGCGGCGACCTCCGGTTCGTCTTCAGCCGAAAGGAAGGTGTCGTCGACGAGATTGGCGATGGATGTCAGCGGCCCAGGCTTTCCGAAAAAGAAGCCCTGCACCTGCAGGCAGCCTTCGCGGCGCAGGAATTCGATATGGGCCTTGGTCTCCACCCCTTCCGCAAGCACGGGAATATTGAGGCTATGCGCCAGAATGAGCGTCGAGCGAACGATCGCCTCCGATTGCACGTTGGTCGACAGGCCATCGATGAAGGCCCGGTCGATCTTGATCTTGTCGAAGGGGAAGCTCTGCAGGGTCGAAAGCGAGGAATAACCCGTGCCGTAATCGTCCATGGCGATCTTGACGCCGAGCGCCTTGAGCTTGCGGATGGTGACAAGCGCGTGGCGATGGTCGGCGATAATGCTGCCTTCGGTTATTTCCAGCTCGAGCCTTTCCGGCGCAAGCCCCGTCTCGGCGAGAATTCTCTCGACCTTGTCGGGAAAATCATTATCCGCAAGCTGCTGCGGCGCGACGTTTACGGCGATGGCAAGCGATTTTTTCCACTGAGCGGCCTGCACGCAGGCTTCTCGCAGAACCCATTCGCCCAGTTCGACGATAAAGCCGGTCTGTTCCGCGATCGGAATGAATTCGGTCGGGGAGACCATGCCGCGTTCCGGATGGTTCCAGCGCAAAAGCGCTTCGAAACCGACGATGCTGCCGCTCCTGGTATCGTTCTGCTGCTGATAATAAAGCTCGAATTCGTTGTTGGCGAGGCCGCTGCGCATGGCGACGGCAAGCACGTTACGCTCACGCGCGGCCTCGTCCATGGATTTGTCGTAAAAGCATATGGTGTCCGAAGTACCACTTTTTGCCCGATACATGGCGACGTCCGCCTGGGCCATCAGCGTATCGGCATCGATGGAGCCGGTATTGCGAACCGATATGCCGACACTTGCACCGACCGAAAATGTCTGCCCGTTCCATTCCACCGGCTTGCTGATCTGCTCGATCAATCGCTGGGCGAATTCCGCGCCATCGGCGCGGGTATAATAGGAATGGGTCATCGCCACGAATTCATCGCCGCCCATGCGCGCCAGGAACTCCCCGGCTTTCAGCACGGAACTCGCACGGTCGGCGATGGCGCGCAGCACCGCGTCGCCTGCCGCATGGCCATGCACGTCATTGATTTCCTTGAAACGGTCGAGATCGATCGACAGAAGCGCGGTATGCGCGCCCAGCGAGACATGTCGCGTGCGCCGATTGAGATGCTCGATGAATGCCGCCCGGTTGGGAATGCCCGTCAGCGGATCGTGCAGCGAAAGATGACGATAGCGGGCAACCGCCTGCTGGGTGGACTGGGCGTCGATGACATAGGTGGAAAGCCCGAGCGCCAGAAGCAGCAGCGTCACCGCAATGGCGCCTCCGCCCATGATCGCCGGCGGCAGCAGATTTTCCGGAATGATGATGCGCGGGTCAAACGCGAAGGACATCGACGCCATGCCGGTATAATGCATCGAGGCAATGGCGAGGATGAGAAACGCCACCGCGCTATACTGGCAGAAACGGTTGAGAGGCCGGGCAACGCGATTGACCGCAATGGCGCCAAACACCGCCCCCAGTACCAGTGAGGCGATGACATAGGTCCGGTCCCAGAAAATCATGCCCTGAACATTATAGGCGGCCATGCCGGTATAGTGCATCGCCGCAATGCCCAGACCGAGGATCATGCCGCCAGCTTCCACCAGCACGCTGCGTCCGCCATAGGCGGAAATTCCGAAACCGGCAGTCGTTGTGGTAATGGCGATCAGAAGCGATAGCCCGGTCAGATAGGGATCGTATCCCACGTCACCCGCGGCGACATAGCCCAGCATCGCCACGAAATGGGTGGTCCATATCGCCGCCCCGCCATTGACGCCCGCCAGAAACAGCCAGTTGACCTTCTGCACCCCCGTCGCCAGACGTGCTTTTGAAAAAAGGCGCATCGAAACGAAACTACCCAACATGCAGACGAAGACCGCTGCAACGGTATATCGATAGTCGTGATCAATGGTGAGGCACTGGAGAACTTTGAGCATTGTCATCTACGCAATTGGAATTTTGCGTAGCCTTATCATTCGCCAAGTTTTCACCCGGTTTATGTGCATGGATAAGCATACATTAAAAGTTGCAACACACGAGTGAATTAGTGAATACTAATAAAATTATAAAGCGGCACCCGTGAAAACGGGGTCACTCTTGTCTTTGGCTTCCTTTTGTATTATAGCGCCCGCACCCGTGTAGACACCCTTGGAGGCAACGCGGGCGGGATGGCCTTTGGCCTCTCCAGTTCAGGCCGCTTCGTTCGGCATGAACTCTCCATATAACCTCGAAAGGAATTGCCATGAGCAAAGAATCGTATGAGCTCAAGGCCGAGGCGCGCGAACGAGTTGGTAAGGGGTCCTCTCGTGAACTTCGCCGCAACGGTTTGATTCCCGCTGTCATCTATGGTGACAAGCAGGCCCCCATTTCCATCGCTCTGTCGACCAACGAAGTCACCAAGCGTATCCACGCTGGCGGTTTCATGACGACTGTTGCGATCATCGACGTCGACGGCAAGAAGATCAAGGTTCTCCCGAAGGACTACCAGCTCGATCCGGTCCGCGACTTCACCATGCACGTCGACTTCCTGCGCGTTTCGGGCAACACGCTCGTCAACGTTGAAGTTCCGGTTCACTTCGTCAACGAAGAAAAGTCGGACATCAAGATCGGCGGCGTTCTGAACATCGTTCGTCACACGGTGGAATTCCACTGCCCGGCCAACGATATTCCGGAATTCATCACCGTTGATCTCGCTGGTCTGAAGATCGGCGACAACGTCCACATTTCGAATGTGAAGCTGCCGAAGAACATCTCGCCGGTTATTGCCGACCGTGACTTCACGATCGCAACGATCGTTGCTCCGGCTGGCGGCGTCGCAGAAGAAACGACTGAAGAAGCTTCCGAGGAATAATCGGCGGCCGCAAGGCCTGACAGCTTTGAAGAATGAGGCCCGTTCCGTTTTCGGAACGGGCCTTTTAGTTTTTATGAACTTTAAAACCAGAAAGCTTGCCGCCCGCGCCTGATACGGAACCCGTTTCAGCGTCGATTAACACTTCCATGAAACGATACCCTTGCGCTGTCGTGGAACACCGGCCGGGCTGAGGAAATGGGATGGGAAACAGGCTCCGCCGAAAACCATCGCAAAACCTCTGCGGACGGGCGAAACGGGCGCAGCAAGTCTGGGGCAAAGGGTAGCTGCAATCGAACATGGCTCATTCCGTCGAAAGTCGCTTTATCGCGATTGTTTCCGGCGCACTTCTTACAGTGGTCGCCCCGCTCTTCACGCTTTTGCTGACGCTTTCCTACCACGAGGCCATTCGCAGCCAGCGTAACCACCTTGAAATTCTGCTGTCGACCAACGCACAGGCGCTTGCCCGCCCCCTGTGGGACCTTGATGACGACACCATAAACCAGATTACCGGCACCCTCGTTTCCGACCCTGTGATCCGCATGGTCGAGGTCAAGGATACGTCCGGCCAGCTCGATATCGTCCAGACCGCCGGCAGCGACATCATTCAGGATGCCGCTTCAACGACGCGCGAGGTGACCTACAAGACCACGAAAGGCTCCGTCACGGTCGGGCAACTCACGGTCTATTATGACGATATCAGCCTTCTGACCTCTCTCAGCCGCAACGAACTGGCCTTCATCACGATTTTCATCCTCGCCGTCCTCGCCATCGTTCTTGCCGCCGTCGCCGGCAACCGCTTCATGGTCATCCGCCCGCTGATGCGGCTGGCGGCCGCGATAGAGGCAACGCGGCGTCTCGGTTCGCGCCATCACGTCGACTGGCGCTCGAAGGACGAAATCGGCCGGCTGGCGAAAAGCTTCAACGAAATGCAGACACAGCTCGAAAAGGAAGAGCTGGAAATCAAGAACGCGCACGAGCGAAAGACGGAAATCTACAACCGCACGCCCGCCATGCTGTTCTCGCTCGACAGGCACGACCGCATCGCCGCCGTCAGTGACTATTGGGTACAGGCGACCGGCTACGACCGCACCCGGATACTCGGGCTGAATTTTGCCGATCTCATCCATCCCGATGACCGGCTTTTGTTTCAGCAGCGCAAGATGGCGCCCCCCTTGCCCGATACCTCGCATAGCGGCATCACGGTGCGTTTCCATTGCATGGATGGCAGTGTCATGGACGCACTCATCCTCGAAAAGGCCCTTGATTCCGGCGATGCAGCGCATCAGAGCACCTGCCTCTGCGTCATGACCGACGTGACCGAACTGCGCCAGTCGGAAAAGCGCAATCGCCAGCAGGCCATTTCAGACCATCTGACCGGCCTCTTCAACCGTCAGGGCTTCGAGGCCATTCTCGATCTGCAGATCCGCGATGCGGACCGCAACGGCAGCGAACTCGCCTGCCTCTTCATCGACCTCGACCGGTTCAAGGCGATCAACGACAATCTTGGCCATGCCGCAGGCGACGCTGTTCTCAAACAATTCACGCTGAAGCTCGAGCCGCTGCTGACGCCGCTGGACAGCGCATCGCGGCTTGGCGGCGACGAATTTGCCATTCTTCTGGCCGGCGACAAGGTGGAAGAGCGCGCCCTGCAATTCTGCGAGCGTATCTGCACCATGCTGGATACGCCCTTCGAGATCGAGAACAACAGCATACGTCTCAGCGCCAGCATCGGCATGGCGGTCTATCCCCTGCACGCCTCCAGCGCGTCAGAGCTTTTGCAGAATGCCGACATGGCGATGTATACCCGCAAGCGGACGGGCAAGAACGGCTCGCAGGTTTTCGACAGCTCGATCATGGACCGGGCCCGCGAACATGCGGAGCTGGAGCGGGATATCGCGCAGGCGCTTTCCGAGGACTGGTTCGAGGCCTATTTCCAGCCGATTCACGATCTCTCAACCGGCCAGACGGCGGGTTTCGAGGCGCTGCTGCGTCTCAACCACCCGGATAAGGGCCTGCTTTCTCCGGCCGCCATTGTCAGCCTCGCGGAAGAAAACGGCACCATCCAGCGCATCGGCAATGTCATTCTCGACCAGTCGATCGCCAATCTCGCCCGGCTGTCGCGCCTGCCGGGCATGGAACAGACCTATGTCGCCGTGAATTTTTCGCCGCTGCAGTTCGAGCCGGGATTGCCGACGCGCATCGCCGGCGTTCTGCACCGCCACGGCATTCTTCCCAAACGGCTGGTCGTCGAGATCACCGAAGCCGTCATCATGAAGGACGATCCGCAAATCCGGGCGATCCTCAATGCCATCCACCAGCTGGGTTGCCGCATCGCGCTCGATGATTTCGGCACGGGTTATTCCTCGCTCAGCTATCTCAGCCGTTTCCCGGTCGATATCGTCAAGATCGACCAGTCCTTCACCCGCTCGATCTGCGATGACACGCTGGAAATCAGGCAGCGCAACCGCATGCTGGTCGAAGGCATCGCCGCCATCTCGCACAAGATGAATTGCGTCGTCATTGCAGAGGGCGTCGAGACGGAAGAGCAGAAGGAACTTCTGACCGATATAGGCGCAGATTTCGGACAGGGTTATTTCTTCGCACGCCCGCAGCCGGTCGAGAGGCTGATCACCTCCCTCGACATCGCGTCCGGGAAAAGCCGCATTGCGGCGCGGCAAGCGTGAACCGGCAGGGGGCCGCAATGGGATTGATCCGCTTTTGCCTGATCTTTCTTGCTCTCGCCACTCCGGCCAGCGCAGCCAAGCTCTTCCTGACGACCGAGGTTTACCCACCCTATAATCTGCAGGCGAACGACGGCAGCGTGCGCGGCGTCTATTTCGACCAGCTCAAGATCGTGCTTGAGGACACCGGCACCAGTTACGAGGTCGCCGTCATGCCCTGGGCGCGCGCCATCGCGCTGGCCAGCACACAGGCCATGCATTGCGTCTTCGCCGCTGCGAGAACACCGGAGCGGGAAAAACAGTTCAAATGGGTGACGCCGATCCATATCGACCGCAATATCCTTGTGGCCCGCCGCAAAGCGAATGTCGAAGCCTCCAGCATCGATGAGGCCAGGAAATATCGGGTGGGAACCCAGCGTGGCGATTACACCGAAGCGCTGCTGCAAAAACTCGGTTTCCCGCAGGTGGATGTCGGCGCGGATTTCGAAATCACGCTTCACAAGCTGAAAGCCGGCCGCATCGACCTGATGCCCATGTCTGAGAGCACTTTCAAAAGCCTGCCCGCCGACACGTTCCGGGAGGTGATAACGCTGACGCGGCAACAGCTTGGGCTTGCCTGCAACAAAACCGTGCCCGACGAGATCATCGCAAAATTACAGGCCCGGCTGGACCGGCTGATTGCCGATGGAACGCAGCAGCGGATATTCGACCGCTACAATCTCGTCAGCCCGTGACCCCATCCAGACCGCATAAAAAGCCCTGAATCCATAAAAAGATTGACAGCCGGCGGATTTCGGGGTGGTGACAACAGCATCATCTGGCAACATGCGGACATGCCCCATGAAGATCATCGCAGGACTCGGCAATCCCGGCGCGCAATATGCGGGAAACCGCCACAATATCGGCTTCATGGCCGTCGATGCGCTGCAGCGCCTGCCCTCCTTTGCGCCCTGGTCGAAGAAATTCAAGGCGGAGATTTCCGAAGGCGAGATCGGCGGCGAAAAGGTCCTGCTGATGAAGCCGCTGACCTACATGAACCTTTCGGGTGAATCTGTCGGCGAAGCCATGCGCTTCTTCAAGCTTGCACCCGCAGACATCATCGCCATTCACGATGAGCTGGATTTGCCGGCCGGCCGCGCCCGCATCAAGACCGGCGGCGGTCACGGCGGTCATAACGGCCTGAAATCGCTCGACGCCCATTGCGGCAAGGAATACCGCCGCCTGCGCCTCGGCGTCGGCCATCCCGGCGACAAGGAGCGGGTGCACGGTCACGTCCTCGGGGACTTCGCCAAGGCCGACCGCGTCTGGCTCGATCCGCTTCTGGACGCCATTGCCGACAATGCCGCCATGCTGGTGAAAGCAGAGGATTCACAGCTGATGAACAAGCTGGCGCTGGCCACGGGCAGCAAGCCGGAAGCCGAGAAGCCGGCCAAGGCAGCCAAACCCGCCGCGCAATCCCATATCCATCAGGCACGCAACAGCGCCCAGCCGAAAAAGCTGCCGGAAACCGGCCCGATGGCCGAAATGTTGAAGCGTATGTTCGGCAAGAAGGACTAGATCACGAATGTCTTCGGAGACCATCGTCCTGCGCGAAGCCCGAGCCGGCGATCTGGCTGGACTGCTTGAACTTTACCGGGCGCTCAATCCGTCCGATCCGGAAATGACGACAGAAGAAGCAGATACGGCTTTCGCGGCCATGCTCTCCCAGCCGGGCCTGACCGTGTTTCTTGCGACCGAAGGCAAAGAAGCGGTCGCCACCGCCACGCTGCAGATTATTCCGAACCTGACGCGCGCCGCCCGTCCCTATGCCCTTATCGAAAACGTGGTGACGCTGGAAACCCGCCGCGGCCGCGGATATGGCCGGGCGGTCGTGCGCCATGCCGTCGAGGCCGCTTTTGCCGCAGATTGCTACAAGGTAATGCTGCTGACCGGCCGGCAGCGTCCGGAGGTTCATGCATTTTATGAAAGCTGCGGCTTCGTGCAGAACAAGACGGGTTTCCAGATAAGGCAGGATTAACGCTCACTCCTCCGGCTCGGTGGTGAACATCAGCGGAAATCCGGCTTCCTTGCCGAGATCGGTCGCTTCCTTGGCCTTGGTCTCGGCAATATCGCGCTCGCAGACCACGACAACCGCGCTGCCGAAGCGATGCGCCGTCATCATCACCCGGTGGCCGGTCTCCTCGCTCATGCGGAAGATGGCCTTCAGGACCACGGTTACGAAATCGCGCGGCGTATAGTCGTCATTCAGCAGAATGACCTTGTAGAGCTTCGGCCGCTCCAGCTTTGGTTTGACTTTCGGTTTTGGTTTGAGATCGACAGGACTGTCACTCATCATGGCCGCTCGTGCCTGTCGCTCATCGCGGTTGTTCATGGGAAACCCCGTTGATGACGAAAGATCGATCGCTTGACCCGCTTATATTGCGCCGCAACCGCGCCATCGGCAAGCTTGCCCGAAATTCCTCACCATTAAAGGAGCTTTGCCCACCCAAATCGGCACGCGGGCTTGACCTTGCCCTGCCCTTTCCGCAAAAGGCTCCTCAACGAATTCTTTCAAACGGACAGGTTTCAAGCCATGGGCTTCAAATGCGGTATCGTTGGATTGCCAAATGTCGGCAAGTCCACTCTCTTCAACGCGCTGACGAAAACGGCAGCGGCACAGGCCGCCAACTATCCCTTCTGCACCATCGAGCCGAATACCGGCGAAGTGGCGGTTCCGGATGCGCGCATGAAAATCCTCGCCGACATTGCCGGCTCGAAGGAAATCATCCCAACTCGCATCTCCTTCGTCGACATCGCCGGTCTGGTGCGCGGTGCATCGAAGGGCGAAGGCCTCGGCAACCAGTTCCTCGCCAATATCCGCGAAGTGGACGCCGTGGTTCACGTTCTGCGCTGCTTTGAGGATGACGACATCACCCACGTCGAAGGCCGCATCAACCCCGTGGCCGATGCCGAGACCATCGAGACCGAGCTGATGCTCTCCGATCTCGAAAGCCTTGAGCGCCGCACGGAACAGACCCGCAAGCGCGCCACCGGCAAGGACAAGGAATCGCTGGCGCAGCTGCCTTTGATGGAAGCCTCGCTGAAGCTTCTCAACGAAGGCAAGCCGGTCCGCACCCTGCTCTCCACGCTCGATGCCGAAGAACTGCGCATTCTCCAAGGCCTAAACCTCCTGACCGCGCATCCGGTTCTCTACGTCTGCAACGTCGCGGAAAGCGACGCCGTCGACGGCAACGAACATACGAAGGCCGTTGCCGAAATGGCGAAGGCCCAGGGCGCTGAATCCGTCGTCATCTCTGCGGCGATCGAATCCGAAGTCGCGCAGCTTCCCGATGAAGAGGCGAAGGAATTCCTCTCCGCCCTCGGTCTCGAAGAAGCGGGCCTCGACCGCCTGATCCGCGCCGGCTACAAGCTGCTCGACCTCATCACCTATTTCA
This sequence comes from Agrobacterium sp. M50-1, assembly GCF_049843495.1. Taxonomy (NCBI): domain Bacteria; kingdom Pseudomonadati; phylum Pseudomonadota; class Alphaproteobacteria; order Hyphomicrobiales; family Rhizobiaceae; genus Agrobacterium; species Agrobacterium sp. M50-1. The sequence goes on along the minus strand of NZ_JBBHZH010000003.1, from coordinate 369,273 downwards.
CCGTCGGCCCGAAGGAATGCCGCGCCTGGACCATCGAGCGCGGCACCAAGGCCCCGCAGGCCGCCGGCGTCATCCACTCCGACTTCGAACGCGGCTTCATCCGCGCCAACACCATCGCTTACAACGACTATGTCGCCTTCAAGGGCGAAGTCGGCGCGAAGGAGGCGGGCAAGGCTCGTGACGAAGGCAAGGAATATGTGGTTCAGGATGGCGACGTCATCCATTTCCGCTTTAATACCTGATCTGGGTTGAAATGGGGGACGGTCGGGGCGTAGTCGCCCGGACATCGCGGCTTGTTTCTTCTCCCCGCCGGGGAGAAGGTGGCCCGAAGGGTCGGATGAGGGGGCTAGCTCTCCGAATATCTCTACCCTCGCCCCCTCATCCCGCTGCCGCGACCTTCTCCCCCTCGGGGAGAAGAAACAAGTGGCACCCGCTCGCCCCATTCCTCCGCATCGCACCCTCGATTTGACCTTTACGTAAAGGGAAAAATCATTTTAGATGCCGCCGATATTGACTGTGCGAAGGGAGGAAACCATGACGCCGGTCGCGCCATATGCCTATGAGGATTTTTCCGTCGGTCGGGAATTTCCTTTGGGCCCACAATCGATCTCCGCAGAGCAGATCGTTGCTTTCGCCAGTGAATTCGATCCCCAACCCATGCACCTGTCCGAAGAGGCCGGACGCCAGAGCATTCTCGGCGGGCTCGCGGCTTCCGGCTGGCACACCTGCAGCCTGCTGATGCGGATGATGGCGGATAGCTATATCTCGGACTCAACCTCACAGGGCAGCCCCGGCATCGATTACGTCGACTGGAAGAAGCCGGTTCTCGCCGGTGATACGCTTTCGGGAAAATCCATCGTGCTGGAGCAGCGCCCTTCCGCTTCGCGCCCCGGCATCGGCCTCGTGAAATTTCGCCACGAGCTTTATAACCAGCGCGGCGTTCTGGTGTCGCACGGGGAAAACACCGTGATGTTCCTGATGCGCAGCAATGGAGGCATGGCGGCATGAGACTGGCAGAGCTTTCCCCGATCGGCGAACGCGTCACCCTCGATACGCTGCATTTTTCAGCCGAAGACATTATTCGCTTCGCCCGCGATTTCGATCCGCAGCCTTTTCACCTCGATGCCGAAGCAGCCAGGAACAGCGTTTTCGGCGGGCTTTGCGCCTCCGGCTGGCACACCGGTGCAGGCTGGATGAAATGTTTTCTCTCTCACTGGGCAAAAGAGGTGAAAAGGTTGAGGCAGCAGGGCCTTGAGCCGCCAAAACTCGGCCCCTCCCCCGGCTTTCGCGAACTTAAATGGAAGAAGCCGGTCTTCGCCGGAGACGATGTCACCTACTTCGTCACCCTGCTCGACACCCGCCCATTGGAATCAAGGGCCGGCGTCTGGTTGAACACGACCTTCAATGAGGGGGTGAACCAGTCCGGAGAGACGGTGCTGACCTTCCGCAGCGGGGTGCTGGAGTTCGAATAGGGGCTGGCCCATATCACCCCGCCGGGGTAGCTTCGAAGCAGGCATCACGGCGGGCAGGTCAATATGGATGATATTCTCAAGGGTTATGCCGAGGCGGCAACGCCGGACCTGATTTCCAGATTCGATAATCTCGACTGCCGGGCGATTTACGCGCCCGTCATCGACCTGCTGCCGTCGACACCGTGCCGGATCGCCGATATCGGCAGCGGCACCGGCCGGGACGCCGCCTGGTTTGCAGCGCAGGGTCACCATGTTCTGGCAATCGAGCCGGTCAGCGAGCTTCGCGAACCCGGCATGCGATTGCATCCATCGGACAGGATTACGTGGCTGGATGACAGCTTGCCCGGCCTCGAAAAGGCCCGTCTGCAGGGCGTTTTCGATCTGGTCATCCTGTGCGGCGTATGGCACCACGTCGATCACAGGGCAAGGCAAGCCGCGATGGAGAGCCTTGCGGAAATGACGGCCACAGGCGGCTTGCTGATCATGTCGCTGCGCCACGGCCCCGCCCCCGAAGGTCGCCGCGCCTTTGCCATTTCACCTGCGGAAACGACGGGCGAAGCCGCCCGTCTCGGCTTCACGCTGATCCGGCAGGCGGAAGTCGCCTCCATTCAGGCGGGAAACCGCGCTCTGGGCGTCCGCTGGACTTGGATTGCCTTACGGAAGACGGGATGAAAAGAGCGGGCTGCCGCAGCAGCCCTGAGTCTTTAAGCCTTAATGGCCGGAAAATTCCACCAGCGTCCGTACCTCGACACCAAGGTCTTCCAGCTTCTTGCGGCCGCCGAGATCGGGCAGATCAATGACGAAACAGGCGGAAACGATCTCCGCACCCATCTGCCGCAAAAGCTTGACCGCGCCTTCAGCTGTGCCGCCCGTGGCAATCAGGTCGTCAACCAGAATGACCTTTTCGCCCGGCTGTACCGCGTCCACATGCATTTCCATTTCGTCGACGCCGTATTCAAGGCTGTAGGCGACGCGGACGGTTGTATGCGGCAGCTTGCCCTTTTTGCGGATCGGCACGAAACCGGCCGACAGCTGATGCGCCACCGCCCCGCCCAGAATGAAGCCGCGTGCTTCCATGCCGGCAATCTTGTCGATCTTCGTTCCCGCATAGGGCTGCACGAGTTCGTCCACCGCGCGGCGGAAAGCCCGGGGATTACCGAGCAATGTTGTGATGTCCCTGAAGATGATGCCCGGCTTCGGATAGTCGGGAATGGAGCGGATGGCAGCGGAAAGCTCCGAAGCGATAACGGTCATGGTATTTCCAGTTAAGACAAGGGAAGTGGATCAGAAGGTTCGGACCACCCTATCAACTTGGCGGCTGCGGACCAACTAAAAAGGACCGGCGCTCATTCCGCCGGTGACATTCCCTTGATCCGCGCCCAGACCGGGCAGACATCCTCGAAGGAATGCGACACGGGCCGCAGCGCCTCGTCGTCCCTGTCGTCGAAACTCCCCGAGACCAGCGCGACGGTTGGGGCGTCATCAATGGCGCCGAGCGTGCTGCCGCAGACCGCGCAGAAGGCCCGGCTGGAATAATCGGACGATCGGAAAGTCGAGGGCGCACCGCCCTCTCCCGTCCATGTCACCGCATTCCTCTCGAACTCCACCCAGGCAAGACTGGGGGCGCCGGAATGCCGCTGGCAGATATCGCAGGAGCAGGTGTGTGGATTACCGGGCTCGCCCGTCACTTCAAAACGGATGGAGCCGCACAGGCAGCCGCCGCTGCGAATTTTAGTCATGTCCACCATCTCCCCTCAGCACATGAAAAGGCCCCCGCGGAAGACCGTGGGGGCCGATGATTGGCAGGCATCGGGATGCCGATCAATGTTCCTTGTTGGCGTAGACCGATTTCTTGGTGAGATAGATCAGCGCCGTGAAGATGAACAGGAACACCATGACCATGAAACCGGTACGCTTGCGCTGCTCCAGATGCGGTTCTGCGGCCCACATCAGGAATGCAGCAACGTCTTTGGAATATTGGTCCACGGTCTGCGGCGCGCCGTCGTCGTACGTCACCTGATCGGCACTGATCGGCGGCGCCATCTTCAGCGCGGCTGCACTGACGAAATACGGGTTGAAATGTGTACCTTCCGACACTTCAACGCCGGCCGGCGGATCCTGATATCCGGTCAGCAGCGCATGGATATAATCCGGGCCGCCTTCCTGATAGCCACCGATGATCGGGATCATGTCGATGACGAATTGCGGGAAGCCGCGCTCCACCCCGCGCGCCTTGGCGAGCAGCGACATGTCGGGCGGCGCAGCGCCACCATTGGCGGCAGCGGCCGCCTCATGGTTCGGGAACGGCGAAGGGAAATGATCTGATGGCACGGCCTTGCGATTATACATTTCGCCGTCGGCGTTCGGACCGTCCTGGACTTCATATTCCGCGGCGAAAGCCTTCACCTGCTCGTCCGAATAACCGAGATCCCCCAGCGTGCGGAAGGAAACGAGGCTCATGGAATGGCAGGCGGAGCAGACTTCCTTATAGACCTTCAGGCCGCGCTGCAGCTGGCCCTTGTCATATTTGCCGAAGGGTCCGGCAAAGGACCAGCTCTGCTCTTCGGGCTTGATCACCGGGAAGTGGCCCCCGGCAATCGCATGTTCCGTCTTGGTGGCGAGATCATGGCTCTCCTCCGCCGCCGAGGCGACGGTGACGGAACAGCCGATGGCGGCGAAAAGCGCGATGCTTGTTACAAGCTTCTTCATTGTCGTCATCCTTCCTTCGCGCTCAGACTTCTGTGGCCGCAGGCGCGGCACCCGTCTTGGCGGCGTTCTTTGCAAGAACGGCCTCGGTAATCGAATTCGGAATACGCCGCGGCGTTTCGACCAGACCGAGGATCGGCATGATGACGAGGAAGAAACCGAAGTAATAAAGCGTGCCGATCTGCGACATGATGACGTAGATGCCTTCCGCCGGGCGCGAGCCCAGCCAGCCGAGCATGATGGCATTCACCACGAACAGCCAGAAGAACATCTTGTACCAGGGACGATAGACGGCGGAACGAACCTTCGACGTATCGAGCCAGGGCAGGAAGAACAGCACGATGATCGCGCCGAACATGACGAGAACGCCGCCGAGCTTGGAATCGATGATCCAAATGTTGAAGGTGATGGCGCGCAGCATGGCGTAGAACGGCAGATAATACCATTCCGGCACGATATGCGCCGGCGTCTTCAGCGGGTCCGCCATGATGTAGTTATCAGGGTGGCCGAGGAAGTTCGGCATATAGAAGATGAACCACGCATAGGCGATGAGGAACACCGAAACGCCGAGCGCATCCTTGAGCGTCGCATAGGGCGTGAAGGGAACCGTGTCGGTCTTGCTCTTCACTTCCACACCGGTCGGGTTGGTCTGGCCGGTCACATGCAGCGCCCAGATGTGCAGGACGACGACACCCGCGATCATGAAGGGCAGCAGGTAATGCAGCGCGAAGAAGCGGTTCAGCGTCGGATTATCCACGGCAAAGCCGCCGAGCAGGAACTGCTGGATCCATTCACCCACGAGCGGGAAAGCCGTGAAGAAGCCGGTGATGACGGTCGCGCCCCAGAAGGACATCTGACCCCAGGGCAGAACGTAGCCCATGAAGCCCGTCGCCATCATCAGGAGATAGATCACACAGCCGAGAATCCAGAGGATTTCGCGCGGCGCCTTGTAAGAGCCGTAATAAAGACCGCGGGCAATGTGCAGATAAACCGCGATGAAGAAGAACGACGCGCCATTGGCATGCATGTAACGCAGCAGCCAGCCGTGGTTGACGTCACGCATGATCTTTTCGACGGAATTGAAGGCAACCGTCGTTTCGGCCGCATAATGCATGGCCAGCACGACACCGGTGAGGATCTGAACGATCAGCATCACGGAAAGCATCGCGCCGAAGGTGTAGGCGTAGTTCAGGTTACGCGGGACAGGATAGGCAACGAAGCTGTCATAGATCAAGCGCGGCAAGGGAAGCCGCGAATCGATCCACCTTTCGATGCCGGTGGACGGCTGATAACTGGAATGACCACTCATGAATAACTGTCCCCTTATCCGATCTTGATCACGGTATCGGATGTGAATGCAAATGTCGGGATGGCGAGGTTTTCCGGCGCCGGACCCTTACGTATGCGGCCCGCCGTATCGTAGTGCGAGCCATGGCAGGGACAGAACCACCCGCCGAAATCGCCGGCCTGGCCGAGCGGAACGCAACCGAGATGGGTACAGGAACCGATCATGACGATCCAGTTTTCCTTACCCTCGCCGGCGGAACGGTCGATGTCAGTCGCCTGCGCATCGGGGGCAACATTGGCATTGCGCGCCACGGGATCCTTCAGATCGCCGAGAGCGACGGCCTTGGCTTCCTCGATTTCCTTTTCCGTGCGGTTGCGGATGAAAATCGGCTTGCCGCGCCACTTGACGGTGAGCGACATGCCCGGCTCGACCGCCGTGACATCCACCTCGATGGAGGCGAGCGCCAGCGTCGATGCATCGGGACGCATCTGGTCAATAAAAGGCCATGCAACTGCGGCGGCACCGACGGCGCCCGCCATTCCCGTCACTAGGTAAAGAAAATCGCGACGGGTCGGTTCACCCGAAGCGTCGTGATTGGTTACGTGCTCGCTCACCGCTACACCATCCTCTGCGCTGTTTTTGCCGTAAATCGCATGAGTCCTCCCGCTATGATTTGATCCAGGACAAACTCCGTCCCATCGTCCTGGACACAACTGCGGCATTAAGAAACCGCGTCACTCTGTTTGATCGCAAAATATTGACCGACTTGGCAAGAGCAAAGCACACAAAGCTGCCGTAATTCTGCCGGAGGGGGCCGATTTGGCTCGCATTTTTTCGCCGCCCTTGGCAGGCGGGCAACATTGTGCGCATCCATGCCCCATGTTAGGAGACTTCAAGGGAGAGCTCGGAAAGCAGGGATTCGGATGACGGCGAAGCTCTCTTGCATGGTCTCCACGGCAGTGGCTGCCGTTCTGTTTATCGCCAGCCTGCGCTACATCACCGATTTCTGGCTTCTCGCCTTCGTCACCAGTTTCCAGCTTCACATCGCGCTCGCCTGTATCCTGCTGTCATGCCTCGTCTTCTGGCTGACGCGCGATGCGGTTTCGGCTCTGCTTGTGGTCTGGTCGCTGGCGCTCGCCATCCATGCCGTGGCGATGCTGATGGAATTTTCCACATCCGCCACCGCTGCGCCTGATGCAAAGCCGTTTCGGCTGCTATCCTTCAACGTCTTGATGGACAATGCCGCCAATGCGGATGCGATTGCCGACAAGATTCTCGAATCGGGCGCGGATGCCGTCTATCTCTTCGAGGCGGCGGCATTGCAATCGGTTCTGCCCCGTCTGCAGCAAACCTACCCGCACAGGCTGGGCTGTTACACAGGCACATCCGGATGCGATCTGGTCATCCTGTCAAAAAGACCATTGCAGGAAGGCCGTTTCCACAGTCTCAGCGATCTGCGTCGCGACCGGTTTGCCATCGCCCATATCGACCTCGACGGCACGGAACTGACGCTCGCCGCAGGCCACATCACCAAGCCCTATTTCGACGATTATCATCGCGATGAACTGGATGAAGTCAGCGAAATCCTCTTTCGCGTCACCGGCCCGCTCATTCTCGCCGGAGATTTCAACTCGTCCAGCATAGCGCCCGATATGCGCGCCTTTCTCGCCGCCAACGACCTGAAGAAAGCCACCTTCGAACCCGCCACATGGCCGACCGAGGCCGGTCGCTTCGGCATCGCCATCGACCACATCTTCGCCCGCGAACCGGCAACGCTCATGAAAATCACCCGCCTGCCCGATAGCCTCGGTTCCAATCATTATGGCCTGATGGCGGATTTCATGATCGGGAAATAGTCGAAGGCCTTACTGCGCCGCCTCGTCCGCAGCGAGAAAACCACCCGACTGCCGCGCCCAGAGTTCCGAATAAAGACCGCCCTGCGTGACCAGATCGGAATGGCTGCCCTGTTCCACGATGCGCCCCTGATCCATCACGATCAGTCGGTCGAGAGCCGCGATGGTCGACAGGCGGTGGGCGATGGCCAGAACCGTCTTGCCCTGCATCAGCTCATCCAGATTGCTCTGGATCGCCGCTTCCACCTCCGAATCGAGGGCCGACGTCGCCTCATCGAGCACGAGGATCGGCGCGTCCTTCAGCATCACGCGGGCAATGGCGATGCGCTGGCGCTGGCCGCCGGAAAGTTTCACGCCGCGTTCGCCCACATGCGCGTCGAACCCTTTGCGCCCACGTTGATCCTCGAGCCTTGCGATGAAGTCGTCCGCCTTGGCGCGGCGCGTCGCCTCCTGCAATTGCGCTTCGGTCGCGTCGGTGCGGCCGAACATGATGTTGTCTCTGATAGAACGGTGCAGCAGCGACGTATCCTGCGTGACCATGCCGATATGGGCGCGCAGCGATTCCTGTGTCACCCCGGCGATATCCTGACCGTCGATCAGGATACGGCCTTTTTCGACATCGTAGAAACGCAGGATGAGATTGACGAGGGTGGATTTTCCCGCGCCGGAGCGCCCGACGATGCCCACCTTTTCACCCGCCCCGATATCGAGATTAAGATGGTCGATTACGCCATTCGCCCGCCCGTAATGGAAGCTGACATTTTCGAAGCGGATGCTCGGCTTCTTGACCTCCAGCGCCTTCGCGTCAGGCCTATCGACGAGACCGATCGGCTGCGAAATCAGCTCGGCGGCATTCTGCACCGTGCCGAAATTGCGCATGATGCCGTTGAACTGCGTCATCAACCGTCCGAGCAGGAAGTTGAGGCGCAGCACGAGCGCCAGCGTGAAGGCGACCGCACCCGAACTGATCCTGCCGGAAAGCCACAGATCGATGCAGAGCGCCGCCATGGAAGTGATCATCACGCCAGACAGCAGCGCCATGGAAGCCCGCACGCCGGTGATGAAGCGCGTGAACGTCATGGTCGCATGCTGGAAAATATCGAAGCCCTGCCGCATGTAGCGGTCATTGGCATCATCACGCCCGAACAGCCGGAGCGTCTGGATATTGCTATAGGCATCCACCATGCGGCCGGAAAGCATGGAGGCGGCTTCCGCCGTTTCTTTGGAATGGTAGCGGATGCGTGGCACGAAATAACGCGCCAGCAGCGAGAAGATCGCCACCCAGACGAGGACGACGACCGCAAGCCGCCAGTCCAGCCCGCCGATCAGGAACAGCATGGAGACGGAATAGATACCGACGAACCAGACGCTTTCCATCAGCGAAGTGACAAGATCGCCAGCCGCCTGACCGCCCGACCAGACCTTGGTGACGATGCGGCCGGAAAAATCATTCTGGAAGAAGGTCAGCGATTGCCGCGCCACATGCATATAGGATTGCCAGCGCACCAGATTGTAAAAGCCGGGGGTGATGATCTGCTGGTCCACCAGCGCCGTCACCATGGTGACGATAAAACGCACGACGCCGATCAGCACCAGCATGCCGACCAGCTCGCCGCCATGGGCCGCAAGCAGCCCCGCCCAGCCCTCTGACGGCTTCACGGTGGAGAGAATATCGACGAGACGTCCGACGAACCAGAAAAGCGCCGCCTCGATGGCCGCCGTCAGCCCGCCCAGCACCAGCATGGCGAAAAACGGCGCCTTGGCCTGCGAGATATAGAACCAGATGAAGGCGAACGTGCTTTCAGGCGGCCGCAAATCGTCCTTGCGGGCGAAGGGCTTTATCCAGTTCTCGAAAAACTCGAAGATGCGGGTAATAACCATGATCCGGATATAGGAGGATTCCCGGAGCGGGAACAGCCGCCGAGGCTGCGGGAAGAGATTATATTTCGGTAACATTGCCCAAATGAAAAAGAGCGGGGAATGTTCCCCGCCCTCTCGCTTTTCCTCACTCCGCGGCCACTTCCGCCTCATGGTCGGCGATGAAGCCGCCGGACTGGCGTCGCCACAGGTCGGCATAAATGCCGCCCATTGCCGCCAGTTCCGCGTGGCTGCCCGCTTCCACGATCCGGCCCTTGTCGAGAATGATGAGCCGGTCCATCTCGGTCAGCGTCGAAAGGCGGTGGGCGATCGCAATCACCGTCTTGCCTTCCATCAGCGAGAACAGGTTCTCCTGGATCGCCGCTTCGACTTCGGAGTCGAGCGCCGATGTCGCCTCGTCCAGCACCAGGATCGGTGCGTTCTTGAGGAAGACACGGGCGATCGCGATACGCTGGCGCTGACCGCCGGAGAGCTTCACACCGCGTTCACCCACCTGGGCATCGAGGCCCTGACGACCGTGCATGTCGACAAGCGTCTCGATGAAGTCCCAGGCATTTGCCCGCTTCGCCGCCGCAATCACCTGCTCGTCGGTGGCCTCGGGGTGGCCATAGGCGATGTTGTCGCGGATCGAGCGGTGCAGCAGCGAGGTATCCTGCGTCACCACGCCGATCAGCTCGCGCAGGCTGTCCTGAGACACCTTCGAGATGTCCTGGCCGTCGATGGTGATCCTGCCGCCTTCCAGATCGTAGAAGCGCAGAAGCAGGTTCATCAGCGTCGTCTTGCCCGCGCCGGAACGGCCGACCAGCCCGACCTTCTCGCCCGGCTTGATATCGAGCGTCAGCCCGTCGATCACGCCCTTGTTCTTGCCATAGTGGAAGCGGACGTTGTCGTAACGGATGGCGCCCTGCGGCGCTGCAAGCTCAGGCGCCTTGGGAACATCGACGATATCATGCGGCTTCGTCATCATCGACATGCCGTCATAAACCGTGCCGATATTTTCGAACAGCGAGGTGACTTCCCACATGATCCACTGCGACATGCCGTTGACACGCATGGCAAGGCTGATGGCGATGGCGACAGAACCGGCCGTGACCGAACCCTGCATCCAGAAATAAAGACCGAGCGCCGCCGTGGAAAACAGTACCACGGCATTGTTGAGGTCGATCAGGATGTTGAAGCCGGAAATCTTGCGCATCTGGCGGTGAACGGTTCCAAGAAACACGTTCATGCCCTCACGCGCATATCTTTCCTCGCGGCCCGCATGGGAAAACAGCTTGATCGTCGAGATGTTGGTGTAGCTGTCGACGATCCGGCCCGTCATCATCGAGCGCGCATCGGCCTGCTCCTGCGCCAGCCGGCCGAGTTTCGGCACGAAATAGGTGAGGATGCCCATATAGATGCCGAGCCAGACCAGCAGCGGAATGACCAGCCGCCAGTCGGCCGCTGCAACCATGAACAGCATCGAAACAACGAAGCTGATCGCGTAGACGAACACGTCGATCACCTTCAGCGCCACTTCGCGGATCGCCAGCGCCGTCTGCATCACCTTGGTCGAAACCCGGCCGGCAAATTCGTTGGCGAAGAAGTTCATGGAGTGGCGCAGCAGGAAGCGATGCATCTTCCAGCGCGCGATCATGCCGAAATTGCCGGCAAGCGTCTGGTGCATCGTCATGGTGTGGATCGCGCCCATCAGCGGCAGCAGGAAGAGCACCAGCCCGGCCATGACGATCAGATGCCACCCCTCGTCGGCAAAAAACGTCTCGCGATTGGCCGTGGAAAGCCAGTCGACGATATTGCCGAGGAATTTATAAAGCATGGCTTCGGCAATGGCGATGCCCATGGACATCAGGCCAAGCAGCAGCAGCCATGGCCATGCGGGCTTCACATAGTGCCACAGGAACGGCAAAAGCTTCCTTGGCGCCACGGAGGGCGCCGAAGCGGGAAAGGGATCGAGGCGTTTTTCAAACCAGCCAAACATAGGCCAAGCTCCGGCAATCAATCGCTCCATCGTGACATGGTGAGCGGACACAAATATGGCTCACGACGGAACGGAAAAGTCTTTGAACATGGCCGCGACAGCCACATGGTGAGTCGAAATATGGGAAACGCGGCCGGGCCGCAGAGTAACACCTAGGCCAGCAGCGACACTACTGGGGCCGGGAGGCGAATACGAATGTCATTTGGCATAAGAACCTCCCTTGGCTGGTGTTGAAGACATGGCCTTGTAGCGCAAAAATTAAGCAATGACCAGTCGGAAAGACACCGAATACGCGAGAAAACACGCAAGTGCGTCCAATACGGCGAGCGGACGGAGATGACCCGCAGGGTCTCCGCCCGTTAAACGATGCGGACGTCGCCTTATTCGGCTGCGTCCTGCGCTTCGCCGTTTTCGTAGTCGGCAATCAGCTCGGCCATTCCGGCCTGCGTGTGACGCTTCAATTCCCGGCGATCGCTGGGCTGGGGCGCAAAAGTCACGGTGAGGCCCGTATCCCTTATCGTGCCAATGGCGAAAGACGCGCCGGACAACATGCGCACGCCCTCATGCAGCCACAGCGGGTCAGTGGCGAAATGCTGGCCGATGCCGACCACGACGGGAATGCCCTGCCAGTGCGACATGCGGTCGTAGTGGATGTGGCCGGCCAGAATGCCGACGACATCATGCTCGAACAGCAATTCGTCCAGAACCTCGGTATCCTCAAAGGAGAGGGATTCCCACTCCGCATCGGGACGGTCGAAATCAAGCGCCGGCGCATGGTGCATCACCAGCAGCTTCGGCAGTTCGGGGTGGTTTTCCAGCTCATCCTCGAGCCATTCGATCTGCCCGGGCTCGAAAGCCCCGCCGACCTTGCCGGGAACGCTGGTATCCATGACGATAACGTGGATGCCGGCAATGACGTCGGCATGATCATAGGGCTCATCCAGATCCTCATGGCGACCGAGCATCACCGGATAAAAACCATCGCGACGATCGTGATTGCCGAGCGCGAAGAGCACCGGCACATCCAGTTCGGCTTGCGCCATCAGGCGTTTGAGTTCTTCATAGCTGCCGGCATCGCCCCTATTGGTCAAATCGCCGCTGACGACGATGAATTCAGGCGGCGGCACGAGCGCCTTGATCTGCGCGAGCGTCGCGGAAAGCGTGGCCGAGGTCTCGGAATAAAGATCATCATCCTGCACCTGCGGATTGCCAATATGCAGATCGGTCAGATGGACGAAATTCACCCGTTCGGACATGGAATCCTCCTGTTGTCGCGTGCAGAAAATCCGGCTCGAAATGGCCTGTCCCGACCATTCATGATTGTCCGGACAGACCTGACAATGTGTTGGTGAATGGGTAGCTGCGCTGTGTGTCACGCGAATGAATATCCGCTCGGGAACAACGCCTGGGAGGGACTTTTCCCAACGCACCTGTCGCCCGCCCCGCGCCCGTGATAATCGGACGGACGCTCCAACCGCAGTGAGAAGTCCATGCTCGACATCAGGATTGCCCTTTACCAGCCCGATATTCCCGGCAATACCGGCACCATCCTGCGGCTGGCCGCGTGTCTAGGTCTCGGCGTGGACATCATCGAGCCGGCCGGTTTCGATATTTCCGACCGCAATCTGAAACGGGCGGGCATGGATTATATTGCAGCGGCGGCGCTCACGCGCCATGTCAGCTGGGACCGTTTCGAGCAATGGCGGGCAACCACCGGCCGCCGGCTCGTTCTCGCCTCCACCAAGGCCGCCCTGCCCTATACTGACATCACTTACCGCACGGATGATATCCTGCTTTTCGGCCGCGAAAGTGCTGGCGTGCCGGACCATGTGCATGAAAAGGCCGATGAGCGAATCATCATCCCCATGGTCGAGGGCCAGCGCTCCATCAACGTCGCCATGTCGGCGGCGATGATCACCGGCGAGGCTTTGCGCCAGACGGCATGGGCGTAAGCGCCATTTTTAACGCCAATTTTTCGGGCAAATACAAAATTTGACCGTTTTTCCTTCAAAACTGTCGCAACCCGGCCTGTACCGGGGGCGTTGAGGCTCCTATACTCTTTAGCCGGACAATAAAAATCGCCCTCGCCGGAACCATGCCCCGGCGGGTGTGAGGAGACGTCGCATGCAATCCACCATTGTCATCGTCAACCTTCTCGGCGCAGTCGCACTGCTGCTGTTCGGTCTGTCCCAGGTCAAGGACGGCGTTACCCGCGCTTTCGGCATGAAGCTGCGAAGCGTGCTGGCCACCGGCACCCAGAACGGTCCCCGTTCCTTCTTTTCCGGATTTTTTGCGACGGTGGCGCTGCAAAGCTCGACGGCAACCGCACTCACCGTCGCCTCCTTTGCGGAGCGTGACCTCATAAAGCCGCGCATGGCGCAGGTGGTGCTGCTCGGCGCCAATGTCGGCACCGCCGTTACCGCATGGATCGTGGCGGCCGGGGTGGAATGGCTGTCGCCGCTTTTGATCCTTGCGGGCATCGTGCTGAAAAAGGGCAGTTCCAACGCCAGACAGGGCGGCGGAACCGCGCTGATCGGCATCGGCCTGATGCTGCTGTCGCTGCATCTCCTAAGCGGCGCGACCGAACCGATGCGGGCCTCGCCGGCTCTCGGCGTCTTTATCGGCCTGCTTGATGGAGCATGGCCCGTCGCGCTGATCTTCTCGGCCGTGCTCGCCTTCGTCTCCTCTTCCAGCCTCGCGGTCGTGGTGCTCATCCTGTCGCTGGCCGCCACCGGCACGCTTTCCACCGGCCTCATCATCGTTCTCATTCTGGGCGCCAATCTCGGCGGCGCCATTCCGCCTGTTATCGCCACGCTTTCCGGCCCCGCCTCGGCGCGGCGCATCACCATCGGCAATCTTGTCGTGCGCACCATCGGCTGCCTCATTGCCATGCCGCTCGCCTCCTATGGCGCGGAACTCCTGCAGCAATTACCGCTTTCGCCCGCAAAATTGCCTGTCGATGCCCACCTCATCTTCAACGTCATTCTGGCGGCCCTGGCCTGGCCCTTCTCCGGCCTGATATCCGACCTGATGGCGAAACTGGTGCCGGGCGATCCGAAGGCTGAAGACGGCCCGAATTTCCTCGACCAGCAGGCGCTGGATATGCCGGTCGTCGCGCTTGCCAATGCCACCCGTGAGGTCTTGAGCGTCGGCGACAGCATCGAGCGGATGCTGATCCGCGCCGAAAACGCCTTCAAGCACAATGATCTGGCGCCGCTTCAGGAAGTCTCCCTGCTCGAAAAGAAGGTCGACCGCCGTCAGCAGGAGGTGAAGGTCTATCTGTCGCAGCTGGGGCGCAAGGGGCTTTCCGACGAGGAAGCGCGCCGTTCGATCGCCATCATCGATTACGCGATCAATCTCGAACATATCGGCGATATCATCGAAAAGGGCATCTGCGAGCAGATCCGCAAGAAGGTGCTGAACAGCTTCAAATTTTCCGATGACGGTTATGAGGAGCTGAAAACCCTGTTCGACATGACCATCGAGAACCTGCGCGCCGCCCAGAGCATTCTTGTGACCGGCGATTTCGAGCTCGCCCGCCGGTTGATGGAAAGCAAGGTGGATATACGCCGCCTCGAAAAACAGTCTTCCAACCGGCACTTGGAGCGGCTGCGCGACGGGCTGACGGAAAGCATGCAGACCAGCTCGCTGCATCTCGACATGCTGCGCGACCTGAAGCGCATCAACGCCCATATCGTTTCGGTGGCGCATCCCATCCTGGATGAAAGCGGCGTGCTGATCGAAAGCCGCCTGCGTTACGCGGAGCCGCGTGCCTGAGCATTTCCAGGAAAAGTGGCCCCCGGTTTTCCGTCCGGAAATGCGAAAACGCTCTAAAACTCAATCGGCCGAGGGAAGCCGCCGCATGGTGAATTCGATGCGGTCGCCCTCAAGCTGCCGCCAGCTTTCCACTTCCGTCCAATAGGCTGCTTTGGGAAAGCTGTCGAACCATTCGCGCGCCTTGGCGCGGGCTTCCTCGCGGCCGAGGCAGAAGGTCTGGCGCACGAACATGCCGTCACGCTTTTGTTCACCGCCGGCGCTTTCGCGTTCCTTGCGATGATTGGCGATCCTGCGCTTCAGCCCGTCGAGGGGCGGCGGTCCGGCAAATTTCGTCATGATATTCACCTCTGGCACCTACATCGATAAAGATAGTGTCGGCGCACCGCCTTGGCGAGTCGAATTTGTGCGCGGCGCAAACACCTGCTAGAGGCGGCGGGGAACGGACTTCACCGCAGGAGAAAGAAGATATGGAACGGCCAATCTTGCCGAAGGGCTTGCCCGAGGACATCGAAGACAAGAAGGCCACAGCCGAAGCCTGGTTCCAGCATCTGCGCGACACCATCGTCGCCTCCTTCGAAACCCTGGAAAACGATCTCACCGGCCCTCTTTCCGATCAGGAGCCCGGCCGTTTCGTGCAGAAAGACTGGCTGCGCGACAATGGCGAAGGCGGCGGCGGCAAGATGTCGATGATGGAAGGCCGCGTCTTTGAAAAGGTCGGCGTGCACACCTCCACCGTCTATGGCGAGTTTTCGCCCGAGTTCCGCAAGCAGATACCGGGAGCGGAAGAAGACCCGCGTTTCTGGGCCTCCGGCCTCTCCCTCATCGCCCACCCGGTCAATCCCAATGTGCCGGCGGTACATATGAACACCCGCATGGTCGTCACCACCAGCCACTGGTTCGGCGGCGGCGCGGACCTGACGCCGGTGCTTGGCCGCAGGCGCACGCAGCAGGACGCCGATACCCAGCTGTTCCACCGCGCCTTCGAGATCACCTGCAACCGCCATCCCGTCGCGGACTATCCGCGATACAAGACGTGGTGCGACGAGTATTTCTTCCTGAAGCACCGCAATGAGCCGCGCGGCACCGGCGGCATCTTTTTCGACTGGCTGCATCCTGACGAGGAAAAAGGCGGCTGGGACGCCAATTTCACCTACGTGCAGGATGTCGGCCGCGCCTTCAATCTCGTTTATCCGAAGATCGTCCGCGCCAATTTCAACCAGAACTGGACGGAAGAGGACCGCGACGAGCAGCTTATCCGCCGCGGCCGCTACGTGGAGTTCAACCTGCTTTATGACCGCGGCACGATCTTCGGCCTGAAGACGGGCGGCAACGTCGAATCGATTCTCTCCTCGCTGCCGCCGGTGGTGCGCTGGCCTTAAAAAACCTCACGCAAATTTGACGCTCATCAGCCATTTTGTCGCAAATAGCGCAAATTAGGACTTATGGAAAAATCAAGGCAGTGGTAGTCTCCTCCCGCAGACGTACTGGAGGAGCTATCGTCATGATTACTTCGAACAGCATGCCTATCTCTGCTTCCGTCGAGGAAGCGCCGCAATCCATCGATACCCCTGATCTGATCGACCGCCTGGCAGCGGAAATGCGCGCCACGGGTGATCGTGAACTGCCGCATTCCTTTTATGTCGAACAGGTGAAACGCTCCCTTGCCGGACAAAAAACGGCGCGGCGGGCGGCCAATGACGAAATGCCTCGTACAAAAATTCCGGCAGCTGGCACATCCTCTGTGTTCCAGTGCTGGGCAATGCCCGAATAGGGGGCCCGAATAGGGGCCCGAACAGGGTTGAAGGACGCTGCTCTGGAACATTAGCGGCGAACTTTCGTTTCATGTCCGAAGGACAGCATGTCACTTCATGCTGTCCTTCGCTGAAACAGGGAGGCAAGACCATGAGACTTTTTGAATGCGGAACGCTGGTGCCAGGTTGTGCCTGGCATACGCGCGCAGATGACGACGCTGAAGTCGTCCGCCGCACGGTGGAGCACATGCGCTCGGCCCACGGCGAAACCGTCATCCGCGAAAACATGATCGAGAACATCAAATCCCGCATCCGCGACGAGGCAAATGCGGCTTAGGCCGCGACGCCTTCGTTGCTGCGACTTCAATTCTCCAGCATATCCTTCAGCCGGGCGGTCAGCGCTGCCCGGTCGAGGGAGAAATTGACGTCGATCCACTTTTCCTCAAGGCTTTTCAGCACTTCGCCCACCTTCGGGCCAGCCTCGACGCCTGCCGCCATCACATCCGCGCCGCTCAGGGGGAAGCCGGGCCTGTGGAATTTTTCCGCCCGCGCCAGCAGGGTCGAAAGCCGCGCCACCTTCTGCATGGCCGTGTCGCCAGCCGAAACATCGGCACGGGCGGCGGCGAGCGCAAGTTTCATCCGCATTTTCACACCTTCGACGCCCTGACGGTAAAGCAGCCGGTCAAGCGCCGTCTCCTTCATCTCGGGGTCGACAGCCGGAGCGGAAGCCCAACGGGCAAGAGAGGCAGCCTCGGCTTTTGACAGCCGCAGACGCGCGGCAAGAGCGGCCAGCCTGTCCCTATCAGGCGGCAGGATGGCGGCAAGCCGCAGCATCGGGTCCACTGCCCAGCTGAGAGCCTGCTCCGCCGCCACCAGCCCGTGAATGGCGTCGATACCCCACTTCTCGGTCTCAGGAAGAATTTCCGTCAGAACACCCGATTGCCGCATCCAGAGTAGGGCGCGGGAGGGATCGCGCGCGCAAAGCAGCTTTTTCAATTCGCTCCATACCCGCTCAGCCGAAAGGGTCGCCAGCTTGTCCTTGGCCCGCGCGCTGGCCCGCAAGCCATCGGCATCAGGACGGCCGGAGCCGTAATGCGCGAAAAAGCGGAAAAAGCGCAGAATCCGCAGGTAATCTTCCGAAATCCGCATCGCCGCATCGCCGATGAAGCGCACGGTTCCGGTTTCGATATCTGGCAGCCCATCAATAAGATCAATGATCTCGCCTTTTTCATCGGCGTAGAGAGCATTGATGGTGAGATCGCGCCGCTCGGCGTCGGTCTGCCAGTCGGTGCCGAAAGCCACCTGCGCGTGGCGGCCATTGGTCTCGACATCACGGCGCAGCGTCGTTACCTCGAAACCTTCGCCATCGATTACCAGCGTCACCGTGCCGTGTTCGATGCCTGTAGGCACCGCCTTGATTCCCGCCGCCTTCGCCCGCTCCACCACCACATCAGGGGTGAGCGTCGTCGCCATGTCGACATCGACGACCGGCAGGTCCATCAGCGCATTGCGCACGGCGCCGCCGACGATCCGCACCTCGCCGCCGTCGGCATTCAGAAGCGCGAATATGCGCGTCAGCGCCGGTTTTTGAAACCAGTCCCGCCCGGCAAGGCTGCTCATGAATAAAACCTCTCGTAAATCGTCCTGACGATGCCCGCCGTAATGCCCCAAATGTAGCGTTCGCCATAGGGCATTTCGTAGAAAAACCGCTCCTTCCCCTGAAAGATGCGGCTGCCGCGCCCATGATTGGCCGGGTCCATCAAAAAGGACAGCGGCACCTCGAAAACCTCATCCACTTCCGTCGGATTAAGCGTCAGGTCAAAACCGGGACGGACGACCGACAGTACCGGCTTGATGCGAAAACCCGTCCCGGAAATATAATCCGGCAGGCGCCCCACCGTTTCCACGAAAGATCGCGAAAGGCCGATTTCCTCTTCCGTCTCGCGCAGGGCCGCCTCTTCCGGCGTGCGGTCTTCAGCATCGATGCCGCCGCCCGGAAAGGAAATCTGGCCGGAATGTTTGCGCAACGTGGAGGTGCGCTGGGTGAAGATCACCCGCGCTTCGTTGCCGTCATCAATAACGGGCACCAGCACGGCGGCATCCTTCAGCCTGATGCCGTTTCCTGAGAGCACCACACCCGGATTGAGCACATGGTCGCCATTTTCGCGCTCGGCCACGCCCTCGCCTTCCTGCAGCACCCGGCGGCGGAAATCGCTAGCGGTAAAAGCCTTGAGGCCCGTTGTCATCATAGTCATTGCGAAAGCCGTTCCAGTTCATTGGCGGGCATCACGGGAAAGACAATCCCGCCCGAGCGCACGGCAAACATGTCGATACCATCCACTTCGATCACTTCGCCGAGTGCAACGAGATCATACATCACCGCCCGCGAGATCAGCGCCTCCAGCCGGCCGCGCACCAGAAGATAGGGCTTCAATTCCCGGTTCTCGCCAAAAATTTCGAACCGCAGCGGATGCTCCGGCCCCGCCTCCACCACATCGCCGACATTGGTGCGGAAGGTAAGCAGCGGCTCGCCATCCCTCTCACCCGCGGTCACCTTCATCTCGACGGCGACGAAAGGCGCATCCACGACGCGGATGCCGACTTTTTCCACAGGAGTTACGAGATAGGTTTTGCCGTCCTCATCCTTGCGCAGAACGGTGGAAAAGAGCCGCACCAGCGGCGCTCTGCCGATGGGCGTGCCGAGGTAGAACCAGGTGCCGTCGGCGCGAATTTCCATGTCGAGATCGCCGCAAAAGGGGGGATTCCAGCGCTCAACCGGGGCCGGCCCGCGCTTGGCATCGCCAGTCTGTTCGGCAGCACGGGAAATCATCGCCGCCAGCCCCGCCGCATCGCCTGCCGAATTTATCGTCTCCGCTGCCATATTCGAGTCTCGCTTTGCCGATAAGGAAATACTAAGTCACGACATAGTCATTCGAATGGCGCTTGTCAGCGGCCAAGAGAGCAATAAGCTATATGCAGCGCAAAATCCGTCCCGGCCAGCGGCCAGCAAAACCGGGATGCGACTGTGACAGCGGCGAAGGTATGAGGAGAGCGACATGGGCGTGATGAATACCGGCGAAACCCTCGATGAAAAGGCCATCGTCGCCGCGGCCGAAAAGGCGCTTTCCGACATTGCGGCGATCCGCACGGAAGTTTCCAAGGTCATTTTCGGTCAGGAAAAAGTGGTGCAGAACACGCTTCTCGCCATCCTCTCGGGCGGCCACGCATTGCTCGTCGGTGTTCCCGGCCTTGCCAAGACCAAGCTCGTCACCACGCTCGGCACCGTGCTCGGCCTCGACGCCAATCGCATCCAGTTCACGCCAGATCTCATGCCGTCGGATATTCTCGGCTCCGAGGTCATGGATCAGGATGAGAACGGTCGCCGTTCCTTCCGTTTCATCAAGGGTCCGATTTTCGGCCAGCTGCTGATGGCCGACGAAATCAACCGCGCCAGCCCGCGCACGCAGTCCGCGCTTCTGCAGGCCATGCAGGAATATCACATCACCATGGCCGGCCAGACCTATGAGCTGCCGAAGCCGTTCCACGTTCTGGCCACCCAGAACCCGCTGGAACAGGAAGGCACCTATCCGCTGCCGGAAGCCCAGCTCGACCGCTTCCTGCTGCAGGTCGATGTCGGTTATCCCGAGCTTGCCGCCGAACGCCAGATCCTGCTCGACACGACGGGCACCGCCTCTGGCGAAGCACGCGGTGTGATCGATGCCGGGCGCCTGATGGAAATCCAGGCCCTCATCCGCCAGATGCCGGTCAGCGACAAGGTGGTGGATGCGATCCTCTCGCTCGTCCGCTCCGCCCGCCCCGGCCATGGCAACAAATTGACCGACAAACACGTTGTCTGGGGCCCGGGTCCGCGCGCAGGACAGTCGCTGATGCTGACCGCCCGCGCCCGTGCGCTCTACGAAGGCAGGCTCGCACCGTCGCTGGACGATGTCCATGCGCTGGCCGAGCCGGTGCTGGAACACCGCATGGCGCTGACGTTTGCGGCCCGCGCCGAAGGCATGTCGGTGCGCGATGTCATCGCAGCCCTCGTGGAGCAGGCGAAGAACTGAAAGCACGTTCGCGAAAGGACTGCATGTGGCATCCATCGGCCAGATCGTAGACAAGACGCCGGGTAGCGAAGTTCTGGCGCGCGCGCGCCAGCGCGCCGCACTGGTGCCGGACTGCATGGTCGAGGCAAAGCGCATCGCCAACACCGTCACTGCCGGCTGGCACGGCCGCCGCAAGCGCGGCATCGGCGAGAATTTCTGGCAGTTCCGCCCCTATGCAGAAGGCGAAAGCCTGTCGCGCATCGACTGGCGGCGCTCGGCCCGCGACGACCATACCTATGTGCGCGACCGGGAGTGGGAAGCCGCCCACACCATCTGGCTCTGGGCCGACATGTCGCCGTCGATGATGTTCAAATCCACCCTCGGCTCGGTCTCCAAGGAAAGCCGGGCGCTGGTGCTGATGCTGGCGCTGGCGGAAATCCTTGCGCGCTCGGGCGAGCGCATCGGCTGCCCCGGCATCATGGAGCCGGTCTCGGCCAGAAACGCCGCCGAACGACTGGCCGCCGCCATCATGCATGCGCCGCTCACGACAGGCATGCCGGAAACGGGCATGATCCGCGGCGCGAGCGATATCGTCCTCATCGGTGATTTTCTCGATGATGCGAAAAATGTGATGGAGCGGATTTCGCCGCTCGCGCGGCGGGGCTTACGTGGCCATGTGGTGGAAATCGCCGATCCGGCCGAGGAAACCTTCCCCTATTCCGGCCGCACCGAGTTCTCCGATCCGGAAACCGGCGAAAAACTCGTGTCCGGCCGCGCCGAAACCATTCGCGAGGATTACACCCGCGCCTATCTCGCAAGACGCGAGGCGCTGTCCTCATCGCTGCGCCGTCTCGGCTGGAACTTCGTGTTCCACCGCACCGATCATCTCGCTTCCGAGGCGCTCGTCGCCGTTCACATGTATCTTTCCGGCGCGCCCGCGCAAGGCGGTGGCCGTCGATGAGCGCATTGCCTTTCGTGTTTACCAGTCCCTACATCCTCTTCGGCCTTCTGGCGCTGCCCGCCATCTGGTGGCTGTTGCGACTCACCCCGCCGCGCCCCAAGGCGGAAGTGTTTCCACCGCTGAAAATTCTAGCGACGGTGCTGAAGCGCGAGGAAACGCCGTCGAAAAGCCCGTGGTGGCTGACCCTTCTGCGCATGGCGCTCGCCGCCGCCGTGATTTTCGCCCTGGCGGACCCGGTGGTAAACCCGCGCAACAGCAGCATCGCCGGCAGCGGTCCGCTGGTGCTCGTGGTCGATAATAGCTGGGCTTCCGCGCCCGACTGGGAGCGGCGCGTGGCAACCGCGCAAGCTCTGATCGGAGATGCCGAACGGGCCGAACGCCCCGTCTCCATCGTTTTCACCGCCGACGCCGAACATGACGCCGTGCCGGGAACGACAGCCGTGGCGCTGGACAAGCTCGCCGCAGCAAAACCGAAGCCGCTGGTTCCCGATCGTATCCGCACGGCAGAGGCCATCACCGAAGCGCTGAACGGCACGCCCCCCGGCACGCTCGCCTATATCACCGACGGCGTGCAGAGTGCGCAAGATGAAAGCGCGATGAGAACGCTTGCCAGTCTCTCGCCCGCCGAATTCCGCATCGTGAAGGGCGACGGCAAGGCGATCACCGCCATATCAGGCGCCACCAACAATGCCGACGCCATGAGCGTCACGCTTTCGCGGCTGGATACGGCCGAAGCCGCCCGGCTGACCGTCAATGCGCAGGACAGCCAGGGCCGCATTCTCGCCAATGGCACCGCCAGCTTTGCGCCCGGTGAGGCTGAGGCGACGGCGACGGTGGAAGCGCCCTTCGAACTGCGCAATGATTTCGCCCGCCTTTCCCTCGAAGGCGTATCGACGGCAGGTGCGGTGCATCTCCTCGATGACGGCTTCCGCCGCCGCCGCGTGGCGCTGCTCGCCGGCGAAACCGGCAATGATTTCCAGCCGCTGCTGCAACCGCTTTATTATATCAGCCGCGCGCTTCAGCCGTTTGCGGATCTCATCCCGCAGCGGCAGGCCGATCTGGCGCAGGCGATCCCGGAAATCCTGCAATCCAACCCCTCCGTCATCGTCATGGCCGATATCGGTCGCCTGCCGCAGGAAACCTATGAGCCGATGCAGCGGTGGCTGGCCGGCGGCGGCACGTTGATCCGTTTTGCCGGTCCGCGCCTTGCCGCGGCCCCAGCCGACGATCCGCTGGTGCCGGTGACGCTGAGGCAGGGCGAACGCGCACTTGGCGGTGCGCTCTCCTGGGCCGAGCCGCAGCCGCTTGCCGATTTCCCGAGCTTTGGCGCCTTCGCCGGCATGCCAAAGGCCGATGGTATTCTGGTCAAGCGTCAGGTTCTGGCCGAACCGACGCCGGACCTCGCCGAACGCACCTGGGCGAGCCTTGCCGATGGCACGCCGCTCGTCACCACCCGTAACGTCGAAGCTGGCCGCATCGTGCTCTTCCATGTCAGCGCCGAGGCGAGCTGGTCCGATCTGCCGATCTCAGGCCATTTCGTCGACATGCTGCGCCGTATCGTGCAATTGTCGAAGGCGGGCGGTGCTTCCGCCAACGCCAATGCCCCGGCGGCCGCCCTGCCGCCATTCCGCCTTCTGACGGCCGAAGGCGCTCTGTCGGCCGAAATCGGCACCGCTCGGCCGCTGGAAATGCGCGCAGGCCAGCCGCCTCGCACCGGTTTCGACAATCCCCCCGGCCTTTATGGCACAGAGGATGGCTTCGTGGCTCTCAATCTCTTAGCCGCTGGCGCGACGCTTCGCCCGCTTGACACATCCGTCGCCGGCGTCAGCACCACCGGTGAAGCGCTGATCGGCGAAACGGCAAAGTCCCTGCGCCCCGCCCTTTTCATCGCCGCCTTCCTGATGCTGATTGCAGATAGCCTGATCGTGCTCTTCATGAACGGCGCTTTCGCGCGCCTGCCGAAAGCCCGCAGCGCGACAGTTGCCACGCTGCTGCTGGCGCTTGGCGCCTTTGCCGCCATGTCGCCAACCGACGCCCGCGCCGACGATCCCAAACCCGGCGACGAGCAGATTTTCGAACGGCTGGACACCACCCATCTCGCTTACGTCCGCACCGGCGAAGACGATGTCGACCGCGTTTCCGAGCAGGGCCTGCAGGGCCTCAGCGAATTCCTGACCTGGCGCACGACGCTGGAGCCCGGCCAGCCGGTTGGACTCGATATTTCCAAGGATGAATTGTCCTTCTATCCCATCATCTACTGGCCGGTTTCCGCCACGGCACCAATGCCGTCAAGCGCCGCCATCTCGCGTATCGACGCCTATATGCGCGCTGGCGGCACCGTGCTGTTCGATACGCGCGACCAGTTCTCTTCGCTCGACACCGGCGCGACGAGCCCCAACGGCGAACGCCTGCAGGCGATCCTCGCCAATATCGACATTCCGCCGCTGGAGCCGGTGCCGGAAGACCATGTTCTGACGCGGTCCTTTTACCTGCTCACCAATTTCCCCGGCCGTTACAACGGCTCACCGCTCTGGGTGGAATCGCGGCAGGGCGCAGCCAAGACCACGTCGGGCCTTTCTTCCTCCGGCGACGGCGTGACGCCGATCATGATCACGGGCAATGATTTTGCCGGCGCATGGGCCGTCGATGCGCAGGGCGCGCCGGTTCTGCCAACCGTGCCGCCAGACGAGATGCAGCGTGAACACGCCTTCCGCTCCGGCGTCAACATCATGATGTATATGCTGACGGGCAACTACAAGGCCGATCAGGTCCACGTTCCCGCACTTCTCGAACGGTTGGGGCAGTGACATGACATTGACCTTCGCCCCCTTCCTGCCGTGGATCGTAATCGCCGTTCTGGCCGTCGCGGCCCTCGCCCTTTCCTTCATCGGCCTGTGGCGCGGCGTGCGCGGCGCATGGCTGCGCGGGCTGGCGCTCGCCGCCCTGCTTGCCGCCATCGCCAATCCGCTTCTGACGCAGGAAGAGCGCGAGCCGCTCTCCACCATCGTGCCCGTCATCGTCGACCGCTCGCAGAGCCAGGACGTGCAGGACCGGCCGCAGATGACCGATACCGCGCTGGAGACGCTGAAAGACCGGCTCTCGCGCTTCCCACGCATTGAGCCGCGCATCGTGGAAGTCCGCGACAATGGTGAGAGCGATTCCCCCTCAACACAGCTTTTCTCTGCGCTTTCCTCCGCCGTCTCGGATGTCTCACCGTCCCGCGTCGGCGGCGCGATCTTCCTCAGCGACGGCCAGATTCACGATATTCCCAACGCCTTGCCCAATGCCGAACAGGCGCTGGGCTTCCGCGCGCCGGTCCATGGGCTGATCACCGGCAAGGCCGATGAATTCGACCGCCGTATCGAAATCGTCCGCGCCCCGCGCTTCGGCATCGTCAACGAGGAACAGCAGCTGACGCTGCGCGTCTTCGATGACGGCCGCCCGTCAGGCGGCGGTTCGGCTGAGGTGACCGTGAAGATGAACGGCGAAGAAATCGCCACGCTGCAGGCCACGCCCGGCCAGCCGACGCCGTTCAGTTTCAAGGTTCCGCGCGGCGGCAACAATGTGATGGAGTTTTCCGTCGCCGAGCTTCCGGGCGAAATAACGGCCGCCAACAACCGTGCCGTTCACCTGATCGAAGGCATCCGCCAGAACCTGCGCGTGCTGCTGGTCTCCGGCGAACCCCATGCCGGTGAACGCGCCTGGCGCAATCTCCTGAAATCCGACGCCTCTGTCGATCTGGTGCATTTCACCATTCTGCGCCCGCCGGAAAAACAGGATGGCACGCCGATCAACGAACTCTCGCTGATCGCCTTCCCCACCCGCGAACTGTTCGTCGAGAAGATCAATGATTTCGATCTCATCATCTTCGACCGCTACCAGCATCGCGGCGTGCTGCCGATCCTTTATTACGATTACATCGCCCAATATGTCGAAAAAGGCGGCGCGCTGCTGATTGCCGCCGGGCCGGAACATGCCGGTCAGGATTCGATCGCCATGACGCCTCTGGCCTCCGTGCTGCCGGCACAGCCGACCGGTCAGGTGCATCAGGCCGCCTTTTATCCGCGCCTTTCGGAAGCGGGCAAGAAACACCCCGTCACCCGGGGGCTGGAAGGCTCGGGCAACGAGCCGCCGCAATGGGGCCGCTGGTTCCGCACCATCAGCGTCGACCCGCCGCAGGGCCAGACCGTGATGCTGGGCGACGGACAGGACCCGCTGCTGGTGCTGAACCGGCAGGGCGAAGGCCGTGTCGCCATGCTGCTGTCGGATCAGGGCTGGCTGTGGGCCCGCGGTTACGAAGGCGGTGGCCCGCATGTGGCGCTTTACCGCCGCATCGCCCACTGGCTGATGAAGGAGCCGGAGCTTGAAGAAGAGGCGCTGACGGCGCGCGCCAACGGCCGCACATTGCAGATCACCCGCCAGACCATTGGCGACGATCCCGGTCAGGCAAGCGTGCGTTTCCCTTCCGGCAAAACGGAAAATATGGCCTTCACCAGCACCGAGCCCGGTCTTTACAGGATTGAGCGCCGCATGGATGAAACCGGCCTGTTCGAAATCAAGAACGGCGATTTCACCACCCTCGTCCATGTCGGCGCGGTGGATGCGCCGGAATTCAAGGCGATGATTTCGACGACCGAAACGCTGAAACCGCTGGCCGACGCCACCAAGGGCAGCGTGCACCGTATCGCCGATAACTCCGGCCGTATCGCCCTGCCCGATATATTGCCCGTCCGCGGCGATATCAGGGTTGCCGATGAGGATCGCATGCTGATACGCATGACCGACGAGACGGTGCTGAAAGGCGTCAACACCCTGCCGCTCTTTGCCGGTTTTGCCGGGCTTGCCGCCCTGCTGCTCGCCTTCTCCGCGCTCTGGTGGCGTGAGGGCCGGTAAGGGCGTTTCGGCCCGGCGGCAGCGCCGGGCTTTCCCGTATCCGATTGGAAATCGAAAGCGGTCGCCGCCCGGCGTCTGGAGAAAAAACCATGAATTTCATTTTGAGCGATGTCGCGGATGCCGAGGCCGAAAAGGCCATCCGCGATCCGCTGGTGGCCTATAATCTTGCCCGTTTCGGCGAAAGCGACAAACGCGAGCTCATCATCACCATCCGTGACGACGAAAACATTGTTACCGGCGGTCTGGTTGGCCACACCGCCCGCGGCTGGCTTTACGTGCAGCTTCTTTTCATACCGGAAACCATGCGCGGTCAGGGCACAGGCCCCAAGCTGCTTGCAATGGCCGAGGAAGAAGCAAGAAAACGCGGCTGCATGGGGGCCTATATCGACACGATGAACCCGGATGCCCTGAGAACCTACGAGCGCTACGGGTTCACCAAAATCGGCTCGCTTGGTCCCCTTTCCAGCGGCCAGTCGATCACCTGGCTGGAGAAGCGGTTCTAGATTGCAGAAAGCTGCTAAGCCGCGATCCCCGATACCTCACCATCCACCGTCCGGCCCATAGCCTCGCGGATTTGCTGGCGAAGCCACACGGCCCCGGCATCCGCATCGGTCTGCAAGGCCCAGACCATGGCGACGGGTGGGAAATTCAACACCACCGGCACCGGGCTTATTTCCAGCCCCAGCAACGGCGCATAACGCAGCGCGATACGCGAGGAGACGGTCGCCAGCACTGCCGAGGATCGCGCCGTTGCCAGTACCGAGAGGAAATCCGGCGCGGCGGCAACGACGTCGATTTCCAAGCCGCTCAGTTCCAGCGCGTCCTTGATGCAGCCGTGCAGGCTGTCCGTCTGCGATATGACCGCATGTTTGGCCGCCATATAGGCGTCCAGTCCCACGGGATTGGGAAGATCAAGCAGAGCCGGGTTGAAACAGCAGAGTACGCTGGAAGAATAGAGCGGTTCGCAATGGTGGCGCTGCTCTTTCGAATAGGTGCATCCGACAGCCATGTCGATCACACCCGTATCCAGCATCGCCGTGATTTCCTGCTCCTGCCCGTTGCGGGCGAGAATGCGGATACCGGGCGCAATTTCCCGCAACCGCGCCGTCAGATCCGGCAAAAGCAACAGTTCCACCTCGCTCGACATGCCCAGCCGGAATGTGCGGCGCTCCGTTGCCGGATCGAACACATCCGCCGTCAGCACCGCCGCCTGCGCCTGCCTGAGCGCCTGTCGCACCGGCCCGGCCAGATTGAGCGCCCGCGCCGTCGGTTTCATCTCCTGCCCCACGCGGATGAAAAGCTCGTCCTGAAACAGGGTCCGCAGGGTGGAGATATTATGGCTCATGGCCGGCTGCTGGATTTTCAGCCGTCGCGCGGCGCGCGTGACATTCATCTCCTCCATCATTGCATCGAAGGCGATGAGAAGATTGAGGTCAAAGGAACGGAGATTGAAATGATCGATAGTTTGCATAAGTCACATCGATTTGATTGCTGGCCTCTCTACACTTAGCTGGAGTTCGGAAACTTTCAAGACGTTCCCCGAACCCAGGAGCCCTCAATGCCCTCACGTCGCTCACTTCTCAAAGGCGCTGTCAGCGCCATCATCGCCGCCCCCTTCGTTGCGCCCTCCCTCGCCTTCGCCAAGGCGCCGCTCGTCGCCACCCAGGCGCCCGGCTTCTACCGGCTGATGATCGGCAAGGTGGAAGTCACCGCGCTTTCGGACGGCGTCATCGCGCTGCCGCTCGCCAAAATCTACACCAACACCACGCCGGAGCATGCGACAAAGGTCCTGCAGGACGCCTTCCTGCCGGAAGAAACGCCCACCTCCGTCAATGCCTTTCTCGTCAACACCGGCGACAGGCTGGTGCTGATCGATGCCGGCACCGGCACCTATCTCGGCCCGAGCCTCGGCCGGCTCGTCGCCAATATCGAGGCATCAGGCTACAAGGCGGGGGAGATAGACGATGTCATCCTCACCCATATCCATACCGACCACTCCGGCGGGCTGTCTACGGATGGCAAACGCGTCTTTGCCAATGCGACCCTGCACGTCAACAAGCGCGAAGCCGCTTTCTGGCTTGATGAGGCAAAGGCCAAGGCAGCGCCCGAGGCGCTGAAGAAGGGTTATGCCGAAGCGAAGGAAAGCATCCAGCCCTATATCGATGCCGGCAAGTTCGAGACATTCGGTGATAATGCCGCGCCGGTTCCCGGCCTCGGCTCAATCCTTTATGCCGGTCATACGCCGGGCCACAGCGGCATCGTTCTGGAAAGCGACGGCGAGAAAATCGTCTTCTGGGGCGATATCACCCATGGCGATATCCTCCAGTTCGATGAGCCTGATGTCGCAATCGAATTCGACGTCGACCAGAAGGCTGCCGTCGTCGCCCGCGATCTGGCGTTCAAACAGGCGGTGGAAGGCAGGTATCTGGTGGCAGGCGCGCATATCGCCTTCCCCGGCATAGGCCATGTGCGCACCGACAGCACGAATTATGATTGGCTGCCGGTCAATTACACGACGCTTTAACCGCAAACAGCATGGCCTGATCCTTGACGCTCAGGCCATGCCCCTGAGCGGCAATCAGGTCAGCGCCACCTGCCGCGTTTCCGCATTGATCATCGTCGCGGCGATGGCGGCAAGCACCAGCAGACCGGCAAAAATGCCGATCGCGACACCGAAACCCTGCGCTATGGCATAACCAAGCAATGAGGGCGCCAGCAGGCCACCGAGCCTTGCCATGGCGCCTGCGGCCCCCATGCCGGTCGCCCGCGACTCCGTTGGGTAAAGCTCCGGCGTAAAGGCATAAAGCGCGCCCCAGGTGCCAAGCAGCGCAAAACTCATGATGAGAAGCGAGGCGGCGATCATCGCGCCACCGGTGGCAAGCGTGAAGAGAAGGCAACCGAGCGCGGAAAGCAGGCAGAAGCCGATCAGCGTCGGCTTGCGGCCCGATTTTTCAACACCATAGGCGGCAAGCGCATAACCGGGGATCTGCGCCAGCGCCACGAGCACCAGAAAACCATAACCGCGCACGAAGCCGAAGCCGTCACCGGCAAGTTTCGCCGGCATCCAGGTAAAGACGCCATAATAGGAGACCGAAACGAGGAACCAGATGGCAAGGATCATGATGCTGCGCTGCCGGAGCGCCGGTGAAAATATCCCCTGCCCCTTGGCCACGTCAGGCTGGAAAAGCCCGGTTCCGGCATCGAGCGGCGCACGGCCATTCGTCACCAGCATACGGTTGACGACAGCCTTTGCTTCTTCCGACCGACCGCTGCGCAAGAGGTAAAGCGGCGATTCCGGCACCAGAAAGCGCAGGCCAAGGCCGAGGACGGCCGGAAAGGCCGTCACGGCAAAAATATAACGCCAGGCGTCGGCGACACCGGCAAGGCTGGCGCCCCAGGCCGCAAGCGCCACAATCAGCGTTCCGACAGCCCAGAAGCCTTCCAGAAAGACCAGCCAGCGCCCGCGATTCTTGGCGGGCAGGAATTCCGCCATCATCGCATAATCCACCGGCAGCGTGCCGCCCACGGCGGCCCCGGTGAGAAAGCGCAGGACGAGCAGAATGGTGAAATCGGGCGAGAATATCGAAAGCACACCAAACAGCGCATCACAGGCCACGGTGACGATCAGCACCCGGCGACGCCCGTAACGATCCGCCAGCCGCCCGAAACCGGCAGCGCCGAGAAGCATGCCGAAAAAGAACGCCGTTCCGGTCTGCAGCGCCTGCGGCACCGTCAGGCCAAAGGTTGCGGCAATCGAAGCGGCTGTGAAGCCGACGGCCAGAACCTGCATGGCATCCGCCGCCCAGACGAGGCCGAAAATACCCATCAGCCTGCGCTGATAGGCGCCTGCGCCTGCGCGCTCCAGCGCATCATTCATGGTGATTGCCGTCATGCCCCGTCCCTCTGCAGAAATCGACTTTCACTTGCTATCGCATGGGGGGAGGAAACGGAATTGAATTCTGAGGAAGGGTGCGCACGGCTGGTACGACAGGCTCGGCGCAACGATAGGCGAACCCTTGCGCCTCCACCCTCATCCCTGTGACAAGCACAGGAATGAGGGAAGACAGAAGCGCTGGCGGGAAAAGGCAAAGCTGCCTTGCAGAAAGACCCTTAGCCGTAAACCCGAAGAGGCTCCTCAAAACCCTCATCTTCAGCCGCTGCGGCAGGCATCACCGCCTCGCAGTTGCGCCAGCCGATCTTGCCCTTCAGCCGCTGATGAACGTCATTGCCAAGCGGCGCCACCAGCACCCGGTTCGGATCAACCGGCCCCGGAAAATCGAGCGCCGCATAAGCGACCTTTTCGAAACCGAGCGGCATGTAATAGGGCGGATCGCCGATCAGGATGACGGCTTCGGAGCCCTTCCGCCTTGCGGCCGCAATGGCGATGCGAACGAGTTCCCGGCCAATGCCCTTGTTCTTGTGCGAGGGCCGAACCGCAAGCGGGCCAAGCATATGGCCCTTCACCCCGCCGGCCAGAACCGGCGTCATGCGCACCGAAGCGATCGTCTCGCCGTCATCGGCGCAGACGAAGGAGAGCGACCGGTCATGCGGACCCTGCTCACGGATGCGCGCCGCCGCACGGGTGTGCCGGCCGGGACCAAATGCTTCTTCGTTGATGACTTCGATGATGGCGTCGTGCGACGCGTCCTCGGTGAGGTAGACAAGATCGTGCTTGGACATGAAGAGACCGAAACTTCCAGAATGCGGATGCGACAATAGATGACGTCTGCGCCCGTAAGGGCGTTCAGGAGCGTCAGCGTCGTCGGAGCATCCGTGGTTCGATCATAGTCTGCAATTTCCTCAGATTTGTGAAAATCGCAATTATCAGGAAAATCACCACCCGTCCAGAACAAATCTCGACGCTCCCCCATTCACCCTGTGCGGGACCGGAAACGCATTGTTCAACGCCTTGCGGGTTCGCGGGATTGAGCGAAACGGGTAGTATCGTCGTCAAGGAAACAATCAAGGAGATCATCATGGGCATGCTGGTGGAAGGTGTGTGGAAAGACGTCTGGTACGACACCAAGGAAACCAAGGGGCATTTCAAGCGCAGCGCCTCGCAGTTCCGCAACTGGGTCACGGCGGATGGCGCACCCGGCCCTTCCGGAGAAGGCGGTTTCGAGGCGGAGAAAGATCGTTACCACCTTTATGTTTCTTTCGCCTGCCCCTGGGCGCACCGCACCCTGATCTTCCGCAAGCTGAAAAAACTGGACGACCTGATCTCGGTCTCAGTCGTTGATCCGCTGATGCTGGAAAACGGTTGGGAATTCAAGCCGCAGGGCGAGCGCACGCCGGGCGCGACCGAGGATCCCCTCTTCGGCGCCTCCACGCTCTGGCAGGTCTATACCAAAGCGGACCCCAAATATTCCGGGCGCGTTACCGTGCCGGTGCTCTGGGACAAAAAGCGCGGCACCATCGTTTCCAATGAATCAGCGGAAATCATCCGCATGTTCAATACCGCCTTCAACGACCTCACCGGCTCGCAGGCGGATTATTATCCCGAGGCGTTGCGCGCCGAGATCGACGCGCTGAACGACGTGATCTATGACACCGTCAATAACGGCGTCTACAAGGCCGGCTTCGCCACCACGCAGGACGCCTATCAGCAGAATGCCGTGAAGGTGTTCGAAACGCTCGATATGCTGGAAGATCGCCTGAAGGACCGCCGTTTCCTGTTCGGCGCGGAGCAGACGGAAGCGGACTGGCGTCTGTTCACCACTCTGGTGCGGTTCGATCCCGTTTATGTCGGCCATTTCAAGTGCAATATCCGCCGCATCCACGACTATCCGCACCTGACGGGTTACCTGCGCGATCTTTACCAGACACCGGGCGTGCCTGACACGGTCGACATGCGCCACATCAAGGAACATTATTACCGCAGCCACCGCACCATCAATCCGACCGGCATCGTGCCCGTCGGTCCGGAGCTGGACCTGACCATGGCGCATGGACGCGAGACGCTGGTCTGACGAAATACGCCGCTACCAGTAGTCGGCAATCGCCGCTTCGCCGGCAAGTTCGGCAAGGCGGCGGCGGGTTGCGGCCGTCACCCCTTCGGGCAGATTTGAAAGATCGAAAAAGCCGCTTTCAGCAATTTCATGATCCGGCTTTTTCGGTTTGGTCTGGGTGACCTCAAGCCGATAAAGCGCGACATGATCGCGATTGCTGCCTTCCAGATTGAGGTAAACGTGGAAAAGCTCCGGCCTGGAGGCAGCTTCGAGATTGCCTTCCTCGCGGATTTCCTTGTGCAGCGCCGCGAGCAGGGTTTCGCCACGCTCTACACCGCCGCCCGGCAGATACCAGCCCGGAAGATAGGTGTGCCGCACCAGAAAAATCCTGCCCTTTTCATCGTAGCAAGCCGCACGCACACCAAGAGTCGCGCCGCGCGTGAACAGAAAAACGAAATGCAGAAAGCGGATGAAGACACGCATATGGAACGGACGGGCCTGCCGCTCGGTTGTTTCGTCATTCACCCTGGTTTCTCCCCGCCTGCCGGCTTTTATTGGACGCGCGGCATATCATAGGTTATCTCTGCCGCCATGTTCAAACTTGCCCATATTTCAGACGTCCATTTAGGGCCACTGCCAAAACTCACTTTCCGGGAACTTGCATCGAAACGGATTACCGGTTTCGTCAACTGGCACCGCAACCGCCGCAAACATCTCTTCACCGATACGCTGGAAAAGCTGCTCGACGATCTCGAGGCCAAATCACCCGATCATCTGGCTA
Organism: Agrobacterium sp. M50-1; assembly: GCF_049843495.1. Classification (NCBI taxonomy): domain Bacteria; kingdom Pseudomonadati; phylum Pseudomonadota; class Alphaproteobacteria; order Hyphomicrobiales; family Rhizobiaceae; genus Agrobacterium; species Agrobacterium sp. M50-1. The sequence continues at coordinate 335,941 of NZ_JBBHZH010000003.1, read as the reverse complement.
TTACCGGCGATCTCGTCAATCTTGCGACGGGCATCGAAATCCGCGCCGCCGCCGACTGGCTGGAGGAAGTGGGCGACCCTGACAGAACCTCGGTGGTGCCAGGCAATCACGACGCCTATGTTTCCGGCGCGCATGACAAGGCCATGCAGGCCTGGTATCCCTACGTTCGTGGCGATGGCGACCCGGCTGAATGGGACGACGACCGCAAGATCTTCCCCTATATGCGCGTGCGCGGCCCCGTGGCGCTGATCGGCTGCTCCACCTCGATTGCAACGCCGCCCTTTTCAGCCACCGGTTATTTCGGCAACCGGCAGGCCCGCGCCACGGCGGAACTCCTGAAAAAGGCTGGTGAACAGGGGCTGTTCCGCGTGGTGATGATCCATCACCCGCCCATTCGCGGCGCCTCCCCCACCCACAAGCGCATGATCGGCATTCGCCGTTTCGCAGCGGCGCTGGGCGTCGGCGGTGCGGAACTCGTGCTGCACGGCCATACCCATCTCAACACGGTTTATTGGCTGAATACGCATCACGGGGAAGACCACATTCCGGTCGTTGGTGTCGCCTCGGCCAGCCAGGGGCCGGGTGGGGAAAAACCGCGCGCGGCCTATAATCTCTTCCACATTTCCGGTGGGCCGGGCACGTGGAGCGTCGCCTGCGAACGGCATAGTCTCAATGAGACGGGAACGGGTGTGGCGCTTGAGGATATCAGGGTGTTTTATGAAAACGGGCGGCCGTTGGGGTTTTCGCTGCTGGGGAAATAGAGTCTGGAGCAGTGAGGTTGGAGGCTCTGGCTTACCCCCCTCTGCCCTGCCGGGCATCTCCCCCTCAAGGGGGGAGATCGACCCGAGGCGAGCCCTCGACCATCTCGATGTTTGAGAATGAAGCAGTGGTGGTGCTTCTTGCTGATCTCCCCCCTTGAGGGGGAGATGCCCGGCAGGGCAGAGGGGGGTGCCATCCCCCACCCTCAAGGCAAGCTTATTTCGCCCGCTCTTCCAGCACCCGGTTCGCCGCCGACACAATCGCCTCAAGCGACGCCGCCACAATGTTCGTGTTGACGCCCGCCCCGAACAGCTTACCGCCAGGATGCTCCATCTCGACATAGGCGATGGCAGATGCGTTAGAGCCATGCTGCAGCGAGTGCTCGGAATAATCATTCACCGACAGATCGATGCCGAGATAAACCGACAGCGCATTGATGAACCCGTCAATCGGACCGGTGCCCTTGCCCTCGATACGCTTCACCTCACCATTATCAGTGATCTCGGCCGCGACGATGCGCACGCCCTTGAAATCGCCGGCCGGATAGGTGTGGTGATCGACGAACTTGATGCGCGCATTGGGCTGCGTCACGTAGCGCTCGATAAAGCGCTCATAGATGCGCTTGGCCGGCAGTTCCACGCCCTCTTCATCGGTAATGCGCTGGATCTCCTCGCGGAACTCCACCTGCAGGTTGCGCGGCAGGTTGATGCCGTAATCCTGCTGGAGGATATAGGCGATGCCGCCCTTACCCGACTGAGAGTTGATGCGGATGATCGCCTCGTAGGAGCGGCCGACATCCTTCGGGTCGATCGGCAGGTAGGGCACTTCCCAGACGGGATGGTTGGCGACCTTGATCGCCTTCATGCCCTTGTTGATCGCATCCTGATGCGAGCCGGAAAAGGCCGTATAGACCAGTTCGCCGACATAAGGGTGACGCTCGGGGATCGTCATTTCGTTGGAATATTCATAGACCGCCTTGATGCGCTCGATATCGCGGCAATCCAGCTCGGGGTCGACACCCTGCGTATACATGTTCAGCGCCAGCGTCACGACGTCGACATTGCCGGTGCGCTCGCCATTGCCGAACAGCGTGCCTTCGACGCGGTCGGCACCGGCCATCAGGCCGAGTTCCGTCGCAGCGATGCCCGTGCCGCGGTCATTGTGCGGATGCAGGGAAATGATGACGTTTTCGCGGTTGTCGATGTTGCGGCACATCCATTCGATCTGGTCGGCATAGATGTTCGGCGTCGCCATTTCCACCGTCGACGGCAGGTTCAGGATCAGCTTGTTGTCGGCCGTCGGCTTTACGACCTCGACCACGGCGTTGCAGATTTCCAGCGCCACTTCCAGCTCGGTGCCGGTGAAGCTCTCAGGCGAATATTCGAAGCGGTAGCCGCCGCCGGCCTTGGCCGCCATATCGGTGATCATCTTGGCCGCATCGACAGCGATCTGCTTGATGCCGTGCACATCCTTGCCGAACACCACGCGGCGCTGCAATTCCGAGGTGGAGTTGTAGAAATGGATGATCGGCTTGTTGGCGCCTTCCAGCGCTTCAAACGTGCGGGTAATCAGCTCCGGGCGGCACTGCACCAGCACCTGCAGGGAGACATCGTCAGGCACATTGCCTTCCTCCACGCACCAGCGGGCGAAATCGAAGTCCGTCTGCGAGGCCGAAGGAAAACCGATCTCGATTTCCTTGAAGCCCATTTCGAGCAGCAGCTTGAACATGCGGGCCTTGCGGTCGTGACCCATGGGGTTGACCAGCGACTGGTTGCCGTCGCGCAGGTCCACCGAACACCAGATCGGCGCCTTGTCGATGGTCTTGCCCGGCCATGTGCGGTCAGGGATATTGATGGTCGGGTAAGGGCGATACTTCACGCTCGCGTCCGACATGCCCTTGGAAATATTAGTGATCTTGCCGTCCATTTCGCTTCCTCCTTGCGCAGTCCGCGGGCGTCTTCAGCCATCGGCGGATGCGCGGCCCTTTAGAGCCTAAATCCAGTATAAAATGAGATTTCGAGATGAGGAGCGTTTGCACCAGCGGGCTTTCGGCCGCCGGGCGCTCCTCACTGGACCCGGCAACCGCGTGTAAGGTCGAGGCTAAGAAGCGAGAGTGCACCGCACGGAGAGGCGTTCGCAGAAATCTGCGCGCTCATGCCGGAAATGGTTGCGATGCTGTTGCTCATGGCGTCGTGTATAAACAGCGGCTGGCGGTCTGACAAGTGATCTTGTGCTGCGCGCTGGTTATTTTCCCTGCCTGCCGCTCTCAAGCCTTTCTGCCTAACCACGCTTTACCACCCGCTGCAACGCCATCATCAGCCCGCCGCCGATCAGCCCCCAGAAGGCACCGGAAACGCCGCCGAAGGAGAGGCCGGAGGCCGTGATGAGGAAAGTGATGGCCGCCGCCTCGCGGGTTTCCGGCTCCTTGAAGGCCGCCACTGCGGAACCGGAAAAGGCGCCGACCAGTGCCAGCCCCGCCACCGCCTGAATGAGGATGGGCGGCGCCAGCGCCACGAAGGCCGTGACCACGCCGGCCAGCAGGCCGAAGATGATATAGCCGATACCGGCGATGATCGCCGCCCAGTAACGCCGCTTCGGATCAGGATGAGCATCCTCGCCCGCGCACATCGCAGCCGTGATTGCGGCAAGATTGACCGCATGGCCGCCAAAGGGCGCGGAAAGCAGCGAGAAAAAGCCGGTCGCCGCGAAAAGTGGTCCGGGCTGTGGGTCGTAGTGATTGACCTTCAGCACCGCGATGCCGGGAATATTCTGCGAGGCCATGGTGACGATGAAGAGCGGCAGCGCGATGGAGACGACGGCGTGCAGGCTGAAGACGGGCGTTACCCACTCAATCGGCGGTGTCAGCGATTGCGCCACGCTATCGAGCGCGGCATCAGGAATATCGACGCCGAAGATCATGACAAGCACGAAGGCGGCAAGGGCCGCGGGCACGGCGAACAGCCGCTTGAAGGCTCCAACAACGATCCAGGCGAGAATGATTGGTAATCCAAGCGCCGGGTTGAAGCCGATTGCCTTGATCGGCGCGAAACACAGGCCGATGATGACGCCTGACAGCATGGCATTGGCAAGCGGCGCGGGAATGGAGGCGACCGCCTTTCCAAGTGGCCTGAACAGGCCTGCGATGATGATCAAAATGGCGCAGATGACGAACCCGCCAACGGCTGCCGGAAAGCCACCCTCAATGACGCCGGTGGTGGCAAGCAGCGCGGCGCCCGGCGTCGACCACGCGATGCTGATGGGAAGCCGGGTTGTGACGGAAAGAGCGATGGCGCAAAGCCCCATCGCCACCGAAAGCGCCATCAGCGCCGACGCCGCTTCGAAATCCGTCGCACCGACGGCTTTCAGCCCCTGCAACACAACGGCGAAGGAGCTGGCGAAACCGACAAAGGCGGTAAGGCAGCCCATGAACAGGCTCTGGACGGAAAAATCTTTCAGCATAAAGCACTCTGCGGCCTGCGGCCTGTCGCAAACAACCGCAGCGGTCTGCATTGGCGACAGGCAGAAAAATTGAAGCGTGATGCGCGAATCCGGGGATGGCGACACGCCTTGGATGAAGCGTGGTTATATTCAGGATCAAAAAAGACGCGACTTGGCAAGATGGGCCACCAGACTTCAGGTACGGCGGCAGGGAAAACGTCATCAAAGTTTAGCGGCGGGGCGCTAATCCTGCCCGCATCACAACAGGTCATCCGCCACAAGAGGGACCCTCGCCATGCTCCGCATCGTCACCATTGCCGCCTGCTGTTTTGCGGCTCTTCCCGCCGCTGCCCAGACCCCGCCTGCGCCGGCCTTCCTCGGCCAGATCGTCGTGCCTTCGGGCCTCTCCATCAATGGCGTTACCTTCGGCGGCATTTCCGATCTCGCCTTCGACAGCGAAACGGGCCGTTATTTCGCAATTTCCGATGATCGCGTGGAAAAAGGTCCGGCCCGCTATTACGAGCTGGAACTGGCCGTAACGGAAGGCGCCGCCACGCTCAACATCGCCGCGACCCATGAACTGAAAGACGAGACCGGCGCGGCTTTTGCGCCAAAGAGCATCGATGCGGAAGGCATCGCGCTCGACCGCAAGGGCGGCAAGCTCTATTGGTCCTCCGAACGCGACCTGAAGAACCTGCCGGCGCTTTACGTCTCGGACATCGACGGCGGCAATGTGAAGCGGCTGGAATTGCCGGACGCCTATCTCGTCAACGACGCAAAGACCAAGGGCGTTCAGAACAACCTCGCTTTTGAAGGCCTGGCCCTGATGCCCGGCCGGCTGATCGCCGCCACCGAAAACGCTCTCATCCAGGACGGCCCCAAGGCGACGCCGCAGGCGGGCAGCCCGGCCCGTATCCTCGTCATCGACACGGCGACGCTGAAGCCGGTCGCCGAGCACGTCTATGTCACCGAGGCAATCTCGAAGACACCAACAGCCGCCGAGCCGAAATATAACGACAACGGCCTTTCCGCCATTGCAGCCCTGCCGGATGGCCGTTTTGTCGCGGTAGAGCGCAATTTTGCCTCCGGCGTCGGCAACCACATCCGCTTCTTCATCGCCGACATGTCCCGCGCCGACAATATTCTCGGCAAGGACAAGATCGATCCGGCATCCGTGGCCGCCGTGTCCAAATCACCCTGGTTTGAAATCAACGAAGGCGATTTCGGCCTCGATATCGACAATATCGAGAGCTTCGCCTTCGGCCCTGTGGTGGATGGCAAGCAGCTTTTTGTCATCGCCTCCGACGACAATTTCAACATGGGCAAGCAGTTCACCCAGTTTGCGGCATTCGCAATTCCCGCCAATCTGGGTCAGTGAAATCCACCGCAACAGAATGCCGGCTCTGGACAATGTCCGGGCCGGCATCGGCAACCGAGAGGGATACTGCTTTACCAGCGGAGCAGACGTGAACCGGCGAAAGCGCCAATGATACCGGCCAACAGAATGCCCAGGGAATACCAGATCAACACGAAGGCCATGCCGTTTTCGGTGCAGAACCACGAATAGACCCATGCTCCGGCCGCACCCGCGGCGATACCGGCGGCAAAACCCGCAAGCGTGGGATCAGCGGGAGCCGACCGCCTGAGAATCGCGAAATTCGCCAGAAACAGCGGCAGCGCGAAAGCAACGATCAGAAACGGGCAATGCAGCGCCGATGATCCGAGAATGAGGGTGCTGTAGGTGCCGGGCACGGCAAATCCAAGCTGGACGAGCGCAATCAGCGCCATGGCGGCAAAAATCAGCGCAAGCCACACAAACAGGCAACCCCTCTCGCCTTCCGGCCGCGCAAGGCGCATGACGGCAAAAAATGCAGTGAGGGCCAGCAGGGCATTATAGGCGGATTTGACCCAGAAACCCGGCTCGGTCATGGCCTCGCTCATGTCGACGCGAAGCCCCAGAATGACGACCATCAGCACGAGTGAGATCCCGAGCGCGGGCAAGGCCGCGAATGCCAGCCTGCGCTCCAGTGCGAAAGCGGGTACGGGTTTCAGATCACCCGCCAGTTGTTCGATGATGTCTTCCGTTTTTCTCACCTGTCCCCCCGCAACTTTGCCGCCAGGACTTTCAGCGTTCTGTGAATACCAACCCTTGCCGCCAGCTCGGTCTGGCCGGATTTTTCCGCCGCTTCGGCAATTGACTGGCCTTCGAGCTTAACCCTTCGAATGAGATCGCGTTGCCGCTCCGGCAGGTCATCGAGCAGCCGCTCCACATCCATACGGGCCATGACCGCATCGACGGAGGGTTCCGCCTCCAGCGTCTCATCGAGTTCCACTTCCGCCAGCATTCGGGCGCCCCTGCCCCGATAATGATCGATGAGCTTGTAGCGCGCTATCGAGAAGAACCATGCCGTGAACGGTCTTGCACGGTCATAGGTCTCCCGCTTGGCGTGAAGCGACAACAGGGTTTCCTGCACGAGATCTTCGACATCGCCTCTGGAGGCGGCCGCCATGCGCCGGCCGTAATAGGCAATCAGCAGCCGTCGCAGGCCATGAAGCAAATGCCGGTAGGCACCTTCGTCCCCATCAAGGGAACGCAGCATCAGCATTTTTAATGTCTCTTCCGAAGGGCTGCCTGTCATCGTCACTATCGGGTTATTCGCAGTCGGCAGGATATTGTTACATGGTGGCTTAAAAAAAATCTCGCCCGAACTTGTCGTCACAAGCGCGTGAAGATGTAACAGGCGGCGGGTCGCTCCCGAATGGACAATCGTGAGCCCCGGCACAATGCCGGCGGACATGCAACGACGTCCAGAGGAGACCTTTCATGACCCGCATTTTTACCGCCATCGCCGCCGCTTCCCTGTTTTCCGCTCTTTCCTTCGCAGGCATCGCCCATGCCGATGGCATGAAAACCGATACGATGAAGAAGGATACCATGCATAGCGACACCATGAAGACGGAGACGATGAAAAAGGATGGCATGTCCATGGCCAGCAAGAAGGACTGCATGCACAAGGCCGGTATGGAAATGGACAAGATGAAAAAGGCCGACATGATGAAGGCCTGCGACATGATGAAGTAAGGCGGCCTGAACGGAAAAAGCCCGCACCGGTTTTGACCGATGCGGGCTTTCTCAACTGAAAATCGAAAACTCAGAGTTCCGACTGGCTTTCGACGATCTTGCCGACGAGGCCGTAATCCTTGGCCTCTTCCGCGCCGAGCCAGTAGTCGCGATCGATGTCCTTGGCGATCTTTTCTTCGCTCTGGCCGGTGGCCTTGGAGAAGATCTTGATCAGGCGCTGGTTCATCTTGATGATTTCGCGCGCCTGGATTTCGATGTCGGACGCCATGCCGCGCGTACCGCCGGAGGGTTGGTGCAGCAGGAAGCGGGTGTTCGGCAGGCAGAGGCGACGTTCCTTCGGCACCGAGACGTAAATCAGCGCACCGGCGGAGGCGACCCAGCCCGTGCCGATGATGTAGACCTTCGGCTTGATGAACTTGATCATGTCATGGATGGAATCACCCGATTCGACATGACCGCCCGGCGAATTGACGTAAACGCGAATGTCATCGTCACTGGCGGCGGCAAGAGCCACGAGCTGCGTGCAGACCTTCTGCGCCAGTTCCTGCGTGATGCCGCCATAGATGAAGATCGAACGCGACTTGAAAAGATTCGCTTCCGTTTCCTTGCCGATCGGCAGTTCCTTGCTCTTGTCGTCTTCGTCTTCGTTCATCAACGGCTCTCTCCAGCAAAATTCGTGCATGCCCTTCGGACATAGTGCGACTTGTTACGTAAGGCAATGAGAGAAAAAGGCAAGGTTTGCCCGCCAACAATAAACAGCACCCCCGGCAGATGACGCATGGACAGCCTGTCTGCCTTCGCGATATCGTCGACGCCTCATTGCAGCGCCGCCTGCCGCGGAAAGCCCAAGATTCCGTTGCGGACGGCCATAATTTCAAGAGGGAACCATGCTGAAAAGACTAAGCCTCGCCGCCGCCGCGCTCGGCCTCACCACCCTGCCCGCTTTCGCCCATCTGAACCCGGAAGAACACGGTTCCTTCATGGCCGGCGTGTCCCACCCCTTCTTCGGTGCGGACCATATTCTGGCGATGGTGGCCGTCGGCATCTGGGCCTCGCAGATCGCCTTTGCCCGAAACGACCGCAAGGCGCTGTGGATCGTGCCCGCCGCTTTCGTCGGCACCATGGCCGCAGGCTTCCTGATGGCGGTTTACGGCATCGACCTTCCCTTCGTCGAACCCGCCATTCTCGCCTCCGTGATCGGCCTTGGCCTGCTGGTTGCGATGGCGGCAAGGCTTCCCACGGCAGCGGCGGCGGCCGTTGTCGGCGCTTTCGCGCTTTTCCACGGCCATGCCCATGGCGGTGAACTCGGCAGCGCCGGCGCGCTTCAATTCGGCGTCGGCTTCATGATCGCCACCGCCATCCTGCATGCGGCCGGCATCGCGCTCGGCCTCGGCATTGCCCGTTTCGGCTCGGCCGCAAGCCGCACCGTCGGCGCGCTGACGGCGATTGCGGGTCTCTCGCTTGCCTTTGGCGGCTGAGGATCATTACCGAAATTTAAAATTTGGACCGCTTTGAAAAGCCTGAATTCTGGCCTACCTCCTTATCGTGGATTTACGCTTCACGGTAAGGAGGCAGCATATGTCACCGGAAGAACGCCAGCTTCTCAAGGCCCTGTTCGACAGGACCAAAACCGCATCCGCCACCCCGCGTGACCGCGAGGCGGAAACTTTGATCGCAGACGCCGTGCGCGATCAGCCCGCAGCCCCCTATTATCTCGCCCAGGCGGTGATCGTTCAGGAAAAAGGTCTGGAAGCGGCAGCAGCCCATATCAAACAGCTCGAAGACCGCATCCACGCGCTGGAAAGCGACAATAGCGCCCCTCAAGCGGCGGCGCAGGGCGGTTTCCTCAGCTCCATCTTCGGCACCGGCCAGCCGCAACCACCCGCACCGGCGCCAGCCCCTGCGGCCCCGCAAACGTCATGGCGCAACGATACCGCCGGCCAGACGGCCGGCCCTTGGGGAGCGGCAGCCAATCAGCAACAGCCCGGTGGCCCATGGAGCCAGGCCGCCGCAGGCGGACGTTCAGGTGGTGGGTTTCTGCAAGGCGCGCTCGGCACCGCTGCCGGTGTTGCGGGCGGCATGCTGCTGGCCAATTCGCTGAGCGGCATTTTCGGCAGCCACATGTCGTCGCTCGGCCTTGGTTCGCCCTTCGGCGGCGGCAATGCCGCTGGCAACGCACCCGTCGAGGAAACCGTCGTCAACAACTATTACGGCGACAGCGCAAGCCCGCAGAATAACGACGATGACGATATCCAGCAGGCCGATTACGACGACAGCGCCGACGATGCGGATGTTGATTCAGGCGACGACGGTTCGTTCGCCTGAACCTTGTATCACATAAACAGCCGGATCAGCCGCGGCCGCGATAGGTGGCAACGCCCTGATCCGGCAACCACACGCCTTCAGGCGCCGGTCCGGTCTGCCAGAACACATCGATCGGAATGCCGCCGCGCGGATACCAGTAAGCGCCGATGCGCAGCCATTTCGGCTGCAGCAGCTCCACGAGCCGCTTGGCAATATAGACCGAGCAATCCTCGTGGAATGCGCCGTGGTTGCGGAAGGACTGCAAAAACAGCTTCAGAGACTTCGATTCCACCAGGAAATCGCCCGGAATATAGTCGATGACGATATGGGCGAAATCCGGCTGGCCGGTCATCGGGCAAAGCGAGGTGAACTCGGGCGCGGTGAAGCGCACGACATAATCGGTGCCGGCATTGCCGTTCGGCACTTTTTCGAGAACGGCCTTTTCCGGGCTCTCTGGCGTATCGACCTTCGTGCCCAGCTGCGACAGGCCGGAAACATCCGTCACGGACATGGAAAACTCCTGTTTATTTAAACAATCACTTTGACGCCATGCGCCTTTTCGCCTTCCGGCTCGACGTGAATGGCAAGGCTGGCGCCCGGTATGACGTCCCTTATGGCATCTTCAAGGCGGTCGCAAATATCATGCGCCTCCCGCACCGTCATGACGGCCGGAACGACGACGTGAAAATCGATGAAGGCGGCCGAACCGGCGCGGCGGGTTCTGAGATCATGTACCCCGATGACGCCGCCGGAATTTTCCGCAATCGCCTTCTTGATCGCCTCGTCCTCTTCCGGCTCCACCGCCCGGTCCATCAAGCCGCCAAGTGAATGCAGAATGACTTTCGAGCCCTGGAAGAGGATGTTGATGGCCACCAGAATGGCGAGCAGCGGATCGAGAATCGCGTAACCCGTCAGAAGCGCCAGAACGAGACCCACGAGAACGCCCGCCGAGGTCACGACGTCAGACATGATATGATGGCCGTCGGCCGCGAGCGCCGGTGAGGCATATTTCTTGCCGACGCGAATGAGGATCGTCGCCCAGACAGCATTGATCGCACCCGCCGCCGCATTGATGACCAGACCGAGAACCGGCGCTTCCGGCAGCCTCGGATTGAAAAGGGCGCCCCACGCCTCCTGCACGATCAGGAGCGCGGCAACCACGATCAGCACACCCTCCACGACGGCGGAAATATACTCCGCCTTGTGGTGACCGAACTGGTGATCATCATCGGCCGGCTTCTGCGCATAGCGAATGACGAAATAGGCGATGAAGGCCGCGACCACATTGACGGTCGATTCCAGACCGTCAGATAAAAGCGCGACCGAGCCCGTGACCCACCAGGCCACAAGTTTGAGGCCCAGCACACCGAAAGAAAGCGGAATGCTCCAGAATGCGAGCTTCCTTACCAGCGCATTGCCTTCACTGTTCATTTTTGCCCCCGTGCGGATGCGAACGAATTGCATGACCGACTGCCAAAACGCACGAACCGCGCGCACGGGGTCTCCGTGCGCGCGGTTCGTTATTTGAGCGTTCTATCGTTCAAACGGAGAACAAGGTCAAGGGCCTTGCGCTTACGCCAAAAGCATCACTCTTCGCTCTTCTGCTCGCAGAAACGAATGCGGTTGCCGAATGGATCGGTCACTTCCATCACATCGCCCCAGGGCAGTTCTTCAACGCCGGGCTTCAGGAAGCGATAATCCTTCGCCGCCAGTTCCTGCTGATAGGCATGAACGCCGCGCATGGTCGCGAAAATGTTGGAGCCCGGCGTCGCATCACCGTGATGACCGCTGAGATGGAGACCCATTCCGGCCCGGGAAACCTGCATGTAAAGCGGGAAATTATCGCCGAAGCGGTGTTCCCAATCGACCTCGAAACCGAGAAAATCGACATAGAACTCCCGCGCCTTGGCTTCGTCGAATATCCTGACGATCGGGAATATCCGCTCGAAGCCAATGTCTCCAGCGTTTTGTGTCCCGGCACCACCCATGCTGCCTCAACCTCTTTTCGGCCCCATAAAATGAAACCGGCCGCAACAGGTGCGGCCGGTACAGTCAGCTTATTCGGCTGCGACGATCTTGCCGTCCTGCCACTTGAACAGCGAGAAGGCCTGCGACGTCAGGTCGCCGTTTTCGCCATAGGTGACCTTGCCGATTGCCGTCGGGAAAGCGTCGCCGCTCTTCAGGGCCGTGGCGACCGCTTCGGAATCCTTGGCGCTTCCGGCCTTCTCGATGCCGGCCTTCAGGACTTCAACGGCAGCGTAAGCGTTGAGCGTGAAGGCTTCCGCCGGAATGTTGGCGGCCTTCAGCGCTTCGGCAGCAGCCTTGGAGTCGTCGTTCTTCAGCGCGTCGGAAGCGTTGGTGAAGATCGTGCCTTCGCCAGCCTGCGAACCGATGTTCCAGAACTCGCTGTTCGACAGGCCGTCACCGCCGATAACGGCAGCCTTGGAGCCGATATCCTTCAGCTGGCGCACCAGAAGACCTGCTTCCGGGTGGTAACCGCCGAAATAGACGATGTCGACATTGTCGGACTTCAGACGGGCCGTCAGCGCGCCGAGATCTTTTTCGCCTGGTGTCAGCGCATCATAGAGAACTTCGGTCACGCCACCGGCATTCAGCGTCGCCTTGAAGGAGTCCGCCAGACCTTTGCCGTAAGCGCCCTTGTCGTGAATGATGGCGATCTTCTTGTCCTTGAGGTTGGAAAGAACATATTTCGCCGCAACCTCGGCCTGCTGGTCGTCACGACCGCAGGTGCGGAAGACGTTGGCAAGGCCGCGGTTGGTCAGGCCCGGTGCGGTCGCCGTCGGCGTCACCATCAGCACGCCGTTTTCGGCAAAGACATCCGATGCCGGAATGGCGACGCCCGAGGTCACCGGACCGACGACGAAGTGGATGCCTTCGGCTACCAGCTGGTTGGCAGCGGAAACGCCCTGCTTGGGCTCGCCGCCATCATCAGCGAGCTTCAGCACGACCTGTTCGCCGAGGATGCCGCCCTTTTTGTTGATTTCATTGACTGCCGTCTGGGCGCCGTTCTTGACCTGGTCGCCATAGGCGGCAACAGGACCGGTGAGCGGCGCAATCAGGCCGATGACGATTTCGGCATGAGCAAGGGGTGCGAATGCGAAGGACGCTGCGAGCGTCACGCTGGTCAATGTCTTCAGTTTCATCCTGGTGTCTCCTTAAAGGGGGTCGCGGACCCGGTGAGCGCCATGGGCGCCGACCGAATGAAACTATCGGACGCCTCCCGGCGAAAACTCGTTCCATTTTTGAATTCCGAGCCTTCCACTCAACTCATACGGAAGGTTTGATGATTTATGCAAGTCACCTTTGCTGGATTAGGTCTATTAGCGGTAAATCATTCACCGGATCGGCCGTGATTGCGCTGTCTGAACGGGCAAATCGACCTTCCTTAAACGCTTGGCGTTTGGCCGCCGCTGGAGGATAATACGCCATGATCGCAGCAGATGAAGAATTTCTGGCGGGCCTGCCCGTCTTCCGGCATTTTGAAGACGTGGCCGACCCCGCGCTTTATCGCGCCCTGCCGCCGGGATGGGGGCTGGCCATCGCCGATATCGTTGATTCGACCGCGGCCATCGGTACTGGCCGATACAAGGCCGTCAACATGGCTGGTGCGGCGGTCATTTCAAGCGTTTCAAACAGTCTCGGACGTCACGACCTGCCCTTCGTTTTCGGCGGCGATGGCGCAGCCGTTGCCGTGCCGCCCCACGGGCTGCCTGTGGCGCGCACAGCACTTTCGAATGTGCAGCGCTGGGTGAAGGATGACCTCGATCTTGCCATGCGCGTGGCGCTGGTCCCCGTCGAAGATATCCGCAGCAACGGTTTCGATATTCGCGTCGCCCGCTTTCAGGCAAGCGAGGATGTTTCCTACGCCATGTTTTCGGGCGGCGGTAACAGCTGGGCGGAGGCGCGGATGAAGGAGGGGCAATATGCCCTGCCCGCAGCCGAAGCGGGCGAGCGCCCGGACCTGACGGGACTTTCCTGTCGCTGGAACCCCATCCCCGCCACCCACGGCAAGGTGGTGTCGATCATTGCCGTGCCTGGGCCGTCGCGGGACATGCCAGCGTTTCGCCAGCTGGTCGTCGATCTCGTTGATCTGGCCGAGCAGGATGCGCGACACGGCCACCCCGTGCCGGAGGATGGGCCTAAACTTGGTTTCGTGGGTGAGGGTCTCGGCCTCGAAGCCCGGGCAGGTGCTGCCCATCACGATCTCTGGGGCAAGACGCGCCGTTCGTTGCGCATTCTCGGCGAGTCCCTGCTCGTCAATCTTCTCGGCCTGACAAAGCTGTCTCTCGGGCGGTTCAATGCGGCGCGTTACCGGCGTTCGGTCGCGAGCAATACCGATTTCAGAAAATTCGATGACGGCCTGAAGATGACGGTGGATATCGACGCCGCACGGCTCGAGAAAATCCGCGCAAGGCTGGAAACGGGTCGCCTCTCTGGCAGCTGCTATTACGGCCTGCACGAACAGGATGCCGCATTGATGACCTGCATCGTGCCGTCACCACTTTCGAGAGACCACATGCATTTCGTGGATGGTGCGGACGGCGGATATGCGGCTGCGGCGACCCGTCTCAAGCAGCAGATACACATTGCTGCGCCGGGCTGAATACCACGCCGATACCCTCCCTCAATTCCCGTGCCGGAGGCACTGCCGCAAAAGCCGCCGAAAAGAAAAACCGGCGTCATGCGCCGGTTTCAATGGAGTTGTGCTGCCGGGCCTTAACAGGGCCGTGGGATCAGGCTGCGGTCTTGCTGCTCTTCTGCGCCTGGCAGTAAATTTCCTCGAGGGAGGCGAGGATTTTCTTCACGGATTCGGAGTTGCTGGAATAGTAGATGGTCTGCGCATCGCGTCGTGTCTTGACCAGTCGCTGGGCACGCAATTTTGAAAGATGCTGCGAGAGAGCGGACTGGCTGAGACCAACCTGTGAGGCGAGGACACCAACCGGCACTTCCGTATCCACCAGCGTGCACAAGATCATCAGGCGCTTGGGATTCGCCATGGCTGAGAGCAAGTCTGCAGCGGCGATGCTATGTTCCGACAGAGATTGGTTATCCATACGCTCAAGTCTCCTGATGACAGTCGAAAAAGACGGTCATGGTGGCTATTATAGGTGTTCCAAAAGGTGTTTTTATAATTCAGTTGATACGTTGTATATACCTAAATCTTGCTTATATCGTGTCCCTTTCAAAGACTATTCTTCATCGGTTATTTACTTAAGATATTGTGACAAAATTATCAGCTTTTTGCCTGTTTTTTGGCAGTTTAATGATAAACATATGTATTAGCAGCAGTATTTATAAGCAATAAACGATCAAAAGTTGAGCGCTTCAATCTTAACGCCCGATGCCGGATTTTGGGGTGACAATCTACTACCACCTTAAATTTAGCAGCGAGCTAAAGAATCTAGATTAACTTTGCGCAATTTTCTCTAAGTTTGCAATATGATTTTTATTAGTAATTATTTTCATGCATAACTTGTGATATCAAAAATATTCTTTGCTACCGTGGGAAGGTATAACTTGCGCTGCAAAGATCTTGTAGAAACAGAAAAAGGGCCTTCCATGAAGGCCCTTTCTTTTTCAGACCGGCGAATCACTACTTTTTGCGGTGACGCGTCAGTCCTGCCACGACTTCATCTGCGGAAATCGTGCCTATTATAGCACCATTGTCGACGACACCGATCGCTCCGGAATGTTTTGACAGCGCGTCGAGAATATCGATCAGCGGCGATGATGGACGGGCGGTGGCGGCGACGTTCATCTGGCCGTTGCGTTCATCCACGCCCCGCTTCATCACATCAGCAGCAGTCAGCATGGAAATCGGGTTCATGTTCTGCACGAAATCCGCGACATAGGACGTGGCCGGCTGCTTGACGATCTGCTGCGGCGTTCCGCACTGGATGATGCGTCCGCCTTCCATCATGGCGATACGGTTGCCGATGCGGAAGGCCTCGTCCAGATCGTGACTGACGAAGAGGATAGTCTTCTTCAGCCGGCTCTGGAATTCCAGAAGCTCGTCCTGCAGGCGGCTTCTGATAAGGGGGTCGAGCGCCGAGAACGGCTCGTCCATCAACAGGATCGGCGCGCCGGTGGCAAAGGCTCTGGCCAGCCCCACACGCTGCTGCATGCCGCCGGAGAGCTCTCCCACCTTGCGGTCGGCCCAGGCGGAGAGATTGACCAGTTCCAGCTGCTCGGCCACCATGCGCTTGCGCTCGGCTTCCGGCACGCCGGAAAGCTCAAGCCCGAAGCCGACATTGTCGGCCACATTGCGCCAGGGCAGAAGACCGAATTGCTGGAAGACCATGGAAACCGTGTGCATGCGCAGATCGCGCAGCGATTTCGCCGGGCAGCGATAGGGATCGACATAGCCGGACTTGGTCTTCACGCCGACATTGCCGCGCACCACAGGCGCAAGCCCATTGACGGCCCTGAGCAGGGTCGACTTGCCGGAACCGGAAAGCCCCATGAGCACAAGTATCTCGCCTTCACTGACCGAGAGCGAGGCATTGGCGACGCCGAGAACCAGCCCGGTTTCGGTATTGATCTCGTCCCGCGTGCTGCCCTTGTCGATCAGCGGCAGCGCCGCATCGGGCCGGTCGCCGAAAACGATATCGACATTTCCGAAGATGATGGCGTCACTCATAGATCATCCTCCGCGCCGGGAAGGCGGAAAAGCCGGTCGAGAACGATCGCCAGTATGACGATGCACAGTCCCGCTTCGAAGCCCATGGCGATATTGACGGTGTTCAGGGCGCGCACGACAGGCACCCCAAGACCATTCGCGCCCACGAGGGCGGAAATGACCACCATCGACAGTGACAGCATGATAGTCTGGGTGAGGCCGGCCATGATCTGCGGTGCGGCGAAGGGGAGCTCCACCTTGCGCAGCACCTGCGACGGCGTTGCACCAAAGGCGACGGCCGCCTCCACCAGCGCAGGCGGCGTCGAGACGATGCCGAGGCGGGTAAGCCGCACGGGTGCTGGAATGGCGAAGATGACGGTGGCGATGAGGCCCGGAACCATGCCGAGACCGAACAGCACCAGCGCCGGAATGAGATAGACGAAAGTGGGGATGGTCTGCATCAGATCCAGCGCCGGGCGCATACCGGCATAGATCCATTTGCGGCGGGCCGCCAATATGCCGAGCGGTATGCCGATGATCATGCACACGGCGCTGGCGGCGATGACCAGCGCCAGCGTTTCCGTCGTCGCTTTCCAGTAGCCGAGATTGATGATGAGCAGCAGCCCGAGCGCGGTAAAGATGGGCATGCCGACGGAGCGGCGCGTCCAGGCGGAAAGCGCCGTCAAGATCACGACGATGACCAGCGGATGCGGCGCCTGCAGCACATAAAGCAGGGCGTTGATGACGCTTTGGAAAATGAAGGAAAGCCAATCGAAGAAAAAAGCGAGATTGCCGGTCAGCCAGTCAATGGCCTCCTTGGCATATCGGCCGACAGGCAGGCGGTTTTCAGGAGCGCTGAGCCATTCCACGGTAAGAAAAGACCTTTCGTGAATTAAAACAATTCCAGCAAAAATGCGTAGCGGTTTTGCGTCCGGAATTGCGCAGACAACAAAGGAATGGAGCATCGCCATCCCGTTTTACCGGAATTGCTCCAATGCAGAAATGACGGCCGGCAATAAAACTGCCGGACGCGGTGCTGGCGCATGACCTTCAATGTCTGAAAATTCACAGGCAAGGTCATGCATGGGCATCGTTATTTCCCGCTGATCCGGCCTGCCATGCAGGCCGGATGCAGTCATGCATAGTCTTGCGGCTTAAAGGCCGAGGGCCTTCTTTACGGTGGGCAGGGCATCGGCGCTGCCGTCCTTGGTCTTGACGTTGGCGAGCCATGGTTCGATCGCCGCCGGATTGGCCTTCAGCCAGGCGGTTGCAGCCGCCTCGCCCTCAAGGCCGTCATTCAGGATCTTGCCCATGATCTCGTTTTCCATGGGCAGGGAAAATTGCAGGTTCTTGAGGAAAGCGCCGACATTCGGGCATTCCTCGACATAACCCTTGCGGACATTGGTATGGATCGTCGCGCCGCCGAGGTTGGGGCCGAAGACCTCGTCGCCGCCGGTCAGATAGGTCAGCTTGAAATTCGCATTCATCGGATGCGGTTCCCAGCCGAGGAAGACGATCGGTTCGCCGGATTTTTCCGCGCGCGCCACCTGGGAAAGCATGCCCTGTTCGGACGATTCGACCACCTCGAAAGATTTCAGTCCGAAACTGTCCTTGGCCACCATGTCGAGAATCAGGCGGTTGCCGTCATTGCCGGGTTCGATGCCATAGATCTTGCCGCCGAGATCAGCGCTGTGGGCGGCGATATCCTTGAAATCCTTGATGCCGAGTTCGGCGCCCTTGGCGTTGGTCGCCAGCGTGTATTTGGCGCCGGTCAGGTTTTCCCGCAGCGTCTCGACGGATTTGTCTTCGCGATAAGGCGCGATATCGCCTTCCATGGTCGGCATCCAGTTGCCGAGGAAGACATCGATGTCCTTGTTTTTGAGGGATGTATAGGTAACGGGGACGGAGAGAAGCTTGACGTCGGTCTCATAGCCAAGGCTTTTCAGAAGGACGGTGGCGGTCGCCGTCGTGGCGGTGATGTCGGTCCAGCCGACATCGGAAAACCGCACCGTGCCGCAACTTGCCGGTTCGGCGGCGCTGGCCGCGCTGAACGTCATGGAGGAGATTGCTGCGGCCAAGACCAGACAGCGACTTCTATTTGCAAACATTGTTTGCTCCCTGTTTTTTCGTTCCCTTGCCATTATCAATATCTGCCGGACACAATCAACTCGCGTGCATTTGCGTGCTTTGGCCCACCGTTTGCGACAAAATGGTAAAAATGTGGGTATTCAGCGGTGCAGTGTCGAAAAAGGGCAGGCCGTAGAAATCTGTGTTTTTCCCACGGCCATACTTTTCAATCCGCCTCTTCCTCGTCAAAAGACGCAGGATGCAGCACCGGCTGGAAAACCGGGAGCGGTTTGTGAGGCACGGCGTGCCGATTGAAGAGGTTGGAGCATTCAAACGCGGGTGCTCCGGGAGTGGATAATGGCAAAACTCTATTTCAATTATTCGACGATGAATGCCGGCAAATCGACCATGCTGCTGCAGGCGTCCTATAATTATCACGAACGCGGCATGCGCACGCTGATCTTCACGGCCGCCTTTGACGACCGGGCGGGTGTCGGCCGCGTTGCCTCGCGCATCGGCCTGTCCTCCGACGCCATGACCTTCGATGAAAATACCGACCTGTTCGCCGAGGTATCGGCCCACAATACGCAAGCGCCGGTCGCCTGCGTTTTCGTCGATGAGGCCAATTTTCTCTCAGAGCACCATGTCTGGCAGCTTGCCGAGATTGTCGACCAGCTCAACATTCCGGTCATGACCTACGGCCTGCGCACGGATTTTCAGGGCAAGCTTTTTCCCGCCTCGAAAGAACTCCTCGCCATTGCCGACGAGCTTCGCGAAATCCGCACCATCTGCCATTGCGGCCGCAAGGCAACGATGGTGGCCCGCTTCGACAATGAAGGAAAGGTCGTGACGGAAGGCGCACAGATCGATGTCGGCGGCAACGAGAAATATGTTTCCTTCTGCCGCCGCCACTGGGTGGAGACGTTCAAGGGCGAATGAGCATCTGCGTCCGGTTGCCGCATTTGATTTTCCGCAAAGATGGCCGCCCTGCTCCCGGGCTAAGACGACAGCGACACATTCGCGTGGATGTGCTTTCTCTCAGGAGCAAAATTATGCAGAACAGAACTGCCAAATTCGCCGGCCTCGCCATTCTCGCAGGTCTTTTCGCCTTTCCCGCCCTTTCTGCCGAAATCGAAGTGAAGATGCTCAACAAGGGCAGCGACGGTCAGGCGATGGTCTTCGAACCCGCAACCGTCAAGGCCGCCGTCGGTGACGTCATCACCTTCGTCCCGGTTGACAAGGGTCATGATGCGGCCGCCGTGAAGGACATGATCCCCGAGGGTGTCGCCGACTTCAAGGGCAAGATGAACGAGACGGTGAAGGTGACCGTCGAGAAGGAAGGCGCCTACGTCGTCAAATGCACACCGCATCTCGGCATGGGCATGATCGCGCTTGTCGTCGTTGGCGATGCGGCTCCGGCCAATCTTGACGCCGTCAAGAACGGCAAACTGCCGAAAAAGGCGCGCGACCGGTTGAATGACGAGATCGCCAAGCTCGGCCTCTAACCACATATGCCTTCGGTTCCGCGGCGGCCGCTGTTCCACAATCAGTGTGGAAAGCCATAATGGCCGGCGCGGACCGCAGGTTGAGAAAAGTTTCGCAATCATGTTGTATCCCGGTTGACCGGGACATATCTGGAAGACAGTAAATGACCGCGGCTTATACGAAGCGCCGAAGGGCGCGGGCGGACCGAGGTCTTTCTTCCGGCGTCCAGCCCCACGGGCAGAGGAGACTATGACGACATGATCGACCGGATCACCGCCTGGATTCAGGCAGCCTTCAGCGCCATCGGCAGGGCCGCCGGTCTTCTCGTCGCCTGGCTTTTGTGGCCGTTCATGGCCGCCCATGGCTGGTATCAAGGCCGCAACTGGATCATCAAGGGCCCGATCGCTCTGGTTCTCATCCTGCTTGCCGGTTTTTACGGATATTTCGTCTGGCAAACGCAGGTCTGGAGCAATTTCGATCCGGATTACATTTCCCGTTACAAGCTTGCCGAACGTACCGTGCCGCCCGGACAGGAATTACCGGCCGCCGGCCCGACGTCGCCCGCCGGCGCAACGGGTGCCGCCGCCAACACATCCGCGCCCGTTTGCCAGCGTTCGGCCATTGTCGACGCCGCCGCCGATCTCACCGATTTCAACGTCAACCAGAACGCCTGGATTTCCTCCATGCTGCTCTATCGTCTCGGCCTCTTCGGCATGGACTGGGACAGCACGCCGTTTCTGGATAACAAGGCCTCCTTCCAGCGCGGCGTAAACCAGGCCGTGCGCCGCACCTCGGTTGAACTGGTGGATACGCTCGGCCGCGTCCGCGGAACCTCCGGCATCAACAACAATCTCCAGGAAGCGCGCGGCAACATGCAGTTCAGCGAATATTCCTGGTATTTCGGTCTCGATCCCTTCGGCCCGAAGACGCCGACCCCCAGCTATTACCGCGCCGCCATCCGCAGCTTCCAGGCCTTCAACGGCGAACTCACGGCCTGCAAGGCGGTTTTTGACACCCGCGCCGACAACCTGATCCAGTTCATCGATCGTATCGCCGGCGACATCGGTTCGACTTCGGCGATCCTTCGCGAGCGTTCGGAAAACTATAATGGCGGCTGGTTCGACACCCGCGCCGATGACCGCTTCTGGTTCGCTTATGGCCAGCTCTACGGTTATTACGGCGTGCTTTCCGCCGCAGGATCGGACTTCGCGCAGGTCATCCGCGAGCGTAACCTGACAAACCTGTGGAACGACACGCTGTTGCAAACCCGCGCAGCGCTGCGCATCCAGCCGGCGATCATTTCCAATGGTGAGGAAAGCGGCTGGATCATGCCGTCGCACCTCGCCACCATGGGATTTTACGTCCTGCGGGTGCGCTCGAATCTCGTCGAGCTTCGCTCGGTTCTCGACCGGTAAGGCGCAGGCCTGCCCCGGACGACAGTGCCGATCAGTCGATCAGGCCAAGGCGTATGGCCTTGGCCACGAGCTGGGTGCGGTTGACGCAATCGAGCTTGCGAATGGCGTTGTTCATATAGGCATTGACGGTATGTTCCGAGATGGAGAGAAGCTCGGCGATCTCCACGGAGGTCTTTCCCTGCGCTGTCCAGCGCACGACGTCGAGTTCCCGTTTCGTCAGTGGCGAGGGCCCTCTGGAATTGGCGCGACAAAGCCGGTCATAAACCTCCAGCGCATGCAGCACGATCATGCCCAGCTCGTTCAGCGAGGCCTGCGGCAGGACATCGCGATCGCCTGCGAAATTCATCAGATGGCGGTTGCCGTACATGCCGTGCACCGGCACCATGAGACCGGAGGTAATGCCCATGCTGCTTAGCGAGGCCGCCGCATGCAGCAGCGGTTCACAGGCAATATCCGGGTCCTGCAGCGACCAATATTGCGGCATCATCGATGACGCGCCGCGCTTGATGACGGGACAATCCCCAAGTGCGCCATCCTTGGTCATCGCATTCACGACCCAGATCGGCAGGCTGCTTTCAACGACCGTGGGCAGGGCATAGACATTTTGGCCGCCGGGCAAGCGCAGCAGGGTCACATAAGCGTAGCCGAAGGCGCGCATCACCTCCCGCAGCGCCTCCAGCCATTGGGATTTGTCGGCCGCCGCCGACAGATCGTCACAAAGTCTGGCCTGGCGCTCCGTCTTCACCATTCACGCGCCCTCGCCACGCCGGGACGCACTGCCCGGAGCGAGAAACATGCGGTATGACCGGGACGGGATTGCGACCTTCATAGCGGCTGGACCATCCTGATCAAAGCACCGGCTTTTCGGATTTGTCCTTCGGCTTTGCCATCAGTTTTTCGAGGAAACCGAGCATCACCGCCGAGACGACAAAAGCCAGATGAATGATGGTGAACCACATCAGCTGGCTGTCCGTATACTGGCTGGCGTTGAGGAATATCTGCAGCAGGTGGATCGATGAAATCGCCACGATCGACGACGCGACCTTGATTTTGAGGCTGCCCGAGTCGAGCTTGCCCAGAAACGAAACCTCGGCATCCGACTCGTCGAAGCGGCTGACGAAGTTCTCGTAACCGGAGATCATCACCATGACGATCAGGCTGGCGACCAGCGCCGCATCGATCAGCCCGAGCATGGCAAGGATCATATCTGCTTCGTCGTAAGTGAAGACGTTTTTTGCAACCTTCAGAAACTTGAGCATGAAGGAAAAGGCATAAACCGCGAGCGCCGCGACGAGCCCGAGATAAAAGACCACAAGCAGCCAGCGGCTGGAGAGAATGATCCGCTCGACGAGCAGTTCAAGAGACTTCATTTCCGTATCCGATTAATAATCTGTTTATTGTTTCGCCATGTAAACTGGCTGCCAATATCCTAGCAAGCGGCAATGTCGGGACTTTGACCGTATCGCGGCGTTTTCGCACCCATTCGCCGGCCAGACGCCGCTGGGGGATAAGCGTCGTATTTTTGCAACATACCGTTATGCTTTAAAACATGATGTAAAAAGTCATATATAATATGTTGACAGTTATCGTCATGTTTTTTAGTCCTCGATTATCGGCTCGCCCGTAACAATCAAAACAGTTTCAGCCGCGACAGCAAACGCGGCGTGCTTTCGCACGCCGTGGCCTATTCGCGCGTCTACCTGGGGGTACTTCATGTCCATTTCGCGCACGCAGTCCGCGTTGCTTCTGTGCACTGCCATCTCTCTCCTGCCGCTTGCCGGCCCTGCACGGGCGCAGGGTGCCGCTTCGCAGGCGGACGGCACCACCACGCTTGAAAAGATCGTGGTCAAGGGCAAGCGCGTCAAAAGCGCCAATGCCGCCGCCGACACGCCGCTGGCAAGCCAGACCACGGCGGAAGACATCCGCAAGAAGGACATCGGCAGCATCAAGGACCTCGGCAACAGCACGGAACCGGGCGTCGATTACGTCGATGCCAAGCCCGGCCGACCCGGCGGCCTGTTCATTCGCGGCCTCGGCGGCGCACGCGTCGTCACTTTGATCGACAATATTCCCGTTCCCTTCTTCGAAAACTTTGCCCGGCAGGGTCAGGCCACCACCACATTGAGCAATACGAATTCGAGCTTCGATTTTTCCTCGCTTTCGACTGTTGATGTGGTGCGCGGCGCCGATTCCAGCCGCATCGGTTCCGGTGCTCTCGGCGGCGCGCTGGTGTTGCGCACGCTCGAGCCGGAAGACCTGATCGGCGAAGGCAGGGACTGGGGCGGAGTGGCCAAGACCACCTATGACAGCGAAGACAGAAGCGTGGGCGGATCGCTCGCCGTCGCCAAGAAGATCGAGAACACCTCGGTCCTGTTCCAGGGCTCCTACAAGCGCGGCAACGAAACGGACAACAAGGGTACGGCCGACGTCTACGGAACGCGCCGCACCAAGCCCAATCCCGCCGATACCTATGAAAGCAATCTGATGTTCAAGATCCGGCAGGATCTTGAAGGCGGTCACCGCATCGGGCTGACGGCCGAGCGTTATTCGCTGAGAGACCGCAGCGACATGAAGACCCTGCAGGGCGTCAGCGTATCGGGATCGACCTACCGGATCGGCGACTACCGGGGCTACGAGAACACCGAGCGTGACCGCGTATCGCTCGACTATGAATACGAGGCGCCCTCGACCGATGGCGTGATCGACGCCGCCAATCTTTCGCTTTACTGGACGCGCCTTTCCAAGGAGTCCGGTGCGGGCGACCGTCTGACCAACAATTCGCTCTATATTCGCGAAGACAGCATGCGTAACAGCGCATTCGGCATCGTCGGCGGCCTCGAATCCGGTTTCGAGCTTGGCGGCGTGCAGCACACGGTCCGTTTCGGTGGCAATGCCATGACGACCGATTTCAGCCAGGAGCTTTTCGCCAATACGGCAGGATCAACCTCGTCTTCACAATCGGACATGCCTGACGTGAGCGGCAAGAGCCTCGGCCTTTATCTCGATGATGAAATCGCCTTCGGCAACGGCTTCCGTCTTACTCCCGGTCTGCGCTTCGATTCCTACGACTACGACCCGGATGGCTCGGTTTCCAGCAATGGCGGCTACAGAACCTTCGGCCTGCCGAGCGGCAACAGCGGCTCGCGCTTCTCGCCGAAGCTTCTTGCAACTTACGACGTCACCCCGGAACTGCAGCTCTTCGCACAATGGTCGATGGCCTATCGTGCCCCGACGATCAACGAACTGTACCTGAATTTCTCCAACATCAGCTCCGGTTACGCTGTTGTCGGCAACTCCGCCCTCAACCCCGAAACCAGCAACAGTTTTGAAATCGGCGCGAACTATGCCTCCGGCGACCTGACGGGAAGCCTGACGCTGTTCCACAACAAGTACAAGAACTTCATCGAGCAATATACGACCTCGACGACACTCTTCCCCGGTTTCGGCGGCAGGGGCAACGGATCGCTCTTCACCTATCGCAACCGTAACAATGTCGAAATCTCCGGTGTCGAGGCCAAGGTCCGCAAGGATCTTGCAAACGGCTTCTTCGCCCATGCCTCGCTTGCCTACGCCTATGGCAAGGACACCGATACCAACGAGTTCATTCGCACGGTCGCGCCGTTCAAGTCCGTCCTCGGCGTCGGTTATGCGCAGGATGTCTGGGGCACGGAACTGACTGGCGTCTTCTCGTCGGGCATGCGTGACGACAGGGTGGCCAACACCTTCGACGCCCCCGGCTACGGCGTCTTCAACCTGACCGGCTGGTGGGAGCCGGAACAGACCAAGGGCCTGCGTATCCAGGCCGGTATCTACAATCTGTTCGACAGGAAATACTGGAACGCCGTCGGCGTCCGCGACGTGAACCCGAATTCCGTCAGCACCGTAAACCAGCCGGTCGATTTCTA
Source organism: Agrobacterium sp. M50-1 (assembly GCF_049843495.1). Taxonomy (NCBI): domain Bacteria; kingdom Pseudomonadati; phylum Pseudomonadota; class Alphaproteobacteria; order Hyphomicrobiales; family Rhizobiaceae; genus Agrobacterium; species Agrobacterium sp. M50-1. The sequence continues at coordinate 310,846 of NZ_JBBHZH010000003.1, read as the reverse complement.
TACGGAAGCCGGCCGCACCTTCAAAATCTCCCTGACCCAGAAATTCTAAATCCGGGTGGAAATATCATCTCCAGTCGGGGCGGCCTTCGGGTCGCCCCTTTTTTGTCAGCGGCAATAGAGATAACCGCCTTTTCGCTCCAGCACGTCGAGATGCAGGTGATCCTGATGGGTGGCGTCGCTGCCGGGCGAAAGAACCGTGCGGAAGAACAGGCAGGCGGCGGCGGTAATGGTGCGCTGGAAAGCGCCTTCCGGCGTCCCGTCCTCGACCCGCGGCTTCATCACCAGCGGCTCGCCCTTGTCGAAAGCGATCGTGGAAATATCCACGGCATTGCCCTTGGCATGTTCGGAAATCTTGCCGTTTTCCGCGCTGTTGCGGTTGCGGCAGATATAGGTCGAGGCATTGGCGATGGCCGTCACCTTTTTCTCCGGCAAAGCGAGAGCCGCCGCCGGCAACATCATCTCCTTGGTCCAACGGGAAAGCGCAAGCGCGGTTTCGCAGCGCATGGTGCCCGAGGGTTCCAGCTTGATACCGGGCAGAACCACGGAAAGCTCAACAGGCGCTTCGATGCCGCACCCCTGCTCCGCATCGCGGATCGGCTCAAGCTGCTTGAACTCGGCGCCGATCTCCTTCAATGCGCCAAGGCATGCCTGAAGGACGGCCGGATCTTCCGGTTTCACCGGCTCCGGCGGCTTCTCGTCAGGTTTGGCCGCCTCGTCACCGGGCTTCTTACGCTCGCCACCGTCCTTGCCCTCCTCTTCCTTTCTGGCGTTATCGGAACCTTTATCAGCGGGTGTCTTTTCGCCATCCTGCTTCTGTTCTTCCGAGGCCTGCGGCTTCGCGGCCGGTTTCTGCTCTTCCGGAGGCTGCGGTTTAGGGGCGGGTTTCGGCGCTTCCGCCGGGCTTTGCGACGGCTCGTCCGATGGCTTTTCCGAGGGGGTTGAGGATTGCCCGTCGCCCGGTTTTGGCTGCGGCACCGGCACCTGCGCCGGCGGTTCAGAGGCGGAAATCAATGCGAGGGCGGCTGCCAGAAGACATAGGCGATGAAGCATTTTTCGGGGCACTCCTGACCGTTTCGGCAGGAGAGCAACGCGGCGGCGGCCCGTAAGGTTCACTCCCTTGCCGAAATCCGCTTGCCAAGGAGGATCGTGCACGCTAACAATTTTCCCATGAATATCGTGTCTAAGAACATTGCTAACTGGTGGTGGGGCAGCTTTTCGCGGCCTTGACCAGTCATGTCTTCAGACAAAGTCCAAGCCGCCCGAATTTTCAGGCGGCTTTTTTGTTATTTTGCCGCCTGTCATCGGGCTTGAACAACAGAAAGCATGCGCGCAAAAGTGCTTGGCGGTTTTGCGATAACGACATGCGACAAAATGAGTACGAAAGAAATGGTAACGATCATTCAGGATGACGGAGCGGAAACCTACGAGACGAAAGGCGGCATCAAGGTCAGCCGAAAGCGCCGGCCCGCCGACTACGCCAACGCCATCGATAATTATATCGAAAAGCTCGATTCCCATCGCGGCGCGGTTTTTTCGTCCAACTATGAATATCCGGGCCGCTACACCCGCTGGGATACGGCCATCATCGACCCGCCGCTCGGCATTTCCTGTTTCGGCCGCAAAATGTGGATCGAGGCCTATAATGGCCGTGGCGAAGTGCTGCTCGATTTCATCACCGAAAAGCTGAAGGCGACGCCCGATCTCACGCTTGGCGCTTCCACCACACGCCGTCTCGATCTCACCGTCAACGAGCCGGACCGCGTCTTCACCGAGGAAGAACGCTCGAAGATCCCGACCGTCTTCACCGCACTGCGCGCCATCGTCGACCTCTTCTATTCGAATGCGGATTCGGCCATCGGCCTGTTCGGCGCTTTCGGTTACGATCTCGCTTTCCAGTTCGACGCGATCAAGCTGTCGCTGGCGCGGCCGGAAGACCAGCGCGACATGGTGCTGTTCCTGCCCGATGAAATCCTCGTCGTTGACCACTATTCCGCCAAGGCCTGGATCGACCGCTACGATTTCGAAAAGGCCGGCGTGACGACGGACGGCAAGTCCTCCGAAATCACACCCGAGCCCTTCAAGACCACGGACACGATCCCGCCCAAGGGCGATCACCGTCCCGGCGAATATTCCGAACTTGTCGTGAAGGCCAAGGAAAGCTTCCGCCGCGGCGATCTGTTCGAGGTCGTGCCCGGCCAGAAATTCATGGAGCGCTGCGAAAGCAATCCGTCGGCGATTTCGCGCCGCCTGAAGGCGATCAACCCGTCGCCCTATTCCTTCTTCATCAATCTGGGCCATCAGGAATATCTGGTCGGCGCTTCGCCGGAAATGTTCGTGCGCGTTTCCGGCCGCCGCATCGAGACCTGCCCGATCTCAGGCACCATCAAGCGCGGTGACGACCCGATTGCCGACAGCGAGCAGATCCTGAAGCTGCTCAACTCGAAAAAGGACGAGTCCGAACTCACCATGTGCTCGGATGTGGACCGTAACGACAAGAGCCGCGTCTGCGAGCCGGGTTCGGTGAAGGTTATCGGCCGCCGCCAGATCGAGATGTATTCGCGCCTCATCCACACCGTCGACCATATCGAGGGTCGCCTTCGCGACGACATGGACGCCTTTGACGGCTTCCTCAGCCACGCCTGGGCCGTCACCGTCACCGGTGCGCCAAAACTGTGGGCCATGCGCTTCATCGAAGGCCATGAAAAGAGCCCGCGCGCCTGGTATGGCGGCGCAATCGGCATGGTCGGCTTCAACGGCGACATGAATACCGGGCTTACGCTGCGCACCATCCGCATCAAGGATGGCATCGCGGAAGTGCGCGCCGGTGCGACGCTGCTCAACGATTCCAACCCGCAGGAAGAAGAAGCCGAAACCGAACTCAAGGCCTCCGCCATGATATCAGCCATTCGCGATGCAAAGGGCACCAACTCGGCCGCCACCAAGCGCGATGCCGCCAAGGTGGGCACCGGTGTGAAGATCCTGCTCGTCGACCATGAAGACAGCTTCGTGCACACGCTGGCGAACTACTTCCGCCAGACAGGCGCGACCGTCTCCACCGTCAGAACACCCGTCGCCGCAGACGTGTTCGATCGCTTCCAGCCCGATCTGGTCGTGCTCTCGCCCGGACCCGGCAGCCCGACGGATTTCGACTGCAAGGCGACGATCAAGGCCGCCCGCGCCCGCGAGCTGCCGATCTTCGGCGTCTGCCTCGGTCTTCAGGCATTGGCGGAAGCCTATGGCGGCGAGCTTCGCCAGCTTGCGGTGCCGATGCACGGCAAGCCCTCGCGCATCCGCGTGCTGGAACCGGGTCTGGTCTTCTCCGGTCTCGGCAAGGAAGTGACCGTCGGCCGTTACCACTCGATCTTCGCCGACCCCGCCACTCTTCCGCGTGATTTCATCATCACCGCGGAAAGCGAGGACGGCACGATCATGGGCATCGAACACGCCAAGGAACCGGTTGCCGCCGTTCAGTTCCACCCGGAATCGATCATGACGCTCGGCCAGGACGCCGGCATGCGCATGATCGAGAATGTCGTGGTGCATCTGACCCGCAAGGCGAAAACCAAGGCGGCATGATGGTGGCTACCGACGCCATCAGCATCGAACCCATCCGGGCAGAGCACGTTGAAAGCTTTCACCGTGCTCTCGATGCGGTATCGCGCGAGCGGAAATATCTGAGCTTCCTGGAAGCGCCGCCGCTCGATTCGGTACGCGCCTTCGTTCTCGACATGATCGAAAACGACCATCCGCAATTCGTGGCGATTGCGGATGGGGAGGTGGCCGGCTGGTGCGATATTCGCCGCCAGAGCAGGGCAACCCGCGCCCATTGCGGCACGCTCGGCATGGGCATCTTGCCCGCCTATCGTGACAAGGGACTTGGCGCGCGGCTGATGCGGCGGACACTCGATGCCGCCCGTCAATGCGGGCTGCATCGTGTCGAGCTAAACGTGCATGCGGACAATGCGAGAGCAATTGCGCTTTATGAAAAGATCGGGTTCGTGCATGAAGGCCGGGGCCGTGACGCCGTCCTGATCGACGGGCGTCACATCGACAGCCTCAACATGGCGATCATCTTCGGCAGCTAACCCCTCGGCAGCGACGCCGAAATACACAGGGCGAATTTCTTCAGAAGCTGCATGTCGAAGTGCCCTTCCCGGCGCAGCATCCACGTCAGCGCTTCATTCGCCGTCCACGGCTTCTTGTAGGGCCTGACCGAGGTCACGGCGTCATAGACATCGCAGACCGCCGCGATACGGGCGTAAAGGCTGATCTCGCTGCCTGCACGCCCGCTCGGATAACCGCCGCCATCCATCCGCTCATGATGATTGAAGCAGACATCGAGCACCATCTCGGGCATCTGTGCGTTGCGTGACAATATATCCCGGCCGAATGCCGGGTGAAGATTGATGATCTCCCGCTCGCTGGCGCTCAATCCTTCCGCCTTGTTGAGGATCGAAGAGGGGATTTCCACCTTGCCAATATCGTGCAGCAACCCGCTGATGCCGAGCAGATTGACCGTTCCCCTGTCGAGCCCGAGATAATTACCGAAAAGAATCATCAGGCCGCTGACGGAGACCGAGTGCACAAACGTTGTTTCGTCTTTCGATTTCAGGCGGGTGACGCCGATGAAGATCGCCGGGTTGGACTGCACGGCATCGGAAATCTTGCCGGCCGCAGCAGCCATGCCCTTCAGCGAGACATTGCCGCCAGCTTCGGCGGCGGCAAAGGTTTCGGCAATGGTATCGGCGGCCGAGCGTACGGCATGGGTAACGGCGGCGACGGTTTCCGGGCAATTGCCCAATGGCGGCGAAACGGCCGCGGAACGCCTGCCGCCTTCGGTGTCGTGTCCCTTGGCGGTGTTGATAACAATGCTTTCGGCGCCGCTCAATTTCAATTGACGCATTAATTCCTCATGCCGCAAAAGAAAGCGGTGCCGCTTTAAAAATCCCTGGTTCGACAGCGTTCCTTCGACCGCTTCGATAAACATGCCAAGCGTCAGTTGCTGGGTGGAAATTCGTTTGAGCATCAGATGCTTTTATTTTCCTTCCCGGGAATGATAGCCTGAAACCGTAATTCGTAAAAATGCCGGCGTGTAACCGGCTAAACTACAAAGGTGAAGTCAAGCCTTCCCAATTTGCCTAAACTTGAACCTCGAAAGATTAGATAACACAAATATGAAAATTTTTTACTCCGGATATATTTAAAACCCAAAGAATCAATCCAAATAGACCAAGAAACAACCTTAGAATGTAAATAGTGAAAACTATCGCATACGACGCAAACCAGGAGCCGAAGAAACCCGCATGAATTCCAGACTTGAAACGCGCATCGATCAGGGTACGGGCCGTGAACCGGCGGACATGGTTCTCAAGGGCGGACGCTTCTTCGACCTCGTTACCGGAGAACTCGTCGCGTCGGATATCGCCATCTGCGGCGACACCATCGTCGGCACCTGCGAGAACTACAAGGGTCGACAGGAAATCGACATTTCCGGAAAGATCGTCGTTCCGGGTTTCATCGACACGCATCTCCACATCGAATCGTCGCTGGTGACACCGCACGAATTCGACCGCTGCGTTCTGCCCTATGGCGTTACCACCGCTATCTGCGACCCGCATGAGATCGCCAATGTTCTGGGCGTGGAAGGGCTTCAGTTCTTCCTCGACAGCGCCATGGAAACCATCATGGACATTCGCGTGCAGCTTTCCTCCTGCGTGCCCGCGACCCATCTGGAAACATCAGGCGCCGATCTGCCGATCGAAAAGCTGCTGCCGTTCCGCGATCACCCGAAGGTCATCGGCCTTGCCGAATTCATGAATTTTCCCGGCGTCATCCACAAGGACCCGGTGTGCATGGCAAAGCTTGAGGCCTTCCAGGGCCAGCATATCGACGGGCACGCACCACTTCTGTCAGGAACGGCGCTGAACGGTTATCTCGCCGCCGGCATCCGCACCGAACATGAATGCACGAGTGCGACTGAGGCGCTGGAGAAAATCCGCAAGGGCATGCATATTCTGGTGCGCGAAGGCTCGGTCTCGAAAGACCTGCGCGCCCTGATGCCTGTTATCACCGAGCGGCTGTCGCCCTATCTGGCGCTCTGCACCGATGATCGCAACCCGCTCGATATCGCCGAACAGGGCCATCTCGACTATATGATCCGCACCGCGATCGCCAGCGGCGTGGAGCCGCTCGCCATCTACCGCGCCGCCTCGATTTCCGCCGCCAAGGCCTTCGGCCTGCGCGATCGCGGCCTCGTTGCACCGGGCTGGCGCGCCGATCTCGTGGTCGTCGACAGCCTGCAGAACTGCAAGGCCAGCATGGTGCTTTCCGGCGGCCGTATCGTCGATGACGCCCTGTTTGCCACGCGCAAACCGGTTGCACCCGTGGGTCTCGACAGCGTCAAGGCAAGGCCGGTGCTGGCGGCCCATTTCGGCGTGCCGGTCACGGAAGGCGAAAGCCCGGTCATGGGCGTGCTTCCCGGCAAGATCATTACCGAGCACCGCCGCTACAGGCTGCCGACAGACGGCAACCAGACCACCGTCGATCTTGAGAACGACATCATCAAGGTTGCCGTCATCGAACGCCATGGCAAGAACGGCAACCACGCCAACGGTTTCGTTCAGGGCTTTGGCCTCAAGAAGGGCGCGATCGCCTCAACCGTCGGCCATGACAGCCACAATATCTGTGTCGTCGGTGTCAACGAAGACGACATGGCGCTGGCCGCCAACCGGCTGGGTGAAATCAAGGGCGGTTTCGTGGTGGTGGAAGACGGCAGGGTGACGGGCGAGATCGCTTTGCCGGTGGCAGGGCTGATGAGCCTCGAACCCTACGAGACCGTTCGCGACACGCTGCACACGCTCAGAAAAGCAGCCTATGCGCTCGGCACGACGCTGGAAGAACCCTTCCTGCAGGTCGCCTTCCTGCCGCTGCCCGTCATCCCGCATTTGAAGATTTCGGATATGGGCATGGTGGATGTGGATCGGTTTATGCTGATCTGACGATGCAGCTTATCGGCAGAGAGCCAGCTTATGCTTTCGTTTCTGACGGCCAGGTCACATAATAATATTTGCCCGCGACCCTGCCGAAATAGGCATGTTTTCCTGTCGCCTTGTCGACATAGCTGCCGCTTCCATCCTTGGAAAGCGCTCCGTCTTCTGTGCGTTTGAGCTGGGAGTTCAGGAAGTCGGCCCAGCTGGTCTTGGCGATCTCGGTGGCGGTCGTCGGCTTGGTGTTTTTCTGGCTCGAATCCCAGGCGTTGATCGATTTGCCCTGTGTGGGGTCCGAAACCTGCAGGCGTCCGCGCTCAAGGGCGCTCATCATTGATTGGGCACGCAAATATTGCGCTGGATCGTCCCCCGCCGTCGAAAGCTTGGCCTTCAGGTTTCGCATGAAGGCGGGCGATGCGATATAGTCGACTGAAGGTGTTTTTGCGGCTGGTTTCGTTGTGGATGCGCGAGCCGCCGATTGTCCGGAAAGGAAGACGTCTCTGATGGATGGCAGGGCGGCGGCCTGGGTTTTGGCGCGTGAGGATGCGTAATTACCGGTATTAGACTGACTAAAATTCTTGATTGAAACGGACATGACAATCCCTGCTTCACTTATGGGTGGAGGCCGAAAGATCTTTACCGATTCAATTTTTAATACTCCAACCTTGCCCAAGGCTCGCCGAATATTAATGTAAACATAAAAAACTTACTACATAACTCGCTACATATACGTAAAAACATGAATATTGAATGATAATATCCCGATTTACGGGCGCTCTAAATTAGATAAATACTTAAATATTATTATTCAATCGCTTGATCCATAGTTATCGCTTCGCATTTTGGCGTCAGAACGCGCCCCGAAATCCCCGGCCTCATTCGCTGTAACCGCGTCGAGAGGTTATGAATCCGAAGGCAGAAGCTTGCGGAAATAAACCACCCGCTCCGTTTCCTCAAATCCCAGCGCCGCATGCATGCGATGGGAATCGACATTTGCAATATCGGCATCGGATGCGAGTTCGGTGACGCCCTGGCTGATGGCCCAGCGGGTTACTTCGGCCACGAGCGCTGCGGCGACGCCCTGTCTGCGAAACGCCTCCTCGACATAAATTCCCTCGAGAAACGCCACGGGCGACGTATCGCAGCCGTTGACGTAGTCCCGCCGCAGACTGACCTCGGCAAGACCAATGGCCACTCCGGCCGGATCGTGGACAATAAATCCAGCCCCGGCGTCGGAGACGTCCTGCAACTCCGCCATATGTCCGTCAGGCGTGGTATCCGGCCACAGGCGGTGTCGCAAAAGACACCAGTCATCCCGATAGTCGGCGGCGTTTTCGATGACAAAGGGGCCGCTCATGCAACTATCCCGCAAAACACATCCAACCCGTCGAGTTTCACAATCCCCGCATCGAAAAGCGGCGCAAAACCCGGCATCGGCAGGATATCCGTGACCCGCATGCCTTTCGGTATCGGAAATTCCAGGGCCTCGCGCGTCAGGTTGAAAACGAACAGCAGTTTTTCGTCACCCTTCTGGCGCGTGAAGGCCAGCACATCGAGATTGGTCTTGATGAAGTGCATATCCCCATCGCGCAGCGCGCCGTGACCTTTGCGGAAAGACAAAACCGCACGATAGTGGCTGAGAACCGAGTCAGGCTTGCGCTCCTGCGCATCCGCGGCCTGCATGGCATGGACATAGGGCACCGGCAGCCAGGGTTTTTCAGCATTTGAAAAGCCGGCATTCGGCTTGCCGGTCTCCCACACCATCGGCGTGCGGCACCCGTCACGCCCCTTGAAGGCGGGCCAGAAGCGGATGCCGTAGGGGTCGCGCAAATCCTCGAAGGCAAGTTCGGCCTCGGTCAAACCCAGCTCCTCGCCCTGATAAAGGCAGATGGAGCCGCGCAGGCTGGCGAGGACACAGATGGCGAGCTTCGCAACCCGTGTCTGTTCTTCAGTACCTTCGGAAAACCGGCTGAGGTGTCGCACCACGTCATGGTTGGAAAAGGCCCAGCAGACCCAGCCATCCGTTACCACCTTGCCGAAGGTCTCGACCGAACCGCGTAAGTGTTTGGCGCTGAAATCCGGTCCCAGCAGATCGAAGGTATAGCACATGTTGAGCTTGTCGTTGCCGGACGTATAGGCCGCAACCGTCTTCAGCGACCGAGCCCCGTCACCCACCTCGCCCACCGTGGCGCGGCCCTCATATTCATCGAGCAGCGCGCGGAAACGCTTCAGGAAAGCCACGTTTTCCGGCCGGGTCTTGTCGTAGAGATGATCCTGCATGCCATAGGGGTTGACGTCGGACGCATCGAGACCAAAACTTTCCTCGTCGAAAAGCGGCGGGTTGTCGCGCAAAAGCTTGTCGTGGAAATAGTGGTTCACGGTATCGAGCCGGAACCCGTCCACGCCGCGATCCAGCCAGAAACGCACGGTTTCGAGAAGCGCATCCTGAACCTCGGGATTGTGAAAATTCAGGTCCGGCTGCGAGGCGAGGAAACTGTGCATGTAATATTGCTTGCGCACGCCGTCCCATTCCCAGGCAGGGCCGCCGAACACGGAAAGCCAGTTTGTCGGCGCCGTGCCATCCGGCTTGGGATTGGCCCAGACGTACCAGTCAGCCTTGCTGTTGGTGCGGCTGGCACGGCTGTCCACGAACCAGGGATGCTGATCTGACGTGTGCGAGATGACCTGATCGATGATGACCTTCAAGCCCAGCCGGTGCGCCTCGGCCATCAGGGCGTCGAAATCGGCAAGCGTGCCGAACATCGGATCGACATTGCAATAATCGGAAACGTCATAACCCATATCGGCCATGGGCGAGGTGAAGAAGGGCGAGAGCCAGATGGCATCGACACCGAGTGAGGCGATATAGGGCAGACGTTTCGTTACCCCGGCAAGATCGCCATAACCGTCGCCGGTCGTATCCTGAAACGAGCGCGGGTAGACCTGATAGATCACCGCTCCCTTCCACCAGTCCGATTGCGCTTGGGGTTTGTGGACCGGGGCATGGGTTAGCGGCATGGGCGATCTCCTGATGGTTTGAGCGGAGAATATAAAGCCGACGCGGCCGCGTAAACCGGAACTTCGCACATGCACAAACGGCCAAAACCGCCCTTGTCAGCGGCGCGCACTCGTCGTAAGCCGCATGGCTGGAAAAAACGGGAGGATGACAGCGTGGGCGGACGGTTTCTGTCGATTGGCGAATGCATGGTGGAACTGTCGCAGGCCGGCAACGGGCTGCTGCGCAAGGGTTTTGCGGGCGATACGTTCAATACCGCCTGGTATGCCCGCGCCTGCCTGCCGGAAGACTGGTCGGTCGATTATTTCACCGCACTCGGCGACGATCCGCTTTCGGAAGACATGCTCTCCTTCATTGCCGACGCCGGCATCGGCACCGAAAAAATCCGCCGTATCAAGGGTGGCACGCCCGGCCTCTACCTCATCAATCTGAAGGATGGCGAACGCACCTTCAGCTACTGGCGCAACGCCGCCGCCGCAAGACAGCTGGCCGCGGACGCGGATCACCTGCGCAGGACGGTCGAAAGCGCCGATGTCGTCTATTTCTCCGGCATCACGCTTGCCATTCTCGCCTCCGCGCATGATGTCGATACGTTTCTGTCGGAACTGCGCCGCGTCAAGGCGGCGGGCAAGCTCGTGGTGTTCGACCCCAACATCCGCCCGCGCCTGTGGGCGGACAAGGACAACATGCTCGAGACCATTTCCAACGGTGCGCGCGCGGCAACGCTTGTGATGCCGAGCTTCGATGACGAGGCGAGCCATTTCGGCGATGCTTCCGTTGAAGCGACCATCGACCGCTATCGTTCACTCGGCGTCGAAAACATCGTGGTCAAGGACGGCGCCAAGGGTGCGACGCTCGATTTCGGCGGCAGCCGCAGCCACGCCCCGGCGGAAAAGGCCGTGGACGTGGTGGATACGACAAGCGCCGGCGACAGTTTCAACGGCGCGTTCCTCGCCCGTTATGTGACCGGCAGTTCCCCGGAGGAAGCGGCCACCTTCGCCGCAAGGGCGGCGGCAACCGTCATCGGTCACCACGGCGCGCTGATCAGCCCCGATCTGCTTCCGCTGGTGGGATAGACCCCTCTCTGCCCCTCATTCCTGTGTTTGTCACCGGAAACCGGCCGACGTGCGTCTACGCGGCGGAGAGCCTCCTCTCAGCCGCTTCCCCGCCGTCAAAAGCCCTGACATGATCCTGTAACACGCACGCCGCATATACGGACAGAAGCCGGGCAATGGGGATTCGCCCGCGCGCAGATGAGCAGGATCAGTGTTTCATGACGAGAATCACGATTGTCACAGATGCCTGGCACCCGCAGGTCAACGGCGTGGTTCGCTCGATAGAAAATACCAACACCGAACTGGCGCGGCTGGGTGTGGATGTGCGCATGGTCACGCCGCAGAGTTTTTACAGCATCCCCTGCCCCACCTATCCGGAAATTCGCCTCTCCGTCGCCGGCTATCGCCGTGTGGCGGCGGAGATCGAAAAAAGCCAGCCTTCCTTCGTGCATATCGCGACGGAAGGGCCGCTGGGCTTCATGGCGCGGCGCTGGTGCGTGAAGAACCGCATGCGTTTTTCCACCAGCTACCACACCCGCTTCCCGGAATATGTGGCGGCGCGTTTCCCCGTTCCGGAAAGCTGGCTTTATGCCTTCGTGCGCTGGTTCCACAATGGTGGCAACACCTGCATGGTGGCGACCCCGAGCCTTGAGACCGAGCTGGAGGCGCGCGGCGTGCGCAACCTGAAGCGCTGGAGCCGCGGCATCGACGCCGAGCTTTTTCATCCCCGCCCGAAGGCAAAGCTGCCTTTCGACCTGCCGAGGCCGATCTTCATGACGGTGGGACGTGTGGCGGTGGAGAAGAACCTGCCGGAATTTCTGGACCTCGACCTGCCGGGCTCGAAGATCGTCATCGGGGACGGACCTGCCCGCCATGAATTGCAGGAAAAATATCCTGATGTGCTGTTCACCGGCATCAAGACCGGTGAGGACCTCGCCGGTGCCTATGCGCAGGCCGACGTCTTCGTTTTCCCCTCGAAGACCGACACATTCGGCAACACCATTCTGGAAGCACTGGCAAGCGGCGTGCCCGTGGCCGCCTTCCCCGTTACCGGACCGATCGACATTCTCGGCGGCAACCCCGCCGCCGGCGCGCTGGACGACAATCTTCGCGATGCCTGTCTCGCGGCGCTTCATTGTTCGCCGCAGGCAGCGCTGACGCTCTCCAAAAGCTACAGCTGGGAAAAGGCCTCAAGGCAATTTCTCGACAATGTCATCCACGCCGCAGGGAAATCGCTGCCGCTGTTATCCCGTTCCCAACTTGCATGAAGGCAATCCCCGAGATTTTCTTTGGGAACAGTGGACGAAACCGAGCGGGGATGTCACAAGGCGATCAGGACGCGACTGCCGTTATCTTTAGAACGGGGTCGGGCTGCTGATTGACGTCAGGCGGCTGCCGCGAGAACACGCTGGCCGTCCTTTTTGCGGATGATCCCCCCGCCACACCCCTCGAGATGCCGCTTCAGGATAAGGGCAGAAGCTCTTTTTGCTGGGCAGCGCACCAATGATTGATCTTCTCGACAACATCCTTTGGCGCAATCGGCAAGGCGCTACTGGGTATGACGACCACTGTCCCATGGAAAACCAGCACCAGACTATCCGGCGGCGTGATTGCGAGATGATAGCGCGCCCAGCTCAGTTGCACGGTGTCCAGCCGTGTGACCTGCTTGTAGCCCTGAGGCCCGATCTCGATCTGCGTTTGAGGTGAATACATTCGCTCGTGGGCGATATTCCAGTGAGCGAGAACCTCATAATAGGATTTCGCCTCCCGTCTCGCGCCCTGCCAGATAATGAACCAGATGGCGAGAGCCACGACCGGTGCGGGGGCGAACACCCAATAACCGACCACCGGCCAGACGCCCGGGAACCACGGCAAGCTTATGGAATAGATGAAGGCCGCAGCCAGTCCCGCGAAAATCGACAGTTTGACTCGCGCCGAGGAAAAATGGCGAGCCCAGGACTTGTCGAAAATCATGCTGTAATTTTCATAGGCCTGATTTTGATAGCCGTAGACATAGGAAGGGACATGTTTCGGGTCGGGCGTGAAGCTTATTGAAATGGTGTCATCGGCCATAGGAGCACGTCGATCCCGTTCCTGTTGCAGCTCAGTCTGCGTAGCACCGGCGCCCTTATAAATCAAAAGGCCTTTCGCTGCCAAACCCTTCGGGGTCGACGCCGCACCGCGTAACCTGCCTTCACCATGCTCCGGCAAGCATTTGGCCGGAAAGCGGCACGGTCCGCGCCTTGCCATCCCGATCCGTTACCGAAAGCGAGGCCGCCATCTGCTTCGGCGATTTGCGGAACCAGCTGGCGGCAACGCTTGCCATATCGCCGATCATCGCCTGTTTGCGCCAGTCGGCGAAGCGCTTGGCCGTGGCTTCCGGCTCGGAGCGGTAAAAGAAATCGCCGGATTGACCGAGATCGTTGATGGAGGCCGCCATGGCCGCGAGCGGCCGCTGGAACATCTTTGCCGGTACAGCAAGCGTATCGGCCCCTTGCGAAAAAGCGGGCGCCATGAAATCGATCGCCCATCCATCCGCCTCCACCCAGCAGTGGAAATTCTCGCCCGCGCCCGTCACATAACCGTCTTCGCGATGATCGGCGAACAGCAAAACCGTTCCGCCGAGATTATAGGCCGCGAGCCCGCCTTTCGGCACCGCCTTCACCTTGTAATGCTGCTGCAAAATGAACGCGCCGAAGGTGCTGAAATACATGGAAGCCGAAGCGGGATCGGCATTCTGGCTGAGGAGCAGGCTGTTGATGACCCGGTAAATCCTGAAATAGTCGGTCTGCTTGATCAACATGGTTTTTACTCTTCAAAACAAGGCGTTGGACGAGCGTCCGCCGCTTGTTTCTTCTCCCCGCCGGGGAGAAGGTCGCGGCAGCGGGATGAGGGGGCTAGGCTGGCAGTATACGGAGAGGGTTCCCCCTCATCCGACCCTTCGGGCCACCTTCTCCCCCACGGGGAGAAGAAATGCGCCGCGACGCCGCGCGGAAGATTACCGCCTCTTCTTCGCCTTGCTCTCAAACGGATTGTCCGACCCGCGATAATGCACCCGGATCGGCACGCCCGGCATGTCGAAATCCTTGCGCAGGCCGTTAACGAGGTAACGCGTATAGCTCTCGGGAATGGCTTCCGGCCTCGTGCAGGAAATCATGAAGGCCGGCGGGCGGGCCTTTACCTGCGTCATATATTTCAGCTTCAGGCGGCGGCCGGAAACGGCCGGCGGCGGATGCTGCGTCGTCTGCGAATCCAGCCAGCGGTTCAGCTTGGCGGTCGAGATGCGACGGTTCCAGATCTTGTCGGTATCGATGATATTCTGCATCAGCCGGTCAAGGCCATAGCCCGTCTGGCCGGAAATCGGCACGGCGCGGATGCCGCGCGCCTGCGGCAGAAGCCGCTCGGTCTTTTCGCGCAGATCGGCCAGATAGGCCTGCGGGTCTTCGACCAGATCCCATTTGTTGAAGGCGAGCACGGCGGCGCGGCCTTCGCGGATGACGAGGTCGACCAGCTGCAAATCCTGCTTTTCGAACGGGATGGTGCTGTCGAACACGATAACGACGGTTTCCGCAAAGCGGATGGAGCGCAGCGAATCCGCAACCGAGAGCTTTTCCAGCTTCTCCGTCACCTTGGCCTTGCGGCGCATGCCGGCCGTATCGAACATCTTGATGGTGCGGCCGCGCCAGTCCCATTCGACCGAGATGCTGTCGCGGGTGATGCCGGCTTCCGGGCCGGTCAACAGGCGGTCTTCACCGAGGAAACGGTTGATCAGCGTCGACTTGCCCGCATTCGGACGGCCAATGATGGCGACGCGCAGCGGCTTGGTTTCGTCATAAACCGGCTCTTCGTCTTCTTCGTCCTCGCTGCCCGGCTCGCTGCGCGGCAGAACGATATCCGTCTCCGCCTCATCCACCTCAGGCGGGAAAGCGGCGTCTTCGCCGATTGCCTCGACAATGGCGTCACGCAGGTCGATCATGCCCTGGCCATGTTCGGCGGAGATCGGGCAAGGGTCACCAAGGCCGAGGGTAAAGGCGTCGTAGAAACCGGCGTCGGAACCGCGCGCTTCAGACTTGTTGGCCACCAGCACCACCGGCTTGCCGCGACGGCGCAGCATTTCGGCCAGCGTCTCGTCGGCCGGCGTCAGGCCCGCCTTGGCGTCCACGACAAACAGCGTCACATCGGCTTCGTCAATCGCCGCTTCCGTCTGCGCCCACATGCGGCCCTGAAGCGTTTCCGGCCCGGATTGCTCCAGACCGGCGGTATCGATGATGGTGAAACGCAGGTCGACCAGCTTCGCCTCGCCGGGGCGGCGGTCGCGGGTGACACCCGGCGTGTCGTCCACCAGCGCCAGTTTCTTTCCGACCAGACGGTTGAAAAGCGTGGACTTGCCGACATTGGGGCGCCCGACTATGGCGACGGTGAAGCTCATTGATCTTGGTTCCCTAGAGCAAGTCTGCCCAAAACGTTACCTGTTTTGGGCAAAAGACATGCGTAAAATAAAGAGTTGGATCGCTTTGGCAATGCGAAGAAATGCCGGAGCGATCTTGCGTGGCGAAGCGGCTTTAAGCAGCCTTGCCCGAAGCGGTGATGTTGTCGAGCATGATCTGCGCACGGTTCGTCACGTTGCGCGGCGCCTGCGTGTCGCTGATGATCTGCTCGAACCATTGTTTGGCCTTGGCGAAATCGCCAGCCTTATAGGCGGCGAGACCGAGCGCCTCGCGGGCAGACGCCCGCATGGTCTGACCGTCGGTGCTCAAGGGCTCCGCAAGGGCGACGACCTGATCATAGGTGCCGTTGTCCACCAGCAGCCATGCCGCACGCACCTTGGCGGTATCGCGGAAGACCTGCGGTGCGGAGGTGTCGTTGCCGATGGCGGTGAAGGCGGCGATGGCGCCGGCCGCGTCGCCCTTCTGCGAAAGCAGCGTGGCCGAGCGGAACTTCGCCAGAACAGGGTAATTGCCGTGACCGGAAGTTTCGAGATCGGCGAAGGCCTTCAGCGCCTCATCCGTCTTGTTTTCCGAAGCAAGTTTCAGCGCCACGAGGAACTGGTCGCCGGAGTTGGAAGCACGGCTGGTGTTCCAGTACTCGTAGATACCGGCGCCGGCGGCGCCCGCAACCACGAGAATGGCCGCACCCACGACCACGATACCGTAACGGCCCCAGAAGCGCGACAGCTGCTCGGAACGGATCTGCTCGTTCACTTCGCGGATAAAGGTATCATTTTCGTTTGCCATCAAATTCTCCGTTACCCGCGGGGAGATCGTCACCGATCCATCCGTCCGCGGACATACCAAGCCGCTTACCCGGGTCAGCGAAAGTCAGGCCAACCGGGTCATGGTCGGCCTTCTAGCCTATTTTGCCTGATATGTAAGGGGGAAACGTCGATTTCCTACATGGCGATGGGCTGAACGCCGATCAACCATTCGTGCAGTTTCAGGATGAAAGCACCCCACAGAACGATGCCGCCGACAACGGCCACCAGATCATAGCGGCTTGAAACGAAGTTGCGAACCACTTTTTCACCCGCGCGTTCCCGGCGCTTCAGCGAAATCCGCATCACCACGCCCCAGGCGAGGAACGATGCGAAGAGGAGGATCGACGACGCCTCGCCATTCGCCAGAAGATGGGCGAGCGCCCAGATCTTGACGGAAAGGACCATCGGATGCTTGGTCTTCGTCGCGATGTGGCCAGCCGGTATGAGGCTGGCGATAAGACAGATCATCGCGGGCAGCATCAGGGTGACGGCGATGTGGCTCATCCAGACCGGCGGATACCACAACATGCCTGTCTCCTGCCGTGCTTCACCGAAGGCATAGATGACGAGGCCGAGCGTGACGAGGCTGACAATGGAATAGACGCCCTTGAAAGGGCCTTCGCCCATCGTCGCGATCATGCGGGCACGAAATTGCGGCGCGACCACCTTCAAAAGATGCGTCAGCAGGAACAAGGCAAGACAGAGTGCGAGAAAAAGCATGGAACACGGTCCCCGGTGGAACGAAGCGGCCCTATCACCGCAGTTGAGAACAGGAATTAGGCCGAAAGTCATGAAAACGCCAGACTATTCAAAGCTTCGCCTTATTCCACCCGCAAAAGGCCACGGTGTTTCATATGACGGATAACTGATGTTTCGCCCATTTACCGCTTTTTCCCTGTCGCTTCTCGCCGCCCTTCCCGCCTTTGCCGAAGAGGCGCAGAAGCCGAAGCAGCTTGTCATCGTGTCCTTCGACGGTGCGGGCGACAATACGCTGTGGGAAAGAAGCCGGGCGACGGGCAAGCAAGTCGGCGCGCATTTCACCTATTTCCTCGCCTGCACGCTGGTGATGGACAGGAAGACCAGCGCCAAGACCTATCAGGGACCCGGCCAGAAGGCCGGCCGTTCCAATGTCGGTTTCGGCCAGTCGCCGGAAGAGGTGGAGACAAGGCTTAGAAACATCTGGGCCGCCTATCGCGAAGGTCATGAGATCGGCAACCACACCTGTGGCCATTTCGATGGCGGCCAGTGGACCGCGGAACAATGGGACGGCGAATTCACCACATTCACCAGCACCCTGGAAAACGCCTGGCAGATGATCGGCAAGAAGGGCGAGGAGCCCGAGGGCTGGCGGGAGATGGTCAAGAACATCAACGGTTTTCGTGCGCCCTATCTCTCACAGGGGCCGGCGCTGACCGCCGCCCAGAAAAAGCACGGTTTCGTTTATGACGCCACCAGCATCACCAAGGGGCCGGAATGGCCGGTGGAGCGCGACGGCATCGAGCATTTCGGCCTGCCGCTCATTCCCGAAGGTCCGGGCAACCGCCCGATCATCGCCATGGACTATAACCTCTTCATCCGCCACTCCATCGGCGTCGAGACGCCGGATCGCTCAAAGGAGTTCGAGGAGCGCGCCTATGCCGCCTTCCGCACCGCCTTCGACAGGCAATATAATGGCGAGCGCATTCCCCTGCAGATGGGCTTTCACTTCGTGAAGATGAACGGCGGCGCCTATTGGAACGCCTATGAGCGGCTGCTGCGCGAAGTCTGCCGGAAGGACGACGTCGCCTGTCTGAGCTATGCCGAGGCGATGCCGATGATCGAGGCGCGCAGGAAGCAGAAGACAGAGGGTTAAACTCGACCGCGGATCATCCTCGGGCTTCTTCCTTGGACCGAAGCAACAGATGCAAAAGGCGGCCGAGGGGCCGCCTTTTCTTACTCAGGGCTTGTTGGCCGCCAGCTCGCCGGCTTCCGCTTCCCGCTGCAGATAACGCTCGTCGATATCCGGCAGGGGCTTGTCGTCAATCGCAGCCTCAAAGGCCACAAGACGCTTGTGGATTGAAAGCAGCTCGATGATCGTCGTCCAGGAATTGACGAGATACTGGAACGAATTGCTGACCTGACCGAAGGCCGTGGCGATCTGCTGGTAGATACCATAGGTGATCTTGCCCGCGACAATGGTGGGAACCAGCATCAGAAGCAGGAACACCGCATCGGCCTGAATATAGAAATACCGGGCGACGTTGAAATAGAGATAATGCCAGTACATGCGGAAATAATTCTTCCGCACATTGGAGTAGAGTTCCTTGACTGTCGGCGGCTGGGCGCGGTCGGCGTGGTCCTCGCCATAGACCAGTTCCTTGCGGTAAGCCGCTTCCACGCGCTGATTGCGGAAGTTCAGGCCGGGCAGCTTGATGCCGACTGTCGCCAGAAGCACCGTACCAAATACCGACCAGACAATCGCCAGCCAGAACAGCGCATGCGGCACCTCGCCGAGGATCGGCAATTCCGAGACATAGGACGACAGCGCAAACAGGATCGGCAGGAAGACGACGAGCGTCATTACCGAGTTGATGAGCGTGATGCCCAGCCCTTCGAGCGTCGAGGAGAACCGCATCGTATCTTCCTGAACGCGCTGGGACGCACCTTCGATGTGACGCAGCTTTTCCCATTTCGACATGTAGAAGTCGTTCATCGCGGTTCGCCAGCGGAAGATATAATGGCTGGTGAAGAAATCCGTCAGGATCGAAACGGCCATGCTGAGAAAGGCGATCTTGGCAAAGACGATTTGAAGGCTGTAAAAATCCCAGACCTCGATACCCGGTTGTTTCGAAAGGGCATTTTGCAAAAGATCGCCGAAAGGCCGCCGGAAATTGTTGATCACGACGGAAATCTGAACGCCGAAATAGGTCACCGCGATAATCAGCAACGATCCCCAGATGGACCAGTATTTCCAGGGATGATCCTTGGCGATAACGGTCCACACGCCGCCGAACGCCGCCAGGCACAAGGCGAGATAGCCGTAAAAGAACAGGTTAGCCGGGACCAGGAAGTAGCTGAGATCGTAGGGTTCCTGCTCGGGCATTACGTAGCCCCAAGACCGCCCTAACCCTTCAACGATGAAGTACCATCCAAGAATGGCGAAAAAAGCCCAGATAATGGCCGACGTGAAGAAGATTTTCGGCTTGGGAAAGAAGGAATGAAACACGTTTCGAACTCACGCGCGTTTGAAATCAGCCATTATTGGCGAAGCACTAGATGGCCCGAACCTAGGGCAGAAATTTGTGCACAGCAATGAAGAAGCGCTGACCTTAACAAGATGTAAGGCGTGCGCGGCGGACAATCCCCAAGGGAAACACCAGATTAAAGGCAGGAAAAGACGGCCTGCGGCCTAGCTCCGCCGCTCCGTGGCGAGCACCGGCAGCATCAGGAGAATGCTGACGACGAGCACCGCCGAAGCGAGAATGCTGGGCGCGGTAAAACTTCCCGTCACCTCGGCAATCCAGCCGGCGGCAAGCGGCCCGACAATCTGGCCCGTGCCGAAAGCGGCCGTCATCAGCGCAAAGGCGCGGCGCGGGCTCGGCCCGGCAAATTCCCGGCCGAGCTGCAGGCCATAAGCGGTGATGACCATGAAGGTCAGTCCGAGAAGCAGGCCGCCGGCGAGAACACCCGGCACGGGCGGCAGCATCACGGAAGCGAAGACGCCCACGGCTTCCAGCGCGAGCACGATCACGAAAGCGCGTTTCAGTCCCTGCGATTTCAGCACCGGTTTCCAGAGGAAAAGCGAAATGGCGGCGGCGCAGCCGGTGATGAACCAGGCGAGAAACTCCACGAAAGCACCGGCGGCGGCCATGCGCGCGATCGCCACGATGAAGGTGGCGGTGATGACATAACCGAAGCCGAAAAGCCCGTAGGCGAGCGTCGTCAGAACCAGCGGCCGTGTCCAGCGGAGCGGCGGCTCCGCCACTGCGGATGCATGCCGCGGCGGGCCGGCGGGAAGCACGCGAAAGACGAGAAGGAATGTGATGAAGGAAAAGACCGCGCCCGCAATCCATTCCTCTCTCCACGAGGAACCACCGCCGTCAAAAACGACGCCGATCAGATAGACCGCAAGCGAAGAAATCGCGATACCTGCGCCGACGCCGCCATAATGCAGCGCCTGGATCGTGTCCCGGCCCGCCTTCATGGCATGGCCGATAACGATCTGCGAGGTGAAGATCATGGTCATTGCACTGGCGACACCGGCAAGAAACCGGATGACGGTGAAGGCCGCGACGGAATTGAAAGCAGCCATGGCAAGCAACAGCGCAGCCGTGGAAAACAGGCCGCAAAGGGCCACCAGCCGTTCCCGTCCCGACCCCCAGGAAGAGGCGGCCAGAACCGCACCCGCCAGATAACCGGCGAAGTTGCCAGCCGCCACGATCCCCGCATCCCCCGCCGAGAGCGGAACATCCGCCATCATGCCGGGCAGGATGGGGGTGAAGGAAAAACGGCCGAAACCCATTGCGGAGGCCATCATCAGCGCCCCGGAAAATCCAAGTGCGGTCAGATGTTTGGCGGAAAGTGGCTTGTCGATGCTCATGCATGGCTTATCGCAATGGGGCGGATAAGGGACAAGCGAGTTATTTTGATCGGCGTCATAAGCGGCCGTTATCGGTCATGAATGTTCGGGTGTTGCCGCTTGTTTCTTCTCCCCGCCGGGGAGAAGGTGGCCCTAAGGGTCGGATGAGGGGGCATGCTCTCCGAAATCCGGCGAGGCGGCCCCTCATCCCGCTGCCGCGGACTTCTCCCCCTCGGGGAGAAGAAACAAGGGGCACCCGCTCGCCTCACTCGGCCAGCGTCAACACCAGCGGCCCGTTCTTGGTCGCCACGACCGTATGTTCATACTGCACCGTCGGCGCGCTCGGATCGCTATAGAGCGTCCATGGATCGTCATCGCCATCCTCGGCCCAATAGGCCCCCGTCGACAGGAAGGGCTCGACGGTAAACACCATGCCTTCCTGCATGATACGGCGCTCGTCCTTGTCCGGCCAGGTCGCCAGTTCCTTCGGCTCCTCATGCAGCGAACGGCCAATGCCGTGGCTCGCCAGATTGGTGATCAGCGTATAGCGGTTCTTTTTCGCAAAAGCGCCGATGGCATTGCCGATATCGGCGAAAGGCCTGCCGGTTTTCACCTGCTGCAGGCCCGTCCACATGGCGCGTTTGCCATCGCGGCAGAGGCGTTCGATTTCCTTTTTGACAGGCGGCACGGCAAAAGACGAACCGGTATCGCCGAAGAAACCGTTCTTCACGGCCGAGACATCGATATTGACGAGGTCACCCGCCTTGATGATGCGCGGCCCCGGAATGCCGTGGGCCACTTCCTCGTTGACGCTGATGCAGGTTGCCCCAGGGAACTTGTAGCAGAACTCCGGAGCAGATTGCGCGCCATTGTCCTCCAGCACCTTGCGGCCGATGGCATCCAGCTCGGCCGTGGTGATGCCGGGTTCCAGCGCGTCCGCCATGGTCTGCATGGCCACGGCGCAAAGGCGACCGATATCCTTCAGCAGAACCAGTTCTTCTTCGGTGGAAATGACCATGTCTCTGTCCGTCGTTCTGTCTGGCGGGTCTGAAAGCGCCCGCCTTGTAATAATCAGGCCGTGGCTTTCACCGGATCGGCGCTCCCCGTCAATTCTTTTCTGACGATCGGGGCGACTTTCGTACCATAAAGCTCGATGCCGCGCATGATCTGGTCGTGCGGCATCAGGCCGATGGCCATCTGCAGCAGGAAGCGATCATTCCTGAAAACGCCATGCGCCTTGATGATCTTTTCAGCCACCAGCTCCGGTTCGCCTAGGAAGAGATTGCCTTCCGGTCCGCGCGCCGCATCGAAATGGGCACGGTTCGTCGGCCCCCAGCCGCGTTCGCGGCCGATGCGGTTCATCACCTCCGCCTGCGGGCCGTAAAACTGATCGGCCGCCTTGTCGGTGGTGTCGGCAATGAAACCATGCACATTGATGCTGGTGCGCAGCCTGGTCTTTTCCTGACCCGCCCGGCGCGCAGCCTCATGGTAAAGATCAAACAGCGGCGCAAAGCGACGATATTCACCGCCGATGATGGCAAGCGCCACCGGCAGCCCCATCGCGCCAGCCCGCGCCACCGATTGCGGCGTGCCGCCGACGGCGATCCACACCGGCAGACGCTCCTGCAACGGACGCGGATAGACGCCGCGCCCATTGATGGCCGGGTGCTTGGTGCCGGACCAGGTGACGACCTCCTGTTCGCGCAGCGCCAAAAGCAGATCGAGCTTTTCAGCGAAGAGCACATCGTAATCTTCGAGATCGTAACCGAACAGCGGGTAGGATTCGATGAAGGAACCACGCCCGGCCATGATCTCGGCGCGGCCGTTCGACAGGAGGTCGACGGTTGAGAATTGCTGGAACACCCGCACCGGATCATCCGAACTCAGCACCGAGACGGCGCTCGTCAGGCGAATGTTCTTGGTCTTCACCGCGGCTGCCGCCAGCACCGTTGAGGGCGAGGACACAACATAATCCGGACGGTGATGCTCACCGAGGCCAAAAACATCGAGCCCGACCTGATCGGCAAGCTCGATTTCCTCCAGCAGATGCCTGAGACGGCGCGCGCCTTCCGGCCCGCGGCCATCGGCGGGGTTGGGATTGACATCCGCGAATGTGTAAAGACCGAGTTCCATAGGTGATACCTCTGTTTGCTTGCCTCAGAGATAGGGGCGGACGCCGCCGCAGGCAAATGCAAAATCTGGCGCAAAATCTGGATGCTTCGCTTCGAAAAAATGGATGGGCGCGACTGGATTCACCCCTCTGTCACCCTCACCCGAAATCGCGATTGCCAGCCCGCCCCCTTTGGGCATACGCTGCTTAAACATGTGCGAAGTAATGCAAAAAGGGGAAAGCATGCATCGGACAGTTATCGTGACAGGCTCTACAAGCGGTATCGGTCTTGCCATCGCGCAGAGATTTGCGCGGGAGGGCGCCAATATCGTGCTGAACGGCTTCGGCGACGAGGACGAGATCGAAAAATTGCGGCTGTTGCTGGAAGCCGAAAGCGGCGGGCGTGTGCTTTACCACCCCGCGGATATGACGAAACCGGACGAGATCGCCGACCTCATTCAGTCCTCGCATGAAAAACTCGGCTCGGTGGATGTGCTCGTCAACAATGCCGGAATCCAGCATATCGCACCCATCGAGGAATTCCCGACGGAAAAATGGGACTGGATCATCGCCATCAATCTGACCAGTTCCTTCCATACCATGCGCGCCGCGATACCGCTGATGAAGAAGGCCGGCAAGGGCCGCATCATCAACATTTCCTCGGCCCACGGCCTCGTCGCCTCACCGTTCAAATCGGCCTATGTGGCGGCCAAGCACGGTATCATGGGCCTGACGAAGACGGCAGCGCTTGAGCTTGCCCAGACCGGGGTTACCGTCAACGCCATCTGTCCCGGTTATGTGCTCACGCCGCTGGTCGAAAAGCAGATACCTGAGATGGCCAAGGTACGCGGCATCAGCGAAGAGGCGGTGAAGAACGACGTAATGCTGGAGCTGCAGGCGACCAAGCAGTTCGTCACCGTCGATGACGTGGCCACCGCCGCCGTATTTCTGGCCAGCGACGCCGCCAGCAACATCACCGGCACCCATATTTCCGTGGATGGCGGCTGGACGGCGCAATAATTGCCAGATTTTCTTTCCGTTATGGAAACAATGAATTGCCAAAACGGAAATCGATATGCGCGCAAGAGCGTGCATAGATACGTCAAGATAATCACAAGAAACCGGCTCGGCAGCCGGTCAAAACAGCAGGGCATTGCATGAAGGACGCGATCAGCTTCATCCTCAACAACGAAACGGTTTCGTTGAAGGATTTCGGACCGACGGACACGCTTCTCGATTATCTCCGCCTTAGCAAGCGGTTGACCGGGACCAAGGAAGGCTGCGCGGAAGGCGACTGCGGCGCCTGCACCGTGCTCGTCGGGCGGCTGCTCGATGGTTCGCTGCGGTATGAAAGCGTCAACGCCTGCATCCGCTTTCTTGGCTCGCTGCACGGCATCCATATCGTGACCGTCGAGCATCTTGCCGCCCGCGACGGCACGCTGCACCCCGTGCAGCAGGCCATGGTGGATTTTCACGGCTCGCAATGCGGCTTCTGCACGCCGGGTTTCATCATGTCGCTTTATGGCCTGTGGCTTACCAGCGAAAACCCCGGCCGCGCCGATATCGAAAAGGCCCTGCAAGGCAATCTCTGTCGATGCACGGGCTATGAGCCGATCGTGAAGGCCGCCGAAAAGATCGCCGCCGCGCGCCCAAGCGCGCTGTTCGACCCGCTGCAGCGCGACCGGACCGACATCATGGCAAAGCTCTGGGCGATCCGCGAAAACGAGACGATCACCGTCGTCAGAGGCGAGGACCGCACGATCATTCCGGCAACGCTTTCCGATCTGACCGAAATCTACGCCGCCGAGCCGAAGGCGACCATCGTTGCCGGCTCAACCGATGTCGGCCTGTGGGTGACGAAGCAGATGCGGGCGCTGAACCCTGTCATCTTCATTAACAATCTCGGGGATCTGCAGACCATCACCGTGGATGAAGACGGTATCACGCTCGGTGCCGGTGTCACCTACAGCCAGGCCTTCAAGACCATTGCAGAACATTTCCCGCCGCTTGCCCGGCTGTTTGACCGGCTCGGCGGCGAGCAGGTGCGCAATATGGGCACCATTGGCGGCAACATCGCCAACGGTTCGCCCATCGGCGACACTCCACCGGCGTTGATCGCACTCGGCACGACGCTCACCCTGCGCTCGTCTTCTGGCAACCGCAGCCTGCCGCTGGAAAGCTATTTCATCGATTACGGCAAACAGGACCGGCTGAGCGGCGAGTTCGTCGAAAAACTCTTCATCCCGTTCCAGAAGCCGGAAAGCCGTTACGCCGTCTACAAGATTTCCAAGCGGCGCGACGAGGATATTTCCGCGCTCTGCGCCGCCTTCAACCTGACGCTTGACGCCGATGGCGCAGTCGAAGACATCCGCATCGCCTTTGGCGGCATGGCCGGCACGCCGAAACGGGCCGCGCATCTTGAGGCGGCGCTTCTCGGCAAAGAGTGGTCACAGGAAACGATCGATGCGGCGCGCGATGCGCTGGACGATGATTTCACCCCGCTCACCGACTGGCGCGCCACCGCCGAATACCGGCAACTGACGGCCAAGAACCTGCTGACAAGGTTCTTCCTGGAGACTTCAGGCGAAAAGCAGGAACTCATCCGTTTCACACTGGCGGAGGCGTGACGATGACGTTGGCGACACCCACAACCTCCCTCATTCCTGTGCTTGTCACAGGAATCCGGCCGACGCGCGTCTGCGCGGCGAGACAACCCTTTCAGCCCAAGGACTTGGGCTGGCTGGGTTCCTGTGACAAGCACAGGAATGAGGGTTTATTATCGCTGCCATATGCCGCAATTAACGAAGGAGGAGCTTGAACCATGGACACCACAAGCTTCGACAAGACCAAGACCGAAATCGACGGCCCGATGCATGCCTCGCTTCGGCACGATTCCGCGCATAAGCATGTGACCGGCAGCGCCGAATATATCGATGATATTCCCGAACCCGCCGGCCTCGTTCACGGTGCACTCGGCCTTTCCGATCGCGCGCATGCGGAAATCGTCTCAATGGACCTTTCCGAAGTGGAAGCCACGCCGGGCGTGCTCTGGGTGATGATTGGCAAGGATGTGCCCGGCGAAAACGACATCTCCTCCGGTGGCCGTCACGACGAACCGCTGCTGGCCGAAACAAAGGTGGAGTTTCACGGCCAGCCGATTTTCGCGGTCTTCGCCGAAACCCGAGATATCGCCAGAAAGGCCGCCCGCAAGGCGAAGATCACCTATAAGGACCTGCCGCATTTCACCGATATCGACACCGCGATTGAAAATGGCGGCGCGCTCGTCATCGATCCCATGACGCTCACGCGCGGCGATGCCAAGCTGGAAATGGATGTCGCGCCGCGCCGCCTGACCGGCACGATGCGGATCGGCGGGCAGGAGCATTTTTATCTCGAGAGCCACATCGCCATGGCCGTGCCCGGTGAGGATGACGAGGTAACGCTGTGGAGCTCCACCCAGCATCCGAGCGAAATCCAGCATATCGTCAGCCACATGCTTCAGGTGCCGTCCAACGCCGTCACGGTGCAGGTGCGCCGTATGGGCGGCGGCTTCGGCGGCAAGGAAACTCAAGGAAACCAGTTCGCCGCCCTTTGCGCCATTGCCGCCAAGAGGCTGAACCGGGCCGTTAAAATCCGCCCCGACCGCGACGAGGACATGACGGCGACCGGCAAGCGCCACGATTTCCGCGTCGATTACGAGCTGGGCTTCGATGAGGAAGGCCGCATCCACGCCGTCGACGCCACCTATGCGGCGCGCTGCGGTTTTTCCTCCGATCTGTCAGGCCCGGTAACCGACCGTGCGTTGTTCCATGCCGATTCCAGCTATTTCTATCCGCATGTGCATCTGACCTCCCGGCCGCTTAAAACCCATACGGTCTCCAACACCGCCTTTCGTGGTTTCGGCGGTCCGCAGGGCATGCTCGGGGCTGAACGTTTCATCGAAGAAATCGCCTATGCCGTCGGCAAGGACCCGCTTGATGTCCGCAAGCTCAATTTCTACGGAGAGACCGGCTCGGAGCGCACCACGACGCCCTATCATCAGGAGGTCGAAGACAACATCATCGCCCGCATCGTCGAGGAGCTGGAAACCTCGAGCGACTATCGCACGCGGCGAGACGCCATCATCGAGTTCAACAAAACCAGCCCGATCATCCGCAAGGGTATCGCGCTGACCCCTGTCAAATTCGGCATCTCCTTCACCATGACCGCCTTCAATCAGGCCGGTGCGCTGGTGCATATCTACAATGACGGCTCCATCCATCTGAACCATGGCGGCACGGAAATGGGTCAGGGCCTTTATACCAAGGTGGCGCAGGTGGTGGCCGATGCCTTCCAGGTGGATATCGGCCGGGTAAAGATAACAGCGACGACCACAGGCAAGGTGCCGAATACCTCCGCCACTGCCGCCTCCTCCGGCTCCGATCTCAACGGCATGGCCGCCTATGACGCCGCCCGCCAGATCCGCGAGCGGCTGATCAAATTCGCCGCCGAGAACTGGAACGTCCCGGAAGAAGAGGTCGTCTTCCTGCCGAACCGGGTGCGGATCGGGCTTGAGGAAATCGCCTTCAACGACTTCATCAAGAAGGCCTATTTCGCCCGCGTGCAGCTTTCCGCCGCCGGTTTTTACAAGACCCCGAAAATCCACTGGGACCGCGCCGCCGGTCGCGGCACGCCGTTTTATTATTTCGCCTATGGCGCAGCCTGCTCGGAAGTGTCGATCGATACGCTGACCGGCGAATATATGATGGAACGCACCGATATCCTCCACGATGTCGGCAAGTCGCTGAACCCGGCCATCGATATCGGCCAGATCGAAGGCGCCTTCGTGCAAGGCATGGGCTGGCTGACGACGGAGGAATTGTGGTGGGACGGCAAGGGGCGACTGCGCACCCACGCGCCTTCCACCTACAAGATCCCGCTTGCCTCCGACCGACCGAAAAGTTTCAACGTGAAGCTGGCGGAATGGTCGGAAAATGCCGAGCCCACCATCGGCCGCTCCAAGGCCGTGGGCGAACCGCCCTTCATGCTGGCGATCTCGGTTCTCGAAGCACTCTCCATGGCCGTCGCCTCCGTTGCCGACTACAAGGTCTGCCCGCGCCTCGACGCGCCGGCAACGCCCGAGCGGGTTCTGATGGCGGTGGAACGGCTGAAGAAGGTGTGAGGGGGAGTATCCATGCGGCCGAGCCCCCTCATCCGGCGCTTTGCGCCACCTTCTCCCCGGCGGGGAGAAGAAACTTCCGGTAAGCTCCATGCTACGACCGCAACCCTTTTGAATTGCCTCGACGGTGCGGCGCATTTCTTCTCCCCGCCGGGGAGAAGGTGGCGCAAAGCGCCGGATGAGGGGGCCAGCGCCAATGCCTGACACCTCCCTGTCCGCTTTCCTCACCCACCCTGCCCCAGCGATCCTCGTGGAAATCGAGGCCGTCAAAGGCTCGTCCCCACGCGAGGCCGGAACCTTCATGCTGGTAAGCCAGGAGGCGTTATGGGAAACCATCGGCGGCGGGCAGTTTGAATATATGGCGATAGACCACGCCCGCGCGATGTTGAGGAGCGGTGCCGCCGAAGACCGTATGGATATTCCGCTCGGACCGGAAATCGGCCAATGCTGCGGCGGGCGCACCCTGCTCCGGTTCCGGCGCGTAACAGCGGAACTCGCGGCAGCGCTCGAGGCAAGGCTGAAGGGCGAGGCCGAGCAACAGCCCGCCATCTTCATTTTCGGGGCGGGCCATGTTGGCAAGGCACTGGCGCAGGCTCTGTCGCTCCTGCCCTTGACCCTGACAATCGTGGAAACCCGTGAAAACGAGCTGCACGATCTTCCAGTGAACGTCGCATCCGTGTTGACCCCCATGCCGGAGGCGCTCGTCGCGAAAATCCCGGCAAACGGGGCGGCCATCATCGTCACCCACGATCACGCACTCGATTTCCTCATCGCGAAGGAGGCGCTTGTCCGCGACGACCTCGCCTATGTCGGCATGATCGGCTCGAAGACCAAACGCGCCACCTTCGCCCATTGGCTGGAGCGGGAGGGAGAGCCCCTGTCCCGCCTTACAAAGCTCATCCTGCCCATCGGCGGCAACAGCGTCAGGGATAAGCGGCCTGCAATCATAGCGGCCCTTGTGGCAGCCGAGTTGCTGCAAGCATTTTCCGCTGCCGAAACCCGTCGCAACGAAAATCGACACGGCCATCCTCAAGACCAAGATCACGCCTGAGCCCGTCGGGCAGGCTTTCATCCGCCAGATTGTCCGGTGCAAGGCTTTCAAGGGTAAACCGTTCCGCAGTTCGCAGACCCGCACGCAGGCGGGACCACGCGCGCAAGATTGCTGTGCGCATGTTCGTCTCCATTTAAAAAATGTCAGAAGCTCAGTTGATGAATTGGGCTAAAAATGCTCTGTTTTTCGGATAAAAACCAATGAAACCTTTGGCCGTTGACATAAAGAGAACTTATCCATGAAAATGTCCCGCCAGTTCCCCCTGAACGCCCTGCGCGTGTTCGAAGCCGCAGCAAGGCATCTCAGCTTCACCAAGGCCGGTGAGGAACTGGGCATGACGCAGACGGCGGTCAGCTATCAGGTGAAACTGCTGGAGGAGAATGTTGGCGAGCCGCTCTTCATCAGAAAGGCGCGGCAGGTTGTGCTGACCGAGGCCGGGCAGAAACTGGCGCCGAAGGTTGCGGAAGCTTTCAACACTTTGCGGGAGGCTGTCGATAATGTGCGCGACACCTCCGACACGACCCTGACAATCCATTCCACCGCGACTTTTGCGTCGCGCTGGCTTTCGCGGCATCTGGGCGCCTTCCAGCTGGAACACCCATCAATCGCCGTGCGGCTCGACACATCAAGCACATTGATCGATTTTTCCCAGTCAGACTGCGATGTCGCCATTCGCTGGAGCAAAGATAACGGCAAAGGGCTGATCTACCATCAACTGCTGCGCGGCGTTTATACGCCGATGCTGCATCCGAGCCTTGCCGAAAGCATCGGCGGATTGCACAAACCGGAAGACCTGCTGCGCCTGCGCATCATCGATCCCGGCGATATCTGGTGGAGCCAGTGGTTTCAGGAAGTGGGCGTCGAAAATCCGGGCCTCGACCGTTATCCCCGCAGCCGCCTCAATGTGCAGGCCTTCGAAGCCGCCGCGGCAATCGCCAGCCAGGGCGTGGCCATGCTCACCCCTGAACTCTACGCCGATGAGATTGCCCTCGGTCGACTTTATCAACCCTTCGAGCACCTCAGCAGCGAAGGAAAGAACTATTGGCTGGTCTACCCTGAAAACCGTAGGAACATTCGCAAGATAAGGCTGTTTCGCGACTGGATACTGAAGCGGACCGAAGAATGCCGCCCGCAGAAACCACATCAAAATCCCATATCCGGCGCATAAAAACAGCGCGGCGTATCTTCATCCGGAAACAGGCAGAGGTGATATTCGCCATCTTCTGATCGTCTTGCCTCCCGCTGCGACCAGCTGAAAACGTGGCGTCGCGTGACCATGCGGTGATCGCCGGGTGCGAGCGAGACCTCGTAACCGTCAGGCGTCACACGAACGCTTCGCGTGGGAATCATCTGGCAGTCGCCGGTCTCGGCGTCACCATTGCAGCAGTAGCTTTCATATTTGAACCCCTTGTGGGATTCATGGGCAAGCGCAGTGGCGCTGAGCGCCAAAAGCAGGAACAGGACCGTCAGAACAAGGCGCATCGGCATGGTCTCCGTTGAAACAACGGCGGCCGCCGGAAGATCATTGCGTCCCTTTATTCAAATTTCACATCAACACCCACCCGGACACAACGGCACCGGGAACTGCGATACCTGCCCCCTGATCTGCCCCGCCCAGGGTTCGCAGCGCCCGCTTTCGGAAGAACCGCCAGCGAAACATGTCATTGAAGCCCCGCGCATCGGCGTAAAACCGGAATGGATTTCCGACGAAGCGCGCCCGAGGGCTCCGCAGCCTTATATTTTAGCACATCGGCAGACTGCACAAAGGATAATAGCTGAGTCGCGTTAGCCAGCTAAGCACAAACTATGCGGCAGGAATGAGCGGCTGCAACTTTACCGGGCTCATCCCGCCTGCATGGGCGAACTGAAACGAGATTGCGGACACAAAGGCATCGGATTGTGAACAATGACGTTCCAGCCTTTGCTTTTCACTTTCCTAACGGTCAAATTTCTCGCAAGGTGCGCTGCACAAGGATCAGGGGAACCGCATGTACGAATACGCCATTGCGTGGGAATGGATGGCTTTTGCCGTCCGCTGGCTCCACGTCATCACCGCCATCGCCTGGATCGGCTCATCCTTTTATTTCATCGCGCTCGATCTCGGGCTGGTCAAACGGCCGCATCTGCCGCCGGGGGCCTATGGCGAGGAATGGCAGGTACATGGCGGCGGCTTTTATCACATCCAGAAATATCTGGTCGCCCCCGCCCAGATGCCCGAGCACCTGACATGGTTCAAATGGGAAAGCTACGTCACCTGGCTTTCCGGCTTCGCCATGCTGTGCATCGTTTATTATGGCGGCGCGGATCTTTTCCTGATCGATCATTCGGTGCTGGCGCTCACCCAGTTCCAGGCCATCTGTCTTTCGCTCGCTTCGCTTGCCATCGGCTGGCTGTTTTATGATTTCCTCTGCAAATCGCCGCTCGGCAACAATACCTGGGGCCTGATGATCGTGCTCTATGTCGCGCTGGTGGCGATGGCGTGGGGTTATACTCAGGTTTTCACCGGCCGCGCCGCCTTCCTGCATCTCGGCGCATTTACCGCCACCATCATGTCGGCGAACGTGTTTTTCATCATCATTCCCAACCAGAAGATCGTGGTTGCGGACCTGATCGCCGGGCGCACGCCGGACCCGAAATATGGCCGCATCGCCAAACAGCGCTCGCTGCACAACAACTACCTGACGCTGCCCGTCATCTTCTTCATGCTGTCGAACCATTATCCGCTGGCTTTTGCCACGCAGTTCAACTGGATCATCGCCGCACTCGTCTTCCTGATGGGCGTCACCATCCGCCACTGGTTCAACACCACCCATGCCCGCAAGGGCAAGCCGACATGGACCTGGCTGCTGACCGCGCTCATCTTCATCGTCATCATGTGGCTTTCCACCGTGCCGAAGGTGCTGACCGGCGAGGAGGAACAGAAGGCCGCCACCCTCTCCCCCATGCAGCAGCAATTCGTCAGCGACGCCCATTTCGCCAAGGCGCGTGATGTGGTTCAGGGCCGCTGTTCCATGTGCCATGCGGCCGAGCCGGTGTGGGAAGGCGTGCCCTTCACACCCAAATCCGTGAAGCTCGAAACCGACGAACAGATCGCCGCCCACGCGCGTGAAATCTATTTGCAAGCCGGGCGCAGCCATGCCATGCCTCCCGGCAACATCACCGCCATCACCCCGGATGAGCGCAAGGTGCTGACCGCCTGGTATGAAAGCGCGGTGTCCGGGACAGGAAAAGCCGAAGGAAAGACTGAATGAGCATGGTTCTGCTGCGTGGCCGCCTGCTGAGCTTCCGCCGCGCGCCGCTCTCGATCGACGATACGCAAAGCTATCTCTATATCGAAGATGGCGGCCTGCTTCTCGAAAACGGCAACATCGCCGCCATCGGCGACTACGCCGATATTCGCAGCCAAGCGCCTGATGACATCGAGGAAAAGGATCACCGGCCGCATCTCCTCGTGCCCGGCCTGATCGACATGCACCTGCATTTCCCGCAGATGCAGGTCATCGGCTCCTATGCCGCCAATCTCCTTGAATGGCTGAATACCTATACTTTCCCGGAAGAGTGCCGCTTCGTCGAAACCGCACATGCCCAGCGCATCGCCACGCATTTTTACGATGAGCTTCTGCGCCACGGCACCACCACCGCCGCCGCCTATTGCTCCGTGCACAAGACCTCCGCCGACGCCTTCTTCACTGAGGCCATGAAGCGCAACATGCTGATGGTGGGCGGCAAGGTGATGATGGACCGCAACGCTCCGCAGGGTCTGCTGGACACGCCCGAGACCTCCTACGACGAGACCCGGCAAGTGATCGCCGACTGGCACGGCAAGGGCCGCAACCACGTCGCCATCACCCCTCGCTTCGCCATCACCTCCACGCCGAAGCAGATGGAAGCCGCCCAGGCGCTGGCGCAGGAATTTCCCGATCTCTTCATCCAGATGCATCTTTCCGAAAATCTGGACGAGATCAAATATACCTGCGAACTCTACCCTGATGCGACCGACTATACCGATATCTATGTGCGTTACGGCCTGATGGGCAAAAAGACCCTGCTCGGCCACGCCATCCACCTCTCAGAGCGCGAAGCGGATGTGCTGTCGGAAACCGGCGCGGTGGCGGTGCATTGCCCCACCTCGAACCTCTTCATCGGTTCCGGCCTGTTCCCGATGAAGAAGCTGCAGCGTCGCGAAAAGCCGGTGCGGATCGCCGTTGCGACCGATATCGGCGGCGGATCGAGCTATTCCATGCTGCGCACCATGGATGAGGCCTACAAGATCCAGCAATTGCTGGGCGAGCGCCTCAACCCGCTGGAAAGCTGGTATCTGATGACCCGCGGCAATGCCGAAGCCCTTTCCATGGTCGACCGCATCGGCACGCTGGACGCCGGCACGGATGCCGACATCACGGTGCTCAACGCTTCTTCCACGCCCGCCATGGCGCTGAAGATGGAAGTGGTGAAAAGCCTGACGGAAGAACTGTTCCTGATGCTGACCATGGGTGACGACCGCACCGTCGTCGAAACCTACGTGGCCGGCAAGGCGATGAAAAGCACGCTTGCATAGTTCGGCTTGGGCCGAAACATAAAGCTGCGGCCTCATTTATATCGGTCACACATTGGAGTGAGCGGGTGCCGCGTCTTTCTTCTCCCCGCCGGGGAGAAGTCCGCGGCAGCGGGATGAGGGGGCAAGGGTAGTGAGTTACGGCAACGTTGCCCCCTCATCCGACCCTTCGGGCCACCTTCTCCCCGACGGGGAGAAGAAACCCGGCGCAACGCCGAGCTTCATGCGATTGCCGCCGCCGGTGGGCCGAAACGCGAATGACCCTTGGAGTGCCCCGTGCCGAATCTAGACACAACCACCCTGCTCATGGTTCTCGCGACCTTCATCATCGCAGGCATCGTCAAGGGCGTGACCGGCATGGGACTGCCCACCGTTGCCATGGGCGTGCTCGGCCTCTTCATGCCGCCGGTCATCGCCGCCGGCCTGCTCATTTTGCCCTCCTTCATCACCAATATCTGGCAATTGCTGGCCGGGCCGGATTTCCGGGCCATCGTGAAGCGGCTGTGGCCGATGATGATCGCCATTGCGCTCGGCACCCTCATCGGCATCCGGCTGATGACATCAGGCACCGGCGTCTGGACCACCTCGGCGCTCGGCCTGTGCCTTGCTGCTTACGCGGCCTATAGCCTGTTTGCCAAACCCGTCTCAATTCCGGCCGGGCTGGAACCAAAACTCTCCCCGGTCATGGGGCTCGCAACCGGCCTGTTGACCGGCGGCACCGGCATTTTCGTCGTTCCCGCCGTGCCCTATATCCAGTCGCTCGGTTTTACCCGCGACGATCTCGTGCAGGCGCTCGGCCTTTCCTTCACCGTTTCCACCGTCGCACTCGCCGCAGGCCTCGCCTCGCAGGGCGCCTTCCACGTCGAGCATCTGTCACTGTCCGCGCTCGCCATCCTTCCGGCGCTTCTCGGCATGTGGCTCGGCCAGAAGATCCGCAATATCGTCAGCCCTGCGACATTCCGGCGCTGGTTCCTCATCTGCCTGCTTTTATTGGGGGCCGAACTGTTTTTGCGGGCTTTCTGGTGATCAACCCCGTCGATTTTGATGTTGCAGCCATCCCATTCATGTTATGTGAAGCCATCATTCAAATGTGAAGGCTTTATCCATGGGCAAAATCCTGACCATAGCGGACCTGAAGCAACAGGCTCAGCGCCGTGTGCCAAAAATGTTTTTCGATTACGCCGATAGCGGCGCGTGGACGGAAGGCACCTACCGCGCCAATGAGGAGGATTTTTCGAAGATAAAGCTGCGCCAGCGCGTGCTGGTGGATATGACTGACCGGTCGCTGGCGACCGAAATGGTCGGCGAGAAGGTTTCGATGCCGGTAGCCCTCTCCCCCACCGGCCTCACGGGCATGCAGCATGCCGATGGCGAAATGCTGGCCGCACAAGCGGCGGAGGAATTCGGCGTGCCCTTCACGCTCTCCACCATGAGCATCTGCTCCATCGAGGATGTCGCTTCCGTCACCTCGAAACCCTTCTGGTTCCAGCTTTACGTGATGAAGGACCGGGACTTCGTCAATAATCTGATCGACCGCGCCAAGGCCGCCGGCTGCTCGGCACTGGTGCTGACGCTCGACCTGCAAATTCTCGGCCAGCGCCACAAGGATTTGCGCAACGGCCTCTCCGCACCGCCGAAATTCACCCCGAAACATATCTGGCAGATGGCGACCCGGCCGAAATGGTGCATGGACATGGCTCGCACCAAGCGCCGCAGCTTCGGCAATATCGTCGGCCACGCCAGGAATGTCTCCGACCTCTCCTCGCTCTCCTCCTGGACTGCCGAGCAATTCGATCCGCGCCTGTCGTGGAAAGATGTCGAATGGATCAAGCAGCGCTGGGGCGGCAAGCTGATCCTCAAGGGCATCCTTGACGAGGAAGATGCGCGCGCCTCTGTCGATACCGGCGCGGACGCCATCATCGTCTCCAACCATGGCGGCCGCCAGCTCGACGGCGCGCATTCCTCCATCGCGATGCTGCCGAAGATCGTCGACGCCGTCGGCGACAGGGTCGAGGTGCATATGGATGGCGGCATCCGCTCCGGCCAGGATGTGCTGAAAGCGGTCGCGCTCGGCGCCAGGGGCACCTATATCGGCCGCCCGTTCCTTTATGGCCTCGGTGCCGATGGCAAACAGGGCGTGACCACCGCTCTCGAGATCATCCGCAAGGAAATGGATGTCAGCATGGCGCTTTGCGGCAAGCGGCTGATTACGGATGTGGACCGCAGCATTCTGGCTTGATGATGCCTCAAAGCCGGGCGCGTCAGAAAGTCCTACCCTAAGCCGCCTCCCTCATCCCTCCACCCTCATCCTTGTGACAAGCACAGGAATGAGGGTGGAGGAATGCCGTCAATGCCCCACCGTCTTCGAAAACACATTCACGATCACCACGCCGGTCACGATGAAACCGAGGCCGATGACAGCCGCGAGGTCCAGCGTCTGGCGGAAAACAAAATACCCGATGCCGGAAATCAGCACGATGCCGAGCCCGCTCCAGATCGCATACGCCACACCAACCGGCATCGCCCGCAGCGTGAATGACAGGAGATAAAAGGCCGCACCGTAAAACAGCGCCATTAGCACTGTCGGCAGCAACCGGGTGAATTGCTGCGACTGCTGCAGGAAAGAGGTGGCGATGACCTCGCAGACAATGGCCGCGACGAGCGCCCCATAGGTGAAGATTGCCGCGTTCATCGTTCCATTTCCTTCTTCGTCTGGGCGATCATCCGGGCCTTGAGAGCCGCCCTGTCGCCACCTGCCCTGCCGTCATCGGCCAGAAGATCGGCAAACCAGATGCCGTCAGCTGCAAGCCTCACGAGCTCCAATATCACCCCCTCATCCGTTTCCTTGTGACGGATGAGACGTCCTTCGTACCAGCTGGTCCACATGCGCCGAAGCGACGGTTCACCGACCATCGATACCGATAACGCAGCCCACTGCCTGCCCGATTCCCGGTCGCGATCGGCAAAAACCGCGTTCACATAGGCCCGGGTGAAGCATCCATGGGCTTCACGATCCTGTGAGATGAGCACGTCGATTTCCGCATCCAGCGCCGAAAGAAGGTCCGCCATAACAGCTTCCAGCAACGCCTGCTTGGAGGCGAAATGGTGAAACAGCCCACCCTTCGTCACCCCCGCCGCATCCGCCACCGCCTGCACGGAAAGCGCCGCAACACCTTGGTCAGCAGCAAGTTTCGCCGCGCAATCGAGAAGATTGCGGCGCACGATCTCAGGCTGCTTTTTGCGTTCATGTGCATTTGTCATGGCAATAAACATACCGGATGGTTGGTTTCTTTTCAAGAAAATTGTGAGGGCAGCCATCGGGTTGAATTTCATACTTAATTAAGCATGAAAGCGATCTCTAAAGTTTTAGCGGTTTTGTTGCCGGAAAGTGTCAGTAAAACTTCGCTCATTGCGGCGATCGAACAAAAGGGGTGGATTATGTCGGGAACGGTCAAACGGGGAATGGCGGGTGCATGGGTCTTCGCACTCACCTTCTTTTGCGCGATCCTCTCATTGCAGGCATCGCCTGCGCAGGCCGGTTACGCCCACTTCATCATGGATGCCAATACCGGCAAGGTGCTGGCCGCCCGCAATGCCGATGTGCTCAATCACCCCGCCTCGCTCACCAAGATGATGACGCTTTACCTGACCTTCGAGGCGCTGCACGCCGGCCGGCTTCGCTGGGACCAGAAGATAACCATGTCCAAGAATGGCGCAGCCGTTATCCCCTCGAAGCTCTATGTGCGGCAGGGCCAGACCTTCACCGTGCGCGAAGCCGTCTACGGCATGATCGTCAAATCCGCCAATGACATGGCCGAAGGCATGGGCGATCACCTTGGCGGCTCCGAGGCGCGGTTCGCCGAAATGATGACCCGCAAGGCCCGCCAGCTCGGCATGACCAAGACGGTGTTCCGCAACGCCTCCGGCCTGCCCAGCAAATCGCAGGTGACGACCGCGCGCGACATGGCGAAACTCGGCCTTGCACTGCAGCGCGACTTTCCCAGGGAATACGGCCTCTTCGCCATGGAATCCTTCAGTTTCCGGGGAAAACGCATCCGCGGCCACAACAATCTGATGTATCGTTATCAGGGCATGGACGGCATCAAGACCGGTTATACCAACGCATCAGGCTTCAACCTCGTCAGCGCCATCAATCACAATGGCCGCCGCGTCGTCGGCGTCGTGCTGGGCGGCAAGACCGCGCGCAGCCGCGATGCGCAGATGGCCGCCCTTCTCGACAAGGCCGTGCCGCAGGCATCGAGAAGCCGCAACACCGAGCAGCTCGTCGCCAGCGCCAGTGTCAGCCGCACCTTCGATGTGCCGCCCGCAGCCGTGCCGCTCCCCATGTTTGCCGAACGCCGTTCCGATCCGGTCGCCATGCAGATCGCCACGGCCAACAACCAGATGGCCGACATGATCCAGGTCTCCGCCATTCCGAAACCCGCCCCTGCCGCCGCCATTGGCCAGCCCACAGGCCAGAGAAGCCGCTGGGAAGTGCAGATTGCCGCAACCGACAGCGAAGCCGCCGCGCGCTCGCTGCTCGCCAATGCCCGTTCCAACATCGGCAGCTATGCCGGGATCGCTCCCTATACCGAAGCCGTGCAGAGCGGATCGGCGACGCTCTACCGCGCCCGCTTCACCGGCTTCGAAGACCAGTCTTCGGCCGTATCCGCGTGCAAGGAACTGAAGGCGCAATCCTATGCCTGCGTGGTGATGACCAGCGAGGGGTGATCCCTAGCGCTTCAGCCAGCCGTTCTCCAGCGCATCGGCCAAATAGGGAATACCGTTGACCCGCGCCATTTCGGACATGGCCAGATTGTCGTAACGGATATTCCGGAAATAGACCTGCCAACCGCGCCCGGTCTCTTCCAGCACGGCATAGGTGGCGAGCGGGTGACCCACCTCGACGTGATGATCGAAAGGCGTGTCGTCTTTCCAGCCGGGGCAACCGACGCTGCCGGGATTGACGATCAGCCGACCATCGGAAAGCTGCACGGTACGGGGAATATGCGTGTGGCCGCACAACATAAGCGGCTGGGTGATGCCTTCAGCCATGGCTTCGATTTCGGCGAGCGGCCGCAGTTTCAGAACGCCTTCCGGCGACAGCGTCTCGAGCCAATATTCCAGATCGCCGCGCGGTGAGCCGTGGCAGCAATAGGCGACATCCTTGAACACCATGCTGAACGGCAGCGTTTGCAGCCAGTCCAGATGGGCTGCGCTCAGCTGCGCGTGCGCTGGCCTTTCCCAACTCCCCATCTCCTCCGGCGCGCGCTCGATCAGCTCGCGGTCATGATTGCCGCGAATGCTGGGTATCCAGTTGCCAACGAGCACATCGCCGGTAAATCCCGCTTCCAGCGGACCGCTGAAACAATCACCGAGATTGACGATATCCTTGATGCCGAGCCTGGCGATATCCTCCAGCACGGCTTCGAGGGCGGCGCAGTTTCCGTGAATATCGGCAATGGCGGCAAAGATCATGGCGATCAGCTTCCTCGATAGGTGGAATAGCTATAGGGCGAAAGCAAAAGCGGCACATGGTAATGGCCGCTCTCATCAGCAATGCCGAAACGGATCGGGACAATGTCGAGAAAGGCCGGTTCCGGCAGCACAACGCCCTTGCCGCGCAGATAATCGCCGGCATGGAAAACCAGTTCATATTCGCCGGCCTTGAAACTGTCGCCGGCAAGCAGCGGCCCGCCATCAACACGGCCGTCGTTATTGGTCTTCACCGTCTTCAGCTTCTCGCGGCGATCACCGGAGAGCCGGTAAAGCTCGATCACCAGCCCTTCGGCGGGTGTGCCATGGGCAGCGTCGAGAACATGGGTGGTCAGACCGGTCATGGGCTGGGCTCCGCGATCATATAGGGCTCATCGAAAAAATACTCTTCCAGATTGTCGCCCGGTCCCTCGCGGTCGGCAACAAGAAAATCAGAGACCGCCTGCAACGGCATCAGCGGATAATGCCAGACATTGCGGCGGTAATTCACACCCTGGTCCCCGCGCGCCAGAAATACCTGCGGCTGCGCCGGACGGCCTCCGTCATCTTCCGCAACGACGACGAGGAAAGGCCTGCTGGACAGCGGCGAAAAACTCTGGCTGCCGAGCGGATGCCGCTCCATCATCTCGATGTTATGCGGGAACACCCGCGGCTGCCCCCGGAAGATGTTGAGGATGATGCGTGCGCCCTCGCCCGCAGCCTCGGGTGCGGCAAGCGCATGATGCCGTTCGGTCTGGCCGCCATTGATGTGCCGCATGGAGGAAGGCGTGATTTCGATCACATCGCCGAAGGATGCGAATGCCTCTTTGGTGAGGGGTTTTATGTCGAGGAAATCGGTCAAATGTCATTCACCTTGGGCATGCCAGTTTTGCAGAAGTAAGAGTCTGTCCAGAAGATCCGGTATCGCCGTCTGTGTCGTATCCCAAACGGTTTCCAGATTGATGCTCAGATATCCGTTCGCGATCCGGTTCCGCATGCCGCGCATCTTGACCCACGGGATATCCGGAAAATCCGCCACGAAAGCCGGAAACTCGTCCATTATCCGCACCGTCGTTTCGCCGATAATCAGAAGGTTCATCGCCACCGCCCGTTGACGGACCAGGTCAGCCAGAAATTCGTCCTTTGTCTTCAATCGCACGAAGTCGATGGTTTCCGAAGCAATCTGTCTGATGTCCTGAAGATAAACATGCAGTCGCTCGGCGCTCATACAGGCTTCGCTTCCTGTAGAACCTTCACACCGACGCGCTCGGGAAAATCCCCCGGCGTCAATAGATGAATTTCCGTGCCGCGCATGATGGCCGATAGCTCTTCCAACAGGCCGCCCAGATCGAACAAGGTTGCCCCCGGCAATGCATCCACCAGAATATCGAGATCGCTGTCCGGCCGGTCCTCACCGCGGGCGACGGAGCCGAACACGCGCGGGTTCGCCGCGTTGAAGCGCTTCGTCGCTTCGCGGATTGCTTCCCTGTTCTTTTCCAGCACCTCGGAAGGTCTCATGATCTCCATCTCCAGTCAGCGCGATTCTAACAGAACGACCCCAACTCGCCAATTCAGCCTTCCGGCAGCATCGCGGAAAGACGCAGCCAGGCGATCTTTTCCACCTGCGCCGTCGCAGTCTCAAATTCTTCGGCCGCATCATTGCCGATACGTGTCTCGAACGCCGAGAGAATATCGTGCCTGTTCAGCCCCTTGACCGCGATGATGAAGGGAAAGCCGAATTTTTCGGTATAGGCGCTGTTCAATTCGGTAAAACGGGCATGTTCTTCCGGGGTAAGACGGTCCAGCCCCGCACCGGCCTGTTCGTTGCGGCTGTCGGCTGTCAACTCGCCTGCGATCGCCAGCTTGCCGGCAAGATCGGGATGCGCCCGCAATACGCCGACCCTTTCCGCCTCGGAAGCGGCGCGAAACTGCGCGCTAAGCGCGGCGTGAACCGCCTTCGCCGTCAGTTCCAGGCCGGCTCCGCCGGCATCATAGGCCCGTTCTGCGATAAAGGGCGAATGTTCGAACACGCCGCCGAAGCGGGCGACAAATTCCTCACGGGTCACCATCAGAGCGCCTCCGGCTTGTGATGTTCATGCCAGTGACGGGCGATCTCGATGCGCTGCGGGATCCACACTTTCTCGTGGCCGAGCACATATTCGATGAAACGGCGAAGAGCCGCCGCGCGGCCGGGGCGGCCGACAAGACGGCAATGCAGACCGACGCTCATCATCTTCGGCGCGCCTTCGACACCTTCCTGATAAAGCACGTCGAAAGCATCCTTCAGATAGGTGAAGAACTGGTCGCCGGAATTGAACCCCTGCGGCGTGGCGAAACGCATATCGTTGGTTTCAAGCGTATAGGGAATGATCAGGAAAGGCTCGTCCTTCGCACCCTTCACCCAATAGGGCAGATCGTCGGCATAGGAGTCCGACGAATAGAGGAAACCGCCCTCTTCCATGACAAGACGCAGCGTATTGTCTGAAGGCTTGCCCTGATACATGCCATAGGGACGCTCGCCGGTAACCTCCGTGTGCAGACGCACGGCTTCGACTATGTGCTTGCGCTCCTCCTCTTCGGAAAAATCCTTGTATTCCAGCCAACGGTAACCGTGGCTGGCGATTTCCCATCCCGCTTCCTTCATCGCCGCGACAGCTTCGGGGTTGCGGGCCATGGCGGCGGTCACGCCATAAACGGTGGTGGTAACGCCGAGACCGGTGAACATGCGCCACAGCCGCCAGAAACCGGCGCGCGAGCCATATTCGTAAATCGATTCCATGTTCAGGTTGCGCTGGCCGGGCCAGGGCTGCGCACCGACGATTTCCGACAGCAGCGATTCCGACGCCTTGTCATTGTCGAGAATGCAGCTCTCGCCGCCCTCCTCGTAATTGATGACGAACTGCACGGCGATGCGCGCGCCGCCCGGCCATTTCGGATCGGGAACATTGCGACCGTAGCCCACCAGATTGCGGGAGTAATTTTCGGAAATCATTCAGCCACCCAGACCATCTCTCCCAAAGCGGAAACCGATCAGGGAGACATAAAACAGACCTCTGAAGCGCGATGACACCGAGGGAGCACAACACACGCTTCAGATATGCGATATCCGAACGGTAGCATCCGCATCCGGAATGTCGAGATCAATCTTGCCGACATTCCGATGCTTTTTTGTATACGATTGCGGCGACGTGGTCTTCAGGCAATCTTCCGGGCGGAAACGCGGCCCATGGGGTGAAGCGAATGGACGCGGAAAGGCGCGCCCGGCTCATCCTCGATGAAAAGCGCAAGGCTGGAGAACTGCAGGGACCGGGTCAGCAACGGCTCGAAAACCTTGCGCACGGCCCGCTCGATCCTCTGGGTGCTGGAGGCTTCCACACCGCCCGTCAGCGACATCTGGAACCGGAACTCGTCCATCACATGCGGGCTGCCCCAGCGATGCAGATTGGTGAGCTGCGAGGCCGAAAGCCGGTCGGGATCCGCCCGCTCGATTTCCGCCTCGGAAAGCGGCGCACGGTAACGGTCGAATTCCTGCACCACGCGGGCGGCAAAAAAATGCAGCACTTCGCAGGGACGCTCGGGAACAAGACTGAAGACATTGTCGTGCCTTGCCACCACCAGTTGTGGCAACATGAAAGGATCCTGCCTGCCGGAAAAATACATCAGGTCCCGCAAAAGCGCTGCTTCGGAATGGCCTTCGGCAAGGCGGAAGGGAGCCTTGATCGTGCCATGGAAACCATACCGGCGCGGCAGGGCCGTATGGTAGGAAATCTCCTGCATGCCGAGGTCGATCGTGCCGGGCGGCTCCACCGCCTGACCGGAATAGACATCGCGCCCCAACCACGCGGCGGCCGCCTGCGTCAGGGGGTCATTGGGGGAAGGCGTGAAATGAATGGCGTATCGCATGCGCTGTCACCTCGCCGCAAATGCGGACAAACCGGCCTCTTTGCAGGCCAGCAGATAAGTGATTTGCGTGACAGATTAACGACGTGGCGGCCTGATCAGAACTTTCTAAAGTCCGCAACCGCAATACTCACGTGTTGTTGAAGGTGAAAGCCCGAGGGGATGACAGGCGTGTGACCACACACGGTCTGCAACGCCGCATCGGCAAGAAAATGTGCAAGACCGAAGCTGACCTTGAAGCCGCCGGTCAGCGCAACGATCCTCGGATGGCCGGGGATCGCGCCCACCATCGGGTCCCTCCCCACCGCCTTCGGCCGCAGCCCGGCCCAGCGTTCCAGCACCGGCGCGCCGGCAAGCGAGGGAACAACGGCAGACGCGTCGGCAAGCAGTTTTTCAAGCTTTTCATCGGTACTTAAGGGATCGGAAAAACAATCTTCGCTGGTACTGCCGATCGCAACGGTGCCGTCTTCATGCGGCACGATATAAAGTCCGTTCAGAAAAACGACCGGCATCGCCGGGTCGACCGCCGCGTCGAGAAGCGCGGCCTGCCCCTTCACCGCCTGCCCGAGCGTAACGCCCGCCTCCAGACCGAGAGCATCGCGGATCAAGGGAAAAGAATCATGCCCGTTGGCAACAATGACATGGCCGAAAGCAACCTCGTCGCCTGACGACAGCACCGCCCGCCCGGCATCCGCGTCAAGCGAAAGGACGCGGCAACCCTGCGCCAGCCGCACATGCCGCGCCCTGTCAAGAAAAGCCGAAAGAAGGGCGATCATCGCACGCGGCGAGACCCGCGCCGCCAGCGTATCGAAAACGAAACCCGCCTTACCAGCCGCGTCATCCACCCAGCCAGTGACCGAAGGGCTGTCGCCGACATGCCAATGGAACCGGCGCTCACCCGACACCCAGTTCTCCAGCGCATCCCGTTCGTGTCGCTCGGCAATGGCGCGCAGATGCGGCTTCGGCAGCGGAATGATCCGGCCTGAGCGGCGGTAGCCCGCGGAAAGCCCGGTCTCCGCCGCCAGCCCGGCGATCTCCTTTTCCAGCGCAACGAGGGCATCGAACTGGAACTGCTTCTTGTCCGACCAGCGATCCGGCATATGCGGCATCAACGCGCCCAGCAGCCCGCCGCTGGCGCCGCCGCCGGGGCGATCCGCCTCCACCAGCAACGTCTCGATGCCGAGCCTTTCCGCCTTGACGGCGGCCCACAGCCCCATAATGCCGCCGCCGATGATGAGGAGCGGCATGGAAGCCGGCAATCTTGGCGATTGACCCTGTTCGAAACCGGGATTATCGGCTTTAGCCATGAAACATTCCAACGACACTTTCACAGATACTGGCCCAGAGACCGGCGCTGCGACCGGTTCACCGGCCGGAGAAAGCC
Source organism: Agrobacterium sp. M50-1 (assembly GCF_049843495.1). Classification (NCBI taxonomy): domain Bacteria; kingdom Pseudomonadati; phylum Pseudomonadota; class Alphaproteobacteria; order Hyphomicrobiales; family Rhizobiaceae; genus Agrobacterium; species Agrobacterium sp. M50-1. Next base: position 266,344 of record NZ_JBBHZH010000003.1, on the reverse strand, counting down.
ACACCGCGCTCGACTGGCGTGACGGGGATATGCCCTATTCACTGGCCTTTGACGACCATTTTTATTGCCAGACGGACGGCAGGTTGGAATGCGGCCATGTGTTCCTCTCCGGAAACGGCCTGCCAGAGCGTTGGCTCGAACGGGAAGGTGTCTTCCGCATCGGCGAACTCGGCTTCGGCACCGGGCTTAACCTCTGCGAGACATGGCGCCAATGGAAAGAGGCCCGCAACGGCCGCTCCAGGCTGCATTTCATCTCCTTCGAACTCTACCCGATGAAGGCGGAGGAAATCGACCGGGCGCTTTCCCGCTGGCCGGAAGTGGATGCCGAACGCAAGGCGCTCACCGCGCTCTGGCCTGCCGATCCGAAAGGCCGGGTCGAAATCCAGCTGGATGACGGAACGCAGCTGACGGTGGTTTGCGGCGAGGCGCTCGCCGGCATTTCCGCAAGCGCGGAAAGTTTCGACGCCTGGTTTCTCGATGGCTTCGCACCCGCGCGCAATCCGGACATGTGGTCGCTGGAGATCATGCAGGCGCTTTTCGCTAAGACGGCGCCGGGAGGCACATTCGCCACCTATGCCGCCGCCGGCTTCGTTCGCCGCAACCTCATCGCGGCCGGTTTTGAGCTGGAACGCCGGAAAGGATTTGCCGGAAAGCGTGAGATGCTCTGCGGCACCAAACCCTCCGACTGACGCCAGGCAGAACCATGTTCCAGTTGGAAACTCAGACGCCCGGCGCGTCGCGGCGCGGCATGTTTTCGCCCAACCATTGCGCGATCTTGTCTTCAAGCGTTTCCGGGCTGATGGGCTTCGACAGATAATCATCCATGCCCGCCTCCAGGCATAGTTCTCGATCCGCCTCCTGCGTATGGGCGGTAACGCCGATGATCGGCACATGCCTGCCATCGGCGGCCATCCGTTCGGCGGCGCGGATGGCCTGCGTCGCCTGATGCCCGTTCATGACCGGCATCGAGACATCCATCAGGATGATGGCGGGATTATTCTCCTGCCACGCCTGTACGGCTTTCTTGCCATTACCGACGATCAGAAAGCGCAGACCCGCCTGCTGCAATATCTGGGTGAAAACAATCTGGTTGACGTCATTGTCCTCGGCCACCAGCACATCGACAAGGCTGGGCCGATGCCGCGTCGGCACCGCCGGTGATATATCAGCCCGCTGTTTCCTCTCGACGGCGCCGTTTTCCGGCCGGATGGCGCCCTCACCGCGGCCTGTCTCACGCGGGGACGGAGCCTGCCGCGCGCGCTTCAGCCGCACATCCCGCACCACATCGAACAGGGTGGAGCGCAGGAGCCGCGCCCGCGCCGGCTTCATCAGATGCGCCTGCACGTTGAGATCGGTAAAGAGCGTCTCGTCACCGACGACATCCATGGAGGTCAGGAAAACAATGGCGATGTCGTCAAAGCGCGCATCCGCGCGGATGCGCTCCACCACATCCAGCCCGTTCATGACGGGCATATGATAATCGAGAATGATGGCGTCGAGGGAAAAGCCGAGCGATGCCGCCTCCTGCAGCACGGCGATGCCGGAAGGCCCGTCTTCCACCGCATGGCCGTCTACGCCCCAGCTTCTCAGCTGCTCCGTTAATATACGGCGATTGACATCGTTGTCGTCAATGACGAGCACACGGATATCGTCGATCGCCACGGAAAGAAGCGGGAGGTCGCGCTGTCTCTCGGTCACCTGAAACGGAATATTGACCTCGAAGGCCGATCCCTTGCCGACGTCGCTGACGACATTGATCGCGCCATCGAACAGACCGACGAGGCCGACCGTGATCGCCAGCCCCAGTCCCGTTCCTTCGTGCCGACGCGTCGCGGAGCCATCGACCTGGCTGAACTTGTCAAAGATGGTTTCGAGCTTGTCTGCCGGAATGCCGATGCCGCTGTCTTCGACGCGCAGCGACAGAATGGCCTCGGACGCTTCCGCCGACCGCGCCGAAAGCTCGACCAGCACATGCCCCGTTTCCGTAAACTTGACGGCGTTTCCAACGATATTGGTCACGATCTGCCGAAAGCGTCCGGCATCGCCGATGACCTTGCCGAAAACCGAAGCATCGATCCGGACGATCAGCTCGATGTCCTTTTCCAGCGCCGCCGAGGACAGCAGCGACACCACATCCTCGACCGCCTCCGCCGGATCGAAAGGCACGCTGCGCAGCTTCATCTGCCCGGCCTCGATCTTCGAGAAATCGAGAATATCATTGATGATCGTCAGAAGCGCATTGCCTGACTTGACGATGATGTCGGTAAATGTCTTCTGCCGCGTATCGAGATTGGACTTGGCCAGAAGCTCCGCCATGCCGAGAACGCCATTCATCGGCGTGCGGATTTCATGGCTCATATTGGCCAGGAATTCCGATTTGGCCCGATCGGCCGCTTCCGCGCGTGACAGCAGCCGCTGTAATTCCTCTTCACGCAGCTTCATCTCGGTCACATCGGTAACGATGATGAGCCAGTAATTGCCGGAACTGTTGGTGGCTTCCAGATTGAGCCAGCTTTTGCCGGCGACATGGATGAGCCAGGAAAACGGCCGGTTGGCGGCGATATTCTCCCTCCAGGCGGCAAGCGTCCCGGCCGCTTCGTCAGCCGTGCCGAAATCCCCGCGCCCGGCGCAATGGGCAAAGAAACCCGACCAGTTGCAGCCCTTTTCCAGGAGATGCGGCGGCACGTCGAACATGCGCGCCATCGCCTCGTTGGACATGATGATCGTGCCCTGCTCGACCAGCACCAGCCCCTGCGCCATGGCGCGTGTGGAGCCCTGCATATATTCGCCGACCCGCTCCAGTTCGGCCTTCGCCTTGCTGATCTCGACATCGCGCATGCGCACATCGGTGACATCGGCATAGGTGCTGAGGATTTTCCCGCCTTCTAGCCGGGTTTTCGAAATGACGGTGACCTTGCCGCTTTTGCTGCGCACCTCGCGCGGCGCAAAGACCTCCTCCTGCAGAAGCCGCTGCACCCGCTCGCCATAGACCTCATCGAAAGGTCTGTCGCCATAGTCATAAAGGCCGCTGTCGAAATTCATCTCCATGAATTCGCGATAACTTTTGCCGACAAGCGACTTCTCGCCGCCGATCTCGCCCCAGACCTCGTAGAAGAACGGATTGACATATTCGATGACAAGATCGGCGCTGAGCAGCAGCACGCCCACCGGCAGGGCATGGAGAACCGCTTCGAGCTGGCGGTGCAGCGCCTCAGCCTCGGCCTGCGCCGCAATCAGCGCCTTTTCCCGGTCCTGCAACAGGCTGGCGTCGGTGACCGAGCCCACCAGATAATATTCATCGTCAGGCGTCGCCACCCGGCCGAGCCTTGTGATGACGGGAACGACCCTGCCATCGGAAAGCGGAACGCTTCCCGTCTTTTCAACGGCCTCTCCGGTTCGCAGAATATGCTCGTTTTCCCGCTGGAACTGCGGGCCTTCCTCCGGAAAAATCTCGCATTCGGTCTTGCCGATATGGTCGGCGAGGCTGCCGCCCAGATATTTCTCATAGGCCGCATTGGCAAAGGTCAGCCGCCTGTCCTGGTCCCTCAGGAACACGCCGACCGGCAATTGCTCCAGTGCGGCGCGCAGAAGCCATGTCTCGCGGATCTGCGTGCTCAGAAGCGTCTCATGCGCCTTGAACTCGGTGACATCCACCCGCAGCCCGACAAGCATGCCGTTTTCCAGCCGCTTGTTGACCATACGCACCCAGCGGCCATCGGCAAACTGCTCCACCCTTTCGAGATAGGGCAGGGAAAACTCCCGCAACTGCTCCTGCATCCACCCTTCGAACGCCGGATCGTCTTCTTTCGCCTCGCGGTAGCCGCTCGAAAAATAAATGGCCCTCATCAGCGTCTCGAGCGGGACGCCGGCCTTCAGTTCGACACCGAGGGCGCCGTAGAACTCCCTGAACCGGGCGTTGCAGTAGACCAGCCGGTTTTCGCGGTCATAAATCACGATACCCGCATCAACGAGATCGATCACGCCGCTGCCAAACAGCAGGTCCGAAGCGCTGCCGGCGTCCGGAAAAACCTCCACGACGGCGGACGGCATGTCCTCGAACACTTCGAACAGGAACAGATTGCCGTCATCACCGGTGAAACGTTCGCAACGAAGCGTGTATGGCCCGGACGAAGCCGCGCCATGGCAGGCGATCATCTCATCCGTGGCGAAGACCAGCGAGCGGCGCTCCCTGTCCTCCCGCTCGGCATCGCGAATATCGGCGGAAAGAGAAAGGCTGGTATATCCTTTGAACGCCCCGGACGGGCGTCCCATGACCCGGCCATAGGCGGCGTTGACCGCGACATAGCGTAGCTCGCTGTCCTTGATGCACGCGGGCAGGTCCAGGGCGGCAACAGCCCTGCAAGCCTTTTCCAGCAACCCGCAGCCTTCGGTCAATCGATACTCCACACCCTGCAGTCCATTCTTGTCGAATCAAATAGTTCCGGACGCCGTCGCAAAAACGTTATGTGAGAAAATCGATCTTTGCTATGTATCCAAGGGCGCCGTTACCCTTTTTTAACCATAATTCTTCGCTTGCGCCTGTGCCGTCGCGGCAATCGCCGGCCACTGCGACGCATGGCTGCCATGCGCCCTCCTGCGGCCGTGTTACAAAACTATCGCTTGACTTTGGCGCACAAAACGCCCACATGCCCCTCAAGCTTTCACCTTTGGCAGCCGCGTGAGCTGCAGCGTATGACCGGAGAACTTCCTTAGAATAAGGAAACTGGCCCGCATGAAGGAAAAGCGCAGAGAATACAGAAGACGGCATGTGCCGCACTGATGCGCAGAAAGTTATTCCAACCCACAAGTTCCCAATTCACGCGGGGTTCTTGACGCCGAGACCACCGGACAGCAGCCCTGCTCCGGATGAGTTTGTTTTGGCGCCCCGAAAGGCATTATATTGACCAGTTTTAGCGAACTCGGCCTCTCCGAAAAGATCGTGGCCAGCGTTACCCAGCTTGGCTATACGACCCCTACGCCCATTCAGGCAAAGGCCATTCCGCTGCTGCTCGAAGGCCGCGACCTGATCGGCCTCGCACAGACCGGCACCGGCAAGACCGCCGCTTTCGGCCTGCCCATCATCGAAATGCTGATGAAGCAGGCGGACCGCCCGGCAAACCGCACCTGCCGCACGCTCATCCTCGCCCCGACGCGCGAGCTGGTGAACCAGATCGGTGAAAACCTGCGCTCCTTCGTGAAGAAGACGCCGCTGCGCATCAACCAGGTGGTTGGCGGCGCATCGATCAACAAGCAGCAGCTCCAGCTCGAAAAGGGCACGGATATTCTGGTGGCGACCCCCGGCCGCCTGCTTGATCTCATCGCCCGCAACGCCATCTCGCTCTCCAAGGTCACCTATCTGGTGCTTGATGAAGCGGACCAGATGCTCGATCTCGGCTTCATCCACGACCTGCGCAAGATTTCCAAGATGGTCCCGGCCAAGCGCCAGACGCTTCTGTTCTCGGCCACCATGCCGAAGGCGATCGCCGATCTGTCGCATAACTACCTGACCGATCCGGTCAAGGTCGAAGTGACGCCTCCGGGCAAGGCTGCCGACAAGGTCGAGCAGTACGTGCATTTCGTGGCCGGCAAGAACGACAAGACCGATCTCCTGAAGAAGTCGCTCAACGAGAACCCTGATGGCCGCGCCATCGTGTTCCTGCGCACCAAGCACGGCGCCGAGAAGCTCTACAAGCATCTCGAACATATCGGCTTCAAGGTCGCCTCCATCCACGGCAACAAGAGCCAGGGCCAGCGCGAGCGGGCACTGAAGGGCTTCAAGGATGGTGAGATCAAGGTACTGGTCGCAACCGACGTCGCTGCCCGCGGCATCGACATTCCGGCCGTAACGCATGTCTTCAACTATGACCTGCCGGAAGTGCCTGACGCCTATGTCCACCGCATCGGCCGTACCGCCCGCGCCGGCCGCGACGGCATCGCCATCGCATTTTGCGCACCGGACGAAACCCGTCTGCTGCATGACATCGAAAAGCTGATGAAGATCGATATTCCGGTCGCCTCAGGCGAACGTCCGGCCGGTCTCGCCAGCCCGACGCGCCCCAACAACAACCGCGGCGGCCGCAACAACAATGGTGGCCAGCAGCGCGGCCCGCGTGAAGGCGGACGTCACAATGGCGAGTCCCGCCCGTCCCGCCACCATGCACCGCGCGATGCCGACAACGATCTGGAAGTCACCTCCGACTTCAAGCGCGTCAAGACGGCGGAAGGCGATGCAGGCCGCCCGGCCGGCCCGCGCAAACAACGCCGCCCGGCCCGCAAGCCCGGCGGCAGCGGCGCCAACCGCCACGCCCCTGCCGGCGGCAACGGCCAGGAAAAGCGCGCTTCCGGCAACGGCCATCGCGGCCGCAACCGCTAAGTTGCACGGAGTGGATTGAGGACGCGCGGCATTGCCGGGCGTCCTTCTCCCTGGCGGGGAGAAGGTGGACCGAAGGGTCGGATGAGGGGGTAACGTTGCCGTATCTCACCACCCTTGCCCCCTCATCCCGCTGCCGCGACCTTCTCCCCGGCGGGGAGAAGAAACAAGCGGCACGCACTCGCCAATAATCAAGCCCCGCAGCCACAGCCGGCCAGCGGGGCTTTTCTTTGCCCTCACCCGCCCTGCGCGACCGGACGACGCCTTGACGGCAGGGTCATGGCCAGCACACCGGCAATGACGCAGACAAGACCCACCCACATGGCAGGCGTCGGCATTTCCCCCAGAAACGCCATGCCGATGGCGACGCCGACAGGCACCCTGAGATAGGCCTGCGAGGTGGTGCCGACCGAACCGAGCGTCTGCATCAGCCGGAAATAGATCATGAAGGCGAGCGCAGTCGAAAAGACGCTAAGGCACACCAGCGCGGTCAGTGACGCCGCCGAAGGCGACAATGTCCAGGGCCGGTCGACAATCAGGCTCACGGGCAACAGCAGGACAGCACCGCAGATGAGCGAGCCGGCGGCTGGCATGATCGGATCAAGCCCTTTGAAATTTTTACTGAAAATGGCCGCGCAGGCATAGGAAAAAGCGGCCGTCAGCACGGCGAGCTGGCTCCATATCGCCTCCCCCGCACCGCTTAAGGCCTCTACGCCGATGATGAGGCACACACCCGTCATGCCGGCGATGGTGCCAAACAGCTTGCGCCCGCTGACCGGCTCATGCCGGATGACGAGCGCCGTGAGAAGAAAGGTGAAGATCGGCGTCGTCGCATTGAGAATGACGGCGAGACCGGCATCGATACTCTGCTCCGCCCAGGCAATCAGCGTGAAGGGCAGAACGCTGTTAATGCAGGCCTGAATGAAGAACAGCCGCCACGTCGCAAAATCCGTGGGCAGGCGCAGCCCACGCAGCCGGATCACCACGTAGAGCAGCAGACCGGCAATCAGCGTGCGCGATGCGATGAAGGTGATCGGCGGCATCGTCTCCACCCCGATCTTGATGAAAGTGTAGGATGCGGCCCACAGCGTGGACAGCAGGGCGAGAAACAGCAATTCGCGGGCAATGGGGTTCTGGGAGGTCACGGATCGATTTTCCAACTGCGTTCAGGATTGCGCGTTCTTAACCTGAAAACAAGCATCTATGCTTCGGCCGCGGCCGAAGTTTCAATCCTTTTCAAAAAAAGAAGCTCCGCATGGCGTGACCATGCGGAGCGTCAGTAAAAGAGATCGATGACAGGTCGGGCAGATCAGGCCCGGCGCTCATCCACCGAGAAAGCGCCCGGACCGGCAACAAACAGATAGAGGAAGATGAAGCAGAACAGGATGGCGGCGTCACCACCGTTCAGGGCCGGGAAGAAGTTGCTCGGCGCATGCGCCATGAAATAGGCGACCGCCATCTGGCCGGACAGGATGAAGGCGACCGGGCGTGTGAACAGGCCGATCAGCACGAGAATGCCGCCGACGAGTTCCAGAAGCGCCGCCACCAGCAGCATCGTCGGCAGGGAGCCATCCATCTGCGATGCCGGAAAACCGAACAGCTTTTGCGTTCCATGCGAAATGAAAAGCAGCGCCGTCATGATGCGCAGCGCCCCGAGCGCCTGCGGGCGATAGCGAGAGAGAGAGTCGAAAGTTGCCATGTTCATGTGTCCCCGTTGAAGTGGTGCCGCGCTCGATACAGCGCATTTAAGCCTTTATGGATACACGTCTCGAACACCGGAAATCACGTTTCCGATATAGCAGAACTCCCTTAAATACCCAAAGGGAGCCATTCTACACATGGTTGATTTTCCAGCATAAAATTGGCCTTCCGCCGGAAAAATCAACCCAAGGGTACAGGCATTTTCTTGCGTGGAAAAGGTGGAAAAATCCGCCTTTACGTCACGCCTGCAAGACGACGACCTTCGAACCCACCGGCACGCGGCTATAGAGATCGATGATGTCGTGGTTCAGCATGCGGATGCAGCCGCTCGACATGGCGTGGCCGATGGATTGCGGCTGGTTGGTGCCATGCAGGCGGAACATGGTGTCGTTGCCGCCGCGATAGAGGTAGAGCGCGCGTGCACCGAGCGGATTGCTGGGGCCACCGGGCATGCCGGCGGCGAATTTCAGATTGCGCGGATCACGGCGCATCATATTGGCGGTCGGCGTCCAGGACGGCCATTCCGCCTTGCGGCCGATATAGGCATCGCCCTTCAGTGCAAGGCCCTGCCGGCCGACGCCGACGCCGTAACGCATGGCGCGACCATCGCCCAGAACGTAATAGAGCCGCCGGGCCGGCGTATCCACCACAACCGTTCCGGCCGGGTGATGGGTGTCATAGGTGACTTCCTGCCGGCGAAGCTCCGGCTTGACCTTATCGAGATGCATGGCGGGAAGCGGGAACTTCTCCTCCGGCTTTGCCGCATAATTCAGCCTCTGCTGGCCGATGCCGGTATTCGCGCAGCCGGCCAGAAACAGCGGCAATCCGAACAGAACACCACGACGTGAAATAGACATGTAACCCCCGCCAAATCTTTGGATTAACGAGAGGTATAATTTTATGGTTAACAAAGCCCTAATATGCGGTTGTAGTAATTAACGCGCAACAACCGCTGTAGCAGGTTTGCGGTTGGCGAGATAAACCCCCGTTACCGCCAGAACAGTGCCGGCAATCATGGCTGGCGTCAGTGTTTCGCCGAAAAGCAGCGCGGCTTCCACGGCCGCAAGCGGCGGTACGAGATAGATCAGCGACGCGGCCCGCGAGACCTGCCCGCGCCGGATCAGATAAAGAAGCAGCGCCACGGCGCCGATGGAGATCGCACCCACGGACCAGGCGAGCGTGGCTGCAAGGCCGAGGCTCCAGTCCACATGTCCATCCTCCAGCAAAAGCGCGAAGGGAACGGTGACAAGCAGCGCGCCAACATATTGCAGCGTTGCCACCGCCATGATGTTTCCGCCATGGACATATTTCTTCTGGTAGAGGGTGCCATAGGTAACCGACGTCATGCCCAGCACATTCACCGCCACGGCGTAAAGCGGCACGGAGAGGCCAAATGCGCCCGTCGCCATGACCTTCGGCAGCACGGCAATGGCGATGCCCACAAATCCAAGCAATAGGCCCGCGCGCTGCAATGGCGAGATTTTCTCGCCGATCATGTAGCGGGCAGCCACCGCCGTCATCAGCGGTTGCAAACCGGCGATGATGCCGCCGATCGCCGCCGGCACGCCCTGCCCGATCGCCCACCAGATCATGCCGAGATAAAGACCGTGCAGGAAGACGCCGGACAGGATCGCCCGGAAAAGGTCGACGCGCCGCTGCGGCCACTGGATGGAGGATACGCGGCAGATCGCCCACAGCAGCGCTCCTGCCAGAAGATAGCGCAGACAGAGAAAGGTGAGCGGCTCGGTATAATAGACAGCATATTTGGCGGTGACCCAGCCGGTCGACCAGAGAAAGACGAAGATGGCCGGAGCCAGACGGTCGAGCGACATGGGAACATCCATTATGCCACATGATGCCCGTAACCGGACGCGGTGCGGGACAGGCGGCGAATTGATATTTCTGCGGCTTCACGCAAACCGGCGAATGATCGAACCGGGTGTTAGCATGGCGGTATCCGCATCCCGCCCAAAGGTCAAAGGCGTTTTCGTGATCGCATCTTTCAGATTTTCTGATGCGACGCCGGATATTGATCAGCCGAAAGCGAACGAACAAAATTTATGCATTCGCCCACAGCGCACACAGCGCCGCCACCCCATTACACCCCTCGTCACCGCGCAACCAATTTGCCGATGCCGCATTTATAGGCTGAAACCGAAAAAACGCTTCTTTTTTAAAACTCTAGGGCGGTGAAAAATCTTCTCGGGGAGGCCTGCATAGTTCTTGCATTGCATTTGGCGTTGTATTCATATGGCAAAAAAGGGGACATCGAAGTTGGCATTTGACGAAATGATAAATGCGGACGACACGCCGCGAAGCCCATATGAAAACTATAACGAGTGGTATAGCCGGCAGGACAGGGCTCACCTGATCCAGAAATCAAAAGACGCGGAAAACATCTTTCGGAAAACCGGTATTACTTTCGCAGTCTATGGCCATGCCGATAGTTCAGAAAAACTGATCCCCTTCGATATCATCCCGCGCATCATCTCCGGCCGCGAGTGGCGTAAACTGGCCCAGGGCATCGAACAGCGCGTTCTCGCCCTCAATGCTTTCCTCGACGATATCTACCACAAGCAGGAAATCATCCGCGCCGGGCGCATTCCCCGCGAAATCATCGAGAAAAACGAAGCCTTCCTGCCGGAAATGATCGGCTTCACTCCGCCCGGCGGCGTTTATACCCATATTGTCGGCACTGACATTGTCCGCACCGGCGAAGACCAGTTCTACGTTCTGGAAGACAATGCCCGCACCCCCTCCGGTGTCAGCTACATGCTGGAAAACCGCGAGACGATGATGCAGATGTTCCCGGAACTCTTCCACGAAAACCGCGTGCGCCGGGTGGAGGATTACCCCTATCTGCTGCGCCAGTCGCTCGCTTCGCTCGCACCGCCCGGCTGTTCCGGCAAGCCGCGCGTCGCGGTGCTGACGCCCGGCATCTATAATTCCGCCTATTACGAGCACTCCTTCCTCGCCGACATGATGGGCGTGGAACTGGTGGAAGGCTCCGACCTGCGCGTCATGGACGGCAAAGTCAAGATGCGCACCACGCGCGGTTACGAAGCGATCGACGTGCTCTACCGCCGCGTCGATGATGATTTCCTCGATCCGCTGACCTTCCGGCCGGATTCGGCGCTCGGCGTGCCGGGCATCATGGATGTCTATCGCGCCGGCAACATCACCATTGCCAATGCGCCCGGCACCGGTATTTCCGATGACAAGGCGATCTATTCCTACATGCCCGAGATCGTCGAATTCTATACCGGCCGCAAGCCGCTTCTCGAAAACGTGCCGACCTGGCGCTGTTCGGAGCCGGACAGCCTGAAATACGTTCTCGACAACCTTGCCGAGCTGGTCGTCAAGGAGGTCCACGGTTCGGGCGGTTACGGCATGCTCGTCGGCCCCACCGCATCGAAAAAGGAACGGGCGCTTTTTGCCGAAAAGCTGAAAGCCCGCCCCTCCAATTACATTGCGCAGCCGACACTGTCGCTGTCCACCGTGCCGATCATGGTGAAAAACGGCATTGCGCCGCGCCATGTCGATCTGCGTCCCTATGTGCTTGTCTCGGACAAGGTGCAGATCATTCCCGGCGGCCTGACCCGTGTTGCCCTCAAGCAGGGCTCGCTCGTGGTCAATTCCAGCCAGGGCGGCGGCACCAAGGATACATGGGTACTGGAGGATTAAGCCATGCTGGGCAGAACGGCAAACGGGCTCTACTGGATGTTCCGGTATATCGAGCGCGCTGAAAACATCGCCCGGCTTATCGATGCGGGCCTGCGTGTTTCATTGACGCGCAGCGGCAGCGGCGATGAGGACTGGGACGGCGTGTTGCAAAGCGCCGGCGTGCACGACGAATTTCTCGAAACGCGCGAGAAGGTAACGGCGGCGAATGCGATCGACTATCTCCTGCGAGACAAGGCCAACCCCTCCAGCGTCATGTCCTGCATCGAGGCGGGCCGCAACAATGCCCGCATGGTGCGCACGGCGCTGACGCGTGAGACATGGGAAGCGACAAACGAATTCTGGATCGAGCTGAAGAACATCCTCGGCCGCAAGCTCAGCCACGCCGAGCTGCCGCAGACCATCGATGTCATCAAACATCGCGCCGGCTTGGTGCGCGGCGCTTTCCACGGCTCGATGCTGCGCAACGATCTCTATAATTTCTCCCGCATCGGCACCTTCATAGAGCGCGCCGACAACACCGCCCGCATTCTCGATGTCAAATATTACGTGCTGCTGCCGGCGGTGGCGCATGTGGGGTCGTCGCTCGACAATGCGCAATGGGAATCCATCCTGCGCTCGGTCTCGGCCCACCGCTCCTATGGCTGGGTCTATGATGCGGAATACAAGCCTTCCAACATTGCCGACTTCCTCATTCTCAATGGCCGCATGCCGCGCTCGCTTGCCTATTGTTATGAAAAGATCGCCAGCAACCTCAACTACATCGCCGAGGATTACAGCGAGAGGCACAAGGCGCATGACACGGCCGAGAGCATTCGCGACAGCCTGCGCACGACCACCATCGGCCGGGTGATGGATGAGGGCTTGCACGAATTTCTGGAGAGATTTGTCAACCGCAACGGCCAATTGGGACAGGAAATCACGGAAGGCTACCGCTTCTATCAATAAGCGCGTGGACGGGGACAGCTTATGCGTCTGAAAATCACCCATACGACGGAATATGTCTATGACGAGCCGATGCCCTATGCGTTGCAGCGGCTGCGCCTGACACCGCAGACCGGCCCGAGCCAGACGGTCGAAGACTGGGATGTCTCGGTGGATGGCGCCACCGTCGAAGTGAGCTATGACGACCATTTCGGCAACCGCGTCGCGCTGGTGGAAACCGAAGGCCCGCAAAAGCGGGTGAAGGTCGTGGCAAGCGGCACGGTGAGCACGCAGGATAAGGCCGGGGTATTCGGACACCACATCGGCAACGCACCGCTCTGGCTGTTCCTGCGGGAAACACCGCGCACCAAACCGGGAAAGCTGGTACGCGAACTGGTGAAGGTGAGCGTGGGCGAAACCGAGCTTGCCCGCCTGCATAACCTCATGGAGAATATTCACGGCAAGGTGGACTATGTTCCCGGCTCGACCGACATCGAAACCACGGCGGAAACGGCGCTGGAAGCGGGCAAGGGCGTCTGCCAGGACCATGCCCATATCCTGATTTCCGCCGCCCGGCTGATGGGCCTGCCCGCGCGTTATATTTCCGGTTATCTGATGATGGAAGAGGTGGAGGAACAGACCGCCACCCACGCCTGGGCCGAGGTGTATCTTCAGGGGCTGGGCTGGGTGGGCTTCGACGCCGCCAACAATATCTGCCCCGACGACCGCTATGTCCGCATCGCATCCGGCCTCTGCTACCGCGATTGCGCGCCGATATCAGGCATGCGTATCGGTCCGGCGGGCGAGACGCTGAGCGTGTCTGTCACCGTGCAGCAGTCGCAGAGCCAGTCACAGAGCTGAGATGATGTCCGGCAAGGACGACGATACAATCGGCTTTTATACTGACAATGCCGCAGCCTATACATCACGGGGACAGGCGGCGGACCGCCCGCATCTGGAGACATTTCTGGCGCGCTTGCCAGAGGGCGCAAGCATTCTCGAACTGGGATGCGGCGGCGGGCAGGATAGCGAATTCATGCTGTCAGCCGGTTTCGACGTTCATCCCACCGATGGAACGCCTGACATCGCGAAAGCGGCGGAAATCCGGCTCGGCATTCCCGTCAGGACATTGCTGTTCGAGAATATCGACGAGCGTGAGCGATATGACGGCGTCTGGGCCAATGCCTGCCTGCTGCATGTGCCCCGCCCTGCCCTGCCGGGCATTATCGACCGTATCCACACGGCGCTGAGGAAGGGCGGTGTTTTTTATGCCAGCTTCAAGGCGGGAGAAGCGGAAGGACGCGACATGTTCGGCCGATATTACAATTACCCGTCGAAGCCCTGGCTGGAGGAGGTTTACGGACAGTTTGACTGGACGGCGGTGGAGATCGAGGCGCGGCAGGGCAGCGGTTACGACAATCTCCCGACCGCATGGTTGCATGTGACAGCAACGAAATCCTGATCCGGCGCGACAAGTTGGCGGTTGCGAAACCCCTTCCCACCCGGTTTAATCTCCGCATCGATTTGAAAGCATGATCCGGCTTCCGCCCGCGGGAGGAAAGCCGGCCGGGAGACGGCCTTGTACAGCATTTCCGACTATCGCGACTGCCAGTCGCATGGACCCGTCATCGCCGAGCGGGTCTGGACGGCATGGTGGCAGGATAGCGGTCTTCAGGTGGGCGACGTCGCCGAACACCTGAAAGACATGACCAACCCCCATACGCTGCCCACCGGTTTCGTTGCCCATGACGGCGACGACTATGTCGGCTCCGCCTTCCTCATCCATTGCGATCTGGAAGAACGGCCGCAATATCTGCCCTGGGTCGCTGCCCTTTGGGTGGAGGAAGATCGCCGGCGCTCAGGCGTGGCACGGGCGCTCATGCAGGCGGCGACACAAAGGGCCGCCGAACTCGGCCACGAGACCAGCTATCTCTGCTGCCAGCGCGATCTGGAAACCTATTACACCGGTTGCGGCTGGACCGTTCTGGAACGTGGTGTCGGCAAACACGATCTAACGGTGCTGACCTACAGCGCGAAAATTTAAGGCCGTCTGTCCCCGCGCCGGACAGCCCATGGACTACCGGAGGAAACCATGCGCCCACCAGCCGCCCTTATGGAAACCGCGATTTACGCCGACGATCTCGATGCCGCCGAAGCTTTTTACCGGGATGTCTTCGGGCTGGAAGTGGTGCGCAGGCTGCCGGGGCAATTCATCTTCTTCAGATGCGGGCAGCAGATGCTGCTGATCTTCGACCCGCAGCAATCCCGCCGCGCCGACCCCGACAATCCGATCCCCCGCCATGGTGCGGTGGGGCAAGGCCATTTCTGTTTTTACGCGAAGGACAAGTCGGAAGTGGACGGCTGGAAGGCTCGTTTCGAAGAGCTTGGAATTCCCATTGAGCACTATCACCGCTGGCCGAATGACAGCTATTCCGTCTATATTCGCGATCCCGCGGGCAATTCGGTGGAGGTGGGTGAAGGCAAGTTGTGGGGGTTCGGATAAGGCAAGCGCCTGAAAGTTACCCGACGCGAAAGGGACAATGGGATGAAAGAGCTATCATCTTGCGTCATCCTCGGGCTTGTCCCGAGGATCTATCCACGTCGCGTAAAATCAATCGGTCGCAGATCTTCGGGACAAGCCCGAGGATGACGTCGAAGGAGGGATGACCCACCCCCGACCATTTTTCACGCGCAGCCCGCAGATCAAATCTGCCGAACAGTGATCTCTTCTTCCGCATCCACGGCCAGCGGGTTCTTCAGCGGCAGGCCGAAACCGGCGGCCTCGATCTCGAAGACATCGCCTGCTTCCGGCTTGATGCCTTCGGCAAAAGAGAGCGTCGCCGTTCCGAACATGTGCACATGCACGTCGCCCGGTGCGCGGAACAGGCCGTATTTGAAGTGGTGATATTCAAGGTTCGCGAAGGTGTGGGACATGTTGTCCTCACCCGAAACGAACGGCTTCTCAAAAATCACCTTGTCGCCGCGGCGAATGCGCGAGGTGCCGCGAATATCGGACGGCGGAGCGCCGACACGGATTTCCGGGCCGAAGCTTGCCGGGCGCAGCTTGGAATGGGCGAGGTAGAGATAGTTGATCCGCTCGGTGACGTGATCGGAAAACTCGTTCGAGACGGCAAAACCGATGCGCACCGCCTCACCCTTGTCCGAGATCACGTAGATGCCGGCCATTTCCGGCTCTTCGCCGCCATCGAGCGCGAAGGACGGAGAGGTGAGTGCCGCGCCGGGCGCCGCCGCCACATGGCCGTTGCCCTTGTAGAACCATTCGGGCTGAACGCCCTTTTCGCCGGCCTTGGGCTTGCCGTTTTCGAGACCCATGCGGAACATCTTCATGGAATCCGTCAGGCTTTCCTCGGCGGCTTCCGTGGTTTTCTTGTGCATGCTGTCACGGGTCGCGGCGGAGCCGAGATGCGTGAGGCCCGTACCGGTCAGATGCAGATGCGCCGGATCGGGATGGGTGATCGGCGGCAGGAAGCGACCTTCGGCATAGGCCTTTTCAAGATCGACAGCGTCGCCCAGACCATGGGCGGAAATGACATCGGCAAGGCTCTTGCCGCCATTGGCGGCTTCCATGGCGAGTGCATAGACCGAGTCCGCACCTTTGACGGCCTGCGCCTGTCCGCCTTCTTCGCGAACCGCTACGGTGATTTTGCCACTGGCATCTTTGATCTGTGAAATGAGCACGGGATTTCCTTCCTCCGGCGCAATGCGCCTTATCTCTTCTACGCGGCGCATAACGCCTGCATCTTATGAAAGTGGCCGGAAACCGGCCACTTTTTTGACTGCGATAGGGTTGGGACCGATCAGCCCTTGTTCTTGTTGTAGACGTCGAAGAACACGGCGGCGAGCAGCACGAGGCCCTTGACCATCTGCTGGAAATCGATGCCGAGGCCGACAATCGACATGCCGTTGTTCATGACGCCCATGATGAAGGCGCCGATGACCGCACCGGTGATCTTGCCAACGCCGCCGGAAGCCGAAGCACCGCCGATGAAGCAGGCCGCGATAACATCAAGCTCGAAGCCCACGCCAGCCTTCGGCGTCGCCGAGTTGAGGCGGGTCGCGATGATCATGCCGGCAAGACCGGCCAGCACGCCCATGTTGACGAAGGTGAGGAAGCTCAGGCGTTCGGTATTGATACCGGAAAGCTTGGTCGCCTTCTCGTTGCCGCCCATGGCGTAGACGCGGCGGCCAATGGTCGTGCGGCGCGTCACGAAGCTGTAGAGCGCAATCAGAACCAGCATCACAATCAGAACGTTCGGCAGGCCGCGATAGGTGGACAGCTGGTAACCCAGGAACAGGATGGCGCCAGAGATCAGCAGATTCTGAACGATGAAGAAACCGAACGGCTCGACGTCGATGCCATGCTTCACGTTCACCACGCGACGGCGCCAGGCCAGATAGAACAGCACGACCGTAATCAGCAATGTCAGGATCATCGAGGTGGTGTTCAGACCTTCGATACCACCGATATCAGGCAGGAAGCCCGTGCTGATGATCTGGAAATCGGTCGGGAACGGACCGATGTTCTTGCCGCCAAGCACGAACAGCGTGAGCCCGCGGAACACCAGCATGCCCGCCAGCGTCACGATGAAGGACGGAATGCGGTGATAGGCGATCCAGTAACCCTGGGCAGCACCGATGACGCCGCCGATGACGAGACAAATCAGCGCCGCGAGAAACGGGTTCATGCCCCATTGCACGGTCAATATGGCCGCTATCGCGCCGACGAAGGCGACGATGGAGCCGACCGAAAGGTCGATATGCCCGGCCACGATGACGAGCAGCATGCCCAGCGCCATGATGACGATGAACGAGTTCTGCAGGATGAGGTTGGTCAGGTTCACAGGGCGGAACAGGATGCCGCCGGTGTAGAACTGGAAGAAAACCATGATGGCGACGAGCGCGATCAGCATGCCGTATTCGCGGATATTGGAGCGAATATACGACCCGACCGAGATGACGTTACTTTCTTCGTTTGTGGTGTTTGCCGAACTCATGAGTTCTTCTCCCCTGAGCGCATGATAGCGCGCATGATGCTTTCCTGGCTCGCCTCTCCCTTCGGCAATTCAGCGACGATGCGGCCTTCGTTCATGACGTAGATGCGGTCGCAATTGCCGAGCAGTTCGGGCATTTCCGATGAGATCATCAGAACGCCTTTGCCGTCGGCAGCGAGCTGGTTGATGATGGTGTAGATTTCGTATTTCGCGCCGACATCGATACCGCGGGTCGGTTCATCGAGGATCAGGACGTCAGGATTGGAGAACAGCCACTTGGAGAGCACAACCTTCTGCTGGTTGCCGCCCGAAAGATTGACCGTTTCCTGGAAGATGCCCGACGAGCGGATGCGCAGGCGCGTGCGGAAATCGCTCGCCACCTTCATTTCCTTGATGTCGTCGATGATGCTGGCATTCGATACGCCGGCCAGATTGGCGAGCGTGGTGTTGTGCAGGATGTTGTCGTTGAGCACGAGACCGAGATGTTTGCGGTCTTCCGTCACATAGGCGAGACCGGCGTCGATCGCCTTGCGCACGGTGCTGACGTCAACGGGCTTGCCGTCGATCAGCACTTCGCCGCTGATCTTGTGGCCATAGGACTTGCCGAAGACGCTCATCGCAAATTCGGTTCGCCCTGCCCCCATCAGACCGGCAATGCCGACCACTTCGCCCTTGCGCACGGTGACATTGATATCATGCAGAACCTGGCGGTCGCGATGCTGCTGGTGATAGGCGTTCCAGTTCTTCACTTCGAGAATGGTCTCGCCGATCGGCACATCGCGCGGCGGATAACGATCTTCGAGATCGCGCCCCACCATGTTGCGGATGATGACATCCTCGCTGATTTCTTCCTCGTGACAGTCGAGCGTCTTCACCGTCATGCCGTCGCGCAGCACGGTGATCTGGTCGGCCACCTTTCGCACTTCGTTGAGCTTGTGGGTGATGATGATCGACGTCATGCCCTGCTTGCGGAATTCCATCAACAGGTTCAGCAGCGCCTCGGAATCGCTTTCGTTGAGCGAAGCCGTCGGTTCATCAAGGATGAGCAGCTTCACGCTCTTCGACAGCGCCTTGGCGATTTCGACCAGCTGCTGCTTGCCAACGCCGATATCGGTGATCAGCGTCTCCGGCGATTCCTTCAGACCCACCTTCTTTAAAAGTTCGCGGGTACGGTTGAAGGTCTGCTGCCAGCTGATGACGCCGTTCGAAGCGACCTCATTGCCAAGGAAGATGTTTTCCGCAATCGACAGGAGCGGCACGAGCGCCAGCTCCTGGTGAATGATGATGATACCAATATCTTCACTGTCGTTGATGGCGCGAAAATTCCGCACGGCGCCTTCATAGTGGATTTCGCCCTCATAGGTGCCGGCGGGGTAAACACCGGAAAGGACCTTCATCAAGGTCGACTTCCCCGCGCCGTTCTCACCGACGAGTGCGTGGATCTCACCCTCCTTAACCTTGAGGTTGACGTTCTCAAGCGCTTTCACGCCCGGAAACGTCTTGGTGATGTTCCGCATTTCGAGAATGGTATTGGCCATATCGCAATCCAGCGCCCGATTAATTCCGGCGTTTTTATTTTTATGGAAAAACGGGGATGACGCCAAGTCATCCCCGCATGTGTCTTCAGCTTATTTCAGCTGGTCTTCCTTGTAGTAACCGCCATCGACGAGAACCTGCTTGTAGTTCTCCTTGGTAACGGCAACCGGCTTCAGGAGGTAGGACGGAACGACCTTGACGCCATTTTCATAGGTCTTGGTGTCGTTAACTTCCGGCTCCTTGCCCTGCAGAACAGCGTTGACCATGTTCACGGTCACCTTTGCGAGTTCGCGGGTGTCCTTGAAGATGGTGGAATACTGTTCGCCTGCAATGATCGACTTGACGGAGGGAACTTCAGCGTCCTGACCGGAAACGACCGGCAGCGGCTGGTCCTTCGTGCCATAACCAACGCCCTTCAGCGAGGAGATGATGCCGATGGACAGACCGTCGTAAGGCGACAGAACGGCGTCAACCTTGGCGTCGGTGTAATAAGCGGACAGAAGGTTGTCCATGCGGGCCTGGGCCGTTGCCGGATCCCAACGCAGCGTGCCGACCTTGTCCATGCCCATCTGGCCGGACTTCACGACCAGCTTGCCGCTGTCGATGTAGGGCTTCAGGACAGACATTGCGCCGTCATAGAAGAAGAAGGCGTTGTTGTCGTCAGGAGAACCGCCGAACAGCTCGATGTTGAACGGACCCTTGCCGTCCTTCAGGCCAAGCTTGTCGACAATCGAAGTCGCCTGCAGAACGCCAACCTGGAAGTTGTCGAAGGTTGCGTAGTAGCTGACGTCGCCGCTGTTGCGGATCAGGCGGTCATAAGCGATGACCTTGATGCCCTGCTCGCCAGCCTGCTTCAGGACGTCCGACAGCGTCGTGCCGTCGATCGATGCGATCACGAGAACCTTGACGCCCTTGGTGACCATGTTTTCGATCTGGGAAAGCTGGTTCGGAATATCGTCATCGGCATATTGCAGGTCGGTCGTGTAACCGGCTTCCTGAAGCTGCTTTACGATGTTGTTGCCGTCATCGATCCAGCGTGCGGACGACTTGGTCGGCATGGCGATACCAACGGAACCCTTGTCCTGCGCGAAAGCCGGCGCTGCGAAAGAAGCAGCACCGATGGCACAAGCCGCCATCAGCGAAATAATGGACTTCATTAACTCTCTCCCTTGAGCCCTTCTCTGGAGCCCGCATGCTGCGGTGCACCATGAAATTCATGCCGTCAGAGGAAGAAGCCGCGTTGCGCTCATTCCGTTTCGCACATGCGAAATGGAACAGCTGCCGCTCCTCCCCGGCATTCCGCAAATTGTTCTGAATCCATATAACTGTCAAATAGAATAAATCAGTTTCCATATATCAATTATGATATATTAAATCGATACAAAAACCGATGAGGGGTATAAAACCACGAATGAACAACCAAAAAGTGTATGAGCAGGCGCAAACAACAGAGGCCCTTTTCGTCTTTGAGGACAACCCTTTGCTGCGGGCCGGATTGAAGATGAGCCACCTGCGCATGCTGGTCATGATCGAGGAGCACGGGCAGGTCAGCGCGGCGGCGGCCGCCATGAACATGACGCAGCCAGCAGCCTCGCGCATGCTCGCGGAAATGGAGGCGATCGTCAAATCACCCCTTTGTCAGCGGGCCTCGCGCGGCGTGGTGCTGACGAAATTCGGCGAGGCGCTGGCGCGCCGGGCCCGCACCATCCTGCTGGAACTGCGCGAGGCGAGCCGTGAACTGAACCAGATGAAGTCGGGCAGCGGCGGCTCGGTCTATATCGGCGCCGTCACCGCGCCCGCCATCAGCCTCGTGGTTCCCGCCATAAGGCGCGCCATGGACACCTATCCCGGCATTGAAATCAACGTGCAGGTGGAAAGCAGCAACGTGCTGGCGCGCGAACTGCTGGCCGCGCGCCACGATTTCATCATCGGCCGCATTCCCGATGATTTCGATCCCGGCCTCTTCTCCATCCATGAAATCGGCATCGAGCGCGCCTGTCTTGTCGTGCGCGAAGGCCACCCCCTGCTGCGCGGCGAGCCCGTGACCCTGCAGGATCTCTCCGGTTACGACTGGGTTTTCCAGCCGCCCGGCGCGCTTTTGCGCAGAACCATGGAGGATGTCTTCCTGACCCACGGCGTCACCATGCCCCGCAACATCATCAACACGCCCTCCATGCTTTTGACGCTCGCCCTGATCTGCAACACCGATGCGATTGCGCCGATCGCCCAGGACATGGCCGAATTCGTTGCCGGCCAGCAGGCGGATATCGGCCGAACCCGCATATTGCCGACGGATTTCGAACTCGTCGTGAAGCCCTACAGCATCATCACCACCAAGGGCCGGGTTTTGCCGCCCAGCGCCCGCCTGCTCTACGATCTGGTTCTGGATGAGAGCCGCAAGCTGACCGGCCCGTGAGGGCGGCAAGCCAGACACCACCTTCATGATCCATAAAGGCCGGATAGTCAGACCGGCGAGGGAAAAGCCGCATGCTCTTCGGACAATCCGTCTTCCAGTCGGTTGTTGAACGACTGAAACTGGAAAAAGAAGAAGAAGAAAGCGTGGAGCCGCCACCGCCGGCCGGTCATCGTATTGCCGGTTTCAGCTCGGGCTTTGTCATCGATACGCATATTGAAACGCCGCCACCGGCGAACGGCAATCTCGATGCCTATCTCGCCTTCATGGCTGAACCCGCGCCACCCGCGGAACCTCAACCGGAGCCCGAGCCGGAAGCGATGCCGGCCCACCTCGAAAAGACCTCGCTTGCCGATGTCTCCGCGGAACTGGCGATCCACGACACCGACACGGCCGCAACGCTTGCGGAAAAGCGCCGCGCCTTTGCCCGCCTCAATCATCCCGACCGGGTGAAGCCGCAATTCCGGCATAATGCGACGCTGCGCATGACGGCGGCCAATCTCCTGATCGACCAGGCGATCCGGATGCTGCGGATGCGGGAGCATTTCCGGTGAAAATGCCGGGCCGTCTTATCTCGGGAAATATATAAAACGGAAGATAGGCGGCGCTTCAGCCCGCATCGCTCTTATCGGTGGGCGCGCTTTCGGCGGCGGGCTCATCCGTGCCATTTCCGCTTTTGGCGGCATCGCTTGCGGGTTTGAACTTCAGCAGCAATTCATAGGCCGCATAAGCCCCGATGCCGGCTACGATGGTTCCCCAGAAAAACTCGCGATTGACGAATTCGATGACGGCCCAGGCGGCGCAAAAGCCGACAATGAGCAACCGGACCCACAGGGGACGATAAAGCGGATGACTCGTATCGATATTCAGCATGGCGTTCCAGTCCCGGGCCTTTCCAGTCGATCGCATGATTGCGGCTCCGCGCCACAAGACGTGAAGATGCTTATGCGTCTTGGCGGTTTCACAGAAAAATTGCAACGCAATTCGGCCCGCCGCCGCTCAGGCTGCCGTGAAGGACCAACGGGAAGATGGTTCCGATGTCGCAGACAATGGACGACAGAAACATCCGGGCGCAGGCCGCACCCCGCAGCCGCCCGGCACTACTCTGATTGCCCGACGCTCTCTTCGACGGTTCAGTCGCGCAGGCGTCCAAGCAGAGCCAGAAGCTGATCGCGGGCCTTCTTGCCGCCGATCCGGTCGATCAGCTTTTCCTCACGGTCCCGCCAGGTATTGGAAAGCCGGTCGAGAAGGCTGCTGCCTTCCTCCGTCATGTCCAGGAAATGAACGCGCCTGTCCTCTTCCGATTTGCGGCGGACAAGCAGCCCCTTCTCTTCCATGCTGTCGACGATCGCGACGAAATTGGCCCGCTGTATGCCGAGCGCTTCAGCCACATCGCTCTGTTTGAGGCCCGGATTACCGCCAACGATGACGAGCACGGAAAAATCGGCGGGCCGCAATCCCTGCTCGGCCAGCACATCGGCAAAGCCATTTGCCACGGCAAGTTGCGAGTGCCGCAAATGATAGCTGATCGCAGTCGTCAGCAACCCATAGTCGATCGCCGTGATGTGCGCCGCTTCCGCGCTGCCGCTTTCGGCCTTTTCCGTCCGCGGCCCGTTGCTGTGTGCCAATCGCAAAGCCATCCGATCCCCCGCCTGATTCGTTCCTTTACCTTGCCGAAATCATAACCGACAACGTTGCGAAACTGTATCCCAAATAAATGTAGATGATACTAATATTGTATAATAATTTGACAGTTAATCGCCGGCGAAGCAACCACGGACTCCGGATCGCGGTTGGCAAAACAAAAAAAGTATGACTATTTACCCACCAATTTTGAGGGGCTAAAATCGACTCCCGCGCCGTGTTTGAAAGGCATTGCAGCAATCCTGCCGCCACTTCGATAATGGGGCAGGACAACGGTCCGGCTCGGCGATAACATACTACTTATAAGGGAAAATCTATTCCGATAAAAACACAATACGCCAAACGACGTAACGCACCGCCGCCACGCAAAAGCGTGCGACGCCCTCACAACACACCCTCACGCCCGGCCCCGCCCGAAAACAGGCAACCTTTCGCAAATCTTTGATTTTTAGACGTTGATGCGGAAACAAAGCTGGGGTATGAACCAACCGCTGCACGCGATTCAAGCGTGACTGCTGCACCCGTAGCTCAGCTGGATAGAGTGTTGGATTCCGATTCCAAAGGTCACAGGTTCGAATCCTGTCGGGTGCGCCATTTATCTTACCCTGACATCGTCTATGGCAATCCTCCACTTAGGAGGCTGCATAGAGCTTTATGCCTGTCTTCCAAAGCGACTAACCCCTTCGGCGCGGGTTCTGTGAACATATTCCTGTAATCACCCGGATGTATTTGCCGCAATATGGCTGCAATACTCCTGATCGACGGGTCTGGTTGGGTTGCTCCAGCATGAGCCATCTGGCGGGGTAAAAGGGAAAGTTAATCTATGCAAATCAAGGCAATTATTGCTGTATTTGTATCAGTGTTCATCCTTTCAGGATGCCAGACGAACCCCAGTTTCGAAAGGGATCAGGAAATCATAGGAGGAAGTCCCGCCGTCAAACGCAGGGCGGTTCAAAATTGCTATGAAACGACAAAGAAAAAGTCCAAGAGTTCCAAAATTGCCGTGGCTGAAGCCATGAATGTCAGCCCGAAGAGCAACGTCGACATGATCTTCTGCACGCGATTAATCGACGCCATCGCAAGTAAAAGAATTACATACAGTGATTTGAATAGCGGAAGCCCGGCCTTTATTCGCGCCATGCAGGCCAGATAATTTCCGATCCGGCAAATCTTGCGGATAGGAACGGCGGTCTGCGGAAAGTAAATAATTCCGACATGCCGCGCTCAAAAAATGCCGCACGGGAGATCAGGCCCGTGCGGCATTTTTCGTTCTCGGGCGGGCGGGCGATATCAGGCCCGCCAACCCCAGTCATAAATAACCCGGCGCCAGGACCATGGAAGCGCCCTGAAATAGCGATCAGAACTCCTGCCAGTCGCCCTTTGTATCGACAGCGGCGTTGCCCG
Organism: Agrobacterium sp. M50-1; assembly: GCF_049843495.1. Lineage (NCBI taxonomy): Bacteria > Pseudomonadati > Pseudomonadota > Alphaproteobacteria > Hyphomicrobiales > Rhizobiaceae > Agrobacterium > Agrobacterium sp. M50-1. The sequence goes on along the minus strand of NZ_JBBHZH010000003.1, from coordinate 241,659 downwards.
AAAACGCCGTGGCGATCTTGCGACCCAGCGCACGGACGGGGGATGCCACATATTTGTCGTTGCCGGCGGCGCTGCGAACCGGAGCAGTCTGGCTTTTTTGCTGATAAGCGCCATCGGCGAGCCTGAACTGGGAGAGCAGCTGGTTGAGCGACGCCACTTCCTTGGCCAGGCTGTGGCTTGCGGCATTGGTTTCTTCCACCATGGCCGCATTTTTCTGCGTGTCCTGGTCCATCTGGTTGACCGCCGTATTGATCTGCTGCAGGCCGGAAGATTGTTCCTGCGCGGCCTCAACGATGGAGACGACGTGCCGGTTGATTTCCTGCACTTCGGAAACGATGGTCTCCAGCGCCTTGCCGGTGTCGCCCACCAGCTGCACGCCCTGCTGCACCTGGTCGTTCGAGGTGGTGATCAGCGCCTTGATCTCCTTGGCGGCGCTCGCGGAGCGCTGGGCGAGCTCACGCACCTCCTGCGCCACCACGGCGAAACCCTTGCCGGCCTCGCCGGCACGGGCGGCTTCCACACCGGCATTCAGCGCAAGCAGGTTGGTCTGGAAGGCGATTTCGTCGATAACGCCGATGATGTTGCTGATCTCGTTGGCCGATTTGGCGATCTGCTCCATGGCGACCACGGCGCGGCGCACCACCTGGCCGGATTGTTCGGCGCCCGCCTTGGCGCGGCTGACGATCTGGCCCGCCTCCTGCGCGCGTTTGGTGGAATCCCTGACCGTCGTCGTGATTTCTTCAAGCGCAGCGGCTGTTTCCTCCACGGCTGCGGCCTGCTGCTCGGTGCGCTTGGCCAGATCGTCGGCGGCAGACTTGATCTCGTTTGCACCCGCGCCGATGCCGCTGGCGTTCTGCGCCACCTTGGTCAATGCAGCCTGCAGCTTTTCGGCAGACATGTTGAAATCATTGCGGACGCCATCAAGCGTCGCGGTGAAAGGCTGGCCGATGCGATAGGAAACATCGCCTTCCGAAAGCTTCGAGAGACCGGCTGCGAGATTGTCGACGGCGAATTTGACATCGGCCGCCTCCGTTGCCTTCTGCTGCTCGCGCTCGATCCGGTCTTTCTCCGAGAGGCTGCGATTGGCTTCGGTTTCCTGTTCGAGGCGAATGCGCTCGATGGCGTTTTCGCGGAACACCTGAACGGCTTTCGCCATCTGGCCCACTTCATCCCGGCGCGCCGTGCCGTCAATCTCCGTGGCCGTTTCGCCACCGGCGAGCGACACCATGCGTTCGCGCAGACGGGCGATCGGCGTGGTGATGCCACGAGACGCCACGAACAGCGCCAGAATGATGCCGATCGCAAAAGCAACGCCGACTACCACCAGCGAGCTGAAGATGGTCGAGTTGGTCTGATCCGTCAGTTCCTCGCTTCCCTCGACGACGCCCTCGGAAAGTTTTTCCAGGAGGGCGGCGATTTCGTTTCCGGTCGAGCGGATCACGATGTCGGCCTTCAGGAGTTCAGCGGCGGATTCCGCATTACGGTTGGACGAACCGAATTCCACGGCCTTGTCGGTCAAGGCGATAATGCCCTGAGCCTGGCTCAACAGCTTGTCCAGCGCCGGAGCTTCCTCCGGGAAAATGGTTTTGACCCCATTCAGACGTGATATCAATGCCGTCCTGTCCGTCTCATATTCATGTTTGACAACCTTGAAGTCAGGATTGCCGGCGTCATAAGCCATGACCTGATAGGCGCCATAGGCCATGGCCTGTAGGTTACGGTTCGCACGGGAAAGCTCCACCAGAGCGGCGTTGTCATTGGCGATAAAAAACGAGTAGGCCGTGTCCGCTTGCTTGTAATGGGTGGCCATGTAAGCCGTGGCGCCAAGGCCGACGATGCAGAGCGGAAGAATGAGCGACAGGATTTTGGTGCGGATACTGGCGTTTTGGAGAAAAGACACGGGGAACCTCAGATCATTGAAAAACCGCTCCTTCCCCGTGCCGGAGGTGTTCGGCGAGACTGACATTGCACGTCGAACGCCTCGATCATCGAAGCTCCGCCAGCCGTATCATCGGCTCTCACTGCACCTGCTTCATGCATGCGCCGGGAAAGCCGCCCGTCCCTTCAAATACGGACAGGCCACCGCCCCGGATGGCCTGGCGGCTCCGCAAGGAAAGCGGAAACGCCACGCCGAATTTCGAGGAACGGAATGAAATCAACCGGTTCTTCAGCCGATGCGCCTTCCGTTTGTTTTTCAAAGAAATGATTATATTGAAAAACTTTATAATTCCTTCACGATCACCGGTGTCAGCGGCTCGAGGCAAAAGAACGCGATCTTCGTGCGTCGCTGCGTCGCTGGAAGATCAGGGCGACAAGGGCGAGCCCGGCCATGGCGGCGAATATCACGGCTATGTCGCGATAGGCGCCAGCAAAACCAAACCTGGCAATCCACGGCTGGCTTGCCAGCGGTGAGATGAAATGCCCGAGAAACATCGAAGCGGTGACGATGCCGGCGATACGCCCGCGCAGTCTGAGCGGCGCCAGCATGATGGTCGTGGACATGATGCCCGGCATCACCACACCAAGGCCAAATCCCACCACCGCAAGCGATGACAGCATGGCGACCAGCCCCTCGGCCATGGCAAGCAGCGCAAAACCCGCCGCCATCAACACCAGCCCGGCGGCAATGATGGCGGTAACGCTGACCTTTGCCCGCAACCGCCCGAAATTGAGTGCCGCCAGCGCCCCGGCCAGATTAAAAATGCCGATGGCGTATCCCGCAATGCTGCCGGAAAACACCCCAAGCTCCCGCAGGAAAAACGGCAGCTGCGAGGGGATGGTGTAGAACAGGGCATTGACGAGAAATACCGCCAGCGCCAGCAGGCCCACCAGCAGCCAGTTGACCGCAAAGTCCTGTTCGCCTCCAGCCTTGATAGCGCCATCGTTCCTCACCGGCTCCGTCAGAAAGAACAGGGCTGCCGGCAGAATGAGCAGGGCGACGGCATAGACCGCGAAGGGCGCGCGCCAATGCAGATCCGCCAGCAAACCGCCCGCCACCACAAAAACCACGCCGCCGATCTGCGTAAAGGCCTGTTGCAGGCCGAGATAGCGCTCCCGCGCCGGGCCTTCGAAATAATCACCCACCAGCGCCGTGCCGATCGTCATGATCGCGCCGATCGCCAGACCGAGAAAGGCGCGCCCGATGAGCAGGCCGGCAAGACTTTCGGCAAAAAGGCCGGACATGCCGGAAAGGCTGTAGAGCAGGATCGCGCCGAGCAGCAGCCGCTTGCGGCCGAAGCGATCCGCCAGCATCCCGGCAATGGGGGCGCAGAAGGCCACGAAAACCGACGGCAATGTCAGCACCATGCGGCTCATGATATCCACATGCGGCGTCGACAGGAAAGTCTGCTCTATGGCCGGCAGCGAAGGTGCAACCGTGGTTCCGGCCATGATGGTGAGCGTGGCGACGAACAGGAGCGTCACTTTCAACGCGAGGGATTTTTCGGTCATTCTCACGCCCCCTTGTAAGGCGTTGCGGACCGCGCCTGTTTCAGCGCCCGCGCCCACCAGCCAAGCTTGTTCATCATCGTCTCCAGCGCGCCTGCCGCCGCCGCGCCGGCATCGAGCTGGCCGGCGGCATCGACACGATCCCAGGGACTGGCGAAGCTGACGACATCGCGGATCGTCACCGCATGCAGTTCCGCAAAAACGGGGCGAAGCTGTTCGGCGGCGCGAAGGCCACCGGAAATCCCGCCATAGGACACGAAGGCCACCGGTTTGGCGCCCCATTCGTCATAGGCGGAATCGATCAGCACCTTCAGCGCGCCGGGGTAACTGCGGTTATATTCCGGGGTGACGACGATGAAGGCATCGGCGCCATCGAGGCTTTGCCGAAGCTGCCGCACCGAGGCGCGCTCGGGCGCGTGGTCCTGCGGCAGATCGAGTTCGCGCGGGTCGATGACCGCAAGCTCCAGTCCGGGCAGAGCCTTCAGCTGGTCAAGCAGCCATTGGCCGACAACATCGCAGAAGCGCGGGTTGCGGGCGCTGCCAAATATGATCCGTATGGAAAGTGTATCATCGCTCATGGAACGTCCTTCAACAGTGTTCCATGTCCTGATAATTCCTCAACTATAGTTGAGGTCAATAGCCGCATACAAAAAAGCGGCAGGTTTTGAAACTGCCGCTTTGATTTATGATGGTGGCGTCAACTGCGACGCCGGGCGCCTCAGGCGGCCGCCCGCCGCAACGCTGTCGCAACCCTGTGAATATGCGCAGCACCAATACCGCAGCAGCCGCCGATCATGGTCGCGCCGGCATCCGCCCAGGAGCAGGCAAAACGGGAATAGACATCGCCGGTCAGATCGGCACGCGTGTCATGCAGCCCTTCATTGGCGGCGGAATCACCCTGCTCGCCTTCAAAGGCATTGGCGTAGACGCCGATTTCCAGGGACACACCCTTTTCCGCGAAGACAGCGGCGGCCGTCTCAACCGCGGCTTTCATGACTTCCGGCTTGCTGCAATTGAACAGAAGGGCGGTCGCGCCCGATTGCGCCGCCCATTCAGCCGCCGCCTTGACCGTTTCACCGGAGCGAAGCGCAGGCTCGCCGCCGACCGCAGCCGCATCATCATTAAGCGTGAAGGAAATCCAGAACGGTTTGCCGGTTGCGGCAACGGCCTCGCGCACCGCCTCGCCCTCGGCGATCAGGCTGAGCGTCTCGCCGAGCCAGACATCGACATGCGGCGCAAGATTATCGACCAGCACCTTCAGATAAGCCTGCACCCGCGTGGCATCGAAATTCTGCGGCTCATAGGAGCCGAAGATCGGCGGCAGTGAACCCGCCACCAGCACCTTGCGCCCGGCGGCATCCGCCGCTTCGCGCGCCAGCTTGCCCGAAAGGGCGATCAGCGATGCGCCGTCCTTCTGAAAACGCTCTTCGCCGATGTGGAAGGGCACCAGCGCATAGGAATTGGTGGTGACGACATCGGCGCCGGCTTCGATGAATTCCTGGTGCACCTGCCGCACGATCTCGGGCGCGTCGATAAGCGCCAGCGCCGACCATTCCGGCTGTTTCAGCACGGCGCCAAGCCGCTGCAATTCGCGGCTCATGCCGCCGTCGAGGATACGGATTGTGCTCATGGTCATAACTCCCTGAATGTTTATCGCCGGACCGGCACCTGCTGTTCGACGAGACCGAAACAGCGGGCGATGATGGCGGTGAGAATGAGATAAAAGACGGTGACGACGATCAGCGGCTCATAAACGAGCAGCGTGTCCTGCCGCACCTTGTAGGCGACGGCGTAGAGGTCCATGACAGTCACGGTGAAAGCAAGCGGCGTCGCCTTCAGCTGCATCACCACCTCGCCGGCAATGGTCGGCAGCGCGATGCGGATGGCGCGCGGCAGCCAGATGCGGCGAATGAGGGTGAAGCGGCCCATGCCGAAAGCCCTGCCCGCCTCCAGCTCGCCTTTCGGCACCGCCAGCAGCGCGCCGCGCAGAACTTCCGCCTCATAAGCCGCATAGTTCAGCGTGAAGCTGACGGCCGCGAAAAAGAACCCTTCGCGCAGCACCGGCCACATGAAGCTTTGCCTGATGCCTGGTATCATCGGCAGAAGCGAGCCGACGCCGTAATAAAGCAGCCAGAGCTGGATGAGCAGCGGCGTGCCGCGGAAGAAGGTGCAATAAGCCCGCGCCAGGATTTTCGCCATCCGCCCGCCGCTCACCTGCGCAAAGGCAAGCCCGATGGCCAGAAGAAACCCGATGCTGACGGAGATGACAAGCAGCGCCACCGTCTGCCATGCACCCGAAAGAAGAAGCGGCCAATATTTCGCGACCCATGAAAAATCCATGCCGTCCCCTCCTCAGGCCAGAGCCGGCTGGCCGCGCTGCACGCGGCGTTCGACCAGCGAAAAAACGAGGTTCGAAACGAGCGTAATGGCGAGGTAAAGCAGGGCGGCGGCAAGGAAGAACAGGAAATATTGCTTGGTGCTGGCCCCGGCCAGCCGCGTCGCGAGCGCCAGTTCCTGATAACCGACAACCGCCACCAGGGCGCTGTCCTTGGTCACCGCAAGCCAGAGATTGCCAAGCCCCGGCAAGGCGTTCGGCAAAAGCGCCGGCAAAACCACCCGGCGGAACCGCAAGCCCGGCGACATGCCGAAGGCGCGCGCCGCCTCGATCTGCCCGTTCGGAATGGCAAGGATCGCACCGCGCAGCACCTCCGTCATATAGGCGCCCTGCACGAAACCCAGAACCGCAACGGCGGCAACGAAACCGTTGACCTCCAGCGGCGGCATGCCCGCCAGCAGCAGCAGCCGGTTGAGACCATCAGTACCGGCATAATAAAGCCCGACGATGAGGATCAGCTCGGGAACGGCGCGGATCGCGGTGGTATAGAGGTTGAGCAGCAGGCCAAGCGGCCTGTTGCCCGAAAGCTTGCCGAGCGCCCCGGCCATGCCGATGGCAAGGCCGATCAGATAGGCGCCGGCGGAAATGGCAAGCGTCGACGCCGCACCCTTCAACAGGGTGCCGCCCCATCCCGGAGGATAAGGAGACAGAAGTTGCAACGTGGTTTCAAGGCTTGCCATATGCGTGACCGATCAGCTTGAATTACTGCCCGTAAATATTGAAGCTGAAGTACTTCTTGCTGATCTCGTCATATTTGCCGCTGGCGCGCACGGCGGCGATTGCCGCATTCAGCTTGGCCTTGAGTTCGGTGTCTTCCTTGCGCAGGCCGCCCGAAACGCCGAGACCGAGGATTTCCTTGTCGTCGGCGACATCGCCCATGTCGGCGCAGCAATCCTTGCCCGCGTCACTCTTCACGAAAGCGTCGAGAACGATGGAATCGCCGAAGACATAGTCGATGCGGCCGGCCGCGAGATCCTGAAACGCCTCGTCCAGCGTCTGGTAGGTCTTCTCATCGGCGACACCGGCAAAATATTTCTTGTAATATTCGGACTGGATCGTCGCCACCTGAATGCCGATGGTCTTGCCCTTGACGTCCTCGGCCGTCGCACCCGCCTTTTCACCCTTGGCGCCGATCAGCTTGCTCGGCGTGTTATAATATTTGTCGGTGAAATCGATGATCTTCTGACGCTCTTCCGTGTTCGACATGGAGGACCAGATGACGTCGAATTTCTTCGTCTGCAGCGCCGGGATGAGACCATCCCAGGACAGTTCCACGATCGAGCATTTTTCCTTCATTTCGGCGCAGACGGCGTCCATGAGGTCGATTTCCCAGCCCTGCCACTTGCCGCTGGCGTCCTTGGCGAAGAAGGGCGGATAGGCCTCGTTCATGATGCCGAAGCGCACATCGGCGCTGGCGGTGAAGGCGGAAAACGCAAATGCCGTTCCGGCAAGCAGCGTGGCGAAGAATTTCATTCAAGTCTCTCCTGTTAAAACGGACTGTCAGGCAAAAGGGTCAATTGGCCAGCGCGCCGGTGAATTCCCGGCAGCGGGCGCTCGTGGGGTTGCCGAACACCTGCGCCGGCGGCCCCGCCTCCTCCACCCGGCCCTGATGCAAAAACACGACCTGCGAGGACACATCGCGCGCAAAGCGCATTTCGTGGGTGACCAGCAGCATGGTGCGGCCTTCCTCGGCCAGATCACGGATGACCTTCAGAACCTCTCCCACCAGTTCCGGATCAAGCGCCGAGGTGGGTTCGTCGAACAGCATCACCGCCGGTTCCATGCAGAGAGCACGCGCAATGGCGGCGCGCTGCTGCTGTCCGCCGGAAAGGAATGCCGGATAGGCGTTTTTCTTGTCATGGAGCCCGACCTTGTTCAGCAGGGCTTCGGCCTTTTCGATCGCTTCCTGCCGTCTGACGCCGAGAACGTGAACCGGGGCCTCGATGACGTTTTCCAGAACGGTGCGATGGGCCCAGAGATTGAAATTCTGGAACACCATGCCGAGACCGGTCCGCAGTTTTTCCACCTGCCGCCAGTTTTTCGGCACGGCCTTGCCGTCGCGGCCGGTTTTTGTGGCGATTTCCTCGCCATTGATGATGACGCGGCCGCGATCAGGCGTTTCGAGAAAGTTCATGCAGCGCAGAAAGGTGCTTTTGCCGGAACCGGAAGACCCGATGATCGAGATGACGTCGCCCTTGTGGGCCTGCAGCGAAACGCCCTTCAAAACTTCATGCGTGCCGAAGCTCTTGTGGATGTCATCCGCCTCGAGCGCGCAGGCGCCTGTATCTGCCATCGATTGACCTAGCCGATCCGTTTTTTTAGTGCCGCCGCGCCGATACCCCTGGGTTCGCGATGCGATTTGCACAATAACAAAGACTTGAGCCGCGCATGTTTAGCGAAAATAGCTGCAGACGCGCGCAACAATCGGCTCTTTTACATATTTGCAACGAAAAATCATTTCAAAATATCACCTGGAACGAACAACCGGGGAAACCTGCCGCCGTTCAGGTATCGGGGCCGCGCCAGTTCTGTCCGGTTCCCCCTCCGCCTCGTCTTCCACGAGGCTGGCATTGGCCTGAAGATGCAGGCCAATCACCGCCACGATGAGGAAGAACCAGACGAACCCGGTGCTGAGGAAAAACAGCGTCTCCAGAAAGCCGTAGAGCAGCACATAAAGCCATACGCCGACATAAAGCCGCGTCAGCGGACTGTTGCGCGTGGCGTCATTCATTTTGCCGAGATACTGCAGCGGCAGGAGATAGATCCACACCATTACCAGCGCCAGGCCCGGCACGCCGCCGGCCAGCAGAAGGTCGAAATAACCATTGTGCGAATCCGGCGCGGTCGTCGCCCAGGTATTGTTCTCGGTGAAACTCGACATCAGGGCGTCGCTGCGCCAGAAGGCCTGATAGCCATATCCGAGGAGCGGGCTTTGGCGGATATAGTCGATGGCGACGGTCCAGATATCCCGTCTGCCGGTAAAGCTGGCGTCAAGCCCCAGCTTCGTCAGCATCTGCGAAAAGACGGGATCGACCGTGGTGCCGACGGTCACCAGCGCGAAAACCGCCAGAAACAGGGTCACGACCGGGTAGCGCCAGCGGGGCCAGCGCAGGATGAACCAGCCTGTCGCAATGATGATCGGCATCAGCCCAAGCGCGGTCTTGCCGCCGGACTTGACCAGAAAGACCAGCGACAGCAACAGCACCGACAGCCCGCCGATGAAGGACCAGCGCTTGCAGAGATAAATACCGACGATGATCAACACCGCCATGACCGAGGCGGCCTCGTTCTTGTGGCGGAAAACCCCGCGCCAGTCCCCCGCCAGCAGCGGCTCCAGCGCATCGCTGGCCTGATGGATCGAGCGCGAGGGCAGCACGGTTATTCCGAAATAGCACAGGAACAATATGATCAGGGCACATGTGGCGAGCAGCGTCGTGAAATGCCGCTCGGTGCGCGGCAATTGCAGGAAGCCACCGGCAAGCACGCAGATAATGGCGCACATGACCAGCCGCCTGAGCGAAAATAGCGGCGCTTCACCCGCAAGCGAGGTCAGGACAAACCAGCCGAAAATCGCCGCCATCAGCAGGCGCGGCATGAAGAGGATGGAAAACGACCGCTCCTTCGCCATGAAGGCCAGGAAACTGAAGAACAGGATGATCGCCGTCAACTGGTTGAGCAGGTTGGACCCGGCCGCCATGGCGGAGCCCTGATAGGTCGATGAGAGCGAGATATAGGGCGAAAAGCCGACCGTGAAATACAGGAAAGTCACGTAAAACAACGCGTCCCGCCAGTAGCCCCGCCCCTGTTCTTCACGCGCTGCATCCATAAGGGGTTTTTCTCTCCCTCTTTCCTGAAGCCACCCGCATTAAAACTCGTGCTTCTCATATTCGATAATACGAATATCCCGCGCAAATCCTATTTTTTAGTTATCCGTGATGCACGGGCAAATAGCACCGCGATTGGTCGCTTTTCCTCGGGAAATCGGAGCCCGGACACAAAGGACAAGACAGAAGCTTGCCAAAATTGACGCAAGACCCCAAAAAATCGCCTACAAAAATTTATCCATATTTCATCCAAAGGTTGCTTGCTTGAGCGTATTTTGTTAACCTCAACCGATGCGACTTATACAGATTAATATCTTGATATTAATATGATTTATTCCAAACCCGATACTTTCGATCCCACCGGATTGCAGGTTTTATATCTATATTAATACATTCAAATATACGCTGCCTATGGTTGATTTCGTCAATGCACAAAAGGTGGGGGCCGACGGTGGACGTTCCGATACACACCCATATGGACGATGGCGATAGCGGTCACTTGACACAACGCCCGGTTCAAATCGGTGTGTCTGGCATCCGCCCGATGCGCAGGGAAGACGTCCCGGCTGTCGAGGCCGTGCTCAACAGCGCTTTCAGAAAGACCGGGCAAGAGCGGAACTTCGATTTCCGCTCCTATATCGAAAAACTGTTTTTCGGCAGTCCCGCCTTCAGTCCGGAAAACGGCAGCGTTGTCTACGATGCCGGGGAGAACGGGGTCACCAGCGTCATCCTCGCCGTGCCCATGCGCTTCGTTGCGAATGGAAAAACCATCACCGCGCGGCTGCTCTGCGCCTTCGCATCGGACGGGAAACGCGGCGCGCTTGGCGCGGCGCGCCTGTCCCGTGGCATGCGGGCATCCAAACACGACATGCTGTTCTCGGATACGGCTTCACCTGTGAGCGCCGATCACTGGGTGGCGACCGGCGGCAACATGTTGCCGATTGAAAGCCTGCAATGGCACAAGGCGCTCAAGCCCTTCTGCACCATTGCCCTGCGCATGCCGCGCCGTTCCAAATTGGCCAAAACCACGCTTGCGCTGACCACGCTCGGTTTCGTCGATGGAATCCTCAGACGATGGAAAAAGGGTCTGCGACCGCAGGAGGCGGCCGGCGCCACGGTCAAAACGGTTGACTACGAAACCTTCCGTCGCAGGGCGCTCACGATGATCGAGCGTTTTTCCATTCGCCCGGAATGGTCTCACGAGGAGTTTCACTGGCTGATAGAGATGAGCAGGGCCAATGAAAGCCTCGGTGAACTGCAAGGCGTGATGATCGAGAATGCCGCAGGCCATGCCATGGGTGCTGCGCTGTTTTTTGGCCAGCGGGGACGAACCGCCTATGTGCTTAATCTCGTCTGCGATGCCGGCTGCGAAAACGATGTGCTCAACACCCTGTTCCGCCATTTCGATGACGAGAACTATGCGCATGTCACCGGCATGTCGCAGCCGTTTCTCATCAATGCGCTTTACCGCCAGAACCACATGAGCTTCCGCCATGACGGTTATTTCTGCATGGCGACCCGGGATGACGACCTCAGGGAAAAAGCGCTGGCCGGAGATATCTATATTGGCGGGCTGTGCTCTGAAAGCTGGAGCAAGCTCATAACAGACTATTGAGGCCTCCACCCGGCAACGGGACGGAGCGCCGACCGGGCACCCTCAAGCCTAGCTGAACCGCCCGACATTGGCCGAGATGAGATGGCGCAGCGCTTTCGCATAACGTTTGGAGCGCGTCTTGGCCGCCAGCGCGCTGGTCCAGTCCACCATCGATCCGTTGATATCGAAATCGCCGAGCTGTCCTTCCGGAATATCGCCCTTTTCGATGCGCTCGACGATGGAGGCGAGCGCCGCATAAAATTCCGGCGAGCGATAGGGCGGATGCAGCGAATACATGCCCTTGCCCGTGCCGAGAAAATCGAGGCGATAAACGCCGGCGCGCATCATGTTTGTGCTCAGCACTTCCTCGGCGGGCATGGAGACCGGCTGCTGGTTATAGGCATAAGAGCGGATGCGTCGTTTGACATCGGGCCTGAGCAGTTCCAAAGAACCGATCCGTTTCGCAAAACGGTCCATGTCGATCAAGAAAAGCCGGGTGGAAACGGTGGCGAAACGCCAGGTGGGAATGCGCGACGGCAGCTTGCGCGGCTCAGGGATGTTCTTCACGCCGGGCATGCCGACATGGCGGGAAATATCGAGATCGCCGCGCACCGTCGGCGGCCCGGAAAAGGGCGTGATGCACAGCGCATCCGGATTGGCCTTTTGCAGCGCGATCGCCTCGGCGAACCAGCTCTGGCTGCCGCCGCCGAACATCATGTCGCTGTCCATATGCAGCACATAACGGGCATTGGCGCGTTTGATACCATGGAAATAGACATGGAAGGGCCCGCCGTCGAAAGCCTTGGCGGGATAGGGAATGGGTGAGCGGGAAAAGAAGGTCTGCGTCACCGCGCTGCGCGCCGCATCGCTGTAATCGACGATATCCACATGCAGATGCGGATAGTTGGTCTGCATTTCCTCCAGCATGTCGAAGAGACGCTGGCGCGCCGCGTCAAAACCGTTGCCCTTGTAGCGGCCGGCGCCCACCTGGCCCGTATCGACGGTCAGGAGAATGCGATCCACCTGTCCGCCCCAGACCCGCAGCTGATGCGGCAGGGTCAGGGCCGCATGCGGGGCATCGAAGGGATGGAGGTTGATTTGCAGCGCCTTTTGCACGGGAGGAAGCGGCATTTCAGCATTCATAGTCATGCACCACGGTTCCGGAATTCATTAATGACGGCCATCATGGGTTTTTCGTTGAAACTCCAGTCCAGCGGCAGCGGCCGGTTGGCGGTGCCGTCGCGGCGCGGATAGGCCCAGCGGATCCAGCTATATTGATCCGAAATGCCCCATGTGGTGATGGAGGAAAGCGGGCCGCCTGCAGAAGCTGCTTCCAGAAACTCGCGGACCTGACCGGTGATCAGCATGTCGCGCTCGGCCTCCGGCGACGGCAGCGTCTGGTCCATCACGTCCAGTTCCGTCACCAGGACGGCAAGACCGTAACTGCGCATTTCCGTCGTGAAGGCGGCAAGCTCGTCCTTGGCGATCGGCCAGCCGCCGCGCAAATGACCCTGCAGGCCGATGGCGTTGATCGGCGCGCCCTTTTCCAGCAGTTCGAGGATGAGATTGCGGAAAGCGGCGCGTTTGGCCGGCGATTTCTCGGCGGCAAATTCGACGTCATATTCGTTGAGCACGAGCTGCGCCTTTGGATCGACCGCATGGGCGATCTCGAAAGCCTTCTTGATGGCGTCAGGCCCCGCGCCATAATACCAGGCATCACGCCGCGCACGCACATTGCCCGGCACGTCGGGGATCGGTTCGTTGACCACGTCCCAGCTGTGGATGACGTCCTTGTATCGCTCCATCACGGTAACGATATGGGTCTCCATCAGCTTCTCGACCTTCATGCCGCCGCCAATGCTCGCAAGCCACGGCGCGTTGGAGGCATACCAGATCAGCGGATGGCCATGCATGGAAAGCTTGTGCTGACGCGCGAAGTTGGCGATTGCATCCGCAGCGGCGAAATCGAACGCATCAGCCGAAGGCCGCAGGACCTCCCATTTCATTTCGGTGACGGGGGTGATGCGCGAGCAATATTTCACCACCGCCTCGCCGATGCGACTATCGGCGGCAAGGTCAGGCAGGTAGACGGCCGCGCCATAGGGGGCGGTTTTGATCGTGGCTTTCTTCTGCGCGGCAAAGGCCGGGCCGGCCACGGCATGCAGCAGGCCAGCGCTTGCCGCACCACCCAGAAAATTCCGCCGCCCGATCCGCATCAACCCGCCTCCGCAACCCCGGCGCATCGGCGTCCGGAAGGACGCACCGCGCTTTCATTCTCAAAACATAACATTCCAATCATGCCAAAAGGATATTAAAGATTTGCAAGGTTAACCGACGTTATACCACGTCATAATTGGTGAGCCCGGCTTAATGCGGTAGTAACTTCACTGTGAGAATGCTTGGGCCGCCCCTCATGGAGTTGAAAAGCTTGGTCTCCGTTTCGATTGTCATTCCCGTTCGCAATGGCGAGCGTTACATCGTGGAAGCGATCGAAAGCGTGTTGCTGCAGGGCGGTACCATCCGCGAAGTGCTTGTCGTCGATGACGGCTCCACTGACACCACCGCGCAAAAGGTGGAAGGTTTTTCCGATCCGCGCGTAAAACTTCTGGCCCGGCCGCAGGGAAGACAGGGCGTTTCCGCCGTGCGCAATTTCGGCCTGTCGCAGGCGCGCGGCGAATGGACGATGTTTCTCGATGCCGACGACCGTCTGAAACCGGGCGCCATCGCAGCGCTTTGCGCCGGCATTTCCGGGCAGGATGTCGTCGCCGTCTATGGGGATTACGAGCGCATCGATGAAAACGGCGTCAAGATCGGCCGGCGCAATCTCATCCGCCGCCGGGAAAAGCCTGACGGTTTCATTCTCCAGCCGCTGCTCGGCGGCAATTTCATCGTCAACGGCGGCATCATGCTGGTCAGGACCCGCATCTTTCAGGACTTTGGCGGTTTCGACGAGACCTTGCGTTATGCGGAAGACTGGTACGGCTGGTGCAGGCTCGCCGCCGCCGGCCGTTTTGTCTATCTGCCCGGCCGCCATGTGCTCGATTACCGGGTGCACAGGACAAGCGTGATGATGAACCGGCTTTTGACCTTCCGGGATTGCGAACCGGCAATCGAAGCCGTGTTTTCCGATCCCGCCATCATCGCAGCCGTCTCCCCGCAGGAACTGCGGCGGCTTCGCCGCAAGTCGGAAAACCACATGAATGCCTATACCGTGGCGCAGGCCTTCCGCGCCCGCCGCTACCGCGAGGCCTTTTCGGCGCTGGCCGATACCTTCCTCAACCGCCCGCGCCAGAGCCTTCGGGCCGTCGTTTTTTCCGCCGCCGCACTTGCCGGAATTTAGGAGTTTCCATGTCCGAGATCATGCCGGAAGCGGTGGTGTGCATACCGAGTTTCCGCCGGCCGGAAGGCTTGAAGAAGACGCTCGCATCGCTCGCAGCCCAGAAGGTCGATTTTCCCTTCGCCGTCGTCGTTGTCGATAATGACGGCGCGGGTCAGCAGGGTCTCGCCGTCGCACGCGCCTTTTTCGCCGAGAGCGGCATGGCCGGTCAGGCGCTGGTGGAGCCGACACAGGGCAATTGTTACGCCATCAACACGGCCTTCCGCACCGCCCGGCAAAGTTATGCTTCGGCTGAGTGGTTGCTGATGATCGATGACGACGAGGCCGCCTCCCCCCAATGGCTTGCCGAAATGGTTTCAGCGGCAAAGTCCTTCGGCGTCGATATCGTCGGCGGACCGGTCAACCGCGAATTCGACGCCCCGGCTTCCAAGGCGGTTTTATCCCATCCGCTGTTCGGCTCCATCGAGGCGCCGACCGGCCGGGTCGAGCAAATCCACGGATCGGGCAATTGCCTGATCTCCCGGCGGGTGTTCGAAACCCTGCCGAAACCGGAATTCGACGTGCAGTTCAACTTCCTCGGCGGCGGCGACATGGACTTCTTTACCCGCTGCCGCAAGGCCGGCTTTAAATTCGCCTGGAATGCGCAGGCCGTCATCATCGAATATGTGCCGGAAAGCCGCATGGCGCCGCGCTGGATCATGGAGCGCTCGCTCCGCACCGGTATCATCAATTACAGCATCGACCGCGCCCACCGCCCCGGCCTGAAGGGCGGACTGCTGCTTGCCGCCAAAAACGCCGTCAGCCTGTGCCTGTCGCTGGTCCGCGCCATTTCCGCAGGCTTGAAAACCGGCGCATTGCTGCCCGCCACCCATCCGCCGCTGATGTCCATCGGCCGCGTGATGGCGAGCCTTGGCATAACGCTGACGCCTTACAAGGCGCCGGCGAAGAAGACCTGAAGTCCAATCACTCCAGCCATGGTTAGTTCAGGGTCTTTTCCCTGCCGAGCGAGATTGTATTTATGAGCCGTTTCTGCAAACCGAACGACGAAAAGGCCGTCGCAAGGACGAGCAGCGGCACGAGCACCGGCCAGAAGAAACAAAGGACAATGCCGGTTACCCGATAAAAATCCCAGCTCTTATCGCGGCGGGCGCCTTCGATATAGGTCATGGCGAGAGAGGTAACGGTGCCAATTCCATATATGAAAAGAGAAATGGACGTAATCACCATTGGCGGCCTCGAAATATCTCTGATTCGAATAAATTTATAATATTTGTGCAGTGTAGCGCACCCGTTCGCAGTTGCAACGGGTTTCGGCGGCGAAGCGCATCGATTCAATATGTTAGAGAAATCTCAAATTATCGGGCGGGAGAGGCGCGATGCTCTAGCGATTTTGCCCCGACGCCCCGAAGCGGTACTTCAGCAGTGAATATATGGCGATCGGATTGGTCAGCAGGTAACGTTTTCCAAGACGCTTCGGCTCGAGCATCGCCCGGTAGAGCCATTCCAGCCCCATATCCTGCATCCATTGCGGCGCCCGGCTGTTCTTGCCGGCGAGAAAATCGAAAAGGCCGCCGCAGGTCTTGATGACAGCGATGCCGGAAAGCCTGTCCAGATTGCGCGAAACGAAACGCTGCTCCAGCGGTATGCCGAAACCAACCCAGAGAATATCGGTCCCGGATGCGGCGATATCAGCGAGGATCGCCTCTTCCTCGGCCCGGCTGAAATAACCGTTGCGCCGCCCGGAAAAGACGAGGCGCGGATAGAGCCTCTGCATTTCCTCGACTGCCGCACGGTTCACGTCTTCAGAACCGCCGAGGAAATAAAACCGGCTGCCCGTCTCTTCGGCGCGCTTCGCCACCGCATGGACGAGATCAGTCGTCGCGACCCGTTCCCTCAATGCCCTCGGGCAGAATTTGCGGGAGAAGATCACCAGCGACATGCCATCGGCGTGTATCTGGTCCGCCTGCCGCAGCATGGCGTCAAATTCCCGGTCGTGATGGCAGAGCGCGATGACCTGGCCGTTCGCCGATGTCGAATAAAATGGCCGTGCACCGGCGACGCGCGCCGACGTCGCACGCAGGATGAAGTCCTGCGCCGTTTCATCAATGGTCGCGTCAGTGATGGGCAACGCCGCAAGCGGAATAACCGGCCAGACCTGACCAGTCCCCTCCGCATCCGGCATCTCTCTCCCTGTCATGATCTGTCCGGTGTCCAAGATAGGCATCGTTTCATTGTTATATTCACGCTTAGGCATAGGGTATAAGGCTTCAAACACTACGAAGAACTATCATTAATATTTTTATAAATCCCCGTATGCGGCAGGCATTTTACACGCCTGAAGGTTGTGCGCCACATTTTCTGCCTATTCCGGTTTTTCAGCCGATGGGTTAAGGGACGCGAACATCAAACCACGGAAGGGCTCCGGCCATGGAAACAATCTCGATCGACAATCGCGGCGATTTCGGCCTCTGGGCGATAGAGCGGGCAAAAGAAATCGTCGCCAACGAGGCGTCCGATCTTGCGATTTCGGTTCGCGACGGTGACGAGGCCGGCATTCGCGACGCCGGCAATGCGCTGGGTGCTGCCATCGCCGCCGCCCTGCTCGAAGTTTATGACGGTCTGATTTCGGAAGAATAACGCGGGACGAAGCCGCCCTACGGCTTAACGCGCCGCGGCTTCCGCATGATCATCCCGGCGCAGATAACCCCAGAGACCAAGCGCCACGGCAATTCCGAGACCGAGGAACAGACCTCCGACGCCACCGGCAATCAGGAAGGTCAGCTTGCCGGGCGGCCAGCTTCTGGAATTGGGTGCGACCGGCTGCGAAATCACCCGCACATTGGTGGAATCGATCGACTGCTGTTCGGCCAGCTGGCGCGAGCGGGTCAGATAGGTCTCGTAGATCGCCGCCGCCGAGCGGGCGTCGCGATCAAGATCACGCAGCCGCACCTGGGCGTCATTGTCGGTAAAGACATTGGCGCGTTCCGCCACGGCCTTCAGCCTCAGCGCATCCAGCGAGGAGCGCGCTTCGGCGACATTGATCTTGGCCGCCTGCAGGATGCGCCGCGCCTCGTCCGCCATGCCGCGTTCCAGCATTGCCCGCTCCGCACCTGCGGTTGCAAGACGCGGATGACGGGCGCCATAGGTCAGCGTCATCGCGCCGATCTGCTGCTGCAGGGTGCTGTATTGGGCGCGGATGGTGTTCATGGTCTGGCTGTCGAAGATGGCGTCGCTCTGGGTGCGGTTCTGGGCAATCGCCGCCTCCATCTGCTTGAGACGCGATTCTTCCTGGATGAGGCGCTGCTGGGTCGCAAGCACCTGCGCATTCAGCTCGCCGGATGCGAGATTGCTGACGAGCTGGCCATTATTTTCCTGCAGGCCGTTCTCGCGACGGAAATCGGCCACGCGCTTTTCGGCGATGGTTACATTCTCGCGCATTTCCTCGAGCCGCTTCTTGAGATCGTCGACGACACGCTGGCTGCTGTCGGAGGTCGTCTGGAACAGCTCGCTTTCGAAGGCCTTCACGATCGCCTTGGAAACCGTCACGGATTTTTCCGCGTCATTGGTCCAGACCGAAAGCGTCACGACAAAGGAACGCGGATCGCGTTCCGCCGCCACCCTGTCGCCAAGCGAGCGAAGCGCACCGACCCGGTTGTCGCCATCATCAGGTGCGGAAGAAAACATCGCCTTCAACCGGGCAAGCGGCGGGGGCGTTATGAATTCACGGTCCTGATCGAGCTTCAGCTCGTCCACCACCCGCGCCAGCACGTTGCGTGAGGTGATGGTGCGCAGCTTGCTTTCCACCTCGAGGATCTGCGTGTCGCGCTGCTGGTTGGGCGAAAACACCCCGTCATTGACGACATTCAGATTGGAGGGATTAACGACGATATCCGTATAGGCCTTGTAGCGCGGCGGCGTCATATAGGCGTAGGTGAGTGCGCCGGCGACGCAGAGAACAATCGCCAGCACGATCCAGACGATGCCTTTGCGAAGCCAGAGGATGACGTCATCCACACCGATCCTGTCGATATGTTTCAGACCGGGCAGCGCAGCCGCCAGACTGCCGCTCGGCGAAGCCGTCTTCACCGGCGTCTCGGCCGCAGCCGGCTCGGCAGCAGCAGCAGCCGGTTTGGGCTCAAGATGCTCCTTCAGCACCGTGCGCTCGAAAACCTCGTCCTCATCCACCAGATCGTCCAGCAGGGAACCATGGGATTTCGCGGCGGGCGCCGTTTTTTCATCGAGCGGACGTGCCTGCTTATGTCCCGCCTTTTGAAGCCTGTACATCAGCCAATCCAACTCGAACGAACCACAAAAAAGGCCGGCAACACATGGTTCTCATCGTCGCCAGAGCCGCTATCGATGGATAAGTTTAAATATGACGGGTGAATTTTAGGTTACCCGCATTTATTTGCACCATCATCGCCTATTCGCGGCCGCCATGAAAGGGATGATTGACTTGAATGGATCGATACGGTTCTTTCAGGCGTTATATTTTTACATTATCCATTTGACCCTCAAAAGATTTTATCGAAACGGAGTTTGGCATGAGCCTGAAATTTGGAACGAGCGGCCTTCGCGGCCTCTCTGTCGATCTGAAAGGAAAAGCCTCGGCCGTCTATGCCACGGCATTTGCAAGGCACCTTCTCACATCGGGTCAGGCAAAGGCGGGTGATCCCATTCTCGTCGGCCGCGATTTCCGCGATTCGAGCCCGGATGTTTCCGCCACCTGCATCGCTGCGCTGAAAAAAGCCGGCCTGACCCCGTTCGATTGCGGTGCGGTGCCGACACCGGCGCTGGCGCTTTATAGCCTTTCGCTGAAGGCGGCAGCGCTGATGATAACAGGCTCGCATATCCCGGCCGACCGCAACGGCATCAAGTTCTACCGCCCGGACGGCGAAATCGATAAGCAGGACGAGACGGCGATTGCCGCTCTCGCTGCCGAAATCGAGGCGGAGGGCGTAAGCGCCGAGGCGGCGACGGCGGAGGACCATTCCGGCATCTCGGCCGAACTATTCTACGAGCGCAACATCGCGCTGCTGCCTGAAAAGGCGCTCGCCGGCCTCAAGATCGGCGTTTATCAACACAGTACCGTGGCGCGCGATCTCTTCGTCGATGTCCTCGCCCATTATGGCGCCGATGTCGTTCCGCTCGGTCGCTCCGAAACCTTCATCCCCGTGGATACCGAAGCGGTTTCGCCGGAAACGCTGGCGCTTCTCAAAAAATGGTCGCCGGAGCACGGTCTCGACGCCATCGTTTCCGCAGACGGCGACGGCGACCGCCCGCTGCTGACCGATGAAAACGGTGTGCCGCTGCGCGGCGACCTCATCGGCCTGATCACGGCCAACTTCCTCGATGCCGGCGTGGTCGTCACCCCCGTCACCTCCAATTCGGGCATCGAGGCAAGCGGCTCCTTCGACGTTATCCGCACCAAAGTCGGCTCGCCCTTCGTCATCGCCGGCATGACTGAGGCGCTCGCCGCCGGCAGGAACGGCGTCATGGGTTTTGAAGCCAATGGCGGCCTGCTGACGGCCTCGGCCTTCACACTCAACGGCAGGCCGCTTTCGCCATTACCGACGCGGGACAGCTTCTTGCCGATCCTCGCCGTGCTGCTTCTCTCGGCCGAACAGAAAAAGCCGCTGTCGCAGATCGCCGCCGCCTATAGGCTGCCGGTCGCCGCCGCCGACCGTCTTGAAAATTTCGCGCAGGAAAAGAGCGCCGCCCTGATGACGCATCTGCGCGCCTCGCGGACCAATCTCGACGCCTTCCTCGCCCCGGTCGGCACCGTCAAGGCGCTGAGCGACATTGACGGCCTGCGCGTGGCGTTGACCGATGGCAGCACCATCCATTTCCGCCCTTCCGGCAACGCGCCGGAAATGCGCTGCTACGTCGAAGCCGCCAATCAGGATGAGGCCGAAACGCTTCTGAACAAGGGGCTCGATCTCATCCGTAATTTCGGGTGATGTTTTGCATGATGCCGGGCTTGCCCGGCATCTGTCCTCTTTGACCTGTCGCAAATGTCGCACCCCGCCAGCGCCCTGTTGCTCTTCCGGCTCCACGGAGCGATAAGGATCGGAGGGCCACGAGAGGCGGATTATGAGCGGCGAGACCATTACCCTTTATGAAGCGATCGGTGGCGATGCGACCGTCAGGGCGCTCACCCGGCGCTTCTACGAATTGATGGATACCCTGCCGGAGGCAGCGCGCTGCCGCGCCATCCACCCTGCCGATCTCTCCGGCAGCGAAGCGAAGTTTTACGATTATCTGACGGGATATCTTGGCGGACCGCCCGTCTATGTCGAGAAACACGGCCATCCAATGTTGCGGCGACGCCATTTCGTCGCCCCCATCGGCCCCGCCGAGCGGGATGAATGGCTGCTCTGCTTCCGCCGCGCCATGGACGAAACCATCGAGAACGAGAAGCTGCGCGAGATCATCTGGACGCCGGTCGAGCGGCTGGCCTTTCACATGCAGAACCAGGAGGCGGACAGCCAATGACCACGCAGAGCGCGACCATCGCAAGCGTGCCCCGTGAAAGATTGCGGGCCTTCATTTTGCTGCTGGGCGGCCTGCTGGGCGCGAGCGGCGTCATGCTTGCCGCCGCCGCCACCCATACCGGCGAAACCTATATGCTCGGCAATGCCTCGGCGATGGCGCTGGCCCATGCGCCGGTTCTGGTGGCGCTGCATATCGGTGCGGGTCGCATCAGAACCGCCATTCCGGCGGGCCTGATCCTCGGCCTCGGCACGGCGATCTTTGTCGGCGATCTCGTTGTCAGGCATTTTTCCGGCCACAGCCTGTTTCCCTACGCTGCACCAACGGGCGGCCTCGGCATGATCGTCGGGTGGCTGGTACTCTGCGCGGGAGCGTTTCTGAAGCCGAAGGGCTAGCTTTCAGCCCTAACGCCGCTTCCAGCGAAACGATAGAATATTGCGGCCCTCTTCAGCCGCCGCGCCGATCTCGAAGGACGGTGTTTCACCCGGCTGGCGGGTGCGCAGATGGGGAAAAGTCACAACATTGCCGCCGCTTCTGGCAACGCGGTTGCGTCTTTCCCGTTCACCGACGATTTCATAGATGTCCGTCAGGACGGGGTCGCCGGCCTGCTCGGCCATCTTGTGCAGTTCCACACGGCAGGCTTCTGCTACCGCGGGATCTTCATCGTGGAAATTACTGCGCTCGTCGCTCATCGCTGGAGGTCCGTTCATTCATCGTCTGCAGCGCCCGCTCCAGACTGGATTTGCTGCCATTGCGCAGCGGAATGAACGTCTTGCCGAATTTCTTGCAACCCGACTTCACCCGCAGACACGCATCGTGGCTGATACAGTCGATCGGGCAGAAAACGCAGTCGACGGAGGGAAGGACGGTATCGATGCGGGAGACGGCCTCGCGCAGGCCGCCATCATGATGAATGAGCTCCGCACCGAAATTGCTGGCGATCTGGCGAAGATGCGCAACCTGACAGTCACGGCCGCCGACATAAAGAAAGCTTTTCGGACCGGAAAGCTGCTGTTCGGCCACGTCCTTTTCGGTCTGTGGCGCGCCCTTGCCCTGCTTGCCGCCGCGTTCGGCCTTCTTCTTTTCCTTGCGTGCCATTCCCTCACCTGCCGGTTGATTTTTCAATGCCCCGGACGTTCGGGATGCCGGCACCATAATAAAGATGAGTTTTGGAGTAAAGTATAAAGGTGATAATTTTCCTCATGTTTTGACATAAAGAATCGATCACATATTCGCGAGAACGGTCCCGTTCAGCCGTTTATCCGCAATCCGCCCATGAAAAGCTGCTCCAGATGCCGGGCCGCATCTTCGAAACGGCCTTCGCCACCATTCTTGTCACCCAGCACCGCCCGCACCTGCACGTCGAAATCCGCATAATGCTGGGTGGTCGACCAGATCGAGAAAATCAGGTGGTAGGGATCACATTTGGCCATCCGTCCGGCCTTCACCCAGGCGCGGATGACCTCAACCTTCTCATCCACCAGTTGTTTCAGCGGTCCTTTCAGCTCGTCCTCGATATGCGGCGCGCCCTGCAGGATCTCATTGGCGAACAGGCGGCTCTCACGCGGAAAATCGCGCGACATTTCCAGCTTGCGGCGAATATAGGAGCGGATTTCGCTTTCTGGATTGCCCGTGGCGTCGAAAGCCCTGAGCGGGTCGAGCCATGTATCAAGCACTCGCTCGATCAGCGCGCGATGCATCGCCTCCTTGGTGCGGAAATAATAAAGCACGTTCGGTTTCGACATGCCGGCGGCCTCGGCAATCTGGTCGATGGTGGAGCCGCGAAACCCGTTCGTGGAAAAAACACTGAGCGCGGCTTCAAGAATCGCTTCCTGCTTTTCTTCCTGAATGCGGGTCCGCTTCTGTGTTTTCGCTGCTCGCGGTATGGCCATTCTCAGCTCTCTGTTTCTTTTCAATGCAATTGCCGCTACAGTATGATTAAAAAATAATCGCCGCGTACAGTTTAGGCAAAATTAGTGCGATTCGTCACGAAAATCCCTTGCTGACGCCATGGCGAATTTGCAATGTTTACCAGCCGGTCAATTTATCCCCCATCGCCATCACAAGGCAATGGCTGTTATCTTAACCGGCAAAAAAGGGAACGGCACAAGCTTTGCTTCGATAAAAAACAAAACAGGTGAGGACGACACTGCATGACGGCGGGTAAAAACTTGACGGTCAATGGCGACCGTCTGTGGGACAGTCTGATGGACATGGC
This sequence comes from Agrobacterium sp. M50-1, assembly GCF_049843495.1. NCBI lineage: Bacteria > Pseudomonadati > Pseudomonadota > Alphaproteobacteria > Hyphomicrobiales > Rhizobiaceae > Agrobacterium > Agrobacterium sp. M50-1. The sequence goes on along the minus strand of NZ_JBBHZH010000003.1, from coordinate 218,352 downwards.
GAAAATCGGCCCCGGCATCGCCGGCGGCAATAATCGCCGCACGCTGACGGATGAGGATGCGGAAGGCCGCCGCCTGTTCCAGCGCTGGTGCGAGGCGGCGGGCCTGACAATGGGCGTCGACCGCATGGGCACCATGTTCGCCACGCGCCCCGGTGAGGACCCGGAGGCTTTGCCGGTCTATATCGGCAGCCATCTCGACACCCAGCCGACCGGCGGCAAGTTCGACGGCGTGCTCGGCGTGCTGGCCGGGCTGGAAGTGGTGCGCAGCCTGAACGATCTGAACATCAAGACCAAACACCCGATCGTCGTCACCAACTGGTCCAATGAGGAAGGCGCGCGCTTCGCGCCCGCCATGCTGGCCTCCGGCGTCTTTGCCGGCATTCACGATCTCGATTACGCCTATAGCCGCACCGATACCGACGGCAAGACCTATGGCAACGAACTGAAACGCATCGGCTGGCTGGGCGAAGAAGAGGTGGGCGCACGCAGGATGCACGCCTATTTCGAATATCATATTGAACAGGGGCCTATCCTCGAAGCGGAAGGCAAACAGATCGGTGTCGTCACCCATGGTCAGGGCCTGTGGTGGCTGGAAGTTACGTTGACCGGCAAGGAGGCGCATACCGGCTCGACGCCGATGGCGATGCGCGTCAATGCCGGCCTAGCTGCCGCCCGCATCCTCGAAAAGGTGCAGGAAGTGGCGATGGCCCACCAGCCGGGCGCTGTCGCCGGCGTCGGCCAGATGATCTTCACGCCCAATTCCCGCAACGTGCTGCCCGGCAAGGTGGTCTTCACCATCGACCTCAGAACGCCCTCACAGGCGAAACTCGACAGCATGCGCGCCATCTTCGAACGCGAGGTGCCCGCAATCGCCGAAGAACTCGGCGTCGGCTGCTCGATCGAAGCCATCGGCCATTTCGATCCCGTCACTTTCGACGCCGTTCTGGTCGGCCGCGTGCGCGCCGCCGCCGAAAGACTGGGCTACAGCCACATGGATATCATCTCCGGCGCCGGCCACGATGCCTGCTGGACGGCAAGGGTCGCCCCTTCCACCATGATCTTCTGCCCCTGCGTGGACGGGCTCTCCCACAACGAGGCGGAGGAGATTTCGCCGGAATGGGCAGCAGCCGGCTGCGATGTGCTGCTGCATGCGGTGCTGGAGACTGCGGAGATCGTACAATGACCGCCACCATCATCAAGAACGGTATCATCGTCACCGCCGACCTCACCTACAAGTCCGATGTGAAGATCGAAGGCGGCAGGATCACCGAGATCGGGCCCGATCTGACCGGCGGCACGGTGCTCGATGCCACGGGATGTTACGTCATGCCCGGCGGCATCGATCCGCATGTGCATCTGGAAATGCCCTTCATGGGCACCTATTCCGCCGATGATTTCGAGAGCGGCACGCGGGCGGCCCTTGCCGGCGGCACAACCATGGTGGTGGATTTCTGCCTGCCCGAGCCCGGCCAGTCGCTTCTGGACGCGCTGGCGCGATGGGACAACAAGGCGACCCGCGCCAATTGCGATTATTCCTTCCACATGGCCGTCACCTGGTGGGGCGAGCAGGTCTTCGACGAAATGAAGACGGTGGTCCGGGAAAAGGGCATCAACTCCTTCAAGCACTTCATGGCCTATAAGGGCGCGCTGATGGTGAATGACGACGAGATGTTCGCCTCCTTCTCGCGCTGCGCCGAGCTTGGCGCCATTCCCTTCGTGCATGCGGAAAACGGCGATATCGTCGCGCAGATGCAGGAAAAGCTGATGGCGGAAGGCAATGTCGGGCCGGAAGCGCATGCCTATTCCCGCCCGCCCTCGGTGGAGGGCGAGGCCACCAACCGCGCCATCATCATTGCCGATATGGCCGGCGCCCCGCTTTATGTCGTCCACACCTCCTGCGAGCAGGCGCATGAAGCGATCCGCCGCGCCCGCCAGAACGGCATGCGGGTCTATGGCGAACCGCTGATCCAGCACCTGATCCTCGATGAAAGCGAATATGCCAACCCCGACTGGGATCACGCCGCCCGCCGGGTCATGTCTCCGCCCTTCCGCAACCGGCAGCATCAGGACAGCCTCTGGGCGGGTCTGGCTTCCGGCTCGCTGCAATGCGTGGCGACCGACCATTGCGCCTTCACCACCGAGCAGAAACGCTTCGGCCTCGGCGATTTCCGCAGGATTCCGAACGGCACCGGCGGGCTGGAAGATCGCATGCCGCTGCTCTGGACCCATGGCGTAACCACCGGCCGCCTGACCATGAACGAATTCGTCGCCGTCACCTCCACCAACATCGCCAAGATCCTCAACATCTATCCGAAAAAGGGCGCGATCCTCGTCGGCAGCGATGCGGATATCGTCGTCTGGGATCCGCAGCTGGAAAAGACCATCAGTGCGGCAAGCCAGCAATCGGCCATTGATTACAATGTATTCGAAGGGCGGAAGGTCAAAGGCCTGCCGCGCTACACCCTGTCGCGCGGTCTCGTCAGCATCGAGGAGGCCACCATCGAAACGCAGCCGGGCCACGGCCAGTTCATTGCCCGCGACGCTTATCCAGCCGTCAGCCGGGCGCTTTCCACCTGGAAGGAACTCGTTTCGCCGCGCAAGGTGGAACGCACAGGCATTCCGGCATCGGGTGTATGACCGTGAGCACTGAGCCCAAACGCGAAATCGTCATCGCCGCAGCCGTTCTCCTCAACGAGCGGCGGCAGATGCTTGTCGTGCGCAAGCGCGGCACCACGCAGTTCATGCAGCCGGGCGGCAAGATCGATCCTGGCGAAACGCCGGAACAGGCGCTTCACCGCGAACTTGCCGAGGAAATCGGCCTGATGCTTCCCGAAAATGCCGCGCGTTATGAGGGCATCTTTCGCGAGGCGGCCGCCAATGAGACCGGCGCCGACGTCGTCGCCCATGCCTTCATTGCAAGGCTCTATACCGATGTCACCCCACAGGCGGAGATAGAGGAAGTGCGCTGGCTCGATCTCGACCGCCACCCCGGCGTGATGATCGCCAGGCTTACGGAAACCCAAATGCTGCCGCTGGCGCGCGCGGCGCTCACGGAAAGCGACAATCAGCCAAGATGAACCAGGCCTCTCCCTATTCCGTCGTTTCCACCAGAAAACTGGGCCTCACCTTCGAAACGGGGGATGGCCCGGTCCACGCCTTGTCTCATGTCGATCTGGATGTGGGAAAGGGCGATTTCGTCTCCTTCATCGGCCCTTCCGGCTGCGGCAAGACCACTTTCCTGCGGGTCATCGCCGATCTTGAAAAGCACACGTCAGGAGAAATCACCGTCAACGGCACGACACCGGAAAACGCCCGCAAGGACCGCTCCTACGGGTACGTCTTTCAGGCCGCCGCGCTTTATCCATGGCGCAGCATCGAAAAAAACATCGCCCTGCCGCTTGAAATCATGGGTTACGGCAAGGCGGAACAGCGCGAGCGCATCGACCGCACGCTCGATCTCGTCAACCTCAACGGTTTCGGCAAGAAATACCCCTGGCAGCTCTCGGGCGGCATGCAGCAGCGCGCCTCCATCGCCCGCGCGCTGGCTTTCGATGCCGACCTGCTGCTGATGGACGAACCCTTCGGGGCGCTGGACGAGATCGTTCGGGATCATCTGAACGAGCAGCTGCTGAAGCTCTGGGACAGGACCGGCAAGACCATCTGCTTCGTCACCCATTCCATTCCCGAAGCGGTGTATCTCTCGACGAAAATCGTCGTCATGTCGCCTCGGCCGGGGAGAGTGACTGACGTGATCGAATCCACCCTGCCGCGGGAAAGGCCGCTGGAGATCAGGGAGACGCCGGAGTTTCTAGCCATTGCGCATCGCGTGCGTGAGGGGTTGAAGGCGGGGCATGGCTATGAGGGGTGAGGTCATCGCAAGCTTTACCCCCCTCTGCCCTGCCGGGCATCTCCCCCTCAAGGGGGGAGATCGGCAGGAGGCGAGGTCTCACCCATCTCGACACTTGAGAATGAAATGGCGGAAGGGCCTCCTGCTGATCTCCCCCCTTGAGGGGGAGATGTCCGGCAGGACAGAGGGGGGTAAGCCGCATCCTCGGAGCAAACGTAACCCCCACCCACCGAGGGCTCCCCAATGACCCTCCTCCGCCACCACATCCTCCCCATCCTCACCGTCCTCCTCGCCATCCTCATCCTCTGGCACCTCGCCGTCATCTACCTCAACATGCCCTTCGCCCGCGATCAGGCAAACCGTGCCGGCCAGACGCCGAGCTTCATGGAGCTTCTGCCGCAAACCTTCGCGCAGGAACGCCCGGTTCTTCCCGCCCCGCACCAGATCATCGCGGAACTCTGGGACACCACCGTCAACAAGGCGATCACCTCCAAGCGCAGCCTCGTCTATCACGCGGGCGTCACGCTCTCGGCCACACTCCTCGGTTTCGCCATCGGAGCTGTCCTCGGCATCCTGCTCGCCGTCGCCATCATCCATAACCGCGCCATGGACGGCTCCGTCATGCCGTGGATCATCGCCAGCCAGACGATCCCGATCCTCGCCGTCGCGCCGATGATCATCGTCGTGCTGAATTCCATCGGCATTTCCGGGCTGTTGCCCAAGGCGCTGATTTCCACCTACCTTTCCTTCTTCCCCATCGTTGTCGGCATGGTGAAGGGCCTCAGAAGCCCCGAAACCATCCAGCTCGACCTGATGCACACCTATAATGCCTCACCGGCGCAGATCTTCTGGAAGCTGCGCTGGCCCTCGGCCCTGCCCTATCTCTTCACCTCGCTGAAGATCGCCATCGCCATTGCGCTGGTCGGCGCCATCGTCGGCGAATTGCCGACCGGGGCCGTCGCCGGGCTCGGCGCGCGCCTGCTTTCCGGCTCCTATTACGGCCAGACGGTGCAGATATGGGCCGCCCTGTTCATGGCCGCCGGCGTCGCGGCCCTGCTGGTGTCGATCATCGGCATCGCCCACGCCGCCGTCCTCAAGAGAATGGGAGCCCGGCCATGACAAATCCCGTCTGGTTTATCAGCGCGATCCTGTTCTGGCTTGCCGCCTGGGCCTTCAATGAATGGCTGGTGCGCCGCCGGTTCTCCTCGCCAGCGGCAAAGCGCATGAGCCGCATGGCCGTGCCGCTTCTCTTCGGGCTGGCCATTCTCGCGCTCTGGGAAGGCGTGGTGCGCGGTTTTTCCGTACCGCCCATCCTGTTGCCTGCCCCGAGCGCCATCCTTGCGCGCCTTCTCACCTCCCTGCCGATCCTCTGGGCCGATTTCCGCCAGACCTTCCTCAAATCGGTGCTGACGGGTTATGTGCTCGGCTGCGGCCTCGGCTTCATCGTCGCCATCCTCATCGACCGGTCGCCTTTCCTCCAGCGCGGGCTGCTGCCCATCGGCAATTTCGTCTCCGCTCTGCCTGTTGTCGGCATCGCCCCGATCATGGTCATGTGGTTCGGTTTCGACTGGCAGTCGAAAGTGGCCGTCGTCGTCATCATGACGTTCTTCCCGATGCTGGTGAACACGGTTCAGGGGCTCGCCGCCTCCAGCCACATGGAGCGCGACCTGATGCGCACCTATGCCGCCGGCTGGTGGCCAACGCTGATAAAACTGCGCCTGCCCGCCGCCTGGCCCTTCATCTTCAACGCCCTGAAGATCAATTCCACACTGGCGCTGATCGGCGCCATCGTCGCGGAATTCTTCGGCACGCCCATCGTCGGCATGGGTTTCCGCATCTCGGCGGAAATGGGCCGCAGCAATGTCGATATGGTCTGGGCCGAAATCGCCGTCGCGGCGCTTGCCGGCTCCGGCTTTTATGGTCTGGTGGCGCTCGCTGAGCGGGCCGTCACCTTCTGGCATCCGTCCGTCCGTGGGGGACGAACGTAAATAACGAAAAAGGGAACAGCGATGAAAATGAAACTTGCATCCATGCTTCTTGCCGGTGCGTCACTTCTGACGGCGGTGAGCGCCGAGGCCGCCGACAAGATCACCCTGCAGCTGAAATGGGTGACCCAGGCGCAATTCGCCGGTTATTACGTCGCCAAGGATAAAGGGTTCTACGAGGCAGAGGGCCTCGACGTCGATATCAAGCCGGGCGGCCCGGATATCGCGCCTGCACAGGTTCTGGCCGGCGGCGGCGCCGATGTCATCGTCGACTGGATGCCGTCAGCACTCGCCACCCGCGAAAAGGGCGTTCCGCTCGTCAACATCGCACAGCCGTTCAAATCGTCAGGCATGATGCTGACCTGCCTCAAGGAAACCGGCATCACCAAGCCGGAAGACTTCAAGGGCAAGACGCTCGGCGTCTGGTTCTTCGGCAATGAATATCCGTTCCTGTCGTGGATGGCGCATCTGAAAATCCCGACCACCGGCGGCGCGGATGGTGTCACGGTTTTGAAGCAGGGCTTCAACGTCGATCCGCTGCTGCAAAAGCAGGCTGCCTGCATTTCCACCATGACCTATAATGAATATTGGCAGGTCATCGATGCCGGCATCAAGCCGGAGGAACTCGTCACCTTCAAATACGAGGCGGAAGGCGTGGCGACGCTGGAGGACGGTCTTTACGTTCTCGAAGACAAGCTGAAGGACGCCAAGTTCAAGGAAGACATGGTCAAATTCGTCCGCGCTTCCATGAAGGGCTGGAAATGGGCGGAAGAAAACCCTGACGACGCCGCCGGTATCGTTCTCGAAAACGACGCCTCCGGCGCTCAGACCGAAAAGCACCAGAAGCGCATGATGGGCGAAGTCGCCAAGCTGACGGCCGGCTCGAAGGGCGCGCTGGACAAGGCGGATTACGAGCGCACCGTCAAGACGCTGCTGGGCGGCGGTTCCGATCCTGTCATCACCAAGGAGCCATCGGGCGCCTACACCACCGAAATCACCGATGCGGCGTTGAAGTAGTCGAATTTACCCTGGATGCATGGAACGCGCGGCACCGTCCGCGCGTTTTTTTTCAATGGTAACCCTTTTGATGAATTACAATATCCCGACCTATACAAAAATGTATATCAACCATCGCGGCTATGCGGATTGATTTGTACGACAACAAGAATTACAGTCCCGCCCACAAGACTGCCAAATTTGATCTTGTAAAGAAAGCACTCGGCAAAGGTGCTTGAGATTCGCGTTGAGGGGCGTTTGAATCGGGAGGATCGAAAAGGAAGTATTGTGATCCCTTGTTTCACATTCGCTATCGCATGACCTTCTAATATACGCCGCAAGGCTGCAGGACATGCGATCGAATATTGCGCGAGCCAAGACACATGCAGCATAAAGTCACGTTTAACCGCTTTGTATTCCTTCTTCTTTCCGCAACGGCGCTCCCCCTTTCCGCAGCCGCCGAAGGAGAGGCGCAGGCACCGGTCAAACAGCAGAACCTGCCTTCCATCATCGTCGCACATGCCGCAAAACGCGATCTCGTGGACCGTATCATCGCGACAGGCACGATCCGCCCCGTGGACGAAATCTACGTCCAGCCGCTGGTCGACGGCCTGTCGATCGACACGCTGAACGTTGATATCGGCGACAGGGTGGAAGCAAATGCGGTTCTGGCCGTGCTTTCTTCCGACAGCCTCATCCTGCAGAAAAGCCAGCTGGAAGCCAACAAGGCAAAGGCGGAAGCCGCCGTTGCCCAGGCCAAGGCGCAGGTGCTGGAAGCCGAAGCGAGCGCGAGCGACGCGAACCGCCAGCGCGACCGCGCCGCAAAGCTCGGCCAGAGCGGCTCCGGCTCGATTTCGCAGGTGGAACAGACCCAGGCACAGGCCGAAGTGGCCGCCGCCAAACTCAACGCCGCCCGCCAGGCCGTTTCCGCCGGCGAGGCCGACATCAAGGTGGTTGACGCCCAGATCGCCGACATCGACCTGAAGCTGACGCGCACCGGCGTGAAAACCCCGGTCACCGGTATCGTCTCGGCCAAGAACGCCAAGGTCGGCGCGATTGCCAGCGGCGCCGGAAACCCGCTTTTCACCGTCATCAAGGACGGCGCGATCGAACTCGTCGCCGATCTGTCCGAGACCGATATCCAGAAGGTGAAGGTCGGGCAGAAAGCCTATTTGACGGTTGCCGGCGGAGCTGAGAAAATAGAGGGCAAGGTGCGCCTCGTTTCGCCTACCGTCGATCCGACGACGCGCCTCGGTTCCGTGCATGTCGTTCTGCCCGAAAACAGCCCGGCGCGCTCGGGCATGTATGCCAGCGCGGCGATCATCGTCGAGGAGACGAATGCGCTCGCTTTGCCGCTGTCGGCCGTCACCTCCGGGCGTGAAGGCTCGACCACCCGCAGGGTGGAAGGCGATATCGTCAAGCAGGTGAAGATCGAGACTGGCATCGAAGACGGTGGTTTTATCGAGATTGTCAGCGGTCTTGCCGCTGGAGACAAGGTTGTCGAGAAAGCTGGAGCATTCGTGCGTGATGGTGACCGGATAAGACCGGTGGAAGCCCCTGCGGCTGTGTCCAACTGACTGAGGGAATGAGATGAACTTCTCCGCATGGTCAATCCGTAACCCGATTGCGCCGCTGCTCGGCTTCGCGCTTTTGATGATCCTCGGCATGCAGGCGTTCAACACCCTGCCGATCACCCGTTTTCCGAATATCGACGTTCCCGTCGTGGCCGTCACCGTGACCCAGAGCGGCGCTTCGCCCTCCGAGCTGGAAATGCAGGTGACGAAGGAGATTGAGGACGCCGTCGCCGCCATCAGCGGCGTCGACGAAATCCAGTCCACCGTGGTCGACGGCCAGTCGACGACGACGGTCGTCTTCCGCATCGAAAAGCCGACGGAAGAAGCCGTTCAGGACACCAAGGACGCCATCGACAAAATTCGCAGCGATCTGCCTTCCGATATCGAAGTGCCCGTCGTCAGCAAGATCGACGTCGAGGGACAGGCGATCCAGACCTTTGCCGTCTCCTCACCGAACATGACGCTGGAAGAGCTGTCCTGGTTCGTGGATGACACGATCAAGCGTTCGCTGCAGGGCCAGTCCGGCATCGGCAAGGTCGACCGCTATGGCGGCGCCGACCGCGAGGTGCGCGTTTCGCTGAGCCCCGAAAAGCTCGACGCCTATGGCATCACCGCCACCGAGGTGAACAGCCAGCTGCGCGGCACCAATATCGACCTCGGCTCCGGCCGCGGCCAGGTCGGCGGCAACGAACAGACCATCCGCACGCTCGGCGACACACGCGATGTGAGCCAGCTTGCCAACACCACGATTGCGCTCTCCAACGGTCGTTTCGTCAAGCTTTCCGAGCTCGGCACGGTCACCGACACCTATGAGGAGCAGAAGTCCTTCTCTCGGTTCAACGGCAACCCTGCTGTCACCTTCGCGGTGTTCCGCTCCAAGGGCGCCAGTGAGGTCTCGGTCGCCGAAACCGTGGCCGCGAGCCTCGATCAGGTGCGCAAGAACCACCCTGATGTTTCGATCGAAATGGTCGATGACGCCGTCTATTTCACCTATGGCAACTACAAGGCGGCGCTCGACACGCTGATCGAGGGCGCGATCCTCGCCGTCATCGTGGTCCTGCTCTTCCTTCGCAACTGGCGCGCAACCCTGATTGCCGCCGTGGCGCTGCCGCTCTCCGCGATCCCGACCTTCTGGATCATGGATATCATGGGCTTCTCGCTGAACCTCGTCAGCTTCCTCGCGCTCACGCTCGCCACGGGTATTCTCGTGGACGACGCCATCGTGGAAATCGAGAACATCGCCCGCCATATCAAGATGGGCAAGACGCCCTATCGCGCGGCACTGGAAGCGGCGGACGAAATCGGCCTCGCCGTCATCGCCACCAGCTTCACCATCATCGCGGTCTTCGTGCCTGTCTCGTTCATGCCGGGCATTCCGGGCCAGTACTTCATCCAGTTCGGCCTCACCGTCGCCTTCTCGGTGTTCTTCTCGCTCGCCGTCGCCCGTCTCATCACGCCGCTGATGGCGGCCTATCTGATGCGCGCCGAAGACGCGATGGACGATCACCACGACAATGACAGCCGGCTGATGAAGGCCTATACGCGCATGGTGACCGCCACCACCCGCAAGTGGTGGGCGCGGTATCTGACGCTGCTCGGCGCGATCGGCTTCCTCGTGGCTTCCGTCATTCTCCTCGCTGGCGTTCCGGGCAGTTTCCTGCCGCCGGACGACGCCTCACGCGTAACGCTTTCGGTGGAACTGCCGCCCAATGCGACGCTTTACGAGACAGACCGGACGACGACGCAGATCTATCACGCGCTGCGTGACATCAACGGCGTGGAAAGCGTCTTCATCCTTGGCGGCGCCTCGCCCAAGGGGGACCTGGAGCTTCGCCGCGCCACCGTCAACGTCATCCTGCAGCATATCGACCATTCGCTGCTCAAGCTGGTGGTCAACAAGGGGCTAGGTTCCATTCCGCTCATCGGCCAATATCTGCCGAAGGTGGAGGAAAAGGGCCGCATACGTCCGCAATGGGATGTGGAACGGGATATTTTCGCGCAGGTTCGCGGCATTCCGGATGTCCGCATCATCAAGCTGAACGACCGTGCGGAACGCGAGCTCTCCTTCAACTTCCTCTCCACCAATGAGAAGGACCTGAACGACGCCGTCGGCATTCTCGAAAGCCGCCTGCGCGCCTCGCCCATCCTTGCCAATGTCAGCTCGGAAGGCGCCCTGCCCCGCCCCGAACTGCAGATCCGCCCGCGCAAGGACGAAATCGCCCGCCTCGGCATCACGCCGCAGCAGATTTCGCAGACGGTGCGTGTCGCCACCATCGGTGATATCGACGCCCAGCTGACGAAGATTTCGCTTGATGACCGGCAGATTCCGATCCGCGTGCAGACCTCGCTCGATACACGTCGTGACCTCGCCACCATCCGCGCGCTGAAGATCAAGACCGCCTCCGGGTCGCTGGTGCCGCTCTATAGCGTCGCCGATATCGACTATTTGGAAGGTCCAAGCTCGATCAAGCGCAACGACCGCAACCGCGTCGTCTCCATCGGCTCCGACGTGCCCTTCGGCACGGCGCTGGATACCTCGACGGCCGAGTTCAAGCGCATCGTGTCGGAAACCGACCTGCCGGCAAGTGTTCGCCTTGCCGAAAGCGGCGACGCCAAGGTGCAGGGCGAAATGCAGCAGGGCTTCGTCAACGCCATGCTGCTTGGCCTGATGCTGGTGCTGGTCGTGCTCATCCTGCTGTTCAAGGATGTCATCCAGCCCTTCACCATCCTGTTCTCGCTGCCGCTTGCCATCGGCGGCGTGGCCGTCGCGCTCATCATCACGCAGAACGCGCTCTCCATGCCCGTTCTCATCGGCATCCTGATGCTGATGGGCATCGTGACCAAGAACGCCATCCTGCTGGTGGATTTCGCCATCGAAATGCGCCGGCACGGCATGGAGCGGGTGCATGCCATGGTGGAGGCCGGCCGCAAGCGCGCCCGCCCGATCATCATGACCTCGATCGCCATGTCGGCGGGCATGTTGCCCTCGGCGCTCGGCGTCGGCGAAGGCGGCTCCTTCCGCGCGCCGATGGCGATTGCGGTGATCGGCGGCATCATCGTCTCGACGGTGCTGTCCCTGATCGTGGTCCCGGCCTTCTTCCTGATCATGGACGACCTGTCTCGCCTGCTCGCCCACCTCTTCGGCCGCTTCGTCGGCAAGAAGGAAGAGGAGGAAGAAGCGCTCTCCAACGAGAAACTCTCGGAGATCGCCCGCGAAAACAGCCTGGCTCTCTCCTCGCTGGAAGCACGGGTGGCCGGCATGGAAAAGGGCAGCGGCGACAAGGCCGGTGACAAGGGCAGCAATATATTGCGGCTGCCGCCGCTTGCTGCGGAGTGAAGTTTGCAGCGTAACGATTGAGACGCCGGGCCATCTGCCCGGCGTTTCTTTTTAGGCGGACGTTTAGAGGCAAAGCGTCGCCGCTTGTTTCTTCTCCCCGAGGGGGAGAAGGTGGCCCGAAGGGTCGGATGAGGGGACAACGTTGCCGAATATCTCGACCCTTGCCCCCTCATCCCGCTGCCGCGGACTTCTCCCCGGCGGGGAGAAGAAATATGTGGCACTCGCCCGCTCCATATTCCTCCTCACATTCTTGAGCAAGAATGGTCTCGCCGCATTCCCGCTGTCCCAAATGACAACTCAAATCCGGTTTGATCGAAATCAATTCGCTTTCCAGGTGAACTGCTAATCTCCCTCGCATCGGGAATTGCCGGTCGAGGGATTATGCGATGAGTTCTGTGCAGATAGGCGTGAGGGAGAAGGAGCTTCCCCGGTTTCGTATCGCTTCGGACAGCCCGGCAAAAGGTTTGAGCGGGAGCCGAATGGACGTGAACAAGACCGTGAAGCTGAGCAACAGGGACAGGAACATTCTGCTGCGTGCACCCTTGATCGGGATAGCGGATGATGCAGCGGCATTGAAGCTGATGGAGGCGGCGACCATCACCAATGTGAACGCCCGCCATGTGCTCTTCAAGGAAGGCGAAGCGGCGCAGCATTTCTACTGCGTGCTGTCGGGTTACATCAGGCTTTACCGGCTGGACAGGCACGGGCGCGAGGCGGATGTGCGCGTCAGCGGCCCCGGCGATACCTTCAACGAGTGCCTGATTTTCGGCAGCGATACCTATCGTTACAGCGCGCAGGCGGCGGAAAGCTGCACCGTGGCGCGGTTCGAACTTGCAAGAATCCGCAGCCTGATCGATCAGGAACCGGCAATCGCCAAGGCCGTCATGCGCTGCCTGTCCAACAGCCTGCTCACCACCATGGACTGCATCGCCAACGACCGGCTGCAGACAGCGCCGCAGCGTGTCGCCCATTACCTCATCAATCAGGGCCCCCGCGACGCCACATCCTTTTCACTGCGGCTGCCATTCCAGAAAAGCCTGCTCGCCGGCAAGCTCGGCCTTGCGCCGGAAGCGCTCTCGCGCGCCTTCTCGGCGCTGAAAAAGGCTGGCGTCACCGTGCGCGGCCGCATCGTGCAGGTCAATGACGTCGCGGCGCTGAAGCAGATCTGAAAATACCGGGAGAGGATGAAGGGCGGGATGCCTTGGGGCATTCCGCCCTTCTGTATGTCCGAAATCGAAAAATCAGTCCGGCTGCGGCACAAAACTGAAGCTGTCACCCTGCCGCTCGGCACGGAAAAATCCACCGAGATGACCGCCGGAAACCAGCCAGCCGTGATCGGCGGCCTCGGCCAGCGCCTTGAGGCGTGTTTGGTAAGCAAGCGCGGAATCGATATCATAGACAAAACCGACACCGGGGTCCTTCACCTGCAAGTCGCTCACATGCAGCACGTCGCCCCATAATAACAGCCGCTCATCACCATTGCCGATCAGGTAACCGGTATGTCCCGGCGTATGGCCGGGCATGGCGATGGCTTCGACGTCCTCGGCAATCCTGCCTGTCGGGATCGGCCGCAACATCGGACCACAAATGTCGAGCAGCCGCGCGGCGAGATCGAATCCGCCCTGCCGGGCCGGCGGCAGGGCCTTGCGCGCCTCCGCACTGCTGAAAAATCCGAGATCGGCCTCGGGCACCCAGATATCGGCATTGGGAAAATAAGGCCGGTCGCCATCGATGAGGCCAAGCGCATGATCGCCATGAATATGGGTGAGGATGACGCGCCTGACATCAGCCGGCTGAATACCCGCCGCAATCATCGCCGCGCGGGCATGGCCATAGGCTGCACCCCAGGCCGTGCCGCAACCGGCATCGATCAGCCAGATGCCCTCAGGCCCGGACAATGCAAAGCAGTTGACGTCCATATCCACCGTTTCGCCCTGATGGCCGGCAAGCGCCGCCGCCAGCGCTTCGGCACCCTGACGGTGGATGAGATGGCCGACCGGCGCCTTGTAGACACCGTCGACAAAACGGGAAACCTCGTAAGCGCCGAACCGGCGGGACATTGCCATATTTCAGAGACCGCCCTGCTCTTTCAGGAAACCGACGATACGCTCCACGCCATCGCCGCGCTTCATATCGGTGAAGACGAAGGGCATGGCGTTGCGCATGCGGGTCGCATCACTGTCCATCACCGTCAGATCAGCGCCGACATAAGGAGCCAGATCCTTCTTGTTGATGACCAGCAGATCGGAGCGGGTGATGCCCGGGCCGCCCTTGCGGGGAATTTCCTCGCCCTGGCAAACGGAGATCACATAGATGGTGATATCGGCTAGATCGGGCGAGAAGGTCGCCGCGAGATTGTCGCCGCCCGATTCGATGAAGACCACATCGAGATCGGGAAAGCGTGCATTGAGCCCGGCAATCGCCTGCAGATTGATCGTCGCATCCTCGCGGATCGCGGTATGCGGGCAACCGCCCGTTTCCACGCCGACGATACGCTCGGAAGGCAGCGCCTGCATGCGCACCAGCGCCTCGGCGTCTTCCTTGGTATAGATATCATTGGTGACGACGGCGACGGAATAATCGGCGCTCATCGCCTTGCAGAGCTTTTCCGTCAGCGCCGTCTTGCCCGAACCGACCGGCCCGCCAATGCCGACGCGCAGCGGCCCATTACCCGATTTCATCACGCTGTTCCCTTCGATATGCTTTGGTCTTGTTTCACCATAGTCCCTCAACGGGACGCTTCAAGATATGCAAGGATCGTGCCGCGCGTTTCTTCTCCCCGCCGGGGAGAAGGTGGCCCGAAGGGTCGGATGAGGGGGCACCCTCTCCGAGTAATGCTACCCTTGCCCCCTCATCCCGCTGCCGCGACCTTCTCCCCGGCGGGGAGAAGAAACAAGCAGCATCCGCTCGTTCAATAAGATCGTCATACAGCACGATCAGGACCGGAAAAGCCGGGTGCCCTGCGTTTCATGCCGCATGGCCGCCGTGTCAGCGATGATCGTCGCACTGCCGAGATCATCGAGCGTGGATTGCATCGCCAGCGCCGCCATCTCCGCGATGATGGCTTCACTTGCCGCCAGAATGGTGACACCATCCTTCTGTCCCGCGACCCCGAGGCGGATGCCAGCCGACACGACCTGCGAGACGCCGGCGTGCAAAAAGGCGGCAATCGTGTCCCTGAGCGGCACCGCATGACCGGCGGCGACCGCCCCGACAGCGATGGGATAGGGAACGTCTTTGGGCAACGCCTCCAGAACCGCATGCGGCCAGGCGCCGGCGGCGGCAACGAAGGCATCGCCCAGAAGCACCGTCTCGCGGTATCGCTCCGCCGAACCGGCCAGCGCCCGCGCCAGATCGGCCGTTTCGCTCAAGACGGCGGCGTCCCCGGCATTGCGCCAGGCATGCGCCAGAAACACCGCATCGTTCCACAGGCCGCCGCAGCGCAGAAGCGTATCGAGCCAGTCGCGCAGAGCCGCCGCATCCCCGACACGCCGATCCTCCACCGCCTTTTCAAGTCCGCCGGAATAGGAAAAACCGCCAACCGGAAAGGCAGGCGACATCCAGGCCATGAGCCGCAGCAGCGCGGCGACGCCGCGATCTTCGCTCACGGCTCAGCCGTGATCGTGATGGTGGTGGCCGTGATCATGGCCGTGGGAATGACCGCCATGGGCATGATAAGCGCCGCGGGCCGGCTGGAAAGGTTCTTCGACATCACGCACGGTGGCGCCAAGACCTTCCAGCATGGCGCGGATGACGTGGTCACGCAGGATGAGAATACGTTCCTCCTCGATCTGCGCGGAAAGATGCCGGTTGCCCAGATGCCAGGCAAGCTCGATCAGGTGAAGCCGATCCTTCGCCTTGATTTCGAAGAGCTTTTCGTCAGCCGCGCGAACCTCGATCAGGTCGCCGTTTTCCACCACGAGAAGATCGCCATGGGCAAAAAGCACCGCTTCCTTCAGGTCCAGCATCACCATCTCGTCATTCTGCAGATGCAGCAGCTTGCGACGCAGATGCCGCTGGTCATGCGCCAGGGTGACATAACCGGAAGGTTCGTCGGCAGGGGTTCCGGCCGGATGATAGGAGGTGACGCGCAGCATGGGATGATCCGTTTCAGAAACAGTCTTGGGGTTACGATTTTTGACGGATAGACGGGGGGATTTCAAGGCACGATTTCCGCACCCACGGCCGCCGGAACGACAAAGCCCGGCATTGCTGCCGGGCCAAGCGTAAACCTTTTTCCACCTTCGACGTCATCCTGAGGCTTGAGCCGAGGGTCCACGCCTCAAGGGTGAGGATGACGGAGGAGAGATTTTCGCCTCCTGTCGATACCGCGAAGACACGACATCGCTGCCGGGCCTTCCAAACCCACAATCAGGCCGCAGCGCGGCTCTTGAGGTTTTCCAGAATGTTCTGCGGCGCGGAAACGCCATAGGGGTCGGATTCGCAATTGTCCTGATAACCCTCTTCCTCGAACCACTGCTCGACGACGCCATCATTGACGACGGCGGCGTAACGCCAGGAGCGCATGCCGAAACCGAGATTGTCCTTGGCGACCAGCATGCCCATCTTGCGGGTGAACTCGCCCGAACCGTCAGGAATGACCTTGACGTTTTCGAGGTTCTGGCCCTTGGCCCAGGCATTCATGACGAAGGCGTCATTGACCGACAGGCAATAGATTTCATCGACGCCGAGCGCGCGGAATTCCGGCGCCAGCTTTTCGAAATCGGGGAGCTGGTAGGTCGAGCATGTCGGCGTGAAAGCGCCGGGCAGCGAAAACAGAACGACCTTCTTGCCCTTGAAATAGTCGTCTGAGGTCATGTCCTGCCAACGGAAGGGGTTCGGGCCACCAACGGCCTCATCACGAACGCGCGTGCGGAAGGTAACGGCGGGCACTTTTTTGCCGAGCATGTCTTGTCTCCTGTTCTGGCGTTTTACAGGGATCACTTGGGATCGATCCCTGCGGAATTCTTTTGCCGTTTCCATAACGCAAGACGCGCTGCGGTGCAGCATAAAAATAGGTTTCGCCAGAGGAAAACAGCGGCTTGCGAGCATCAATCATGCAGCGCCACCGACCAGCGCAGAAACGGCGGCAACGGTGTCCACCAGCCGGTGCGAATGCCGGCCTCACGCAACATGGCAGCCGACCATGTGTTGCAGCCGACAAGGGCGTTGAACCGGCCATTCGCCTCGAAAAACGCATCCGTCAGGCCATAAGCGACACCCGGTATCAGCAGCACCTTGCCATTGTCTCGCGAAAAGCTGGCACGAATGGCCGTCACCAGGCGCTGATACCCGGCGTCGGAAATGCGAAGCCGCTTTACCCCGGCAAGATCGGCGGGAAAATCTCCCGTCACATCCACATGCATCACCGACTGGTCAAGCGTCAGCGAGCGCAAGACCGGCATGGGCTTCAGATCGGCCCAGGTGGGTGTCTCGGTATAAAACGACCGGCCGCCCCAGCCGAACACCAGATAGGCGGCCGCCGGGTGGTTGACGGCAATGCCGTCCCCCTGCAATTCGGAAAAGACCCGCCGCAGATCGTCATCGATCGGCAGCGCAATATCGGTGTGGATCGGGTTGGATAACAGCAGGATTTCGCGGTCTTTCACGCCCCCGCTCACCTCATCGGCAAAGAACGGGCGCGGCAGGACAGTACCGAGCAGAAGGAGCAGGAGGATCAGCAGCATGCCGCCGCCGATCCACCTTGTGATAAATCTCACCATGAAATGCCGTTAGAACAGGAAATAACGCTGCGCCATCGGCAGCACCGTGGCCGGCTCGCAGGTCAAAAGCTCGCCATCCGCCCTCACCTCATAGGTTTCCGGATCGACCTCGATATGCGGCGTCAGCGAATTATGGATCATCGACGCCTTGGAAATGCCGCCGCGTACATTCTTCACCGGCAGCAGCTTTTTCGCCACGCCGAGGCGCTGGGCAAGACCGGCATCCAGCGACGCCTGCGACACGAATGTGACCGAGGAATTGGTGCGCAGTTTGCCATAGGCGGCAAACATCGGCCGGTAATGCATCGGCTGCGGTGTGGGAATGGAGGCATTGGGATCGCCCATCGGGGCTGCGGCAATCGAACCGCCGAGCAGCACCATCTCCGGCTTCACGCCGAAAAAGGCCGGGTTCCACAATACCAGATCGGCGCGCTTTCCGACTTCGATGGAGCCGATCTCATGGCTGACGCCCTGGGCGATGGCGGGGTTGATTGTATATTTGGCGATGTAACGGCGGACGCGAAAATTATCGTTTTCGCCGGTCTCCTCCTTCAGGCGGCCGCGCTGGCGCTTCATCTTGTCGGCGGTCTGCCAGGTGCGGATCGCCACTTCGCCGACACGGCCCATGGCCTGACTGTCGGACGAGATGATCGAAAACGCGCCGATATCGTGAAGAATATCTTCTGCAGCGATGGTTTCCTTGCGGATGCGGCTTTCGGCAAAGGCGATGTCTTCAGGGATGGACGGCGACAGGTGGTGGCACACCATCAGCATGTCGAGATGCTCCGCCAGCGTATTGACGGTGTAAGGCCGCGTCGGGTTGGTGGAGGACGGAATGACGTTCGGGTTGCCGCAAACCTTGATGATATCAGGCGCATGGCCGCCGCCCGCACCTTCGGTATGGAAGGCATGGATGGTGCGCCCCCTGATCGCGGCGACGGTGTCCTCCACGAAACCGCTTTCGTTCAGCGTATCGGTGTGGATCATCACCTGCACGTCGTATTCATCGGCCACCGTCAGGCAATTGTCGATGGCGGCAGGCGTCGTGCCCCAGTCCTCATGCAATTTCAGCGAGGAGGCGCCGGCAAGGATCATCTCTTCCAGCGGTGCGGGCAGCGAGGCGTTGCCCTTGCCGGCGAGCGCGAGATTCATCGGGAAAGCATCGAAGCTTTCGATCATGCGCTCGATATGCCATGCGCCGGTGCAGGTGGTGGCGAGCGTGCCATGCGCCGGGCCGGAACCGCCGCCGAGCATGCAGGTCACACCGCTCATCAGCGCTTCTTCGATCTGCTGCGGGCAGATGAAGTGAATATGCGCATCCATGCCGCCGGCGGTCAGGATCTTGCCTTCACCGGCGATCGCCTCCGTCGAGGGGCCGACGATGATCGTCACGCCCGGCTGCGTATCGGGGTTGCCCGCCTTGCCGATGGCGTGAATGCGGCCGTTCTTCAGGCCCACATCCGCCTTGTAGATACCGCTGTGGTCAACGATGACGGCATTGGTGATGACGGTGTCGACCGCCCCTTCGGCCCGCGTCGCCTGGCTCTGGCCCATGCCGTCGCGAATGACCTTGCCGCCGCCGAATTTCACTTCCTCGCCATAGGTGGTGTGGTCCTTCTCGATCTCGATGAAAAGCTCGGTATCGGCAAGGCGCACCTTGTCACCCACGGTCGGGCCGAACATGCCGGCATAGGCGGCGCGGGAAATCTTGTATGGCATGGGTTCAGGCTCCTTCGGACGCGGAGAAAATCGATGTGGGAGAAATTCGTTTGAGCTGGCCCTCACCCGCAAGGGCTTCGACCAGCTGTTGTTCGGCGGCAAATGGATGGCCGCTCCAGCCCTGATGGCCGAAACCGGCAATCGCCACTTCGTCACCGCCGCCGCTCACGTTCTCAAGAACATGGGCGATGGCGACAAGGCCGGTGCTGGGGCAGACATAGGGCGCGGGCGCATAGGTTTCGAGCGCAGCATCGAGCCTTTCATGCACGCCGCGCGGAATGACGATGTGGCTCTTGCCGGTTTCGCGGGCGATGGCGGCAAAGCTTTCGGTGTAATCGGCGCAGAAATCGGTCAGTTCGGGCCAGCGTGCGCGTATATCAGGTTCCATTTCGGAAAATTTTGCCGGATCACGGACGGACCAGATGGCAGCGGCCTGCCGCACACCGTCGCTCTCGCGCCATTCGGCGCCCTCGGTCATCTCGAGGCCCGGCCGCCCGGTGTTGCATACGGCCACCACATCGGTGCGCGTACCGCCCAGCCCCAGCGACCGGCAATCATTGAAGCGGATGACGATGTCGGAACGGTCGATGAAATCAGCCACGCCCGGCGGCAGTTCCCCGTTTCCGACGATCGTGATCCGCCGCCCCATGCGTTCAGAAACCTTCCGACAGCTGACGCAGTTCTTCCGCCCGCTTGCCGCTCATATCGGCGAGGCAGGAGGAAATCAGCATCGGTTCCATCGAGCCGCCACGCGCCTGAAAGCCTGAAAGCGCACAATTGGCGTCACGAAACGCCACCCAGGCGCGCTGGGCAGTCACCAGGGCGTCGGTCGCACCCTTGCCATCCGCCTCCGCCGTCTTGTCGCGCTCGGTGAGCAGCTTGCGCAGCTTCTGATATTCGGCGTTCAATTGCTTGTCGGCCTTTTCGTAATCCTTGCCGGCGCAGATGGTCATGTCCGCCTGCGTCTGCGGCGCCTTGCAGTCCGGCTCGCTCTGCGCTGCGGCCGGCGTGGAAAATCCGGCGGTCGCGCTGAGAAGCACGGCCGCCATGAAGACCTTGTTTCGGCTCATCTCCATCCCTCAGGCCGCCGCGCCGTCGAAAGCCTGCGGCTTCAGCGCCCGGGGATCAACACCATCAAGACAATTGGCGTTCACTGCCACCATCGGCGTTCCATCCGGCCCGTCGGCATAAGCAAAGCTCTCGATGCCGCAGGTGGAGCAGAAAAGATGACGGATCTTGTGTTTGTTGAAGAGATATTCCGCCAGCGTGTCCTCGCCGGAAAGAAGCGTGAACTTGTCACGCGGCGCGAAGGCGAGCGTGGAGCCAAGACGCTTGCAGCGCGAGCAATTGCAGACAACTGTGTGGTCGAGGTCGGCGTCGACCTCGAAGCTGACGCTACCGCACTGGCAGCTTCCATGATAATGCGCCGTCGCCATTTCATAACCTCCCCATGACCTGTTGACGGAAACCATAAACCTCACGCTTGCCGGAAAGCGGCACCAGCGTCACCTCCCGCTTCTGGCCGGGTTCGAAACGAACCGCCGTGCCCGCGGGAATATCGAGACGCATGCCGCGCGCCCTGTCGCGATCGAAGATGAGACCCGCATTGGTCTCGAAGAAATGATAATGGCTGCCCACCTGCACCGGCCGGTCGCCCGAATTGGCGACCTCGATCGTCACCGTCGGCTGGCCGGCATTGAGTTCGATGGTGCCTTCTGCGGCAATGATTTCGCCTGGTTTCATGGTGCTCCCCTTGTCTTTCTCACGCGGCCGTGGCTGCCGCGCAGCCTTCCGCCTTCAGCACCCGCTTCGTCGATGCCGGGTTGTTGATGAGCTTCGCCGCCGGACGAACGGGCCTGCGAACCAGCTCGCCGCCGCAATTCGGGCAGGCGCCGTGAAGCACATCCGTCACGCAGTCGACGCAGAAAGTGCATTCGAACGAACAGATCATCGCATCCCTGTCATCGGGCGCAAGATCACGATCGCAGCATTCGCAATTGGGCCGAAGTTCCAGAGCCATATCAACCCCTCAACGGATCGGTTCGTGAACGGTCACCAGCTTGGTGCCATCAGGAAAGGTCGCTTCCACCTGCACATCATGGATCATCTCGGCGATACCATCCATCACCTGATCGCGGGAAATGACATGCGCGCCCGCCTCCATCAGGTCGGCCACGGCGCGGCCATCGCGGGCGCCCTCGACCACGAAATCGGTAATCAGCGCAATCGCTTCGGGATAGTTCAGCTTCACGCCGCGTTCCAACCGGCGGCGCGCCACCATGGCGGCCATGGAAATCAGCAGCTTGTCTTTTTCTCTTGGGCTAAGGTTCATCGTGGTCCCGCAGCTTGGCGCCTGCCCCCGCAAACAGCGTGATTGCGGCAGGCAGATCCGACGTGTTGACAGACCCCGAAGGACGCCTGTCGCGGGGCAACCTTAAGGGTTTACAGATTCCAGACTTTCGGCACTGGCGCGCCGTTTCGCAAGAGCGAAATGATCGGAAAAAGCAATTTTCTCAAGGAGAAACCATCTTCGGCAGAGACGCGAACGACAAGCTTGCCCTGCCATTCGCTGGCGCCGCCGCTTTCACCGGCAATAGCCCGGATTTTAGGCAGAAGCGCCTCGGCCAGCGGCCCGATATAAAGAAGCGTGGCAAACGCCACCTGACCGGCCAGAACCGCCGGTTTCGCCGTCAGCGCCGCCACCTCGCCATGAAGCAGAAGTTCTTCCGCATGCACCAGCCTGCCCCCATGGCGAATACGCCAGCGGTCACGAAAAAGACCATGCGTCATCGCCTCGCCCATGGCCTTACGGCCGAGCAGCACGGCTTCGACGGCGATGAATTCGCAGGATTGATCGAGATCGGCTTCCAGCCGGCGGGTCAAGGAAGCACGGTCGAAGAGGATGGTTTCCTGCGGTAGCCAATGCAGCTTCGCACCCGGCCCGGCGGAAACGCGGGCGGTTACGGTGGCGGTGCCTGATGATGCCTTATAGACCTTTTCGCAGGCCTGCGTGGTCACAACAAGCGAGGTGCCGGCGCCGGCCGTGGCCTGCCATTCGATTTCGTCTCCGCCGGTCAGGCCGCCGGAGGAATTGATGAGGATGGCTTCCGCTTCGTTTGAGAAGGTTTCCGGCAGGCGGATTTTCGCGCAGCCTTCCTGGAACAGTTCGTCCAGCCGGCTGCGGCCTTCAACAGCCTTTGTTACAATGCGTCCTCTGCCACGGGCGCGTTGCTGCCGGACAGGTTGAGCGTCTTGGCGACCGGAAGGGCCGATGGCTTGCTGTTGCTGCTGCACGCGGTCTCCGAAACAGTTGCGGAAGCGGACGAGGTCTTGACGCCGCAATCCTTCTTGACGACGGCATCCACGACAAGCTGCCCTTCCGTATTGCGGAAGAAATCCCACATTCTTTCGGCCGCATCAACCGTGCGCGTCACTTCGCCTGTGGGCATCTTGCGCTCCACGGCCGGTTCCGCCTTCGGTGTCTGCTCGCCGCCCGGCTTGCGGGTGACAACGGCGTTAGCCGCCAGAACCTCGGCCTTCATGGTGGCGCGCGGCCAGGCGTGGTCCCAGTCGTTGATGACATAGGACTGGATGCGTGCGCCAGCCTTGCAGACATCATAGGAATTAACGGTGAAGCTCTCTCCCACCTTGCTTTTGGCAGCGCCCTTGCACCCATCCATTTCGGCCCAGCGCTTCAACGCCGTTTCGCCGCCATATTGCCAATAGGACTTGCCGCCGCCCTGATAGGGATTGGCGGGGTCTTTCAGCCCGGCAAAGGCGATGATCGACATTGGCCGCACAGGCTGGCAGCTTGCCGCATCCGGTCCCCATTTGCCTTCCGTCTCCAGCGGATAACCGGCGCGCAGCGAAGCAACGAAGCCGGCAGCGTTAAAATCCGCGTTGCCGCTGCAGATGAATTGCGACAGCATGCGCCCGCCGCCGGAATAACCGGAGCCATAAAAACGCTCCTCATCCACGCAGAACTTGCCCTTCACCATGGTAATGGCATCGCGGATGAAACCGACTTCATCCAGCCCGCCCGGCCGCTTGGTGACACCGGGAACATTCCAGGCATGGGTGCCCGGCAATTCGCCGTTCAGGCTGCCGGCCAGCGCCACGACCATGAGACCGTCACGCTCGGCAAGCTTGTCCCAGCCGCTGCGGTTCAGCTGACCATGCGGATTGCTGTTGGAACCATGGAAATCGAACACGACCGGCAGCGGCTTATTTCCATCATAGGCCGATGGAACAAAATAGACGCCGTCGCGTTTTTCACCGTTGGAAAGAATGGAAAAGTCGTGCCGACCCGGTTCCATGCCGGGGCCAATACCCTGACCGCAGGTCGATGCCGACGCTGCGGCCCCTGCGCCTGCGCTGATCACCAGCCCGAGGAACAGTCTGCGTGCGGAACGCACCAACCGGGAAGCCCGGCCCACTGCAAAGTCTTGAATCATTGACACGCCTTTATTGGCACAGTTTCCCGACGATACGTCGAGCGTGCGGGAAATGTAAGGGATCAACAGTCGCGGCGTGCGAATAGACTTCTTCTGTGTCTCGCATGCAGCATTTCATGCGCCCAATACCATAGGCTTTTACTTAATGAAACGCTAAAATCACGCATGAAAGCCATGCACAGGCGCATAGACTTTCAAAATATTAATCGGCCGTTTTTATGCCGTGATCGGCGCACGCAACATTACACCGTCAGATGCCGCCGCGCTTCCGGCGTATCCAGCGTTTCGGCCAGCCCCTCATGAACGATTTCACCGCGATCCATGATGTAGACGTAATCGGCAAGCTCGCGGCAGAAATCCAGATATTGCTCGACCAGCAGGATCGCCATGCCTGTGGAGTCGCGCAGATATTTGATCGCCCGGCCGATATCCTTGATGATCGACGGCTGGATGCCCTCCGTCGGCTCGTCGAGGACGAGGATTTTCGGCCGTGTCACCAGCGCCCGGCCAATCGCAAGCTGCTGCTGCTGGCCGCCCGAGAGATCGCCGCCGCGCCGCGACAGCATGGTTTGCAGCACCGGAAACAGGCTGAAAATATCGTCCGGGATAAAACGCTCCCTGCGCGGCAGCGGCGCATAACCGCTCTCCAGATTTTCCTGCACGCTGAGCAGCGGAAAGATTTCCCGTCCCTGCGGCACGTAACCCACCCCCCGCTTCGCCCTTTGGTAAGGTGCGAGCCCGTCAAGCGCCGCATCGCCGAAACGGATGGCGCCGGCGCTGGTGGGCTGCTGGCCGGTGACAGCACGCAAGAGCGAACTTTTGCCGACGCCGTTGCGGCCGAGAACACAGGTGATCTTGCCCATCTCCGCTTTCAGCGACACGCCGCGCAGGGCCTGCGCCGCGCCATAATGGAGGTTGATGTTTTCGACTGTCAGCATGATAAAACTCCATTGGCGGTATGGTGGGCGGCGTTACCCCCCTCTGCCCTGCCGGGCATCTCCCCCTCAAGGGGGGAGATCAGATGCCGTTCCCGCTCATCCCATCGCCTACTGGTCATGAGGCAGGGTGTTAGCCGCTTGCCGATCTCCCCCCTTGAGGGGGAGATGCCCGGCAGGGCAGAGGGGGGTAACGCCGCAAACACCACCATCACCGCCCCAGATAATTCTCGATCACCTTCGGATCGCTGGACACAAAATCGATCGACCCTTCGGCCAGCACCGAGCCTTCGGCAAGACACGTCACCTTCACGCCCAGTTCGCGGATGAAGCCCATATCGTGCTCCACCACGACAACCGAACGGGTCTTCGCGATCTCCTTCAAAAGCACGGCGGTTTCCGCCGTCTCTGCATCCGTCATGCCGGCGACAGGCTCGTCCACCAAAAGCAGCTTCGGTTCCTGCGCCAGCAGCATGCCGATTTCCAGCCACTGTTTCTGGCCGTGCGATAGGTTGGCGGCAAGATCGCCGCGGCGGTGGCCGAGACGCACGGTGGCGAGGATTTCCTCGATGCGCGCCTTGTCTTCCTCGGTCAGCCGGTAAAACAGCGTCGCGAAGACGCCGCGCTTGCGGTTGAGCGCCAGTTCCAGATTGTCCCAGACGGTGTGGCTTTCGAACACCGTCGGCTTCTGGAACTTCCGCCCGATGCCGAGCTGGGCGATATCAGCCTCGTCCTTTTTCGTGAGATCGATGCTGTCTTCGAACAACACCGTACCCGTATCCGGCCGCGTCTTGCCGGTGATGATATCCATCATCGTCGTTTTGCCCGCGCCATTCGGGCCGATGATTGCGCGGAGTTCACCGGGCTCCACCACGAAGGAGAGCGAGTTGAGGGCCTTGAAACCATCGAAGGAGACGGAGACGCCATCGAGATAAAGCAGGCTCTTGGTTCTGTTTTCGGAAACCGTGTTCATGGGCTTACTCCGCCGCCTGTTGCGCAACCGCGCTGTCGTTGCCGGGCTGCTGGGCAGCCCCTGCCGCCCGCGCGACCCGCTTTTCGCGACGCCCGACGAGATAATGCTGCACGGTGCCGACAATGCCCTTCGGGAAGAACAGCGTCACCGCGATGAAGAGACCGCCCAGAGCAAACAGCCAGAATTCGGGGAAAGCACCGGTGAAATAGCTCTTGCCGCCATTGACCAGAACGGCGCCGATGATCGGCCCGATCAGCGTGCCGCGCCCGCCTACCGCCGTCCACACCACCACTTCGATGGAGTTGGCGGGGGAGAATTCGCCGGGGTTGATGATGCCCACCTGCGGCACGAACAGCGCCCCGGCAATGCCCGCCATCATGGCTGACACAACGAAGGTGAAGAGTTTGATGTTTTCCACCCGGAAACCGAGGAAACGCACCCGGCTTTCGGCATCACGCACGCCCACCAGCACCTTGCCGAATTTGGAATTGACGATGCCGGAGGCAATCAGCAGCGAAAGCGCCAGCATCATCGCCGTCATGGCGAACAATACGGCGCGCGTGCCATCCGCCTGCACGGAAAAGCCGAGGATGTCCTTGAAATCGGTGAGGCCATTATTGCCGCCGAAACCCATGTCGTTGCGGAAGAAGGCAAGCAGCAGGGCGTAGGTCATGGCCTGCGTGATGATGGAGAGGTATACGCCGTTGACCCGCGAGCGGAAGGCGAACCAGCCGAACACGAAGGCGAGCAGGCCGGGCACCACCAGCACCATCAGCGCTGCAAACCAGAACATGTCGAAGCCGTGCCAGAACCACGGCAATTCCTTCCAGTTGAGGAACACCATGAAATCGGGCAGCACCGGATGGCCATAAACCCCGCGCGTGCCGATCTGCCGCATCAGATACATGCCCATGGCATAACCGCCGAGCGCAAAGAAGGCGGCGTGGCCGAGCGAGAGAATGCCGCAGTAACCCCAGACGAGATCAAGCGCCAGCGCCAGGAGCGCATAGGCCAGATATTTGCCGAGCATCGACATGATGTAGGTCGGGATGCGAAACGCGCTGTCAGCCGGCAACAGCAGGTTGGAGGCGGGCACCAGCACGGCAATGGCCAGAATGATGCCGATGGCGATGGAAATACGGCGATCGAGCGCGCGCAGGAGGAAGCCGGTAATCATGCTTCGATCGCCCTTCCCTTGAGTGCGAAGAGACCGCGCGGCCGCTTCTGGATGAACAGGATGATGAGAACGAGCACGAGAATCTTGCCGAGCACGGCGCCGACCGTCGGCTCGAGAAACTTGTTGAGCACGCCGAGCGACAGCGCGCCGACCAGCGTTCCCCAGAGATTGCCGACGCCGCCGAACACCACCACCATGAAACTGTCGATGATGTAGCTCTGGCCGAGATTGGGCGAGACATTGTCGATCTGCGACAGCGCCACGCCCGCAAGGCCGGCAACGCCCGAACCGAGCGCGAAGGTGAAGGCATCCACCCAGGGCGTGCGGATGCCCATGGAAGAGGCCATGCGGCGGTTCTGGGTCACGGCGCGCATCTGCAACCCGAAAGCGGAACGCTTCAGGAGAACCAGCAGCGCGAAGAACACCGAGAGCGAAAAACAGACGATCCACACCCGGTTCCAGGTGAAATTGAGATAACCGACGCTGAAGGAGCCGGACATCCAGCCGGGGCTGCCGACCTCGCGATTCGTGGGGCCGAAGATGGAGCGCACGCCCTGTTGCAGGATGAGCGAAATGCCCCAGGTGGCGAGCAGCGTTTCCAGCGGCCGCCCGTAAAGGAAGCGGATGACGCCGCGCTCCATGATGAGCCCGACGCAGGCCGTCACCAGAAAAGCGGCTGGCAGCGCAATGGCGAGCGACCAGTCGAACAGGCCGGGGAAGTTCGAACGGATTACCTCCTGCACCATGAAGGTGGAGTAAGCGCCGATCATCACCATCTCGCCATGGGCCATGTTGATGATGCCCATGACGCCGAAGGTGATGGCAAGGCCGATGGCCGCAAGCAGCAGCACAGAGCCGAGCGACAGGCCGTACCAGACATTCTGCGCGTAATCCCAGAAGGCAAGCGCGCTTTCAATGCTGGAAATGGCCTCGTCTATATCGGGTTTCAGGCTTTGATCGACGGAAGCGGAGGCCGCCATCAGAATGCCGATGGCGTCACGCCCGCCCAGCTTCTTGATGGTTGCGATCGCATCCTTCTTCTCAGCGAGCGACCGGTCGGAGGAGAGCAGCGAGACAGCCCGCGCCTCCTCCATCCGGGTCCGCACCTCACTGTCGGTTTCCTTGGCGATGGCCGCTTCCAGCAATTCGAGATTTTCGGCGCTCGGGGCTTTCAGGACGGCGTCAGCCGCCGAAAGCCGCACGGATTTTTCCGGGCTGAGCAGCGTCAGCCCGCCCATCGCGGCGCGGATGACGCGGCGAAGATTATTGTTGACCCTGATCTTGGAAACGGCCGCCTTCGGCGCTTCGCCCACGGTTTCGCCTGAAAGCGGATCGATCAGCGTGAAATTGGACCCGGCGGCCCGCGTCATGAACACCAGATTGTCGGCCTTGCGGACATAAAGCTCGCCCGATGCGAAAGCCTCAAGCGCCGGCACCACCCGTGCGTCGCTGGTGGCGGCAATCTGTCCGATCAACGTTTCAGCCTGCTTGAAATCCGCCGTGCCGAGCGCATCGATCAGCGCCTTTGGGTCGCTTTGCGCCATGGATTGGGCCGCGATCCCAAGGGTGAGCCAGAGGAAGATGGCTCCGAGAAAAGATCGGATCGTCATGTCGGGTTCCTTGGAGCGTTTCCGATAAAAGCGCCGTCTGTGGGTGCCGTCACCCCCCTCTGCCCTGCCGGGCATCTCCCCCACAAGGAGGGAGATCGGCAAGACGCACTCACGTCGCTCTATCTCGATAGATGAGAAAGGGCGGGGCCTTGCCGCGAGTCGATCTCCCCACCTGTGGGGGAGATGTCCGGTAGGACAGAGGGGGGGGCATGCTGGCTCAGTTTCTAATGATAGAAGCGCAAATTGGCCCGCCCCTCCCGAGAGGGGCGGCAACCAACCTCAGCTATCAGCTACCCTTGCCGCCGCACTTCCCACTGGCCACATTGAAGTTGCCGCAGGACATCGGCTTCCTCCAATCCGAGATCAAATCCTTCGAGTCCGGCAGATAATCCGACCACTCGTCACCCACCACCTGCGGCGTCTGCTGCACGATCTCAAACTGCCCGTCGGCCTGAATTTCACCGATCAGCACCGGCTTGGTGATGTGGTGGTTCGGCATGACGGTGGAGTAACCGCCCGAAAGGTTCGGCACCGAAACGCCGATGATCGAGTCGAGAACCTTGTCCGTATCGGTCGTGCCGGCGGATTCGACAGCCTTTACCCAGGCGTTGAAGCCGATATAGGCCGCTTCCATCGGATCGTTCGTCACGCGCTTGTCGTTCTTCGTAAACGCATGCCAGGTCTTGATGAACTCGGCATTGACCGGAGCATCGACGGACTGGAAGTAGTTCCAGGCGGCAAGGTGGCCGACCAGCGGCGCGGTATCGAGACCGGCAAGTTCTTCTTCACCGACGGAGAAGGCGACGACGGGAATGTCTTCAGCCTTGATGCCCTGGTTCGCCAGTTCCTTGTAGAACGGCACGTTGGCGTCGCCGTTGATGGTGGAAACCACGGCGGTCTTCTTGCCGGCCGAGCCGAATTTCTTGATGTCGGACACGATCGTCTGCCAGTCGGAATGGCCGAACGGCGTGTAGTTGATCATGATGTCCTCTTCCTTGACGCCCTTCGACATCAGGTAGGCCTTCAGGATCTTGTTGGTGGTCTGCGGATAGACATAGTCCGTGCCCGCCAGAACCCAGCGCTCCACACCTTCGGTGCTGGCGAGATAATCGACGGCCGGAATGGCCTGCTGGTTCGGCGCCGCACCCGTATAGAAGATGTTGCGAGAGGATTCTTCACCCTCATACTGAACAGGGTAGAACAGGATCGAGTTCAGTTCCTCGAAGACCGGCAGAACCGACTTGCGCGAGGAGGAGGTCCAGCAGCCAAAAACGGCGGCGACCTTGTCCTGCGAAATCAGCTGGCGGGCCTTTTCGGCAAACAGCGGCCAGTCGGAGGCCGGATCGACCACCACGGCTTCGAGTTTCTTGCCGAGCACGCCGCCCTTCTTGTTCTGCTCGTCGATGAGCATCAGCATGGCGTCCTTCAGCGTCGTCTCTGAAATCGCCATGGTACCGGAAAGAGAATGCAGCACGCCCACCTTGATCGTGTCATCGGCGGCGAAAGCGCCGTGAAAGGCGGTCGTGGACAGGATTGCGCCAAGCAGCGCGGCACTAAGCGTCTTGCGGAATATCATCGGAAGAACCCCTCTCCTTGTTTGGCCTCTCGTGGAGGCTCAGCGGCATCTGCGGCCGCTGCTGGGAGGGACTATCAATCTCGTGAGAGCGAAACCGTATACGTCAATTGACGTAGGCGGGGTGGCGAAAGATGCAGAAAGAGGTTTTGGTGGCCACACACAAGTAAAGGAGTCCCATGGGAATGGACGGCTTCAACTTGTTTCTTCTCCCCGAGGGGGAGAAGTCCGCGGCAGCGGGATGAGGGGGCAAGGGTCGAGATATTCGGCAAGGTTGCCCCCTCATCCGACCCTTCGGGCCACCTTCTCCCCGGCGGGGAGAAGAAATGCGCAGCACGGTCTCACATCAGGAATGCGGCTTGTCGTTCCGCTCTTCGTTACGGATCGCGTCGTCGTGATACCAGGAACCGAAGTCGATATGCGGCTCCCGCGCCTGGCGCTCGAGGTCGCTGAGGCTGCTGTTGCGGAACTTGGAAAGGCCCGCGCGCCCGCCGACCGGGAATTGATAGATCGTTGCCGTCTCGCGATGAATGCCAGTTGCCATTTCGATCATCTCACTTTGTTTGCATCGAAGCACTTTTTGTATGGAGCAAACCCGCAAGGGCCGATTTCGCTCCGTCTGATTAAAAAGAAATCACGTTGCGAAAAATATAGGCATTAACCGCCTCATCTACAAGAAAAACCATTCCGAAAGCGCCGGTTTTTGGGGCAAATGCCGATCCCTCGCGCGCAATCAAAATCATTGCACCGCAGCAGGGCATTTCCCCGCAAGACGTCGGCTATCTATCAGGATTCAATGATGAAACATGAGGGGTGAATTTGCCCGCCGCAGTGCAACAGAAGCCGGCCGGGGCAATATCGCAGCCCCTGCGTGACAGGGGCCCTGAAAGATTTTTCGAAAAAATCGCGAAACTCCCTCAATCTGGCACGCGGCATGCATCTAAGGGGGCAGCCCTTGAACGCGAATGCGCTTCCGGCGGCGAAAGCCACGGAGGCCTCAAGGCTTCGCATTGTTACCTATGAGAGGTTCGTAATGACTAAGTTCAAACTCGAGTACATCTGGCTGGACGGATACAAGCCGGTCCCTAACCTGCGCGGCAAGACGCAGATCAAGGAATTCGACGAATTCCCGACGCTCGAGCAGCTGCCGCTTTGGGGTTTTGACGGTTCGTCCACCCAGCAGGCCGAAGGCCACTCGTCGGATTGCGTGCTGAAGCCCGTTGCGATCTATCCCGATCCGGCCCGCTCCAACGGCGCGCTCGTCATGTGCGAAGTCATGATGCCCGATGGCGTCACCCCGCATGCATCGAACAGCCGCGCGACCATCCTCGACGACGAGGACGCATGGTTTGGTTTCGAGCAGGAATATTTCTTCTATCAGGACGGCCGCCCGCTCGGCTTCCCCGAGCAGGGCTACCCGGCTCCGCAGGGTCCTTATTACACCGGCGTCGGCTTCAAGAACGTCGGTTCGGTCGCCCGAGAAATCGTTGAAGAGCACCTCGACCTCTGCCTCGAGGCCGGCATCAACCACGAAGGCATCAACGCCGAAGTGGCCAAGGGCCAGTGGGAATTCCAGGTATTCGGCAAGGGCTCCAAGCGCGCCGCCGACCAGATCTGGATCGCCCGTTACCTGCTCCTTCGTCTTTGCGAACAGTACGGCATCGACGTCGAATTCCATTGCAAGCCGCTCGGCGATACCGACTGGAACGGTTCGGGCATGCATTGCAACTTCTCCACCAAGTTCATGCGCGAAGTTGGCGGCAAGGAATATTTCGAAGCCCTCATGGCTGCCTTTGCCAAGAACTGGAAAGAGCACATCGACGTTTACGGTCCGGACAACCACCTGCGCCTGACCGGCAAGCACGAAACCGCTCCGTGGAACAAGTTCTCCTACGGCGTTGCCGACCGTGGCGCCTCGATCCGCGTTCCGCACTCCTTCGTCAACAACGGTTACCGTGGTTACCTCGAAGACCGTCGTCCGAACTCGCAGGGCTGCCCTTACCAGATCGCTTCCGTCGTTCTGAAGACGATCGCAGAAGTGCCGCTCGCAAAGTCGGCTGCTGCCTGATAAGCCAAGACATGGCGTCGCCCGCAACCGGGCGACGCCATTTTTATGTCCACCGAACGGCCGGACCGGACAGGCGACCTTTCGCCCTCTGCCCTGCGTGGAATATTCTTGCCTATGCGCAAACTCGAAGACGTTGCGTGGCTTTGACCAACCGCATCGGCTTTTCCGAACCGCGACACGGTTTTCGGTCCGATGCTTTAAAGCAAGAAGGTGAGCGATGGGCATTCTCAAAAAATTCTCTCTCGAAAACCGCATCGCCATCATCACCGGCAGCGGCCGCGGCCTCGGTTTCGAAATCGCCAGGGCCTTTGCCGAGGCTGGCGCCCATGTGTGGCTGACCGGCCGTAACGCCGAGGCGCTGGAACAGGCAGCAGGCACACTTCGGCAAGCCGGCGGAAAAGCCGATTATGCCGCTTTCGACATTGCCGATACCGCCGCCGGAACTGCCCTCGTCCACCGCATCATGGACGAGTTCGGCCACCTCGATATCCTCGTCAACAATGTCGGCGCGCGCGACCGCCGCCCGCTTGCCGAATTCAGCGACGAGGACGTGCTGGAACTCATCCGTACCGACCTCACTTCCTCCATATCGCTGTCGCGCGACGCGGCGGAGGCCATGAATACCAACGGTTACGGCCGCATCATCACCATCACCTCCATTCTCGGCCATATCGTCCGGCCGGGCGATGCGATCTATCCCGTCGCCAAACAGGGTCTGACCGGGTTGATGCGCGCCATCGCCGTCGAATATGGCGCGCGCGGCATCACCAGCAACGCCATCGCCCCCGGCATGTTCGCCACGGAAACCAATGCGGCCCTTGCCGAAAACTCTGAGATGGTCGCCTTCGCCAAGCTGCGCGTGCCGCTGGAACGCTGGGGCAGGCCGGATGAAATCGCCGGTGCCGCCCTGTTTCTGGCCAGCGACGCGTCCTCCTTCGTCAACGGCCATGTGCTGACGGTGGATGGCGGCATGTCGGTGCGGCTGTGAGAGGCCCCTTTCGGAAAGGCGCTAGATAGGTATGGCCGCACGGCAACGCATCATCCCCGTCAGGCGCGAATATAACCGCTGGGTCGCCAACCAGACGCTGGAAGATTATGCGCTGCGCTTCACCGCCAAAAGCGCCCGGCAATTTTCGTCCAACCGCATCTCCCACACCGCCATCGGCGCGATTTCCTTTCTGGCGCTGGAAGCCATCGGCGGCGCGATCACGCTGTCATACGGCACCACCAACGCCTTTTACGCCATCATCGTCGCGGCCATTGCCATGCTTGCCGTCGGCCTGCCGATCAGCCGTTACGCCATCCGTCACGGCGTCGATATCGATCTCCTGACACGCGGCGCGAGCTTCGGTTACATCGGCTCCACCATCACCTCGCTGATCTACGCCGCCTTCACCTTCATGCTCTTCGCCATAGAGGCGTCGATCATGTCCGGCGCGCTGGAGCTGGCGCTCGGCATTCCCCTGTGGATCGGCTACATCATCTCCGCCGTCATGGTCATTCCGCTCGTCACCCATGGCGTGCGCCTCATCAGCCGGTTCCAGATCATCACCCAGCCCTTCTGGATCGTGCTGAACGTATTGCCCTTCATCTTCATCGCTTTGATGGACTGGGAAAAATACGATCTGTGGCGGGCCTTTTCCGGCATTCATCATGCTTCCGGCCCGCCGGGCACCGTGGCCCATTTCAATCTGGTGGAATTCGGCGCGGCGTCTGCCGTCATCCTCGCGCTGATGTCGCAGATCGGCGAACAGGTGGATTTCCTCCGCTTCCTGCCCGCGGAAGGCCAGAGCCGTCTGCGCCATCGCATCGCGGTCTTTCTGGCGGGTGCCGGCTGGGTCGTCGTCGGCGTGCCGAAGCTGCTGGCCGGCTCCTTCCTCGTGGTCTTGACCTTCAGTTCCGGCGTCTCGGTGGACCGCGCCGCCGATCCGGCCCAGATGTACCTCACCGCCTTCGGCTACATGATCCCCAATGAAACAGCGGCTATGCTGCTGATGGTCGCCTTCGTGGTCGTCTCGCAGCTGAAGATCAACGTCATGAACGCCTATGCGGGCTCGCTCGCCTGGTCCAACTTCTTCTCCCGCCTCACCCACAGCCATCCCGGCCGTGTCGTCTGGCTGGTCTTCAACGTGGTGATCGCGCTTCTGTTGATGGAACTCGGCATCTACCGCCTGCTGGAAGAAACGCTCGGCATCTTCTCCATCATCGCCATGGCCTGGCTCTGCACCATCTCAGCCGATCTGTTCATCAACAAGCCACTTGGCCTCGCCCCTCCCGGCATCGAGTTCAAGCGCGCCCATCTTTACGATATCAATCCGGTCGGCGTCGGCTCCATGGCGCTTTCGGCCACCATTGCGCTGATGGCGCATTTCGGCACCTTTGGCGCGCTTGCCGCTTCGCTTGCACCCTATCTGACCCTGATCGTCGCCTTCATCGCCTCGCCGCTGATCGCCTGGGGCACGAAGGGCAAGTTCTATCTGGCCCGCAAACCGCGCCAGCAATGGCGCGAGCTGAGCGCCATCACCTGCTCCATCTGCGAACACCCGTTCGAGCCGGAAGACATGGCATGGTGTCCGGCCTATGCGGCGCCGATCTGTTCGCTCTGCTGCTCGCTGGACAGCCGCTGCCATGACATGTGCAAGCCGAAGGCCAAGCTCAACTATCAGGTCGCGACGGTCGCAAAATCTTTCCTGCCCCACCAATTGGTGGCAAAACTCGCCACACGGCTCGGACGTTATGGCATGGCGGCGGCCATCGCCGTCACCGCCATTGGCGGCATATTGGCGCTCATCGCCCATCAGGTCGGCACCGCCTCGCCGGCAACGGCAGATGTGGTCAACCGCACCATCCTCATTGTGTTCTTCGTCTTCGCCGTCATTGCCGGCATCGTCTGCTGGTTTCTGGTTCTCGCCCATGACAGCCGGGTGGTGGCGGAGGAGGAATCCTCACGCCAGAACACATTGCTCCTCAAGGAAATCGCCGCCCACAAGAAGACCGACGCCGCCCTTCAGGACGCCAAGGAAACGGCGGAAGCCGCCAACCGCGCCAAGAGCCGTTATGTGGTCGGCCTCAGTCACGAACTGCGCACACCGCTCAACGCCGTGTTGGGTTACGCCCAGATTCTCGAACGCGATGAGACCATTCCCCCTCCCCGGCAATCGGCCATCAAGGTCATCCGCCGTTCCGCCGACCACCTTTCCGGCCTGATCGACGGGCTTCTGGATATTTCCAAGATCGAGGCGGGCCGCCTGCAGGTCTATTCCAACGAGATCAACATTCAGGATTTCCTCGACCAGATCGTCGACATGTTCCGCCCGCAGGCGCAGGCCAAGGGGCTGGAATTCCGGCATGAGCGCGCCCATTCCCTGCCGCAATATGTGCGCACGGATGAAAAGCGGCTGCGCCAGATTCTCGTCAACCTGCTCTCAAATGCCATCAAGTTCACCGATGAGGGCAGCGTCACCTTCGATGTCGCCTATCGCAGCCAGGTGGCGAGCTTCACGGTTTCCGATACCGGGCGCGGCATCGCCGAAAAAGACCTCGCCCGCATCTACGAACCCTTCCAGCGCGGCGAGGCGGAAAGCGTGCGCCCCATGCCGGGCCTCGGCCTCGGACTGACAATCACAAGGCTTCTGACCAACACGCTCGGCGGCGAGATTTCCGTCTCCAGCGAAAAGGATCAGGGCTCCACTTTCCGCGTCCGCCTCATGCTCTCTGCCGTGCACCGGCCAAGCACGGCGCCTGCGGCAGAAAAGACCATCCGCTCCTATTCCGGCCCACGCCGCACCATCGTGGTGGTTGATGACAATGAGGATCACCGCGAGTTGATGCGGCAGGTGCTTTCGCCGCTCGATTTCGTGGTGCTGACCGCCCAGAGCGGACCGGAATGCCTGACACTCATCGAAGGCGTGCAGCCCGACCTCTTTCTCATCGATATCTCCATGCCCGGAATGTCCGGCTGGCAGCTTGTGACGAAGTTGCGTGAAGCAGGGCAGACGGCTCCGCTCATCATGCTCTCGGCCAATATCGGTGACGGCACCGTAGCGGGTGCCGGAGAAGACAATCACAACGACGCCATCGCCAAGCCGGTCGACATCCGCCACCTGTGCGACAGGCTTGCGGTGCATCTCGGCCTGAAATGGATTTACGATACCGACCTTCCCCCGGCACCCATCCCCCAGCCGCCGGCGCAGATCGTTCATCCCGGCGCAATTCATATCAAGGATTTGCAGAGGCTCGGCGAAATAGGCTACATACGCGGCATAGAGGCAAAACTCGCAGATCTCGCCCGCAACACGAACAACCTGCCCTTCACGCAAGAGCTTGGCACCTATGTGCAGGCCTTCGATCTGGCCGGTTACGCCCATTTTCTAAAGCGGTTTGAAGAGAGCGACAGGGGAGACGGTAAGGCATGAGCGGGCAAGGCGCAGCACTGCCGAGAGACATCGTATTGCTGGTGGATGACAGCCCGGAAGCGCTGGGGTTCCTCACCGATGCGCTGGAACAGTCAGGCTTTTCGGCGCTGATCGCCACATCCGGTCAGGCCGCGCTCAACATTGCCGAACGCATCACGCCCGATATCATCCTGCTCGATGCGGTCATGCCGGCCATGGACGGTTTCGAAACCTGCCGCCGCCTGAAGGCCAACGCCGCCGTGGCCCAGGTGCCTGTCATCTTCATGACCGGGCTGACGGAGACCGAACATGTGGTGCGGGCGCTCGAATCCGGCGGTGTCGACTATCTGACCAAGCCGATCAACATCGATGAGCTGCGCGCCCGCATCCGTGTGCATCTCTCCAATGCCCGCTCGGCGCAGAGCGCCCGCGTGGCGCTTGATGCCGCCGGACGCCACCTGCTTGCCGTGCGCGCCAACGGCGCGATCCACTGGTCCACACCACAGGCAACCCGGCTGGTCAACGCCGCCACCGGCCGTGATGATGGGCTGGAGATTGTCGTTGCCCATATTTCCGGCTGGCTGGCCGACAGGACAACGGTGGATTCCGCCCGCGATGCACCGCTGACGATCACCGAGGCCGGGCGGCCCGCTTTGCAGCTCTCCTTCCTCGGCGCAATGGGACCGGACGAATATCTCTTCCGTCTGACAGCCGCCAATGAGAAATCCGACGACCACCTGCTGAAGGACCACTTTGCCCTGACAACGCGGGAATCGGAAGTTCTGCTGTGGATTGCCAAAGGCAAATCCAACCGCGATATCGGCGATATTCTCGGCCTTTCCGCCAGAACCGTAAACAAACATCTGGAACAAATTTACGTCAAACTCGGTGTCGAAAACCGCGCCTCCGCCGCCGTCAAGGCCGCGCATATTTTGCATCAGGGCTGACGAGTACAATTAGTGCGGTAAGGTTCAGCAAACATATATTTTCTGCTTGAACGCAGAGTATCCGCTTCCGCCCGAGCGGTCGCCACTTGTTTCTTCTCCCCGCCGGGGAGAAGTCCGCGGCAGCGGGATGAGGGGGCAAGGGTCGAGATATTCGGAGAGCTTGCCCCCTCATCCGACCCTTCGGGCCACCTTCTCCCCGGCGGGGAGAAGAAACACGCCGCACCCCACCTCCCAAAAAATCACCACCCGATCCACCTGAACCCCAACACGGGAGAAAGTCCCATGAACCGTTTCATCATCCTTTCCGGCTGCTCCGGCGGCGGTAAATCCACCCTCCTCGCAGAACTTGCCCGGCGCGGTTTCGTAACCGTCGAGGAACCGGGCCGCCGCATCGTTATCGAAGAAACCCGCAAGGGCGGCACCGCCCTGCCCTGGATCGACATCGAGGCCTTCGCCCGCCGGGCAATCGCCATGGCGCTGGAAGACCGGCAAAAAGCCCCGCCGGATGGCCTCGTCTTTTTCGATCGCAGCCTGATCGACGCCGCCTCAGCGCTACGCCATGTCAGCGGCGATGGCTTCATCGATACGCTGAAAAACACGCACCGCTATAACCGTCTGGTTTTCCTGACCCCGCCATGGCCTGAAATCTATCGTGGCGACGATGAGCGCCGGCATGGTTTCGACGCGGCGGTCGAGGAGTATGATCGTCTCGTCCGGGACTACGAAGCGCTTGGCTACGATAGCATCGTGCTTCCAAAATCAGGCATCGAGGAACGTGCCGACTTTATTCTGGCGCGGATCGGCTGAACAGCCACAGGTTCGGCAGCGATATCAGAGCAATTGCGCGACGGTAACAAACTCGAACCCGCGTTGACGAAGGCCATCTATGATCAGGGGCAGCGCCTGCCGGGACACCTCGCGGCTTCGATACATGACATGCATGATGATGATCGAGCCGTTTCTCGTTTGCTCGATGACGTGACTGGCGAGGGCGGACGCATCTTCAGCGACATCGGGAAACGATTCCGGCTCGACATCCCACATGATGGTTTTCCGGTCATGCCGTGAAAGATACCAGGGCAAGGCGAGCAGCTTCTTGCCATATGGCGGCCGGAACATGATCTCCCCTTCGTAGCCCGCAGCGCGAATAGCCGCATCGGTGCGCTCGATCTCCTCCCTGATCCGCGCCGGCCCCATGAACATCATGTTGGAATGCGTATAGCTATGGTTGCCGAGCTGATGCCCCTCGCTGACGATCATGCGCGCCTGCGGCAGGTTTTCTTCGGTCTCCTTGCCGGTCAAAAAGAAAGTCGCTTTTACCCCGCGCTGCCTCAGGACCGTCAGGATATCAGGCGTAAAGCGTACCGACGGCCCATCATCGAAGGTCAGCGCCACCACCGGCCTTTCCGTTTCGACCCTTGCGATGATGCCGCCGAATAATTGCGTCGTTCGGGATTTGCTGAAGAAATGCGCGCCGATGAACACCGCCGCCAGCCCAGCAAGAACAAGGAACAGGCACACGGTTCGCTTTGTCGTCATTGCCACCCCTCATTGCAGTTTTCCCGAGAGGCTTTGTTTCCCGCCTTGTTGTCTCCAGTATGGCAGGCAGGGATCACAAAAGAAAAAGCCCGGCATTGCGCCGGGCTTCGATAGAAAGTCACAGAAGAGCTTAGGTGCCCTGCTGGATGTAGGTGAACTTGCCGTCCGGACCCTTCTTCCACTCGTACATGACGTAACCGGGAAGCTTCGGGTCGCCCTTCTCGTCGAAGGAGATGTCGCCAAGCGCAGTCGGGAAGGTGCCGGACTTCAGGGCCTCGGCAACCTTTTCCGGCTCCACGGAACCGGCAGCCTTCGCCGCACCGGCGATCGCCTGCATCGCGGCATAGGAGTAGAGCGTGTAGGCTTCCGGGTTGAAGCCGGCGGCCTTGAACTTCTCTACCAGTTCCTTGTTTTCCGGGCGCAGCGTCGGATCGGGGCCGAAGGTGTTGAGCGTGCCTTCGACGGCGTCGCCGGCGATGGAGGCAAGTTCGTTCGAGACGATACCGTCGCCCGAAACGAGCTTCGCCTTCAGGCCCTGGTCAGCCGCCTGGCGGATGATGAGACCGGCTTCGGTGTGCAGACCGCCCCAGTAGATGATGGAAACGCCGGCTTCCTTCATCTTGGAGATCAGCGCGGAGAAATCCTTGTCGCCGACGTTCACGCCTTCATACATGACCTCAGTCACGCCGGCGGCATTGGCAGCCTTCTTGGTTTCATCGGCAAGGCCCTGACCATAAGGTGTCTTGTCGTGAATGATGGCGACCTTGGCGTCCTTGAAATGGTCGGCCAGGTACTTGCCGGCAATGCCGCCCTGCTGGTCGTCACGGCCGCAGGTGCGGAAAGTGTTCCACAGGCCGCGCTCGGTGAAAACCGGGTTGGTTGCGGCAGGCGTTATTTCGAGAATGCCGTTTTCGGCGTAAACTTCGGACGCCGGAATGGAAACGCCGGAGTTGAAGTGACCGACAACGAATTTCACGCCGTCAGCAACGAATTTGTTGGCAACCGAAATACCCTGTTTGGGGTCGGATACGTCGTCGCCCAGCACGATCTTGATCTGCTCGCCATTGATGCCGCCGGCGGCATTGATGTCTTTCGCAGCCTGTTCGGCACCCTTCTGGATCTGAGCACCGAAAGCAGCGTTCGGGCCGGTCAGCGGTGCGCCGACAGCGATCACGACATCGGCCCAGGCCGAACCGCCAAACGCGACCATGGCGGTCAGCGCAACAGCGGAAAGAAGAGACTTCTTCATTACTTTACTCCCAGTTCCTTTGGATGGGTTGATTGCAAGGACCTGTTCAGTACCCACCTTCACTGAACAGGAAACCGTTCCACTCTGACGAGCATTGTGCAGCCGGAAAAATCCGCCTGTCAATCTTTCTTCTTATAGGAAAATGCCGACGTCCGGTCGTAGAGCCAATAGTAGTTATTGACCATCTGGCTCGTCCGGCGCATGCGGAAACCGATGCTGGAAAAGACCAGAAGAAGAACGACGTCAAACACGTAATAGAAGCCGTTGATGAACGGCCCGTTGAAGAGCGCGTGATGCAGAAACCGCATGACGAGCCCCAGTGCGAGCGTATAGATCACCACCCGCGTATAACCGCCCCAGCCATCGGCCACGGATTTGCCCGTGCGCCATGCCGTCCAGAAGCCCAAGAGAACAACCAGCGCGCGCAGAACATAACGCACGCCGTTATCGGTTTCGAAAAAAAGGCCCTGCATCTCTTTCCCCATCAGCGCCGGGCTGAAACGCCCTGGCCCTGCCTTGTCTGTCGTCCCGTCGTTTCCCGCCGGGCATTTTATTGTTTACGCCCCGCCATGGATCCCTAAGGTTTGGCCGAAAGGAAGGCAGGCCGTCGTTTGCAGTCTTGCGCCGCAAGATTTCCGGCGCAAGTAAAATCTTTCAGTGCCGTCCGCCTTCGAGATAGGCGGCGCGTACCTGCGGATCGGCGAGCAGTTCCCTGCCCGAACCGCTCATCGTCACCTTGCCGTTGACCATCACATAAGCGCGGTCGGAAAGCTTCAGCGCGGCAAAGGCATTCTGCTCCACGAGGAAGACGGTCAGCCCCTCTTCCTGGTTGAGTTTCTTGATCGCCTCGAAAATGCCCTTAACGATCAGCGGCGCCAAGCCAAGCGACGGCTCGTCGAGAAGCAGAAGCTTCGGCCGCGCCATCAGCGCGCGGCCGATGGAGAGCATCTGCTGCTCCCCGCCGGAAAGCGTGCCGCCACGCTGGCTCTGACGCTCTTTCAGGCGCGGGAACATCACGAAGATCTTCTCGACGTCTTCCTTGAAATATTTCAGGTTATCGAGATTGGCGCCCATCTGCAGGTTTTCCAGCACCGTCATGCGCGGGAAGATCCGGCGGCCTTCCGGCGACTGGGCGATGCGTTTACGCGCAATCAGATGCGTCGGCAGATGGGTAATGTCCTCGCCGTCGAAGATCACCTGACCGGCGCGCGCCTGCGGGCTGCCGCAGATGGTCATCATCAGCGTCGACTTGCCGGCGCCGTTGGCGCCGATCAGGCTGACGATCTCACCCTTGTTGACCTCGACATCGACACCGGCCAGAGCCCGGATATTGCCATAATAGGTTTCGACACCCTGGACTTTGAGAAGCGATTCACCGGGCATCAGGCCGCTCCTCCGTCGAGTTCTTCCGCAATCACGTCTTCCACTTCATCATCCTCGACACCCAGATAGGCGGCGATGACCTTCGGGTCGTTCTTCACATGGTCCGGCGTGCCGTCGGAAATCTTCTGGCCATATTCCAGAACCACGACATGGTCGGAAATCTGCATGACCACCGACATGTCGTGTTCGATAAGAAGCAGCGACGTGCCTTCGTCACGGATGCCGCGCAGCAGCGCGTTGAGCGCCAGCGATTCCTTCGGGTTGAGGCCGGCGGCCGGCTCATCGAGGCACAGAAGTTCCGGCCCCGTGCACATGGCGCGGGCGATTTCCAGACGGCGCTGCGCGCCATAGGGAAGATCGCCGGCCGGATCGTCGGCGCGATCGGTCAGATCGGCCTTGTCCAGCCAGTATTTGGCCTTTTCGATCGAATCATCCACCGCCCGTCGGTAAGCGGGCAGGCCGAGCAGGCCGAGAATGGTGTAACCCGAGGCCTTCATCAGCGCATTGTGCTGCGCCACCAGCAGGTTTTCCAGAACCGTCAGACCCGAAAACAGGCGGATGTTCTGGAAGGTGCGCGCCACCTTCGCCTTCTTGGTGATCTCGAAATCCGGCAGGCGCTCAAGAAGATGCGCCTCGCCACTCTGCTGGCGCATGGTGATCATGCCCATCGTCGGCTTGTAGAAGCCGGTGATGCAGTTGAAGACCGTGGTCTTGCCCGCACCGTTGGGGCCGATCAGCGCCGTGATCTCACCGCGCTTCGCCTCGAA
The DNA here is from genome assembly GCF_049843495.1 of Agrobacterium sp. M50-1. Taxonomy (NCBI): domain Bacteria; kingdom Pseudomonadati; phylum Pseudomonadota; class Alphaproteobacteria; order Hyphomicrobiales; family Rhizobiaceae; genus Agrobacterium; species Agrobacterium sp. M50-1. The sequence goes on along the minus strand of NZ_JBBHZH010000003.1, from coordinate 176,102 downwards.
GGAGAAGTCGTTGATGGCCATCAGGCCGCCGAAGCGCATCGAGAGATGTTCGACCTTGAGGATCGTGTCGCCAGTGGTGTTTGGTGTCATGTTCGTCATTCCGGAAGCCATCAACCGTGACCTTCCTTGGTAAAGCTGCCGGAGACGGCCTTGCGTTCTTTAAGGAAGGCCGTGGGTTCACGCGAGCCGACGAAACCGCGCGGCTTGAACAGCATGACGATGACCATGGCGAGACCGAAGAGCAGCATGCGGTAGAGTTCCGGCGTGAAATCCGGCCCGAAGACATGCTTCAGGAACTCCATTTCACGCAGAAGCTCGGTGCCGCCGACCATGACGAGCGCCGCAATGGCGATACCGGTCAGCGAGCCCATGCCGCCAAGCACGACGATGGCGAGGATGACGGCGGATTCCAGGAACACGAAACTTTCCGGCGACACGAAACCCTGCCGCGCGGCGAAGAAGGAACCGGCGAAACCGCCGAACATCGCACCCGTGGCAAAGGCGGTGAGCTTGGTGATGACGGTATCGATGCCGAGCGAACGGCAGGCGATCTCGTCCTCACGCAGCGCTTCCCAGGCGCGGCCGATCGGCATGCGGCGCAGCTTGATCGTGACGTAAGCCGTCAGCATGCACAGAAGCAGGATGACGTAGAACAGGAAGATCTTGTAATAAGCCGACGACATCGACAGGCCGAAGGCCTTGGCGAAATTGTTCGGCGCGCCGACATCGAAGGACCAGATGCCGAAGACCGAAGCCTTGGCGATGCCGGAAATGCCGAAGGTGCCCTTGGTGACGGCCGTCCAGTTCAAAAGCACGAGACGGATGATTTCACCGAAGGCCAGCGTCACGATCGCCAGATAGTCGCCGCGAAGGCGCAGAACCGGGAAACCGAGAATGATGCCCCAGAAGCCCGCGAGAATGCCGGCGACGGGCAACAGCACCCAGAAGGACAGGCCGAAATGGCTTGACAGCAGCGCATAGGAATAAGCGCCGACCGCATAAAAGGCCACGTAACCGAGATCGAGCAGGCCGGCGAGGCCGACGACGATGTTGAGACCCCAGGCCAACATCACATAGATCAGGATCTGGATGCCGAAATTGTCGACGAATTTCAGCGAGCCCTGAAAGCCGAACAATTGCACGGCGATAACAGGATAAAGCAGCAGCAGGACGAGCGCCAGCTTCAGGAAGTGCTTGTGGAAAAATCCTTTTTCCTCGGAGATTTCCAGAATGCCACTTTTCGCCTTGGCAAGCCGCCGGCGGTCCAGAGACGGCTTGATGAAGCCGACCACGAGAAAGCGGCCGACGGCGGCGATGCCGACGAAGATCGCCAGAAGCCCCCAGCGGGTGCCCCAGATAAGCTGGTTGTTGATATCCTGATAGGTGACGATGCCGACATAAAGAATGAACATGCCGAACGAGATGAGGCCCGCAATCAGGCCCTCCTTCACAGCCGTCGCCATCAGGCTCGGGCTGGAAGCGGCGTTTTCGGAAGCGATATTGGTCATGGGATCACACCTTCTCGACTTCCGGACGACCGAGAATACCGGTCGGCTTGAAGATCAGCACGAAAGCCAGAATGCCGAATGCCGCGACATCCTTATAGGCGATGGAGAAATAGGCCGACCACAGCGATTCGATGAGACCGATCAGCAGGCCGCCGAGAACGGCGCCCGGAAGCGAGCCGATGCCGCCGAGAACGGCCGCGGTAAACGCCTTGACGCCGGGAATGAAGCCGTCGCTGAAAGAGGCGACACCATAATACATCAGATACATGGTGCCCGCGACCGCAGCCAGCGCCGCACCCATGATGAAGGTTATGGAGATGGTCTTGTCGACATCAACGCCGAGCAGTGCGGCCATCTTGCGGTCCTGTTCGGTGGCGCGCTGCGCCCGGCCGAGCGGGGTCTTGTTGACGATATACCAGAAGGCGAAGAGCAGCACCGAGGTGACGACCATGATGATCAGCTGCTTCAGCGAGACGGTAATGGCGCCGAAATGATAGCTTTCCGTCACCATCGACGGGATCGGCTTGTTGCGCGGACCCTGGGTGACCTGGATGAAATTGGACAGCGCGATCGACATGCCGATGGCAGTGATCAGCGGCGCAAGGCGGAAAGAACCTCTGAGCGGGCGGTAGGCGACGCGCTCGATCACCCAGTTCCACAGGCCGGTCATCAGCATGGCGACGACCATCATCAGAAGCAGAAGAAGCGCCACCGGAATGCCGGCGACAAAAGATGTCACGATCAGGAAAACGATCAGCGCGGCAAAGCCGCCAAGCATGAAAATATCGCCATGGGCGAAGTTGATCATGCCGATGATGCCGTAAACCATCGTATAGCCGATAGCGATGAGGCCGTAGATCGATCCAAGAGTCAGCCCGTTGATGAGCTGCTGGATAAAATACTCCATGTCTTTCCCCCGGGCACGACCTCAAATGGGTCACGCCTCGTTATGTTAATTATAGGGGAAGCCTTTCAGGCAGACCCCCACCCTCAAAATGCATATCGTGTTCGTTAAAAATGTGAAGTCAAAAACGGGCGATGCTGCACAAAATTTGGAATTTCCACATGGACTGCCGCTTTCCCGGTCAAAAGAGCCATGATTTTGGCAGGAAGTGCTGAAAAAATGACGGTTGGATACTTATTTTAGCATTGTCCAATGCCATTATTTGACGGGCAGCGGGCAAAGGAGTAGCGAAGATCGGAACGGCGTTATCCCGCAGACGGGATACAATTGGCAAAGAGATGATCGACATATTGACGAAAGCGGCGCTGGACGCCGGCCAGGCCATCATGGCGGTCCATCGCGCCGGCCCACATGTGTCATACAAGGACGACTGTTCGCCCGTGACCGAGGCCGACCAGCGTGCCGAAACGATCATCCTTGCGGCGCTGGCCCTCCATTTTCCTGACATTCCCGTGGTCGCCGAAGAGGCCGTCTCAAACGGCATCCTGCCGGAAACCGGTGCGGAATTCTTTCTTGTCGATCCGCTTGACGGCACCAAGGAATTCATTGCCGGCAAGGACGATTTCACCGTCAATATCGCGCTCATCCGCAATGGCATTCCGGTGGCCGGCGTCGTTTACGCCCCCTGCCGTGGACAGGCGTGGACGGGTGAAGAAAACGCCGCCGAAAAGCTCGCCATCTCGGGCGAAGGTGCAATCCTTTCGCGCCACCCCATCCGGGCGCGCCAGCGCGGCGCTTCGCCCGTGGCGCTGATCAGCCGCTCGCATTGCACGGCGAAAACGGAAGCCTTCGTGGCCGAACACGGGCTGAAAGACTGCATTTCCGTCGGCTCCTCGCTGAAATTCTGCATGCTGGCGGAAGGCGCCGCCGATATCTATCCCCGCTTCAGCCGCACCATGATGTGGGACACGGCCGCCGGCGACGCGGTGCTGCGCGCCGCAGGCGGCAGGACGCTCGATTGCGATGGCACCCCCCTTGTCTATGCGGTGAGGGGCGATGGCGAGGATGCGCTGGCCAATCCGGATTTCATTGCCGAAGGGGCGATGGCGGTGGAACACACGGGGTAACAGGCGTTCGGGGTTTCCTGCGGCCATTGGTGAGCTTCGGCGTATGCCGCTTCACCCCCCTCTGCCCTGCCGGGCATCTCCCCCTCAAGGGGGGAGATCGGCAGGAGGCGCTACCACCGCTTCATTCGTAAACGTCGTGATAGGCGAGACCTATCCACGAGTCGATCTCCGCCCTTGAGGGGGAGATGCCCGGCAGGGCAGAGGGGAGGTGAAGCGGCATACGCCGAAGCCCCCAAAAAATAATCCCATCCCCACTCATCCCCACCCCACGCCGCCACCCCACAATGCCCCGCAACGAAACACCACAGCGCGGAAGGCACATCATGACGGAACAGACGGCGAGACTTCGGCTTCCCTATATCCTCCCCTCGCAGGCACAGAAACACGTCACCCATAACGAAGCCCTGCAAAGGCTGGATGCTATCGTGCAACTGGTCATCAAGGCCATCATCACCACACCGCCCGATAGCGCAGCGGAAGGGGATTGTTTCCTCCTCTCCGCCGATGCCACGGGCGACTGGGCCGGCAAGGGCGGCAGGCTCGCCTTCCGGCAGGACGGCGCCTGGCTCTCGATCACGCCGCAGCCGGGCTGGACGGCATGGTTTGCGGCCGAGAGCAAATACCGTCTGCTGCAGGACGGGAGCTGGCGCGACATGCCGCTGCCCGCCACCGGCCGGCTGGAACGGCTGGGCATCGGCACGGAGGCCAATGCCGCCAACCGGCTTGCGCTTGCCTCCCCCGCCAGCCTCTTCACCCATGCCGAAGAAGACGGCAGCCACCGCATGACGATCAACAAGGCGGACAGGGCCGATACCGCCTCGCTGCTGTTCCAGTCCGGCTGGAGCGGCCGGGCGGAAATGGGCCTTGCCGGCCATGACGGGTTTTCGATCAAGACCAGCAAGGATGGCGCCTCCTGGCACACGGCGCTTTTGTGCAGCGGCGATGGCCGGGTCTCGATGCCCAACCGGCCGCTCGCCGTCGCCGGCCTGCCCTCGGGCACGACAAAACCCGCCAATGGCTCGGCGGCGGGTTTTTCCATGCTCTTTATCGCCGAGGGCGGATTTGCGCTCGGTGACACCCTTGGAACCGGCGGGCGTGAACTCGTCGTTCCGGCAAAGGGCCTTTATCTGGCGGCATTGTCGCTCGCCGTGGTCTCCTCCTCCGGCCACCGGGTGACGCTTTTCATCAACGGCGCGGCGGCCAACTTCGGTATCACCGGCAACGCATCGACTTCAGGCACACAGCAGTCGGCAACATCGATCCTTCCGCTCGATGCCGGCGACCGCCTGCGGCTGCAGCATGAGGGAACGGCGGAATTTACCCAGGGCGGCGGGAAAACGTGCCTTTCACTTGCGGCACTCTGACGGAAACAACCGATGAGAGAGAAAAAATGCGATTTTTGGAAAAATTTTTTCCCGGCAAAATAAGGCGACTCGAACAAATCAGGCGAAACCGTTCAAATTCTTAATAAATTGTCACGAGCTGCTTAGGCAATTTTTAAAGGTACCGGGATAGAGTTCCCGTCATATGGTCTTGAGTTTGTATAGAGTGTCCAATGACCGAAATGATACGCCCACGAGTTAAATATGTCATCGGCCCCGATGGCAGCCCTCTGACGATTGCGGATCTTCCGCCTGCCAATACCCGTCGCTGGGTCATTCGCAGAAAGGCGGAGGTGGTTGCCGCGGTACGCGGAGGACTGCTGAGCCTCGAGGAAGCCTGCGAGCGTTATACGCTCACGGTTGAAGAATTCCTGTCCTGGCAGTCCTCGATCTCCGATCATGGCCTCGCCGGCCTGCGCACCACGCGCATTCAGCAATATCGCCACTAAACAGTGCGCCGGCGCGGTAACGCGCCCCAAACCGAATTCCAGAACGCCCCGCCGGATCATCGACGGGGCTTTCGGTTTGATTTCGGATTTCTCCTGAAAACTGCCCGACAGCGCCGTTGATTGTCGCCGGTTTGTGTCCGCTGCGTTCGCTATCGCGCTGTTTCAATTCAGGCGCAAGCCGTTAGAGTGGCGAAAACGAACAGCAATGCGGAGGCAGAGACCATGGACATCAAGACCACCGAAACCGGATCGCGCGGCGAATATTCGGCGACCGTCGACGGCCACAAGGCGGAGATGACCTATTCGCGCACCTCCCCTTCCCTCATCATCATCGACCATACCGGCGTGCCCGATGCGCTGCGCGGTAAAGGCGTGGGCCAGGCGCTTGCCGCCCATGCGATCGATGAAGCCCGCAAGGGCGGCTGGAAGATCATTCCGCTCTGCCCCTTCTTCAAGGCCCAGACATTGCGCCATGCCGAATGGGCGGATGTGATCCAGGGGTAACACGACAGCATAGTCACAATCGTCACGGCATATTTCTTCTCCCCGCCGGGGAGAAGGTGGCCCGAAGGGACGGATGAGGGGGCGACGCCCGCGATATGCGGAGAGCTTGCCCCTCATCCCGCTGACGCGGACTTCTCCCCGGCGGGGAGAAGAAACAAGCGGCTTACACCCGGTCTCCCACAACCGTACAAAAATAATGCTCTCTCCCCTCACGCCACCTTCAGCGGAGGCGTTCCTGCATGCATGCTGTGGCGGACTTCCTCGCGAAATTCGGGGGTATCCTTTGCACCATGCACCGCCACGGCATGCTGCACGGCCGCTTCCATAAGCTCCTCCTGAGAATCGGCGGAAATGGCGACGGTGCATCTGCTGTCACTGGGGAATTCACGGCAGTCGATATATTGGCGGGCCATTTTTTCCTCCCTGCAATAGCCGCCCGCGCCTGCACGGGGCGCGTGCGCGTAAAAGCCTCCGGCTCACGGTCGGAACCCCCGTAAAATACGCCTTTCCCCACTTCCGGACAATCGAAATCGGGCCTGACCGTCCCGGCGGGAAACACCGGCGACACCGCAAGACAAAAGGCCGCCCTTAAGGAGCGGCCTTTTAAAAAAATGCATGGCGTCCCGTCATTGAAAGCCGCCTCCTGATCCACCGGCAGCCGTCGATGAGGACGATCATTCGTCAGGTTTGCGCCAATGGTCAGGCGCGGGCGCGGATGGCTCCGTCGCGATTTTCCAGTGCGGCGGCCTTTTCATATTCGGCCTGCACTTCTTCCAGTGAAGCCTCGGCGGCCTCCTGCTGGGCCTTCAGTTCCCGGATCGAGACCTGAAGATTATCCGCCCGCTGGCGCGCGGCCTTGGCGAAGGTCGGATAAGCGAAATGTGTCGGATCGGTAATGCCCGACTTGCTCTCTTCCAGAGAGATCTGATGCACCAGTTCCTTTGCCATCCGCTCAAACTCGGACATCATCTGCTGCAGCTGGTTAAGCTGCCGGCGTTTTTCATTGACCTGAAATTCCTTCAGGCGAACCAGGCTGTCACGCGACTTCATACGCAATACTCCATGGATAGCGAGACCCGGATCAAAAAGGCACTATGCCCCCCTGACCGGCCCGTTTAACCCGCCCGTTTTTCCGTAAGGGTTGCCCCCTGTCCCGGAATGATTCCCAAAAGTTACCCGGCGTTAATAAAAAACCGCCGCCGTTAACCTTTCGTTTACGGGCATCGTTAATGATAAACACGATCATTTAAGGGTCGGTAAATGCCAGGTCCAAAAAAACGGGCCAGACGATGTAAGAGTCGATTGAATCACTTAGCGGGAAATCCTCACGTTGAGCTTCAATTTTGGCGATGGTGGATTCACGTGCAAAAACAGCGAAATGCCTTCTTTGCTTAATAAATTCGATACACCTTGCCAAAGGCAATTAGAATTTGTTAACCATTTGGTGGCAGCCTGCAAATCAGGCAACGTCTGGATCCGCATCGCGCGAGGCAATGATTTACCGGTTCGCGGGCGGCAAAGGGGATAATTATGCGGGTTCTACTTATTGAAGACGACAGCGCGACAGCGCAGAGCATTGAACTGATGCTCAAGTCGGAAAGCTTTAACGTCTACACGACCGACCTCGGCGAGGAAGGCGTGGACCTCGGCAAGCTCTACGATTACGATATTATTCTTCTCGACCTCAACCTGCCCGACATGTCGGGTTACGAGGTTCTGAGAACGCTTCGCCTCTCCAAGGTCAAGACGCCGATCCTCATCCTGTCCGGCATGGCCGGTATCGAGGACAAGGTTCGCGGCCTCGGCTTCGGCGCAGACGATTACATGACGAAGCCGTTCCACAAAGACGAGCTTGTTGCCCGCATTCATGCCATCGTCCGCCGTTCCAAGGGCCATGCGCAATCGGTCATCGCCACCGGCGAGCTGATCGTCAATCTCGATGCCAAGACGGTTGAAGTGGGCGGCCAGCGCGTTCACCTGACCGGCAAGGAATATCAGATGCTTGAGCTGCTTTCGCTGCGCAAGGGCACGACGCTGACCAAGGAAATGTTCCTGAACCACCTCTACGGCGGCATGGACGAACCGGAACTGAAGATCATCGACGTCTTCATCTGCAAGCTGCGCAAGAAGCTCGCAAATGCTGCAGGCGGCGCAAACTACATCGAAACCGTCTGGGGCCGCGGCTATGTGCTGCGCGAGCCTGACGGCGCCACGGAATTCCTCGAAACCGCCTGATCCATTTCAGGGTATGGCAGTTTTTAAAAGACCCGCTGGTGACAGCGGGTTTTTTGTTGTGATTTCAAAAGGGAAGCGGCAGCGTCATCGGGATGTAATGACAAGGGCCTAGCTACGCTCCCAAAAAGGACGACGGCGCATGAACCACCCTATCCCCACCCTTAAGACTGAGCGCCTGACGCTGCGTCCGCTGGTCATGGCGGACTTTCCCGCCTATCAGCACTTCATGACGTCGCCGCGCTCCATCGGTGTCGGCGGACCATACGACCTGCCCTCAACATGGGGCGTGTTCTGCCACGATCTGGCCAACTGGTATTTTTTCGGCCACGGCGCGCTGATGATCGAGCTTGGCGAAACGGGGGAATGTATCGGCCAGGTCGGCATCAATCACGGTCCGCTGTTTCCGGAAAAGGAACTGGGCTGGCTGCTTTACGAGGGCCATGAAGGGCGCGGTTATGCCGCTGAAGCCGCCGCAGCGCTGCGCGACTGGGCCTTTGAAACCCTGAACCTGCCCGCGCTTGTCAGCTACGTCTCGCCGCAAAACCGCAAATCAGCGGCCGTCGCCGAACGAATCGGCGGAAGGCTCGATCCGGCAGCACCTCGTTCCGATCCCGAAGACCTCGTTTATCGGCACTATCAGCTAAATCCCGTTTGAAAGAGGGACGCCTTGCGGCCATTACGGTCGCGAGGCGCCCGGGAAACCCGGCCTAACGCATTTCCACTTTCAGAAAGCCGAGGATTGCCTCCGCGATCTGCGCATGGATGGCTACGCGGTCCCTGCCGCCGCCATCCCGGCAGACGAAACCCTCACCCGGTGAAAGTTCCTCCACGATCTTTTCGCCGTTCGGCTTGCAAATCTGCATGAAACTGAAATGGCTGGCATCCGGTATGTCCCGATAAACAGTCGTCGCCTTTGGCAGATGCTGCGCGATATATTCGGAATCGGCCTTGATGGCGGCGATCTCCGGCGTCTCCACACCTGCCGCCAGAACCAGAACCGGTACGCTGACGGCTTGCAGCGTTTCCGGCAGAAAACCGGCGGCCGGCCCGAGATCCAGCGCGATGGCGGCGCGGATGCGGGTATCCCTCAAATCCATCGAAAGCCGCGGATCGGCCTTGCCGTCACCGACAACCCCGACTTTTGCGAGCAGCCGGGGAGCCTTGCATTGCGGCGGGCGCTTCTCCCCGCCGCAATCCTTCAGGGCAAGATCGGCGCTGTATCGTGCGCCAGCCAATTCCATCGCGGTCCAGCCGCCCAGAGAATGGCCGATTACGGCGATGCGCGTCGCGTCGATCCTGCCGGCGAATCGCTCATCGCTAAGCAAGGCCGTCAGCGTTCTGCTGATGTCGCGGGGCCGTTCCCACAAAGGAACGATCTCGGTCGCATTTTCTTCGGTAAATGATTCGCCGCCGTGATCCGGCGCGGCCACGACATAACCTTCGCGAACAAGCTCGCCGGCGATCCAGTTCAGATTGCGCCAGCTGCCGCCAAAACCGTGTGACAGCAACACGAGCGGACGGGAACCGTTAAGAAGAGAGGCGCCCGGTTGAACCTCAAGACCATAAAAGGCGGCATTTTCGCCGACAATCTCACTTTTTCCCGAGGGCGCGGCCGGGTACCATAATGAAACGGCAAGCGTTCTCGCGCGCCCCTCATCCGGCAATTCGATCTGTTTAAAGCCGATGCCGCTTTCCGCCCCTGCGGCCTGAGCAGTGGAAAAGATGACGAGTATCGCCAGAATGAAATAGCGCATGGGATGCTCCAGGAGTTGATATGGACCAACCTTGGTTCAAACCACCGCCTGCCGAGACCTAAAACAGGTTTCAGGTCGTCCTGAAACGCAATCGAGACAGCAGCTCCTCCCTCAGACACCTGCCTGCAATGGAGTGCGCTCAATATCCGTTATTCGCTCGAAAAGCCGCACGGGACTGTCGCGGAAGGTCGTCTCCCGGAAAGGACAGAAGCCGAAACGGGCGGCGATCGCGAGCGACGGCGTATTCAGCGGATCGATCATGCAGACGACCCGGTTCGATACGCCTTTCGCATCGAACCAGCCAAGGGCCGCCTGCACCGCTTCGCTGGCCACGCCCTTGCCCGTCAGATCCCTGTCGATCTTCCACATGGCCTCCGGCGCGGTGTCGAAATCCGCGCCATGTCCACGGCGCATATGAGCCAGGCCCACCTCGCCGACGATTCGTCCCGTGGCGGTTTCCTCCACCACGAAGGGGCCGAAACCGAAGACGGACCAGTGGCCGATGAAACGCAGGAGCCGCGCAAAAGCGAGTTCGGGATCGAGCGGCGCAATCGAGCTCACGCCGGGGATCGGATGAACATCCGCGCTCCAGAAGGCGCAATAACGTGCTTCGTCCTCGATGGCATGCGGCCGCAGCAAAAGACGCGCGGTTTCGACACGGATCATGAGACCTCCTCCTCTGAACAGAAAAGGGCCGGGCGCTGGCAAAAGCCGGCCCGACCCTGATGGCGTCACTGTCGCATCGAAACGATCACTCCGTAATCGTCTTCGCCGTAAACACGATGCGATCGTCATGCACCTTGTATTCCACCGCCATATTGGCCTCTTCGGCCAGAAGCAGCGTGTAATAGGGCTGAACGGAATGGGCGTCGACCGCCTCTTCCAGCCGGCCTTCGTAAATTTCCACGAACTTGGCCGGCACGCGCATCATCCGGCCCTTGACGGTGATTTCGAACCTGGCGTCGCCATCGGGGCTTTCCAGCAGCACATCCACATTGCCGCCACGCGGAATGGCGCCGTAAGCCACCAGGAAAAGGTTGAGCAGAAGTTTGACACGATTCTTCGCAACGATGGCGCGCGGGCCGTTCCAGCTCACTTCCGCCTTCTTTTCGGCGGCAGCGAAATCCTGGGCAGCCTTTTCGGCCTCACCGGTGTCGATGGACGCTCCAGCGGAGCCGGAAGCACCAAATGCGAGGCGGGCGAACTTCAGCCGCACGGATGCGTTAAGGGCTGACGTGCGGATGAGATCAAGCGCGTCGTCGTCCGTGCCGCCCTCGTCCAGAAGTTCGAGGCCGTTATTGATGGCGCCGACAGGAGAAATAACGTCATGGCACACACGGCTGCACAGAAGAGCCGCCAGATCGGGACCGGACAGCGTGATATTGAGTTTGCTGGTCATAAAATTCTCTCCTGCGCAAGGGAGGCGCGGACGGTGTGGAAATTGTTAAGCCATAATGACACCATATTTGGTAAACCGATTGTTAATAGGATGGTTTCAAAATGCCAAATGCCTTAACAGGCCACACTGGAGCCCCGTGTATCCGCAAGGATGCACGAAACATGCTGTAGAACTTTGACTCTGCGCGACCGGCCCTTTCGAAAACCGATTCGGATTTTCGGGCTTGTGCGCTAACGAAACAGACGGACGGACATGACGATGCGCCTTACGAAAACCCGCACCATTGCACGCCTCGGACTGGGAAAGATTGTCGCGCTCCTTGCGAGCCTCTTGATGTGGGTCGCACCGGCCTCGGCCCAGAACAGCGATCAATATTCGTTCCAGGAAGTCGTGGATGCAGGCCACGGATTCTTCGGTGAAACCACCGGCGGCCTTGCCAAGGTGGTGGAGCGCGCCTTCCAGCAATACGGTCTTCCGAACGGTTACATTCTCGGCCAGGAAGGCTCCGGCGCTTTCGTCGCGGGCCTCACCTATGGCGAAGGCACGCTCTACACCAAGAATGCCGGCCAGCACCCGGTCTTCTGGCAGGGCCCGTCGCTCGGCCTCGACTACGGCGGCCAGGGCACCCGCGCCATGATGCTGGTCTACAACCTGCCTTCCGTCGATGCGCTTTACCGCCGTTACGGCGGCGTCAGCGGCTCCGCCTTCATCGTCGCTGGCGTCGGCATGACCTATCTGAAAAGCAGCGATGTCACGCTGGCGCCCATCCGCACCGGCATCGGCGCGCGCCTCGGCATCAATGTCGGCTACCTGAAGCTCACCCAGCAGCCGACCTGGAACCCCTTCTGATAAGACGGGACGGTGCGGCATCCTTTCTTCTCCCCGCCGGGGAGAAGGTGGCCCGAAGGGTCGGATGAGGGGGCAACGTTGCCGTATCTCACCACCCTCGCCCCTCATCCCGCTGCCGCGGCTTCTCTCCCCGGGGAGAAGAATTACGCGGCGCCCTCGCCGTTTTGCAATTGCCCGGAGACCCCTCCCCACGGTTGCAATAATAGCGTAACGTGTTTTCGCGCCCCTCTTTCCGAATGCGCGCGTATCTGAGTTTCGGAGACTGTCCCGCGTGATCGAATATGCCATTCTCTTCGGATTGGGTTTTCTCACCGCAACCCTGCTGGCCCTGCTGATCGCACCCGCGATCCATCGCCGCATCGTCGCCTATACGGAAAATCGTATACGCGCGACAATGCCCATCAGCCCGCAGGAAGTTCGCGCGCAAAAAGACATGGCGCGTGCGCTCTACGCCGCCGAAAACGCCAAGGTCCGCCAGGAACTGGATACGGAACGGGAAAAGAACACCTCGCTGCGCCTCGCCAATGAAGCCGCTTCCAGCGATGCCTATCGCCTTGGCGAGCAGAACCGCAGCTTCTCCCTGAGAATCGAGGAGCTGACGCTGGAGATCGGCGAATTGCGCGCAGCGCTTGATGCCAGCGAAGCACGCGCCGGCGCCGTGCAGGCAAACCTCGCACAGCAGGAGCAGGCCGCCAACGAGCGCGCCAGCCAGATGTCCGATCTCACCGCCCGCCTGACCAATCTGACGCGCGAGCTGGATGATTCGAAAATCCTCGCCGCCACCCGCGACCTCGAAGCAGAACAGGCAAAGCAGAGCGCCACGCGCTTCCGCAAGGAAGGCGAGACGGCGACCCGTGAACTGCAGGACGTGGCGGCCCGCAACAAGGAAGCCATGACGGCGGTTGCCCGCGAAAGCCGCAAGGTCACCCGGCTGGAGGAACAGGTCGCCACGCTAATGGCGAAAAACGCCGATCTCGACACGATGCTGACGCTGCGCAACCAGGAAGCCACCCGCCTCAAGGAACAGCTTGCCGCAACCGGCGGCCGCGCCAACGACATGATCATTCGTCTGCCGAACCCTGCAGTGCCGGTTGAGAAGGCGGTAAACCCGCCGCCACAGCCGGTCCCCGCCGCCGCGCTTGAAGTCGCACCCGTCGCCGAAGCAGAGGCGACACCCGTGGTCGCCGCCGAGGAGGCAGCCATCTCACCGGTTGAGAAGACAACGGCGCCGGCGTCAGAAGGTCTGGAACAGGAAATCGAGGATATCCGCAATCAGGGCACCGCTCTCACCGAGCGCCTGCTGAATGTGCGCGGCACCGGCAATGACGAACCGATCCGCCGCGAAATCGCAAGGATCGCCGCCGAGATGATCGCGCTCACGGCGGCGCAGGAGGGCGAGACATCGCCCATTCCGGGGCTGCTTGCCAAGGCCCCAAAGTCATCCGGCCGTGAGAGCCTTGCGAAGCGGGCGAAGGTGGTGATGGAGAAGCGGAAACACTGAGGGTGTGGTTTACCCCCCTCTGCCCTGCCGGGCATCTCCCCCTCAAGGGGGGAGATCAGCAGGAGGCGCTAGCACCGCTCCGTTCGCAAACATTGAGATGGACGAGAGCCAACCGCGAGTCGATCTCCCCCCTTGAGGGGGAGATGCCCGGCAGGGCAGAGGGGGGTAAACCACACCCACCGATGGCCTAAACCCGCCCGATCACCCCCGCCATCTGATAAAGCGCCAGCCCCGAAGCCGTCCCCGCATTCAAGCTATCCAGCTGCGGCGACTGCGCGATCCGTGCCGTATGAAACCGCGAGAGCACCGATTGCGGCAACCCCTCGCCTTCCGTGCCGATGACAAGCGCCATGCGCTCGGAGCGGGGAATATCGCGGATCTCGGTCTCGCCGCCAGGCGAAAGGCTCCAGATCGCAAAACCGGCCTCGGAGAGCTGTTCCAGCATCTCCACCGCTCCGCCGCCGCGATGATAGGGAACCGAAAGAACCGATCCGACGGAAACACGCAGCGCCTTGCGATAGAGCGGATCGCAGCAGGTCTCGTCGAGAAACACCGCATCGGCATAAAAGGCCGCCGCATTGCGGAACATCGCCCCGAGATTATCGTGATTGGAAATGCCGCAGCCCACGAGCACCAGCGAAGACGGAGGAAGCGCCGCCGTCATTTCGGTGAGCCCGCGATCCTGAACCCGGCGGCCGAGCGCCAGAATGCCGCGATGCAGGTGAAAACCGACAATGCCGTCAAGCACCGGCGCTTCAGCCACGTAAACAGGCACATCATCAGGGAAATCGGCAAGAATATCCGCAACACCGGACAGCCGGTTTCTGAGGATGAGGATGCTTTCCGCCGCAAAGGCACCGCCCGACTTGTGGGCGGCGGCCAGCATGCGCAGCACCACCGTGCCTTCGGCAATGAAACGGCCCTGCCGGCCGGTGAGGTCGCGCTCGCGAATATCGCGAAAGGCGGCGATGCGCGGATCGGCGGGATCTTCGACCGGGATCAGCGCCCGCCCATCCAGCCGGTCATCGCCCTCACTGGCCATCAACAGTCACATCGGCAAGGAACCGGCCGGCCGCGACATTGAAGACCAGCGCCTTGCGGGTGCCATTGGCCAGCCGGCCGTAAAACAGCATGTCGCCGCCGGAATAGCTGACATTGTCGATCACAAAGCCTTGCGGCAGGCTGGCGGTGACGGCAAGCGGTCCATTACCGGTCGGGACGGCAAGGTTTGGCGCTTCGTTCTGGGTTTGAACCGCTTTCGACGGCCCCATCGCCTTGTAGACAACCGCACCGAAGACGGCCATAAGGCTGATAAACATCACGGAGCCCGACACGATCTGCAAACGGATCATCTTGCGGCGAACTTTTTCCATGGCCGGATCAAGCGGCTTGTCTTCCTGTTCGTCTTGCTCGATCTGCGTCATCGGGTTCCCTGAAATGCTGATGGATCGGAAAAATAAGAATGAACGACCCCTTTAAACAAGGCGGAGACGCAAGGAAAGTCCTGATTGCCGGGGAAGACGCCGAAGGCCGCCTCGATTCCTGGCTGGCGGGCGAGGTGAGCGGCGACTTCTCCCGCAGCCGCCTGAAGGCGCTGATCGAACAGGGCGCGGTTTCCCTCAACGGCCAGCCGGTGACGGAGCCGAAAAAGAAGGTGCATCCCGGCGATCGCATCGAAATCGTGATGCCGGAACCGGAAGACCCGGAACCCAAGGGCGAGGACATTCCGCTCGACGTGGAATATGAGGATGAAGACCTGATCGTGCTCGTCAAGCCCGCCGGTCTCGTCGTGCATCCGGGCGCCGGCAACTGGACGGGAACGCTGGTCAACGCCCTTATCCACCATTGCGGCGACAGCCTCTCCGGCATTGGCGGCGTCAAGCGGCCGGGTATCGTGCACCGGCTGGACAAGGAAACCTCAGGCGTCATGGTCGTGGCGAAGAACGACAATGCCCACCGGCATCTCGCCGCCCAATTTGCCGATCATGGCCGCACCGGACCTTTGGAGCGGGCCTACAAGGCCGTCGTCTGGGGCCGCCCGCGCACCCTGCGCGGCACCATCGACGCAGCACTCGGCCGCAGTGCCGACCGCACCAAACGCGCCGTCAAGCACGAGGATTCGGACGATGCCCGCGAGGCGATCACCCATTATGAGGTGATGGAGCGTTACCATGAACGGCCGGATGCCACCTGCCTCGCCTCGATGGTGGAATGCCGCCTGGAAACCGGCCGCACCCACCAGATCCGCGTGCACATGGCCCATATCGGCAATCCGCTGATCGGTGACCCCGAATATGGCGCCGCCTTCCGCACCAAGGCGAACCTGCTGGAAGAACCGGCAAAAAGCACCGTTGGCCGCTTTCCGCGCCAGGCGCTGCATGCCTATCTGCTCGCCTTCGAACATCCCCGCACCGGCGACGTGATGGAGTTCGAAACCGACCTGCCGGATGACATGGAAGCGCTGCTCGCCGCATTGCGCGGCTGAACGCTGGAGCATTTCCGCTTTTTCCGGGCATACTGGAAATGCTCTGCAGCCGGCGTCAATGGACGGCCGGCTCAAGCCTTCAGAAAATCCAGACGTTCGTCCGTGCGGCCCGGTGTGAACTCGAGAATATCGGCGCTCACCACCCCTTCCGCCACGAACGGGTCATCCTTGATGCGTGCCTCGATCTCCGCACGCGACGCATTATGCGCAAGGATCGCGCCGCCCGCATTCGGTTGCAGACTGCCGACGAGAAGGAAAACGCCCTCGTCGAAACCACGTCTGATCCAGTCATTATGGGCGTCCATAAATTGCGACGCCTTGCTCCTGTCGGCGAAACGAAGGGTAATGGCATACATGAAAAGCTCCTGACGACCGGGTTGTCATTCTGGTTTTGAAATTGGGGCGGCGGACGGCACCTGTGCGTCGAGCCAGCAAAACATGTCGTCCATCTCGCGACGGATGAAGTCCTCGTCGGCAAAGGCGGTCGCCAAGGTTGCCACACCCTGACTTCGCATCAACAGATGCATGGCTGGCACATCGCAATCGCCGTTGTAACCGAGTTTCTGAAACTGCTGCGCCAGCCATTCCCGGAACATCAGAAAAATCGCCACCGCCTGCGGTTTGGCGGCGTGATCCAGCTTCGACAGCTCATTGCAGAGGGTGCCGACAGGGCAACCATACGCCATGATCTTATCGCCATTGACGGCGAGCATGCGGATAAAATCGCGGATCGCCTCTCCAGGGGACCGGCCCTCGGCCTGCCATCGATCCAGCATGGCGCGGGTATTCGCCAGTCGCTGCTTTATCACTGCGGCCAGAATTTCGTCCTTGGTCTTGAAGTGATAGTAAAAATTGCCGCGCGAGAGCTTTACCGCGGCGGCGATATCGGCGAACGACGTCGCCTCGAAGCCTGTTTCATAAAACAGCTGGTCTGCGGCATCGACAATCTGCTGACGTGTATCGGCGGCCGGCATCTCGTCCTCGTGCTTCGATTTCCATATCTGCAACACTAGGACGATCGACCTAAACAATCAATAGGACGTTCGTCCTAATAGCTGAAAACGTCATAGGCCGCCGTGACCCCGTCACAGCGCAGCTGAAAACCTGTCTGGCGCGGTCAAAAAACTGCGCCCTGTATTTCGCCAGAAGCCCCGGATAATAAAAAAAGATTAGCGGATAGCGATATTCCGCAGTCGGTCCTTTTTATAGACCGCCCCAATTTCGCTTCAATCGTCGCACCTCCTCGGCCCCGCAAAGCTTGAAACCGCCGCCGTGAAAACCGTGGCCGCACAAGAGCTTGGCGACCACTGACGCCGCAGGAAACGCCGAACGTTCAATTCGCCTCCCTCGAACGGAACCGGCATGATGACGGGATCTCTCGCGAATGAATACCGAAGACCGCCGGTTTATATTTCAGGAATTGCGCAGCGTCGAAGGCTATATCGACCCGCCCGATGCGCTTGTCTTCAAGGCGCTGCTGCAGGCCCAGACGAAAAACGATCTCCATGGCGGCATGGCGGAAATCGGCGTTTATTACGGCCGCTCCTATTTTCTGCTGCGCAAATTCGCTCAGCCGCAGGAAAAGGTGCTGGGCGTCGATCTGTTCGATCTCGACCCGCCCGAAGATGGCAGCCTCGACCAATATGAGCGCCTGATGGAAAACGGTCGCCGGCTGGGTTTTGCGATGGATGAGGAACTGATCATCAGGGGCGACAGCACCCGGCTCGCCCCCGCCGACATCACCGCGAAGATCGGCCCGGCCCGGTTCTTCAGCATCGATGGCGGCCACCATCTGCACCATGTGCTGGCGGATGCGAAACTGGCGATGGAGGTGACCGCGCCGCACGGCGTCATCGTCTTTGACGATACCTTCAACCCCGCCTGGCCGGAGGTGACGGTGGGTGTCGCCGATTTCCTGCGCACCCATGGCCATAGCCTCGTCTGCTTCGGCATGACCAAATACAAGACCTATGTCTGCAGGCGGGAATTTCACGCGACCTATGCCGGCGCGATTGCCGCCGATCCCGATCTGCAGGCGCTTGCCCATGTCGAGACGCAGTTCCTCGGCTCGAAGGTGGTTCGCCTTCATAATCCCATGCGCCGGCGGGTCATGTATGAGCTGATGGTGCGCTCCGGCCTTGGCGGTTTTTCGGAACGAATCTACCGTTCGAAAGTTAAACGGGTCAAAGAGGGTGTCGCCTCAACATAACGCATGTGTGAACGCAGCGTTCGCTTGAAACGCAGCGGGCGCGTACATATCTGTCACATGGGTTCGTGCGGGGTCGGTAACGACCCGCAGCTTACGGTGCGCCTCCGGCGGGTTAATCGCCGACCAAAGAGGGTGCCGTTCCAGACCATAGATAAGGGGGTGCTTTATGGCCCGCAATAGTTTGCCTACGATTACAGCCGGCGAAGCCGGTCTAAATAGATATCTCGACGAAATCCGTAAATTTCCGATGCTGGAGCCGCAGGAAGAATACATGCTTGGCAAGCGCTACGCCGAGCATGGTGACCGCGACGCCGCCCATAAGCTCGTCACCAGCCATCTGCGTCTCGTCGCCAAGATCGCCATGGGTTACCGCGGTTACGGCCTGCCGATCGGCGAAGTCGTGTCCGAAGGCAATGTCGGCCTGATGCAGGCGGTCAAGAAGTTCGATCCGGAACGCGGTTTCCGTCTTGCCACCTATGCCATGTGGTGGATCAAGGCCTCGATCCAGGAATATATCCTGCGCTCATGGTCGCTGGTGAAGATGGGCACGACGGCCAACCAGAAGCGTCTGTTCTTCAACCTGCGCCGTCTGAAGGGCCGCATCCAGGCGATCGACGACGGCGATCTGAAGCCGGAGCACGTCAAGGAAATCGCCACCAAGCTGCAGGTTTCCGAAGAAGAAGTCATCTCGATGAACCGCCGCCTGCATGGCGACGCATCGCTGAATGCGCCGATCAAGGCGTCCGAGGGCGAATCCGGCCAATGGCAGGACTGGCTGGTGGATGACCATGAAAGCCAGGAAGCCGTGCTGATCGAGCAGGACGAACTGGAAACCCGCCGCCGCATGCTGGCCAAGGCCATGGGCGTGCTGAACGACCGCGAACGCCGCATCTTCGAGGCCCGCCGCCTTGCCGAAGATCCGGTGACGCTGGAAGAGCTCTCCTCCGAGTTCGACATCAGCCGCGAACGCGTGCGCCAGATCGAGGTTCGCGCCTTTGAGAAGGTGCAGGAAGCGGTGCAGAAGGAAGCACTGGAAGCCGCGCGTGCGTTGCGCGTGGTTGACGCATAAGACAGCGCGCTCTTGACGCCAATGCCGCTGACCATGAATCATCCTCGGCCTTCGGCCGGGGATTTTTTGTTTGTAAAAGGCGGACGATGGGAAATGGTCTGCCTCTTAGACCCGCGATTGTGCTGGAGGAAAAGCGGTAGGGAAAGTATCCGCGCTTCGGAGTATGCCGCTTACCCCCCTCTGCCCTGCCGGGCATCTCCCCCACAAGGAGGGAGATTGGCAAGACGCGCCTGCGTTGCGCTATCTCGACTGTCAAGGAAGGCGAAACCTTGCTGCGAGTCGATCTCCCCACCTGTGGGGGAGATGCCCGGCAGGGCAGAGGGGGGTAGCCGCACCCACCAACATCCCTAAAACCCATCACCCGACAAAGCAAAGACACCGCCGCAGCCATTCCATAAGCACGTCGCCCGTTGCCTTATAACAAAAGGGCGGCCTAAGCCGCCCTTAAATCATCACTGTCCGGTCGCCGGCGCTGCCGCCGCCCATTCGCTGAGCGCCTTGTCGAAGGCGGCGACGCCGTCATTGCCCTTTTGCAGGGTCAGCAGCGCACGCCGGCCATTGCGATACGACACCGGAATGTCGATCCAGTTGCGGCTCTTCAGCAGCTCCAGATTGGTCTTCATCGCATCCGGGAAGTCGTTGAGCGCGATCATGTGGAAATCGTCGGTGATCTTGGCCGGAACCGCGATCAGCGCGTTGCCGCGATCCTGCTCGGTGCTCTTCATCGCAATGCGCTGGACGCTGTCGATAGCCCCGCCTTCAAAGCCGGGCGAAACCGAGAAGACGATCTCGATCAGATGGCTCGCCGGCAGCGACGGATCGGTATTGCGCTTGAAGGTGATGAGCGCGCTGAGGCCACGGCCGGGAACGGTGATCTGGCCCTGCACGGTCGGCGAAGGTTTGCCTTCGCCGTCACTTTCCTGCTGCAGCGACCAGGAAACGCTGCCCTGAATGGCGGTCGGCACCGTCTGGCCCAGCACTTCCTCGTAAAGGAACATGCGGTCGCCGGTCGCGGCAGTGGCAGGCTGCTGTGCCGGCGGCGTGCCGGCCGGCGCACCGGCATTATTGGCCGGAGCCTCGCCCGCAGGAGGCGGCGCGACATTCTGTTCATAGACCGACTGGCCTTCGGCCGTCACCGGCTGGCCGTTCGCACCGGCGGCAGGTCCCTCGTCACGCTCGGTGCCATCGGCCATAAGCCGCTGGGTGAACTTGGTGCCGGTGACAGAGCCGTCATCGCCATGGGTCGGCGTCTGATGGTTGGTCGGGGTTGTCGGCTGCTGCCCGGCGGCGGGCGACTGCTGGGTCGCCGGCGGTGTCGAGGTCTGCGCCTCGCCCGTGCCGTTCGAAGACGTCTGGCTGGCGCCGCCGTTCTGTGCGGAGCTGACCAGCCCGCCGACCATATCGTTCAGCGCATCGCGGTTCATCCACACGGCATAACCGCCGCCGGCAAGCAGCGCCACGCCGACAAGGGCCAGCACCAGCGAGGCATAATTGCGACGCGGCTTCTTCTTGACCATATAGGCTGGCGTCGCGGCGGCAGCGCCCACGCCATTCGTTTCGTCCGAGGCCTGACGGGTGGACGGCGACGCGCCGTCATAACCGATCAGCTCGTCCAGATCGTCCCAGGGTGTGCGTTCCTTATTGTCCTTTGCCGCGGCCTGATCACCGAAGGGATCGTTATCCGCGCGCGGCAGCGCCGGCGCGTCCTTGGCGGGAATGGCGATATCCGCATCCTGGAAATAGGACGAGAAATCCTCGACCACGGCTGCCTTTTTCGGGGCCTGCTCTTCCGTCTGGCGATGTTCGTCGAAATCGTGCCGGCCGCCAAAGGCGGGCGCGTGCTCCACGGCGGCAGGGCCCAAATGGTCGTCCGCCTCGCGACGCTCATCTTCTTCGTAAGGGGCCGGCTCGAAGCTTACTTCCGGTTCCTGATAATGCTGCGCGGCGTAACCGGCAACGAGCGGGCGTTCGTCGGTCTCGTTGCGAACCTCTTCATATTCCTCGGCGGCCGGACGCAGATCGTCATCCCGCGCTTCATCAAGCTTGCGCCAGTCGTCCTCATCCACCGGCTGCGCCCAATGGGAAGGAACGGAATCATCGGCGGGGCCGAGCGCCGTTTCAGGCTCGGGCTGTTGAGCCGGCTCTTCATCCGCCCGCGTGAAATAGGTGCCAACGGCCTCGTCGGAAACATGTGCCGGTGCCGGAGCGGCATGAACCGTTTCCGGCGCATCATAAAGCTCTTCCGGCTCGTGTTCGCCGTGGCGCTGCTCCTCAGCGGCAACGGCGTCAGCGTGCCGGGGCTCTTCCTCTTCGGCCGGTTCTTCGTAAACCGTCTCCGGTCGTGCAGGCTCGGCGGGCGCGGGCTCTTCATGGACCGGCTCGTGCCGTTCCTCTTCCCGCTCGGCCTGCTCCGCAGGTTCAGCGGCGCGGGCCTCGTCTGCGTCGGCAGCATCCTGCTGGTAATAGGATGCCGCCGTCTCTTCGGCCGCCGGGGAGACAGCGTCATCATCCTCAAGCGCGGGAAGCGCCTCGGCATATTCGCTGTCCACCTCGGCGATGGCGGCGTCCAGCTTGGCGATCTGCCGGCGCAACAATTCTTCCGGCGGACGTGGCTTCATATTCTCGAGTTGGCGCACAACCGCACTGCGCGCCTTGTCGTAAACCTTCGCCCGGTTTTCGGGAGTATTGTTCGCCAAGCCATCCACGGCCTTGCGAATGACTGCTACAAAATCCGCCATAAGCACTTTCTCGTCGTGACCGGCGACGTACCGGCCCGATATGGTTTATGAATCTAGATCGTCGAGGACATTAATCCTCAAACGGATCAGTCACAAGTATGGTGTCGTCACGCTCCGGACTTGTCGACAGAAGCGCGACAGGCGCCCCGATCAATTCCTCGACCTGACGGACATATTTGATTGCCTGAGCAGGCAAATCCGCCCATTTTCGGGCACCGACGGTAGATTCCTTCCAGCCTTCCAGCGTGACGTAGATCGGCTCGACGCGCGCCTGCGCGCCCTGGCTTGCCGGAAGATGGTCGATTTCCTGCCCGTCCAGCTTGTAGCCGACGCAGATTTTCAGCTCGTCAAGACCATCCAGAACATCAAGCTTGGTGAGCGCAATGCCGGTAATACCATTGGTGGCGACCGACTGGCGCACCAGTGCGGCGTCAAACCAGCCGCAGCGGCGCTTGCGGCCGGTGACGGTGCCGAATTCATGGCCCTTTTCGCCCAGGAACTGACCGATCTCATCGTTCAGCTCTGTCGGGAACGGACCTTCGCCAACGCGGGTGGTGTAAGCCTTGGTGATGCCGAGAATATAACCCAGCGAACCCGGACCCATGCCTGAACCGGCGGCGGCCTGGCCGGCAACCGTGTTGGAAGAGGTCACATAGGGGTATGTGCCGTGGTCGATATCGAGCAGCGAGCCCTGAGCGCCTTCAAACAGGATGCGCGCGCCGGCGCGGCGCTTCTTGTCGAGCAGCAGCCAGACGGTTTCGCTGAAGGGCAGGATGCGCTCGGCAATCGAGCCCAGCTCTTCCATGATCGTCTCGTGCGAGACTTCGGTTGCACCGAAACCGCGGCGAAGCGCATTGTGATGCGTCAGGATGCGATCGACCTTGGCGGAAAGCGCCTCCATGTCGGCGAGATCCATCACACGGATGGCGCGACGACCGACCTTGTCTTCGTAAGCCGGGCCGATGCCGCGGCGGGTGGTGCCGATCTTGGTGCCGCTGTTGGAGGCAGCGTCTTCGCGCATGCCGTCCAGCTCGCGGTGGAGCGAAAGAATGAGCGTGGCATTATCGGCAATACGCAGGTTTTCCGGTGTGACCTTGACGCCCTGAACTTCCAGACGGCCGATTTCGGCGATCAGCGCATGCGGATCAACGACGACGCCATTGCCGATGACGGCGAGCTTGCCGGGACGCACAACGCCGGACGGCAGAAGCGAAAGCTTGTAGCTGACACCGTCGATGACAAGCGTATGGCCGGCATTATGGCCGCCCTGATACCGCACGACGACATCTGCCCGCTCGGACAGCCAGTCGACAATCTTGCCTTTGCCTTCGTCGCCCCACTGCGAGCCGACCACCACAACATTCGTCATTTCTTGCTTTCCTGCTCATGGCGCTCGCGCGCCCGATAACCCGATGGGAAACCCAAACCCGCGAATGTATACTGTGTTGTTTTACGGAAAGCGACCCTGTTTCTTATGGTGAATTTTGCTTTTTCCGTGACAAAACGCCGAATTCCGCATTATCTCGCCCCGTGGGGGGACAAGCGCAAGCGCAAGGCCCCGTTCACCCGCCTTCATTTTCCCGCCCCTTGAAGAAGCGAAACATCAGCGTGCCTTCGAAAGCCTACATCGCCCTCATCATCGCCACGCTCTGCTGGGGCGGCAACACCGTTGCCGGAAAGCTGGCCGTCGGCCACATCAGCCCCATGGCCTTCACCTTCCTGCGCTGGGTTTTGGCCGTCGCCATCATCTTCGCCATTTCCGTGCCGCAGCTGATCAGGGACTGGCCGGTGGTGAAAAAGCGCCTGCCTTATTTCTTCGTGCTCGGCAGCGTCGGTTACACCGCCTTCAACGTCTTTCTCTACACGGCCCTGCAGCACACCTCAGCCATCAATGCCGCCGTCATCCAGGCCGGCATTCCCATGGTCATCTTCGTGCTGAACTTCATCCTGTTCCGCACCCGCGTGCTGTTCGGCCAGATCGCCGGTTTCTGCCTCACCATAGCAGGCGTGGCGCTGCTTGCCTCCCATGGCGATCCGGTTTCGCTGCTGCAACTGGAAATGAATGCGGGCGACGCCATCATGCTTCTGGCCGTGCTGGTTTATGCCATCTACACCGTCATCCTGCGCTGGAAACCCGCCGTCGACTGGCGCACGCTGATGGCGATACCCGCCTTCTTCGCGCTCCTCACCTCGGTGCCGCTGGTCTTCTGGGAAATGTCGCGAAACAGCGTTGTCTGGCCGGATCAGAAGGGCTGGGTGCTGGTGGTCTATGCCGCGATTTTTGCGTCGCTCATCGCGCAGATCCTGTACATCAAGGGCGTGGAACAGATCGGCGCCAACCGCGCCGGCCTCTTCATCAACCTCGTGCCCGTTTTCGGCACACTTTTGTCCGTTGTGGTGCTCAGCGAAACCCTGCACACCTACCAGATCGCGGCGCTGGTCATGGCGCTGGCGGGCATTGCCGTTGCCGAACGAAAAAAATCGCCGGCTCCCTGATCCCACAAGGATCAGGAGAAACCGGCGCAGTCTGGCAGGCATGAAAAGATGGGCTTAAAGCGCGGTTTCGCGCTCAGCCGGAGAAAAGACGGCGTTACCGAGCACGATATCGCCCTTGTCGGTGGTGACGATCAGCACTTTTTCGAGCGACCCGTCATCATTCAGGGCGAAGGCAAGGCGCAGTGCAGCGGAAGACCAGCCGGCACCGGCAAGGGCCGTGCGCTTGATCGCGGCGCAATCGCCACAATCCTCAGCGCTCAGCGACGGCGTTGCCGGGACACCGGCTCCGAAACCGGAGAAATAATCATCAAGCGCGCCCATGGTGGCATTCACATCGCGGTTGACGCGCAGCAGTTCTTCACGGCGCTCGCCGGTCAGCGGCGCGGCGATCGTCGAAACACATTGGCCGGCGGAAAGAACGCAGCCATCAAAACCGCCCGGAGCCGAAACACCGATCTGCGTCACCGCGCTTTTCTCGACAGCGGCAAAACCACGGGCAAAACCGGCGGCACCGGCCGCATCGGCATGGGTGGACATGGAAGCGATGGCAATTCCGCAGATGGCGGCAGCAATAATCTTCTTCAGCATTTCATACCCCGTTTGGCGATCCGCCGGCTTGTGCCGGTCTCGATTTCTGTTTTGTGGAGCCCCTGTCTGCGCAGGATGTCCGCTCCTTGTCTGTGATCCCACAATGGCACAGCACTGTTTTCAGCCGCTTTAAGCCGATTGCTACAATTTTATCGGTTTTCATTTTTGTACAGCGGACGCTTTTTTTCGAATATGCGTCGATATCACCGCGCCGAATTCCGGCGCAGCGTTGAGAGGCGATAAATGGGCCGCATCGCTGCGGGGGTATCAAAGGGTAGTGCAGGGTCTTGCAGACGATGCGGCCCCGGTTTCAACATATGATCCGCCCGCCAAACCGGTTCCTGTTTGGAGGATGGACATATGCCGGCCGCCTTGACCGTGACATTGGGAAACTCCCCGGTTTCGGCCGCCTGCCCCACCCACCTTGCGCCGCGCGCACGCTCGATGACCGGGATGGGGCAAGTGTAGCGGACCCGGCTGGACCGGGGACGCACGGGGATAAATGCATTTCAAAAAAGGCGCGCAGGAGAGGCGCGGCACACGCTTTCGCCCCATCCCGGACACAGGAATTTTCAGCAGGTTAACAAGCCCTTGATCGGCAGCATTTGAATTAACCTTGTCTTAAAACCCGACGTTAATGGTTAGCAATTTAAGAATAGCGGAACGAAAGGGTTCCGTTATGCGTGGCGTATTTGCCGTAGTTTTTCTGATGCTCGTTCTGGCTGGTTGTGCCACCGCACCGTCACAGGTCACCAATGCCTGTGCGATTTTCGAGCAGCGGAACGGCATATTCAACAACTGGCGACGCGATGCGAAAGCGGCCGAGCGCGAGTTCGGCGTGCCCGTGCCTGTCATGATGGCGACGATCTATACCGAATCCGCCTTCCGCCCCTATGCCCGCCCGCCGCGCACCAAGCTTCTCGGCTTCATTCCCTGGAAACGCCAGTCCACCGCTTACGGCTATGCTCAGGCGCTGGACGGCACATGGGGTGTGTACCAGCGCGAAACCGGCCGCTGGTCGGCAAGCCGCACCGATTTCACCGATGCGATCCATTTCGTCGGCTGGTATCACGCCAAGAGCCGCCGCGAAAACGGCATTTCACTGAACGACCCCTATAATCTCTACCTCGCTTATTATTCCGGCCATGCCGGTTACGCGAAGGGCAGCTGGCGCAACAATTCCGCGGTCCAGAAGGCCGCCCGCCGCTCCGCCAACATGGCGCTGCGTTACGAGGCGCAGTTGCAGCAATGCGGATATCGCTGAAGTTGGAGTAGCAGGACCATTTGTCTGCATGCGACGTGGAAAGGCAGATCACCTACCCTCTCCGTCACCCCGGACTTGATCCGGGGTCCAGCGCGATCAAGTCCTTGATCGCAAGAGACTCTTTTCACGGCGCAGACGCGCCGTGGCTGGATGCCGGATCAAGTCCGGCATGACGGTGAAGAATGAGGTCGGGCAGTAAAGCTACCGTCCATAAGCCGCCAGAAACCCCCTGACCGCATCGATCTCGCCCGAGCGGATTTCATGCCCGCCCGGATGCCACACGGTTTCCACCGTGCCGCCCTGCGCCTGCAGGCTCGTTTCCAGCGCCTTCGTCAGCGGCACCGGGCAGATCGGATCGCGCTCACCCGCCGTGATAAGCACCCGGCGTGTTGATTTGGCGGGGGAGATCTTCGGCTCGAACGGGATGAGCGGATGCATCAGCACCGCGGCATCGAAAAGCTCGGGTTGTTCGATCAGCACATTGGCGAGAATATTCGCACCATTGGAAAAGCCGAGACCGATGATTGGGCCGGCCTGATAATGCTCCCGGTTCGCCCTGATGAAATCCGCCATCTTGCCGGTTGCCCGTTGAAGGTCGGCCATGTCGTAGACGCCCTCGCCCTTACGCCGGAAAAACCGCGCCGCGCCATGTTCGGAAACATCGCCGACCGGCGAGAGAATGGTGGCCTCAGGCAGCAGGCGGGAGCCGAAATCGAAAAACTGGTTCTCATCGCCGCCGGTGCCGTGCAGCAAAACGAAAAGCGGTGCACCGGCAGAACCGGCGCGGGATTTGTGGAAATAGCTGTCCTTGGTCATGGGAGAATCCTTTCTGAAAGGAGGAGGTTCAACGGCTTCCGCAAGGTCTCTTCGGCCAAGCAGAGCAGCCATGTGGAGCGAACGGACACGGCTTGTTTCTTCTCCCCGAGGGGGAGAAGTCCGCGGTAGCGGGATGAGGGGGCAAGGGTACGGTCTATCGTGAGCGTTGCCCCCTCATCCGACCCTTCGGGCCACCTTCTCCCCAAACGGGGAGAAGAAATACGTGGCAACACTATCGAGAGGTTAAACCGCCTTCTCATCACCCAGCGGTTCCAGATGCTCTTCCAGCACGGAGCGCAGATGCGCATGCTGGGTGGGCAGCTTCAGCGCTTCGCCGAGATGGGCGGTGTCCTCGTCGCGGTCGAAACCGGGCTCGTTGGTGGCCACTTCGAACAGCACGCCGCCCGGCGTGCGGAAATAGATCGCCCAGAAATAATCGCGGTCAATGACAGGCGTCACCTGATAGCCGGTATCCATCAGCGCCTTGCGCACCTCCAGCTGCTTTTCGCGGTTTTCGACCGCAAAGGCGATGTGGTGCACAGACCCCGCACCCAGCCGCGCGCCAGAAATATTCGGCATGGTTTCGATGTCGATAAAGTCGGCACCGTTGCCGCCGGGAATACCGAGGCGCAGAACGCCGTCCTGGCGATCCACTTCCTGATAACCCATGAATTTCAAAAGCTCGGCCGTCGCACCTTCATCGCGAAGTCGCAAGGAGGCGCCCTGAAAACCATGGATCGCCTGATCCGCGCCGACGCCGTTGCCGATCCACTGCGCACGATTGTCGTCCCTGACCTCGACCAGCGCAAAACCGTCTCCATCGGGCCCTGCGAAATGCAGGCGCTTGTTGCCAAAGGCTTCATCCGCCTTCAGGCCATCCACGCCGGCCTTGGAAAGACGGTCCTGCCAGTGGCCGAGCGACCCTTCCGGAACGGAAAACAGCGTCGTGCCGACCTCGCCGGTGCCGGGACGGCCGCGGGCGATATGCGGGAACGGGAAATAGGTCATGACGGAGCCGGGCGTGCCGACTTCATCACCATAATAGAGGTGATAAACGTCAGGCGCGTCGAAATTGACCGTCTTTTTCACCCGGCGCAGGCCGAGCGTATCGGTGAAAAAACTGTTGTTCTGGCGCGCGCTCGCCGCCATCGACGTGACGTGGTGCAGGCCCTTGATCTGGTTGAGCATGATAAACCCCTTCTTGCCTGGCGGGCCTCATGGTTGGGCCTGCCCTGTTCATGGCGTAAAGATGGGGCAACAGCCCTCTCAGGCATAGAGTGGACAACGGGAACGGATTGTTCCCGAATGGTGAACGATAGAACCGACTGTTCAACGAGCCCGATAGGGCAACTCAATGATCGTCGGCAACGCCCAGGCTCCAGTAGCCGACGGCGCGCAGCGACGCTTTCGGGAAAGAAATCTCGTCGGTGAGGAAGGATTTTGCCGCCCTCGCCTCGGATTTTTCGCAGGCGACAAAGACGTGCAGGCCGTCATGATCCGCGCTCCAGGCATGGTCGCGCAGCGCTTTTTCAATGAGGCCGGCGGTGCCAGAGGGCTTGCCGCGGCGATAAAGCCATGTCCACTCGACATTTGCCGCGCAGACGATTTCCTGCCGCTCGGCTTCGTCATCGATTTCGGCATAGACGCTCAGCTTTTTCCCTGCCGGCATTTCGGCCGCCATGCGCAGCATCACCGGCAGCGCCGTCTCGTCACCCGCAAAGACATAACGCTCAGCGTCCGGGCAAACACCGCTCGGGCCGATGATGCCAAGAACATCACCGGGTTTCGCCGTTGCACCGAAGGTTGCGCCCGGCATGTGGTCGCCCTCATGCATGACGAAGTCGATATCGACTTCACCGCGCGCGATATCGCCGGAACGGATGGTGTAGACGCGCCGTGTCAGAAGATCATCGCCCGCCGGCCAGACAATCGCCCCGGTGGGCGCAAGATAGGGCCAGACCGGCGCACAGGCCTGATCCGGCACCAGAAGCAGGCGCACATGCATGCCGCCGGTCAGCAGCCTTTCGATGCCGCTTTCGACCGATACCACCAGCCGGCGCATATGCGGTGTCAGATTATAGGCGCGGGCAACCTTGCCGACGAAAAGATTGGGCAGTTCACGCTGCTCTGCGCCATGGCCGCTCCAGCGGAAATCCAGCCCCGTTTCACCGGTGAATTCGACGATATGCTCGGCCACCATCGCCTTTACAGACATCAATATATGTTCGGAAATGCAGCTGACCCTTGCGGCGAAACGGCCGCCTTCGGCGCTGAAACTGCCATGGCCATATTCGGTCTTGAACCGCACCGTCGCACCTTCGCGTTCCATCTCCATATGCTCGGAAAAATGATCCTCGAAAGCATCAACGATCGACAGCGGATCGGACAGCGAGACGGAGGTTTCGGCAGACAGGAGAGACACGGGCATAATCCTTCACTTTGTAGTCCGGTTATCTTTAATCCCGACAACCGCAAAGCGTAAAGACATTTTATGAGTGTCTAGAGAAGGTTTTTGTCGCCGCCCGCCGTTTCCGGCAATTGCCAGTCGATCGGCTGGCGGCCATGGGAGACGAGAAAGGCGTTTGCCTTGGAAAAATGGCCATTGCCGAAAAAGCCGTTATGGGCCGAAAGCGGGGACGGGTGCGGCGAGCGCAGCACGAGGTGCTTGCGCTGGTCCACGAAGGCGGCCTTCTTCTGGGCATAGGAGCCCCAGAGCAGAAAGACGACATGGTCGCATTCATCGTTGACGGCGCGGATAACGGCGTCGGTGAATTTTTCCCAGCCCTGCCCCTGATGCGAGGCGGCGCGGGACTCTTCCACCGTCAGCACGCTGTTGAGCAGAAGCACGCCCTGTTTCGCCCAGCTTTCCAGAAAGCCGTGACTGACCGGGCGAATGCCGAGATCGCTCTGCAATTCCTTGTAGATATTGACGAGCGAGGGCGGAATGCGCACGCCGGGCTGGACGGAAAAGCACAGCCCATGCGCCTGACCAAGCCCGTGATAGGGATCCTGGCCTAAAATGACGACCTTCACCTCATCGAGAGGCGTGAGATCGAGAGCGCGGAAATATTCCGCGCCCTTCGGGAAGATGCGCTTGCCGGCGGTCTTTTCGGCAAGCAGGAACTCTTTCAGCTTGAGCATGTAGGGGCTGGCGAATTCGCCGGAGAGAACGCGCTTCCAGCTGTCTTCGAGTTTGACGCCTGCCTCTGCCATGCCCGCCTCCATCAGAGCTTATTTGAACCGGTTGCCGCGCTGCAGCACTTCGATCTTGTAACCATCGGGATCGCAGATGAAAAAGTATTTTGCGAAAGGCTGGCCCTTATAATCGGCCTCGATGATCTTGCCGGGAGAAAGGCCGACCTCGATGAAGCGCTGGTGTTCGGCGTCCACATCGGCAACGCTGACAGCAAGGTGGCCATAACCGTCGCCCAGCGCATAGGGCACTTCGCGGCCACGGTTGACGGTCAGTTCCAGCTCGAAATCGCCCTCGGCATTGCTGAGATAGATCAGCGTGAAATTCTCGAACTCGGCGCGTTCCGCAATTTCAAGGCCGAAAGCCTGTTTGTAAAATTCCACCGAACGCTTTTCGTCCAGCACCCGGACCATCGAGTGGATCAGCTTGGCCATGGTGTTTTCCTTCTTCTTCCTGTTGACGGCCCGGTTATGCTCCGGGCATCGCGGCCCAAGGGGATAAAGACTGAGCGCCGCGCTTTCAACCCTAAAGGCGCTCTGCGACAGGACGTAGCGGCCAGATCACGGCAAATGTGATGGCAAAAACCCCTGGTTTTTCAGGTGCGGCTGCGACCTGCGGCAACGGGGCCGCATGGTTTTGGGCCCGCCGCTCTATCCTGAGTGATGAACTCATGATACCGGCTAGGCATGCGCCTTTTATACCTCTGTCTTGGCTGGCTGATGGTCGCGACCGGCATTGTCGGCGCGTTTCTTCCCGTTTTGCCCACCACGCCGTTCCTGCTTCTGGCGCTCTGGTGTTTTTCGCGCTCTTCGCCAAAACTCGAGGCGTGGCTGCTGGCCCACCCCAGATTCGGCCCTTCCCTGCGCCGGTGGCGCGAACGCGGCGCAATCGCCCGCAACGCCAAGATCGCGGCGCTTTCGGCCATGTCCGTCAGCTATGCCGCTTTCTGGTTCCTGAGCGAGCCGCCGCCGCTGCGGGCAGCCATCGTCGCCGCCGTCATGCTTGGCTCTGCGCTCTTCATCGCCACCCGCCCGGAAAGCTGAGGCGAAGGACAGGTCCTTAACGGTGCCGCGACTGCGGCAGCACGTAGGGAATATGCCGCGCCGGCAGACGGCCGACGACGCCGACAATGCCATAGACCCTGGCGATGGTCTCGTCGCTGATCGTTTCCAGCGAAGGACCGCTCGCCGTCACGCGGCCGCCATGCATGACGATAAGTTGATCGGCAAATTCCGCCGCAAGATTGAGATCGTGCAGGATGGCGAGCACCAGCCCGCCGCCGCTTGCAAAGTCGCGCGCCGTTTCCAGCACGGCGATCTGATGCCCGATATCGAGGCTGGCCGTCGGCTCGTCGAGAAAGAGCGCCCGCGCCTCACCATTTTCCATCGGAAAAGGCACCTGCGCCAGCGCCCGGGCAAACTGCACCCGCTGCTGCTCGCCGCCCGAGAGCATGTTGTAGGACCGCTGCTCGAAACCGCGCAGCCCGGCCTTGGCAAGCGCCCGGCGGGCCTGTTCTTCCGGCGTACGAGACCCCTGCGCCACCGCTCCCATGCGCACGATTTCGAGCGCCGTGAAAGGAAACGCCAGCTGGGTGCTCTGCGGCAGCACGGCCCTGAGACGCGCAAGCTGGACCGGCGTGAAGGCCGGCAGGTCGACCTCGTTATAGGTCACCGAACCGCTCTCGGCGCGCATCTCGCCCGAGAGAACCTTCATCAGCGTGGATTTGCCGGCGCCGTTGGGGCCGATGATGACGTTGACCTTGCCGGGCTTCAGATCAACGCTGACCGTATCGAGCAGCCGGCGGCCGGAGCGGATGAGGGTGAGGTTTTCGGCCCGGATCATGACATGTTCCGCATGGAAAAGCCGCCGCGTCCCAAGAGCAGGAACAGGAAGACCGGCGCACCGATGAGCGCCGTGACGACGCCGATCGGCAGCTCCGCAGGCGCGGCCACCGTGCGGGCGAAACTGTCGGCCAGCAGCAAAAGCGCGGCGCCGCCAAGCGCTGACGCCGGCAACAGGAAACGATGCGACGGGCCAATGGCGAGGCGAAGCAGATGCGGCACGACGATGCCGACGAAACCGATGGAACCGGCGGCCGCCACGCTCGCCCCGCAGGCGGCGGCAACGGCCAGAATGACGATCCGTTTCAGCCGCTGCACCGGAATGCCCATGTGAAAGGCGGCCGCATCCCCGAGGATCAGCGCATCGAGCCCGCGGGCAACGAAGGGAATGATGGCGAGAACGACGATGATGAAAGGCAGGGTCGCGAGCACCTTGGCGGGCGTGGCCCCGCCGAGCGAACCGAGCGACCAGAAGGTGATGTCGCGCAGCGCCCGGTCATCCGCCACGAAAATCATCAGCCCGGTCAGCGCGCCGCTGATTGCCGCCACCGCAATGCCCGCCAGAATGAGCGTGGTGGTGGAGGTCGCGCCGTCCTTGGTGGCGATCAGGTAAAGCACCCAGGTGTTCAGCAGTCCGCCGAAGAATGCCATGATCGGCAGGAAATTCGGGCCGAAAAACACGGCCACCGTAGCAAGCGCGCCTTCCCCAAGAGATATGGCCGCAACCGCAAACAGCGCCGCACCCGAGGTGACTCCGACAATGCCGGGATCGGCCAGCGGATTGCGGAACAGGCCCTGCATCATCGCCCCTGAAACGGCAAGTCCCGCACCGATCAACATGCCGAGCGCGGTGCGCGGCAGGCGCACGGCCTCGAGAATGATCCTGTCGCGCGCATCAAGCTGATCCGCGCCGCCGGTAAGATAGGCGAAGAGTTCTGAAATGCCGACGCCCGTGGGTCCGCTGACCAGCGACACGCCGCAGGCAAACAGCAGGATGCCGACGAGGACGGCAAGGGTGACAACCCCCTGACGGGATCTGTCGCCGGCAACGCCGCCCTCGGTCGAACTCAAGACGGCAAGGCTCACGGCTTCACCACGTCAGGATAGAGCTTGTTTGCCAGCTCACGACCGGCGGCCGGCGTGCGCGGGCCGAAACCGATGAGATAAAGCCCATCCATGCTGATGAGAGCCTTGCTTGCGGCGGCAGGCGTGGACTGGAAGGCGGGAAGCGCGAAAGTCTCGTCCGCCTTGGCGGCGTGGTCGCCGCGCGCCATGGTCAGGACCACGTCGGGTGCTGCGGCAATGACCGCCTCGTCCGTCAGCGGCTTGTAACCCGTAATCTCCTGCGCCGCATTTATGCCGCCCGCCATTTCGATGATCGCCGCCGCTTCGGTATCCTTGCCCGCCGCCATGATGCGGCCG
Organism: Agrobacterium sp. M50-1; assembly: GCF_049843495.1. Taxonomy (NCBI): domain Bacteria; kingdom Pseudomonadati; phylum Pseudomonadota; class Alphaproteobacteria; order Hyphomicrobiales; family Rhizobiaceae; genus Agrobacterium; species Agrobacterium sp. M50-1. The sequence goes on along the minus strand of NZ_JBBHZH010000003.1, from coordinate 142,369 downwards.
CCGGCGGCGGAAAGCACGAAGAGAACGCGCTTTCTGCCCTTTTCCGGGATGGCGGAAACATCCTTGGCGAGTGCATCGAGCCCGGCTCTGGTTTCTGCCGCCAGCGCCTTCGCCTTGTCCGAGAGACCCACGGCCGCGCCGACATCCTCGATCTTTTTGGGGATGGCGTCGCCGCTCGGCGGCGTATCGACGGTGACGAAAGGCACAGCACTTGCCTTCAGGATGGCGATGACATCGGCCGGGCCGGAACCGTCTTCCGAAAGAATGAGATCCGGCTTCTGCGACAGGATGCCTTCCGACGACAGCGCCCGCATGTAACCGATGTCAGGCTTGGCGAGCGCATCGGCCGGATAGCTGCTGGTGCTGTCGCGGGCCACGATACGGTCTCCTGCGCCCAACGCATAAAGGATTTCCGTCACCGTACCGCCCACCGCGACGACGCGTTTCGCCTCCGGATTACCCTTGTCCGAAGCCATGGCAGCCGGCGCGGCAAAAGTGATTGCGGCGGGCACGAGGGCGGCGAGAACGAAGGAACGAAGGCGGGAATTCAACATGGCGTTATCCTGAAACACGACCCGGCGCCGGTTTGCCCGCGCCACTAATCTTGAGTTATTTACACATGTTTATACACCGCGCAATCGATAAGTGGAGTAAATTTGTTCGCTTTGTCGTGAACCCCTTTCCAACCTCCCTGCGGCTAGATATCCTGACTCAAACTGGAAACTTAAAGGGAGACTTTCATGTTTATCGCAATGAACCGCTTTCGTGTCGTGCCGGGTTATGAAGACACCTTCGAATCCATCTGGCACGAGCGCAAATCGCATCTCAGCGAATTGCCGGGCTATATCGAATTTCACATGCTGAAAGGCCCGAAGGCGGACGACCATACGCTTTATGCCTCGCACACCGTCTGGGCCACCAAGGACGACTTCCTTGCCTGGACCAAATCCGAACAGTTCCGCGCCGCCCACGCCAAGGCCGGCGAAAACCGCGGCAAGGTGGAATATCTTTCCGGCCCGCATTTCGAAGGCTTCGACGTCATCATCCATGAAGACAAGAATGGCGAGCGCCGTTCGATTGCCGCCTGAGGCCGTCCGATGAGCATTGCAGCCCAGAAGACCGATGACGACAGGCGGGCCCGCGCCGCATCAGCCCTTGCCGAAAAGCCCGATGGCATCGTGGAGGCCATTGCCGCCAAGGCCGAAGTGACGCCTGCTGAAATTCTGGCGATTCTGCCTGAGGGTGCGGCCGTTTCCGCTGCCGCCGACCAGTTCGACGCAATCTGGAACGAGATGCGCGGCTGGGGAGAAGTCCTGATGATCGTGCAGACCGGCGATATCGTGCTGGAAGTGCCCGGCCACCTGCCGGAAGGCACGGAAAGCCATGGCTGGTTCAACATCCATGGGGACAGCCCCATAGGCGGTCACATCAAGAAGGACAATTGCGCCGGGATCACCTTCGTCGATCGCGGTTTTCACGGTCGCCGCTCCTGTTCCGTCTGGTTCATGAACGCCGCCGGCGGCGCCATGTTCAAGATTTTCGTCCGCCGTGACGAGAACAAGGAACTGCTGGCCGGACAGCTTGCGAAGTTCGAAGCGCTGCGGGACGGTTTCCGCGGTTGAAAAGGCGCAGGGCTGCCACGGCAAAGTGGCAGCCTCTTCCGAGGTCGATTATCCACCGACGGAATGAAACTGCCTTAAAATAAATAATTGTCGTTTTACGATAAAAAATGTTGAAAAATCGATGTTCCTGATTGAGATTGGCCGCCGTCGGCCGATCCAGCCGTCATTTGAAAAAGGAACCTCGATGATGAAGAAATTATTCACCGCCGCCGTGGTGAGCGTGGTGCTGCAGGCCTGCCTTGTCTCACTCCCGGCGCAGGCAGCGGGCGGTCAGGACCCGGCCTCCGCGGAACGCACGCTCAGAATCGTTCTTGAGGAAGCACGCAGCGGCAGCCTCAACCTCTCGCGCTTCGAAGATGACATCGTCGCCGATGTCCGGGCCAATGCGGGCGCGGTTTCGGGTGAAATCAGACGCCGTGGCAAGGTGACGGCCATGCAATATCTCGGAAGACAGGCGACCGAGGCGGGTGATCTTCACAGATTCAAAGTCACCTTCGAAAAGGGCCAGATGCTCTGGTCGCTCATTCTCAACACGCGCGGCCAGATCGCCAATATCGACATGGAAGCCCCCTGACCCCTTTTTCGTGTGCCGGTGGGATGCAAAGCGCGCCCGCCGGCAGGCATGAACGGCGTCATCAGCCCAGCAAGATGGCCTACGGTCTCGATTGACGTTATAAATTTATCGTCTTACAGGAATTGAAGGACAAAAAAACCGGATCACCTGATGACCGACCCATCCATCAGCCGCCGCATCGCCCGGGTCAGCCGTATCCTGATATGGCTTTCCTTCGTTTTTGCAGGCACCCTCATCGCCGCTTATGTCGCCATATGGGCCGATACGGAAACCCTGCGGACGGTGATTGAAGGGCAGATCCTGCCGCCTGCCACGCCTTACATGCTCACCGACGCCGTGCTTGTCACCGGTTTTATCGTCGGGCTTCTGCCGCTCCTGGCCGTGCTTGGCGGGCTCTGGTTTGCCGTCCTTCTTTTCCGGCTTTTCGAAAGGGGCGAGGTCTTTACGCAGACGTCAGGCAAAAGGCTGATCCAGGTCGGTGTCGCGCTTGCCGCATTGCTGCCGGCGCAGATCGTCATGACCGGCTCTGCTTCCTTTCTGCTGACGATGGGCAATCCCGTTCCGAGCATCTCCTTTTCTTTTGAGAGCACGCAGATGCTTGTGGGCTTTGCCGGCGGGTTGATGATTGTCGTTGGCTGGGTGCTGGGGGAAGCGACGCGCATCGCCGATGAAAACCGCGAATTCATCTAGGAAACGACCGTGCCGATCATCGTCAATCTGGATGTCATGCTTGCAAAACGGAAGATGCGATCAAAGGAGCTCGCGGCCCGTATCGGCATTACCGAACAGAATCTTTCAATCCTGAAATCCGGCAGGGCGAAAGGCGTGCGCTTCGAAACCCTCGAAAAGATCTGCGAGGCGCTGGACTGCCAGCCCGGAGACCTTCTCGAATACAGGCATGGCCCCTCTGTCGTCACCGATGAGGTGACGGACGAAACCTGAAAGCGACGGGCAGTCCCGTTGGTTCATCGCCCGTTCAGTGCCGTTTTTTATCATCCGGTGGAATTCGAACGGAACCAGCACGGAGCAAGCACCATGACCGACCGCCAACCTCTTCTTTCGCGCCGCAGTTTCGCCGGGCTTGTCGCGCTTGCGCCGCTGTTTGCGGCAAGTGGTACGGTCGCCGCGCCGGCAAACCTGCGTGGCAGCGTCTCCTATCGCGAGCGCATCGCCCTGCCGCCGGGCGCGACCGTCACCGTGCGCCTGATCGATGTTTCGCTGGCGGATGCGCCGTCGCAGACGATTGCCGAAACCACCATCCGCCCGCGTGGCCAGGTGCCGGTGCCTTTCGTACTGCGTTATGACGACCGCGACATCAGGGGCCGCCGTTCCTATGCGCTGAGCGCCGAAATCCGCGACCGCGACCGGCTGCTCTTCACCACCACCCGCCGTTACTCCGTCCTGACCGGCGGTCGCGACGATACCGATCTCGTGCTGGAGCGTGTCGGCGCGGGTCCGGGCAGGCCGGAGCCGGAAGCCGGCATCGACGGACGCTGGCTGGTGCAGGAGATTCGCGGCGAACGGGTTCGCGGCCGCCGCCAGGCGACGCTGGAAATTACCCGCGAGGGCCGCGTTTCCGGCAATGCCGGCTGCAACGGCATCGGCGGCGAGGTGAAGATCAGCCGCAACCGCGTCGATTTCGGCCGGATGATCTCCACCCAGATGGCCTGCGCGCCTGACATCATGCGCCAGGAGCGGCAGTTCATCGAAGCGCTGGAAGGCGCGCGCTCCTTCCGGCTGGAACCGCGTCGCGGCACGCTGGAACTGATCGACGGCCGCGGCCGCCCGGCCATGCGTCTGCGCCGCGCCTGACCGGCGCAGCCCTCCCCCTCAGAATGCCGGCGCCGCCGTGCTGGCCATGGAACATTCCATGTCGCTTCCGGCACGGCGCGCGCCCGTTTCCCGCCCTATGACTTTGGCTACGTCGCCTTGGCGCTTTGCTCCGCCGCCAAGCTGCGCTATGGAACGCGCCGAACTGTGCCGGCCGATGCCGGCGTGAAGTCTTTGAGGGAAAACGAATGACATCCTATGTTCTGACCGTAGCCTGCAAATCGACCCGTGGCATCGTCGCCGCGATTTCCGGTTACCTGGCGGAAAAGGGCTGCAACATCGTCGACAGTTCGCAGTTCGACGACCTCGAGACCGGCAAGTTCTTCATGCGCGTTTCCTTCATTTCGGAAGAAGGCGCCTCCCTTGAAGCCATCACCGAAGGCTTTCAGCCGGTGGCGAAAAAATTCGGCATGGAGGCGGAGATCTACCCGGACGGCCAGCGCATGAAGGCAATGCTGATGGTGTCGCGTTTCGGCCATTGCCTCAATGACCTCCTCTATCGCTGGAAGATCGGCGCGCTGCCGATCGATATCGTCGGCGTCGTCTCCAACCATTTCGATTACCAGAAAGTGGTGGTCAACCACGACATTCCCTTCCACCACATCAAGGTGACGAAGGAGAACAAGCCGAAGGCCGAAGCGCAGCTGATGGACCTGATCGAAACGAGCGGCACGGAACTCGTCGTGCTGGCGCGTTACATGCAGGTTCTGTCCGATGACCTGTGCCGCAAGATGTCGGGCAAGATCATCAACATCCATCACTCCTTCCTGCCAAGCTTCAAGGGCGCGAACCCCTACAAGCAGGCCTATGAGCGCGGCGTGAAGCTTATCGGCGCAACGGCGCATTATGTCACCGCCGACCTCGACGAAGGCCCGATCATCGAGCAGGACACGGTGCGCGTCACCCACGCGCAATCGGCCGACGACTACGTCTCGCTTGGCCGCGACGTGGAAAGCCAGGTGCTGGCCCGCGCCATCCACGCCCATATCCATCACCGCACCTTCATCAACGGCAACCGCACGGTCGTCTTCCCGCCGAGCCCCGGCAGCTACGCTTCCGAGCGGATGGGGTGATGGAAGGCGAAGGCGAAGGTGAAGGGAAACGAGGCGGAATTATTTTTGCCGACCGGCAACCGAGCGTCTCATGTGGCCGTTTGTTACGCGTAGCCTAACAGCGAGGTCTCTCACATGAAAAAACTCGTCATTGCCGGCGCCGCGTTTCTCATCGCGGTAGGGTCCAGCTTTGCCCAGCAGCCGCCACCACCGCCGGGACCAGCGGATGCCGGTCCAAGGGCGGATGCGCCGCCGCCACCTCCTCCGCCCGGCCCCGGTGGTCCGAGGGAAGCAGGCTGGCGGGACGGCCCGCATGGGAAGAGAATGCCACCTCCACCCTCCAAGGCAGCGCATTTCAGGATTGAAGACGGCGAGCGCAAGATCGACGTCAAATGTGCCGATGACGAGCCGATGAAGGCCTGCGCCGACATCATGATGCAGATTATCGACAAGATGAACGAATAGGACCGCAAGTCTCATCCAAGGGGACAACGCAGCAGTGCCGCCTCAGGAAAACACCACCCGCGCCCTCAACCCGCGCCCGCCCGCGCCGTCCTCCAGCGTCAGTCGCCCGCCGAACAGCCCGGCGATCTCCTCGATGATGGCAAGGCCGAGGCCGGCGCCGGGGGCGGCGTTGGCTTCGCCGCGGGCGAAGCGCTGGCGCACCATGGCGCGTTTTTCCGGGGGTATGCCGGGGCCGTTATCTTCCACTTCCAGCCAGACGGCGCCCGCTTGCCTGCCGACGCGCACGGTGACTTCCGCACCGCGCCCGGCGTAGTTGATGGCATTGGAAACGAGATTGCCGATCAGTTCGCCGATGAGGAGCGGCTCGGCGAGAATTGTCGCTTCGCCCTCGCCTTCGAAACCGAGATCGATGCCGGCGTCGGCCGCGCGCGGCACGAAATCGGCGGTTACGTTCTGCGCGACGGCCACCAGGTCTATCGCGGAAAAATCATGTTTTTCGCTCGAACCGGCGGCATCGATATTGGCCATGCGCAGCAGCTGGGCGAGGATATGTTCGGCATGGGCCACCGAAGCACCGCCCTTCAGCGCCGCCGCCTGCGCCTCCTCAAGGCTTGCGGCGCGGGCGGAAAGCGCAAGCTGGGTGCTGATGATGGCGAGCGGCGTGCGCAGCTGGTGGCTGGCATTGCCGGTGAAATGCCGGAGCGCATCGAGCGCCGACTGCAGCCGCACCATGAAGGAATTGACCGTTTCCACCAGGTTTTCCACCTCAACCGGCACGGATTGGCGGATGGGGTGCAGGTCGTTCGGGCTGCGCTCGGCAATGGCTTCGCTGAGCCGGTAAAGCGGCCGAAGCGAAATCGTCACCGCGATCCAGACGATGATCGCCGCCCCCACGATCATCAGGAGCAGGCGTATCGCGGACCGCAGGATGATCGCCTGCGCCAGCTGGCTGCGGGCAATGGTGGTTTCGGCAACCGTGACGGAAAAGGGCACGGAATTGATGCCGGTGGAAGCGAAACGCCTGATAGCAGCGATGCGGATAGGTTCATCGCGGAAAACGGCATCGCGATAGGCGGGCGTATCACCCGCCGGGTTCGCAACCGTCGGCAGGTTCTGGTAACCCGTGAGGAATTGCCCGTTCGGCCCGTCGACGCGGTAAAATACCCGGTCCTGCGCGGCCGATGTCAGCATTTCCAGCGCAACATAGGGAATGTCCACTTCCAGCGAGCCGTCCTCTGCCACCACCACCCGTTCGGCAATGGCAAGTGCCGAACCTGAGAGCACCCGGTCGGAGACGACATTGGCGGTATTGACCGCCTCGCGCCATGTGTCGGTGAGCGCAACGCAGCCGATGATGGCGGTGGAGATGAGAAGCCAGCCTAGAAGTCGCCGCCTGAGCGAATAGGCGGCCTGTCTCATTCAGCCATCTCCGGCAGCTTTTCCAGATAATAGCCGATGCCGCGCGCGGTCTTGACCGTCAGCCCGTGGGGAGCGAGCCGTTTGCGCAGACGGCTGACATATTGCTCGATGGCATTGGCGGAAATATCGTCGTCGAAGCCGGTCAGCGACTGCACGATCGCTTCCTTGGCGACAACCTTGCCCGCCCGCATGAACAGCACTTCGAGCAGCGCCACCTCGCGGGCAGGAATATCGAGCGGACGTCCATCTGCGGAAAAGGTGCGCGACGTGAGGTCGAACAGCACCTTGCCGAAACTGAGGGCGGAGGAGCGCAGGCCGGCATTACGGCGCAACAGCACCCGCACCCGTGCCTCGAATTCGGTAATATCAAAGGGCTTGATCATGTAGTCGTCAGCGCCGAGATCGAGCCCCTTGACCTTTTCTTCCGGCGTGCCGCGCGCCGTCAGGATCAGCACCGCCGCCTTGTCCTGGCGCGAACGCATGGAGCGCAGCACCTCGATGCCATCCATTTCCGGCAGGTTGAGATCGAGAATGACGAGGTCGAAACTTTCCGCCGCAATCGCCGCATCGGCGGAAGCGCCATCGGAAACCACGTCCACCGCATAACCGCTGCCGCGCAGAAGTGCGGAAAGCCCTTCCGACAGCACCTGATTGTCCTCGACCAGCAAAATACGCAAATCTTCCCTCCCGCAATCCGCCGAATTTAACCAAGCCCTTGCCGCTTGTGAATGGCAAGCGCGTGCGGCATGATCTTTTCCATGCGTATCTGCCTTTTTCTCTGCCTCTGTCTTTGCATGGCCTCGCCCGCGCTTGCGCAGGTCGCCATTTTTCCCGCCCCATCAGGCAAGGCGGATGCGGAAACGCTGGTGGTCTATTCCTCGCTGGATGAGCCGCTGGCGACGCCGATGATCGAGGGTTTCCAGAAGGCCAATCCCGATATCGCCGTCCACTACGAGGATATGCTGACCGGCGAAATCTACGACCGCATCGTGAAAGAAACCGATGCGGGGAAAAAGACCGCCGATTTCGCCTTCTCTTCCGCCATGGATCTGCAGGTGAAGCTGAGCAATGACGGTTACGCCCAGCGCTCGGACCTTGCCATGAGCGCCCGCTGGCCCGCCTGGGCCAATTGGCGCAACACCGCCTACGCGCTGACTTTCGAGCCTGCGGTTTTCGTCTATCACAAGCCGAGCTTCACCACCGAAAAACCGCCCGCCACCCGCGCGGAATTCGTCGATTATCTGGAGCGCCACGCCAAAGAGGTGCATGGCCGTATCGCCACCTACGACATCGAGCGCTCGGGCGTCGGCTTCCTGTTCATGTCGCGCGACCAGGAGCAGTTCGGCGATATATGGAGCGTCATCAAGGCCATGGGTGCGGCGGGCGTGAAGGTCTATTCCACCTCTTCGGCCATTCTGGAGCGGGTCTCCGACGGCCGATTCGTGCTGGGCTACAATATTTTAGGCTCCTACGCCGCAGACTGGGCCTCGCGCCACCCCGATGTCGGCATCGTGCTGCCGAAAGACTATACCGTGGTCATGTCGCGCATCGGGCTGGTGCCGGAAGCCGCCGCCAACCCGGCGCTCGGCCGCCGTTATCTCGAATTCTTCATGTCCAAGGAGGGCCAGACGATCATGGCCCGGCAATTGCAAATCCCCGCCGTCAGCCCGGAAGTCGCAGGCGAAAACACCGCCAACACCATGCAGGCCATCCACGGCGCGCAATTGCGCCCGGTTCCCGTCAGCCCCGGCCTGATGGTCTATCTGGACCAGGTGAAACGCAGCCGCCTGATCGAGCGCTGGAACGAGGCGTTGCGGTCGCAGTAGGTTCCCCCTCATTCCTGTGCTCGTCACAGGAATCTAGCCAGCCCAAATCCTTGGGCTGAAAGGACTCTTCTCGCCGCGTAGACACGCACCGGCTGGATTCCTGTGACAAGCACAGGAATGAGGGTGTGGACCAAGCTTCAAAGGCGCAAAACAAGGCCATCCCACACGCCACAGTAGACGCCCGACACAAATTAATAGAGAGTAAATGCGCAAGGACTTGCGTAGCGTCAGTTAGATGACAGCTTTTTGTGATGCTCTGCAATCCTTCTTCATTCCGTGGAGGCGGAAGAAGATGCGGGAGGAAATCCAGGACGATTGCCAAGCACCACGCTGACTATTCAGCGCCGGCACAGACGCGTCCTGAAAGCCCCCCGCATAAACGAAAAACGACGCCCAAAAAGGGCATCCTGAGGAGGGTTTTCTACGTGAAACATTTTCTTATCGGCACATTTCTGGCGGGCATGATCGCTCTTCCGGCCGCTGCAGCGGATTACACCATCATTGCCCCGGCCAATCCCGGCGGCGGCTGGGATCAGACCGCGCGCTCCCTGCAGAGCGTGCTGCAGGAAGAAGGCATTTCCAAGAGCGTTCAGGTGCAGAACGTACCGGGCGCCGGCGGCACCATCGGTCTTGCGCAGTTCGCCAGCCAGCAGAAGGGCAACCCGAACGCCCTCATCGTCGGCGGTTACGTGATGGTCGGCGCGATCCTCACCAACAACGCGCCCGTCACGCTTAAGGAAGTAACGCCGATCGCCCGTCTGACCGGCGAATATGAAGCCATCGTCGTTCCAGCATCCTCGCCGCTGAAGACCATCGGCGACCTCGTCGACCAGCTCAAGAAGGACCCGGGCAGCGTTTCCTGGGGCGGCGGCTCCGCCGGCGGCACCGACCATATCGCCGTTGGCCTGATCGCCAAGGCGGCCGGCGTCGATCCGACCAAGATCAACTACATCGCCTATTCCGGCGGCGGCGAAGCGCTTGCCTCGATCCTCGGCTCGCAGGTCACAGCCGGTATTTCGAGCTACGGCGAATTCGAAAGCCAGGTGAAGGCCGGCACGCTGCGCCTGCTCGCGGTTTCCAGCGAAGAGAAGCTGGAAGGCGTCGATGCGCCGACGCTGAAGGAAAGCGGCCTTGATGTCGTCGTCCAGAACTGGCGCATGGTCGCCGCTCCTCCCGGCCTGACGCCGGAACAGGAAAAGGCCGTCAATGCCGATATCGAAAAGCTGGTGAAATCCGCCAAGTGGCAGGAAACCCTGAAGACCAAGAGCTGGATGGACACCTATCTCGCCGGTGACGAATTCAAGGCGCAGCTCGCCAAGGATACCGACGCCACCGCCGCCATCCTCAAAGACATCGGACTGGTAAAATGAGCCAGGGTTCCAACCCTTCGCAGCATCAAAAGCGCCGCCCTGATTGGGCGGCGCTGGCGATCGCCGTCTTCCTCGTCATCATCGCCTGCGTGATCTTCTGGGACAGCGCCCGTCTCGCCAGCGTCACCGGTTATTCGCCGGTCGGCCCGGCAACCGTGCCTTATGCCATCGGCTTCTGTCTTGTCGGCCTGGCGCTCTGGACGGCCATCGAAGCCTGGCGCGGTGATTTTCCCGAACGCGACAAACAGGAAATCGCCCCGGTTATCTGGGTCGTCGCCGGCCTTGCCGCACAGATGCTGCTGCTGAACATTGCCGGTTTCTCCATCGCCACCGGCCTGCTCTTCGCCTTCACGGCGCGCGCCTTCGGCAAACGCAAGCTCTGGTATTCGATCCCCATCGGCATCGCCCTGAGCTTCTTCATCTGGTTCATCTTCGCGCGGCTGCTGCAGCTTTCACTGCCCGCCGGGCCTCTGGAACGGCTGCTCTTCTAACAGCCATTCCGACCAAAATTCGAGATCACAGGAAACCGCAGGCGCGCGATGACGCATACGCCAGCCGTTCCGCCCGCCCATCGGGTCCATTTGGGGGACATCTGTCCATGAGTACCTTTGAATTCCTGCTGCACGGTCTTGAGGTTGCCGCCCAACCCATGAACCTGCTCTATGCGCTGATCGGCGTCACACTCGGCACCGCCGTCGGCGTTCTGCCCGGCATCGGGCCGGCGCTGACCGTGGCACTGCTTCTGCCCGTTACCTACCGGCTCGATCCCGCCGGTTCGCTCATCATGTTCGCCGGCATCTATTATGGCGGCATGTATGGCGGGTCGACCACCTCGATCCTGCTCAATACGCCCGGTGAAAGCGCCTCGATCGTCACCGCGCTTGAGGGCAACAAGATGGCCCGCAAGGGCAGAGGCGGCCCGGCGCTGGCCACCGCCGCCATCGGCTCCTTCGTCGCCGGCCTCATCGCCACCATCGCGTTGGCCTTTGTCGCACCCTTTATCGTCAAGCTGGCGCTGGTTTTCGGCCCACGCGAATATTTCGCGCTGATGGTGCTCGCCTTCGTCACCGTTTCCTCCGCTTTCGGAGATTCGGCATTGCGCGGCCTCACCTCGCTGTTCATCGGCTTTGCGCTCGCCATCGTCGGCATCGACCAGCTGACCGGCCAGACGCGCATGAGCTTCGGCATTCCCGACCTGCTCGACGGTGTGGAAGTGACGACGCTTGCGGTCGCCATGTTCGCCATCGGCGAAACGCTGTTCATTGTCGCGCAGGGCCAGACTGGCGACGACAAGGTCGAAGCCGTCAAGGGTTCGGTCTGGATGAGTGCGCAGGACTGGGCGCGTTCCTGGAAAGCCTGGCTGCGCGGCACCCTGATCGGCTTCCCCATCGGCGCCATGCCGGCGGGCGGCGCTGAAATCGGCACTTTCCTGTCCTACGCCACTGAAAAGAAGCTGACCAAATATCCCGAAGAATTCGGCCATGGCGCTATTGAAGGCGTTGCCGGACCTGAGGCCGCCAACAATGCTTCCGCCGCTGGTACGCTCGTGCCGCTCCTGACGCTCGGCCTGCCGACGACGGCGACCGCCGCCATTATGCTCGCCGGTTTCCAGCAGTTCGGCCTGCAGCCCGGCCCGCTGCTGTTCGCCACCAATCCGCAGCTCGTCTGGGGTCTGATCGCCAGCCTGTTCATCGCAAACCTGATGCTGCTGGTTCTGAACCTGCCGCTCGTCGGTCTGTGGGTGAAGCTTCTGACCATTCCGAAGCCCTGGCTTTATGCGGGTATTCTGCTGTTCGCGACGCTCGGCACCATTGGCGCCAACCCGTCGGTATTCGAACTCGGCATGCTGCTCGCCTTCGGTATCCTCGGCTACGTCATGCGCATCTTCGGTTATCCGATTGCGCCGGCCGTGGTGGGCCTGATCCTCGGCCCGCTTGCGGAACAGCAGCTTCGCCGCGCACTGGCCATCGGCCAGGGTGATCCGACCGTACTGCTCACCTCACCGATCGCCGTCGGCCTCTTCGCCGTCGCGGCAGCCGCCTTCATCATCCCGCTTATCATGCGCATCCGCGGCCGTGGCGAGGTGCTGACGCAGCTTGCCGCCAACGAGGACTGAGAAACCAAGAGCCTCCCAAGGCAACTGGCCCCGTATCTTCGGATGCGGGGCTTTTTTATTCACGCCAACGGGATGTGTGGCATAGACGCGGCCATGATATGATTCCGCTGCAAACGCAGGAGAAAAACATGCGCAAGATCGCGATCATGATGGTTCTGGCGCTCGCCGGCTGCACGACAGCCACGCCCGATGTCGAACCCATTCCCGGCAGCATCACCTATGGCGGGCAGCCCCGCACCAAATTGACCAAATCACCCATCGGCAGCACGCTCAGCAACGAATTCGTGATGGGCGACGGCCGGCTTGCGATTGAGACCTATCGCGTGCAACCCGACCGGTCGCTGAAACTGGAAAGACGCGAAATCGTCGGCGACTGGCCGCCGAATTGAGACGTGCGGACACAGACCGGGTTAGCGACGCGTTCGAAAATGGTGCTTCCGTCATCCTCGGCCTTGTGCCGAGGATCTGCGACCTATCGCTTTGTTCAACGTGATTAGATCCTCGGCACAAGGCCAAGGATGACGTTCGGAGAAATTGCAAGCCATGCTATTCCTCCCAGACATTTCCCGCTCACGGCAATTCAGAACCGTTCTAAAACATATTTTTGATTTCCGCATACCTTGCCAATAAAGCTGATAGCGAACATCAAGTTAACCCGGCGGGAGCACTTCCGCCGGGTTAGAACCATATTGCAAGGGACATATAAGTGGCCATCAACTTCACCTTCCCCGTTCGCCTGCTGGCGGCAGCAGCCTTCAGCCTTGGCGCGATGACCGCCGGCGCTGAGGAAATGACGATCAAGCACGCGCAGGGCGAGACCGTACTGAAGGCGGCGCCGAAGAAGGTTCTGGTTCTCGATATTCCCTCGCTCGACAATCTCGATGCACTGGGCGTCGAGCCAACAGGTGTCGTCAGCTCCAACCTGCCGATCTATCTGCAGAAATATGCCGATGGCAAATATCTGAAGGTCGGCACGCTATTCGAACCCGACTACGAGGCGATCAATGCGGCGGAAGCCGATCTCGTCATCGTCGGCGGCCGTTCGCGGGCGAAATATCCTGACGTTGCGAAGATCACGCCGGCCATCGACATGTCGATCGATTCCAAGGAATTCATCGGGAGCGTCAAAGGCAACATCACCAAGCTCGGCGATATCTTCGGCAAGCAGGAAGAAGCAGAGAAGCTTGACGCCGTCATCGATGAGAAGGTCGCGAAGCTGAAGGAGATCGCTCCCAACTCCGGCACGGCGATGATCCTCGTCACCAATGCCGGCAAGGTCGGCGTTTATGGCCCCAGCTCGCGCACCGGCTGGCTGCACACCGAAATCGGCTTCAAGCCCGTTGCCGCAGATATTGACGACCGTTTCGACCGCGGCGACGTTGTCTCCTTCGAATATCTGGCCGAGGTCAACCCCGAATGGCTGTTCGTGATCGATCGCGACGCCGGTATCGGCCGCGCCACCGATCCGGGCAAGGCAGCCGCGCAGGTGCTGGACAATGAGCTGGTGCACCAGACCAATGCCTGGAAGAAAAAGCAGATCGTCTATCTCGACCCGCAGGCGGCCTATATCGTCAGCAGCGGTTATACGGCGCTCACCACCCTGCTCGATCAGGTCTACAAGGCTGTTTCCGAGAAGAAGTCGTAGCAACCGCGCGCCATCTGCTCCACACTCGACGTCATCCTCGGGCTTGTCCCGAGGATCTACCAAGGTATCGTAAAATCAATAGGTTGCAGATCCTCGGGACAAGCCCGAGGATGACGGAGAGAGGTTTGTAGCCTCACCGTAACCTGCGGGTCGCCGGGAGCTTTCACCATTTTCGAAAAATCGCCGAAGTGAAGTCCCTGTCTCTCATTCTTGCCCTTCTTCTGGCCCTGGTGCTCGCCATCACCAGCCTGTTCGTCGGCGTCAGCAATGTCTCGCTCGCCACGCTCTTTTCGCCTGATACCAGCGCGGATGCACTGCTCGTGCTGCTCGTCAGCCGCATCCCCCGCACGCTGGCGCTCATACTGGCCGGAAGCTCGATGGCGATTGCCGGTCTCATCATGCAGATGCTGGTGCGCAACCGTTTCGTGGAACCTTCGACGGCGGGCACGACCGAATCCGCCGGCCTCGGGCTGCTGGTCGTCACCCTGCTTGCACCGGAAACACCCATATTCGGCAAGATGCTGGTAGCCGCCGCTTTCGCGCTCGCCGGAACCGCACTTTTCCTGCGTATCCTGAGACAGGTGCCGCTGCGCGACGTCCTGCTGGTGCCGCTGATCGGCATCATGCTGGGCGGTGTCATTTCCGCCGTCACCACCTTCTTCGCCTATCGTTTCGATCTCTTGCAATCGCTCGGCGCATGGATGACGGGGGATTTTTCCGGCGTGCTGCGCGGCCGTTACGAACTGCTGTGGATCGGTTTCGTTTTCGCCATCGCCGCCTATCTCGCCGCCGACCGTTTCACGGTGGCCGGCATGGGGCGCGACTTCACCACCAATCTCGGCCTCAACTATCGCCGGGTGATGGCGCTCGGCCTCACCATCGTCTCGCTGGTCAGCGCCGTCGTCGTCGTCACCGTCGGCATGATCCCCTTTCTCGGGCTGATCGTGCCGAATGTGGTCAGCCTGATGATCGGCGACAATATGCGCCGCTCCGTGCCTTGGGTGGCGACGCTTGGCGCGGTCTTCGTTCTTGCCTGCGACATCATCGGAAGAACGGTGCGCGCACCCTATGAGGTGCCGATCGGAACCGTGGTCGGTGTCATTGGCAGCGCGCTGTTCCTCTATCTCCTGCTGCGGAAACGCCACCATGCGTGAGAGAAACCCCGAAAGGCGCGCAAAAACCGTTCTGCTCGTGCTTGCGGCATTCGCACTCCTCTCCATGGCCGCCTTCATGACGCTCGGCGCCAAGGGCAGCTGGAGCTTCGTGCTGCCGTTTCGCGGCATCAAGCTTCTATCGCTGTTGCTGGTTGCCTATGCCATCGCCGTTTCCACCGTGCTGTTCCAGACTGTCACCAACAATCGCATCCTCACCCCTTCGGTCATGGGTTTCGATTCGCTTTATGTGCTGATGCAGACGGGGCTGATTTTCATATTCGGCTCGGCAACCGTGGTCATGATCGATCCGCAACTGAAGTTTCTGGTCGAAACCGGGCTGCTCGTCGCCTTTTCCGCCCTGCTCTATCGCTGGCTGTTCGTCGGCGCGGAACGCAGCCTGCATCTCCTGGTGCTGGTCGGCATCGTCTTTGGCGTGTTTTTCCGCAGCCTCTCGGGCTTCATGCAGCGCGTGCTCGATCCCAATGAATATACGGTGCTGCAGGATGTGCTGTTCGCCAGCTTCAATTCCATCGATCCGACGCTTCTCATGGTCTCCGCCGTCATCATCGGCGTGGTGACCATCGTCGGATTGCGCCTGATGCATACGCTCGACGTCCTCTCGCTCGGCCGCGCAACGGCCATCAGCCTCGGGGTCGAATACAAGCGCACGGTGACGATCATCCTCGTGCTGGTCTCCGTGCTCGTCGCCGTCTCCACAGCGCTGGTCGGCCCGGTCATGTTTTTCGGGTTGCTGGTTGCCGCCCTTGCCCATTATCTCACCGGCAATGGCAAACACGCCTACGTGCTGCCCGCCGCGATCCTCATCGCCATCATCTGCCTCGTCGGGGGTCAGGTGGTGCTGGAGCGGGTTTTCGCCTTCGATACGGCGCTCTCCATCATCATCGAATTTCTGGGCGGCATCGTCTTTATCGGTCTTATTCTGAAACGAGGTGCGCGATGATCATCGCCAGTCAGATCAGCAAATCCTATGGCGACACGGTTGTGGTTGACGGCGTCTCCGTCTCCATTCCGGCATGCGGCGTCACCTCCATCATCGGGCCGAATGGTGCGGGAAAATCGACGCTGCTCTCCATCGTGGCGCGGCTGATGTCGATGGATGCGGGAACCGTAACGGTCGATGGGCTCGATGTTACGAAAACCGCTTCCGACACGCTGGCGAAACGGCTTTCTATCCTGCGGCAGGACAACCACATCTCCTCGCGCCTGACGGTGCGCGATCTCGTCGGCTTCGGGCGCTATCCCTATTCCAAGGGCCGTCCCACTATCGAGGACAAGGCCCATATCGACCGGGCGCTCGAATATCTCAATCTCGAACCCCTTGCCGGCCGGTTTCTGGACGAGCTTTCCGGCGGCCAGCGCCAGCGCGCCTTCGTGGCCATGGTGCTGTGTCAGGACACGGATTATGTGCTGCTCGACGAACCGCTCAACAATCTCGACATGAAACACGCTTCCAGCATGATGAAGATCATGCGCAAGGCCGCCGACGAGCTGAAAAAAACCGTGGTTCTGGTGCTGCACGACATCAACTTCGCCTCCTGGTATTCCGACACCATCATCGCCATGCGCGAAGGCCGCATCTGCCATCAGGGACCTGCGGAAGAGATCATCCGCCCCGAGATTCTCAAGGACATCTATGACATGCCGATCCGCGTCAATGAGATAGACGGCCGGCGCATCTGCCTGTTTTACGAATGACATGATGATTGTGCAGGATTTTTACTGTCCCAGTGCTTAGCATGGAACAGGGCAACAGGCCCGGACGTTAAACGACGGACTTTTCCAAAGCGGCATTCCGTCCGCAACTTCAGGAGACATCGATGAAGACGCACAAGACGAAGAACGACCTGCCTTCCAACGCCAAGTCGACCGTGATCGGCATTCTGAATGAATCGCTCGCTTCCGTCATCGACCTTGCGCTCGTCACCAAGCAGGCGCACTGGAACCTCAAGGGCCCGCAATTCATCGCCGTCCATGAACTTCTCGACACGTTCCGCGCCCAGCTCGACAATCACGGCGACACGATTGCCGAGCGCGTCGTCCAGCTTGGCGGCACGGCGCTCGGCAGCCTGCAATCCGTCTCCTCGACGACCAAGCTCAAGGCTTATCCGACCGATATCTACAAGATCCATGACCATCTGGACGCCCTGATCGAGCGTTATGGCGATGTGGCCAACATGATCCGCAAGGCGATCGACGATTCCGACGAGGCCGGTGATCCGACGACGGCCGACATCTTCACCGCCGCCTCGCGCGATCTCGACAAGTCGCTTTGGTTCCTGGAAGCGCATGTACAGGAAAAGAGCTGAGCGGAAAAATCCGCCACCCCAACAGCAAAGCGCCCGGACGATCCGGGCGCTTTTTTCTCGTATTCAAGCGTCAGTGGCGCCGCAGAACGGCAAGCCCGATGTCCCGCAGCATCTCGTGATCGAGAATGCCCCGCTGGGCGCTGCGGATCAGAACCGCTGCGCACTCATTGGCAACGTGGCTACTGCGATCTTGAAAGCACTCGAAACATACGCCATCGAAAATATTCTGCAGATCGGTGATCTGCTCCGGCGACAATTGTGCGCCAACCCGTTCAAAAGCTGCATACGACAAGGCTCATCCTCCTGAAGATATGCCAAGTATCGTTTCTTTTTTTTCGTGGACATCAAATTTGTACACCCGAACGAATCACTTGTCGAATCAGATTTTAACCAAATGTAAATAGGTTATTTTCTGGCCTCCTCTCCCGCGATATCTTGCGGAAAGAAGATAAAACCCAATCGAAACAACGTCTTCTTCCTGGCGCACTCCTGTTCCGGTTCCCGGCCGCCCTTACATTGCGGAAAAACGTGCAGCCGCGTGGATTTCCACCGAAACCGCAAAAGAAACTGTTGCATTCCAAAAACGATTGAGCGATATAGCACCCGTCGCCGCTTCGGTGGCCCACGGTTCAGCGTACTACCCCGGACCGGTGGATTTGAGCGGGTGTAGCTCAGGGGTAGAGCACAACCTTGCCAAGGTTGGGGTCGAGGGTTCAAATCCCTTCGCCCGCTCCAGTTTTCCAAAAAAAGACGGATAAATCGTCACCACGTCCGATGTGAGATGCATCTTTTCTATGGGCTGTGATGCGCATCGCCATGCGCGAGGATTTCTCACACAAAGAAAACCGGGAAGAGCGTTCCCTCCCCGGCCCTCATCGTCAGGCAGCTTCGTCCCAGACAGGCGCAAGCCCGTCCGGGGAAACAATGCGGCCATCCGGTCCGGCGAGCGCATGGATCGCCGCCATTTCATCGGCAGAAAGCTCAAAATCGAAGATGGCGAGATTTTCATCGACGCGCGCTTCGCTGACCGTTTTCGACAGGGCAACGACACCCGGCTGCTGCACGAGCCAGCGCAGCACCACCTGCGCCACCGACTTGCGACGGCCTGTAGCAATCTCCTTCAGCACTGGATCGGCAAACACTTTACCATCGGCCATGCCGTAATAACCCGTCACCGACATGCCGGCGGCCTTGGCCGCGGCGATGACCACGTCCTGATCGATATAGGGGTGGTATTCGATCTGGTTGGTCACGATCGGAGCCTTGGAAAGCTTCATCGCCTCGGCCATCAGCGCCGTATTGAAGTTGGAGACGCCGATATGGCGCACCTTGCCGGCTTGCCTCACCGCGTTCAGCGCATCGATCTGTTCGGCAAGCGAAACCGCCTCGTTCGGCCAATGCAGCAGCAGCAGATCGACATAATCGGTCTTCAGCTTTTTCAGGCTTTCATCGACGGAGGCGAGGAAGGCACCGTGCTTATAGTTTTCGACCCAGACCTTGGTGGTGAGGAAAATATCGCCCCTCGCCACGCCGGAACCGGCGATGGCTTCGCCGACTTCGGCCTCGTTGCCGTAGATCTGGGCGGTATCGATATGGCGGAAACCGGCCGTCAGCGCATGCGGAACGATGCGCAGGACATCGGGGCCGGGAATGCGGAAGGTGCCGAAGCCGAGCGCCGGGATCGAAGCGCCATTTGCGGTGACATCAAACATATATTTTCTCCTTCGAGGTTGCCCGGCCAGCTTGGGGCATGGCCGGGAATTTTGTGAAAAGCTCAGGCGGTTTTCAACGTCGGCGCGGCACGACGGTCCAGCGCGCTGCTCCAGAGCGTGAGCAGCAGGGCCACCGCAACGAGGATGGCGCCGACCCAGGGCGTTGCCGCAAGACCCATCGGCGATTCCACCACCAGGCCGCCAAGCCATGCGCCAATGGCGATACCGAGGTTGAAGGCGGCGATGTTGAGCGCAGAGGCGACATCGACCGCGCCGGGACGATGTTCCTTGGCAAGCTGCACCACATAAAGCTGCAGGCCGGGAACATTGGCGAAGGACAGGAAACCAAGCGCCGCAAGCGTGATGAGCGTCAGCACCGGCGAGAAGGCCGTGAAGGAAAAGACGAGCAGCACGATGGCCTGCGCGAGAAAGAGTCCGATCAGCGCCTTGGCCGGGTTATGGTTGGCGATCCTGCCGCCGCCAATATTGCCGGCTGCAATGGCGACGCCATAGAGCACGAGGATCAGGCTGACGCTCTTTTCCGAAAAGCCGGTCACATCCTGCAGGATCGGCGCAAGGAAGGTAAAGGCGACGAAAGTGCCGCCGTAACCGAGCGCGGTCATGGCGAAAACGATGAGCAGGCGGCCGGAACCGAGAACGCGGACCTGATCGAAGAGGCTCGCCGGAGGCGCTTTCTTGAGCGTGTTCGGCAGAAGCGTGACAATGCCCAGGAAAGCAATGACGCCAAGGGCGGCGACGGCCCAGAAAGTGGCGCGCCAGCCGAAGACCTGCCCGATATAGGTGCCGAGCGGAACGCCGGTGACGATGGCGACCGTCAGCCCCATGAACATCATGGCGATGGCCGAGGCGCGGCGGTTTTCCGGAACGAGGTCGGCGGCGATGGTGGAGCCGACCGAGAAGAAAACGCCATGGGCGAAAGCGGCGATGACGCGGGCGGCGAGCAGCATCTCATAGTTCGGCGACAAAGCCGCGGCGCTGTTGCCGATGATGAACAGGGCCATGAGGCCGAGCAGCAGCGGCTTTCTTTCGATCCTGCCGGTCAGCGCCGTCAGGATCGGCGCGCCGAAGGTGACGCCAAGCGCGTAGACGCTGACGATGAGACCGGCCAGCGGCAGGGTGATATGAAGATCGTTGGCGACCGTCGGCAACAGGCCGACGATGACAAATTCCGTTGTTCCGATCGCATAGGCCGCGATCGTCAGGGCAAATATGGCCAATGGCATGATAACTACCTCTCCGCCCGGAGCGGGATCGCGGGCGTTCTGGACAGCGGCGCTGTCGGTTTGGAGCATTTTGACAGCGGTGCTGTCCGGTTGGATCACTCTATGGGGGCAATATGGGCGAAGGGGACTTGCATGATAATCGGCAAGATCGGATAAACGCCTTTGAATTGATTTCACAGATGGTGAGGCGATGGACAACAGGGCCGGAGAAATGGAAGTCTTCGTGGCGGCGGCGGAACTGGGCAGCTTTTCCGCGGCCGGGCGCAGGCTGAAGCTTTCCCCCTCAGCGGTGAGCAAGCTTGTCACACGCATCGAAGACCGCCTCGGCACCCGGCTGCTGGCCCGCTCCACCCGGCTTGTCACGCTCACACCGGAGGGTGAAGTCTATCTGGCCCGGGCAAGGCGCATTCTCGCCGACATCACTGAAACGGAGCAGATCGTGGCCAGCGGCGGCAAGGTGGTGCCGCGCGGCCTGCTGCGCGTCAACGCCACCCTGGGCTTCGGCGAACGTTACCTCCTGCCGCTTGCACCGGAATTTCTGTCGCTTTATCCGGAAATAGAACTGGATATCTCACTCACCGACGGCGTCATCAGCCTGATCGAGGAACGCACCGATATTGCGATCCGATCCGGCGCCATGGGCGATTCCTCCCTGAAGGCGCGGAAGCTCAAGGAAGTCCGCCGCGTCATCGTCGCTTCCCCTGCCTATATCGAAAAACGCGGAATGCCGGAAAAACCGCAGGATCTGACGCAGCACAATTGCCTGAGCTTCAATTTCAGCCGCAGCCTCAACGAATGGCCCTTCCGCGATCCCGGATCGACGGAAGTGTATCGCCTCCCCATCACCGGCAATGCATCGGTCAATAGCGGCATGGCGATGCGCAGGCTTTGCCTGGCGGGGCTGGGGCTCGGACGTGTTGGTGAATTCCACGTCGAGCCCGATATCAGGGCCGCCCTGCTCGTTCCCGTGCTGGAGGAGTATAGCGCCGAGGACATGGAGGTGATCCACGCGGTTTACGCCGGCCACGAGCATCTGGCCGCCCGCGTGCGCGCCTTCATCGATTTTCTCGCCGCAAGGGTCGGGCGCTGATTGGATTGGGAGGTGATCCCCCGCCTCACACCAGACCGTGCACCAGCTTTGCCAGCCAGTCGACGAAAACGCGGACCTTGTTGGTCACATGCCGGGTTTGTGGATAGACCACGTAGATCGGCATTGCCTCGCGCCGCCATTCGGAAAGCACCGGCACCAGTTCACCCCGCGAAAGCGCATCTTTCACCATGAAGACAGGAAGCTGCACGATGCCCATGCCGGCCAATGCCGCGTTGAGATAGGTACGGCTGTCATTGACCGAGACGACATAGTTCGGGGTCAGTTCAACGCTGCGCACACCATTGTCGAAAGAAGCCGGCATGATCTGGCCGGTGGTGGCATTGAGGTAGCCCACCGAATAATGATCCTTCTCGAGATCCTCCGGTTCTTGCGGCATGCCGAAGTTTTCGATGTAGGATGGCGAGGCGAATGTCTCGAACCGGAGTTCGCCCACTTTTCGGGCAATCAGCGACTGATCGCGCAGCACGCCGACCCGGAGTGCGCAGTCGACATTCTCCGCTATATAATCGACCAGACGGTCGCCGACGCCGAGATCGAGACGGATATGCGGATAACGCTGGTAAAATTCGCAAAGATGTGGGATAACCACCAGGTCCGCGAAGACACCGGCCATTTCCACCCGCAACCGGCCGGATGGCTGCACCTGTGCGCTGGACATGCTGCCGTCAAGTTCTTCGATTTCCGATAAAATCTGTGAGGCCCGCTCATAATAGAGAGCGCCATCCGTTGTCAGCATCACCCGGCGCGTGGTGCGGTTGAGAAGTGTGGTGTGCAAATGCGCCTCAAGCGCCTGCACCATGTTGGTGACCGTGGTTTTCGGCATGTTCAGCGCGGTGGCAGCGCGGCTGAAATTGCCGGTTTCCACAACCCGCGTAAAAACCCGCATGGCGGAGAGCTGATCCATTCACTGCCTCGGAGATATGATTATCCGTGATTTCGGAATAGTGTTTTCAAATTTGCATGCTTGATCGTTTCGATCCGAACAATAATATAGATTTCAGATTTTGCAATACGATCCGCCTATTGGTGGCGGCGCAAAGGATCTGGAGTCATGAACGCGCATTGGGAAAACATCGGCAGCAGCGAGGCGTCCGCGCCGAAGCTCTCCGTGCGCCGTTATGAAGGTTCCTGCCTCTGCAGCCATCCGCCTGTCGTGCTTTATCTGCGCGGCGGATCCTTTCTGGAACCCGGTCTCGAGCCGGGCGGCAATTGCCCCGAGCTTCCGGTGGCCCGCGCGCTTGCGGAAAGCGGCGCAGTGGTCGTGGAAGCCGATTACAGCAAGCCGTCCGGCAACGAGTTTCCGATGGTGATCGACTGTGCCTATGAAGCGCTCGATCATCTGAGCCGGGATCGCAAGCACTATGGCGGCGCGAAATCGCTGCTGTTCGTGGCCGGCGAAGAAGCAGGCGGCAATGTGGCGGCGGGGCTTGCCTTGAAGGCCCGTGACCGCATGCCGGGCAAGCTCGCAGGCCAGATTCTTCTGTCGCCCATGATCGACCCGATGATGACGACGGAATCCTTCCGCGATGCGGACAGGATCGGCATGCGCCAGCGTTGGGCCGATGGCTGGAGCCATTACCTTGCCAAGGCGTGCGGGTTCTTCCACCCCTATGCCGCACCGTGTCAGTGCACGCGGCTGAACCGGGTGGCGCCGGCGCTGATCTTTACCGCCGAGGACGACCCTCTGCGCGACGAAACGGTCAATTACGCAGACCGCCTCATCGCCTCAGGCGTCAGCGTCCGGCAGCATGTTTTCCCCGCCGGCGTCGGCTGGACGGGGCTCTATCAAGGAGAGGGCGGCGGATGGGTCTCATCCGTCTGTTCGGAATTCAAGACCTTCGTTGACCAGTTGAAACACTGAATACCGCATTTATTGAGAAACTGACCGGCTCCTGATCCGAGCCAAGGAGAAACCCATGACGCTGAACACCAAGCGCCGGGCCCTGACGGGCGCCGGTATCGGGCTCGCTATGTCCGTTGCAGCTGCAGCACTCATTTTCGACCTCCCCACCAGCCGTAATGCCACGGCCGCTTCCACCCCGGCTGAAACACCGGCAATCCCGGTTACCGTCGCCAAGGTGGAAAGCCGTGACGTGATGCGCTGGGAAGAATTTTCCGGCCGTCTCGAAGCCGTTGACCGGGTGCAGATCCGCTCCCGCGTCGCCGGCCAGATCAAGGCCGTGCATTTCCGCGAAGGCGCGCTGGTGAAGGAAGGCGATCCCCTCTTCACCATCGACCCGGCACCCTATCAGGCCGCCGTTGCAGGCGCTGAAGGACAGGTCGCTTCGGCCGAAGCCAAGGTCAGCCTTGCCAAGACCGAACTCGACCGTGGCCGCAGGCTTTCCGACAATCGCACCATCTCCCAGAGCGATCTCGACCAGCGCCAGAGCTCGTTTGCGGATGCCGAAGCCCAGCTTCGCGCCGCCCGCGCAGCACTGACCACGGCCCAGCTTGATCTCGGTTATACCGAAATCATCGCACCGGTTTCCGGCAGGGTCGGCCGCATCGAAATCACCGCCGGCAACCTCGTCGCCGCCGGTTCCACCTCGCCTGCGCTGACGACGCTGGTATCGGTCAACCCGATCTATGCCAGCTTCAACGCCAGCGAAGGAACGGTTGCTAAGGCGCTTGCCGAACTGCCGAAAACCGATGGCGCCCTGCCCGCTCTCGAACAGATTCCTGTCGAAATCGGCACGCTTTCGGATGAGGGCACGCCGATCAAGGGCACCCTGCACCTGATCGACAACCAGGTGGATTCGGCAAGCGGCACCATCGGTGTCCGCGCCATCTTCGACAATCCGGACGGCAGGCTCATTCCGGGCCAGTTCGTGCGGGTGCGCATGGGCGAACCGAAGCCGGAAAACCGTATCGTCATCAGTGACCGCGCCATCGGCACGGATCAGGACAAGCGCTTCGTCTTCGTGGTCGATGCCGAAAACAAGGTGAGCTACCGCCAGATCAAGCCGGGCGCACCGGCCGATGGCCAGCGCATCATCGATAGCGGCCTTGCCGCCGGTGATACGATTGTTGTCAACGGCCTGCAGCGCATTCGTCCCGGTGCGACCATCGCACCACAGGCGGAAGACAAGGTTGCTGCTTCGCAGTAACCATCCTCTTTGATCAGTAAGCGTCCCGCGCTTTCGCGAGACGCCCCTTCAGACAGAACCGGCCTCCACCGGCGGCAGAAAAGCCGCCGGAACGGCCTTTGCATTCCAAAATATACCCGGAGAGGGACTGGATATGAATATTTCCAGATTTTTTGTCGATAGGCCGGTCTTCGCCGGCGTTCTATCGATCCTGATCGTGGTGGCAGGCCTTCTCGGCATGCGCGCCCTGCCGATTTCCGAATATCCGGAAGTCGTTCCGCCATCCGTCGTCGTCCGCGCCACCTATCCCGGCGCGAACCCGGCCGTTATCGCCGAAACCGTCGCCACGCCGCTTGAAGAACAGATCAACGGCGTCGAGGACATGCTCTACATGGGCAGCCAGGCGACGTCCGACGGCGTGCTGACGCTGACCGTCACCTTCAAGCTCGGCACCGACCCCGACAAGGCGCAGCAGCTGGTGCAGAACCGCGTGTCGCAGGCCGAACCGCGCCTGCCGGCGGAAGTGCGCGCGCTCGGTATCACGACAGTCAAGAGCTCCCCCGACTTCATCATGGTCGTCAATCTGGTGTCGAAAACCGATGCCTATGACATCACCTATCTGCGCAACTACGCAACGCTGAACGTCAAGGACAGGCTCGCCCGCATCGAAGGCGTGGGCCAGGTTCAGGTCTTCGGCGCAGGTGACTATTCCATGCGCGTCTGGCTCGATCCACAGAAGGTCGCCGAACACGATCTTGCCGCCAGTGACGTCTCCGACGCCATTCGCCAGCAGAACGTACAGGCGGCAGCCGGCGTCATCGGCGCTTCGCCGAGCCCCAACGGCGTCGACCTGCAGCTCAACGTCAATGCCCAGGGCCGTCTGACGACGCCGGAAGAATTCGGCAACATCATCGTCAAGAGCGGCGCGAACGGCGAAATTACCCGCCTGCGCGATGTCGCCCGCATCGAACTCGGTGCTGCCGATTACACGCTGCGCTCGCTGCTCGACGGCGAACCCGCCGTGGCTGTGGCAGTTCTCCAGGCTCCCGGCTCCAACGCCATCGAAATCGCCGATAATGTCCGCGCCACGATGGACAATCTGCAGCTCGCGATGCCTGATGGCGTAAAATACGAGATCGTCTACGACACGACGAAATTCGTGCGTTCCTCCATCGAGAAGGTCGTTGATACACTCCTCGAGGCCGTTGGCCTCGTGGTGCTTGTGGTCATCCTCTTCCTGCAGACCTGGCGCGCATCGATCATTCCTCTGATCGCCGTTCCGGTCTCGATTATCGGCACCTTCGCCGTCATGTATGCTTTCGGGTTTTCCATCAACGCGCTAACGCTGTTCGGGCTTGTGCTCGCCATCGGCATCGTGGTGGATGACGCGATCGTGGTCGTCGAAAACGTCGAACGAAACATCGAAAACGGGCTCTCGCCGCGTGACGCCACCTATAAGGCGATGCGCGAAGTGTCCGGACCGATCATTGCGATTGCGCTGGTGCTGGTCGCGGTTTTCGTGCCGCTTGCCTTCATCTCCGGCCTGTCCGGCCAGTTCTACCGGCAGTTCGCACTGACCATCGCCATCTCCACCGTCATTTCGGCCATCAACTCGCTGACGCTGTCACCCGCTCTTGCGGCGCTGCTGCTCAAGGAACACGGTGCACCGAAAGACTGGCTGACCCGCTTCATGGACCGGATTTTCGGCTGGTTCTTCCGCGGCTTCAACCGCGCCTTCGGCGCCGCCTCCAATGGCTACGGCAAGACCGTGGGCGGGCTGGTGACGCGCAAGAGCCTGGTGATGCTGGTCTATATGGCGCTGGTTGCGGCAACCTACGGCATGTTCACGACAGTTCCGAGCGGCTTCGTGCCGGCGCAGGACAAGCAATATCTCATCGGCTTCGCCCAGCTTCCGGATGGAGCAACGCTCGACCGCACCGAAAGCGTCATCAAGCGGATGAGCGACATCGCGCTCGAAACACCCGGCGTCAGCCACGCCATCGCCTTCCCCGGCCTGTCGATCAACGGCTTCACCATCGGCTCCAATTCCGGCATCGTCTTTGCGGTTCTCGATGACTTCGAAAAGCGCAAGACACCGGAACTGTCCGGCGGCGCCATCGCCATGCAGCTGAACCAGAAATATGCGGGCATTCAGGATGCCTTCATCGCGATGTTCCCGCCGCCGCCGGTCAACGGTCTCGGCCAGACGGGCGGCTTCAAGCTGCAGATCGAGGACCGCGCCGGTTACGGCTACCGGACGCTTGATGAAGCGACCAAGGCGGTCATCGCCAAGGCATACCAGACACCGGAACTGGCGGGCATCTTCTCCAGCTTCCAGATCAACGTGCCGCAGCTCTTCGCCGATCTCGACCGCGCCAAGGCCGAGCAGCTGGGCGTTTCGGTGACCGACGTCTTCCAGACGCTGCAGATTTATCTCGGTTCGCTTTATGTCAACGACTTCAACGCCTTCGGGCGGACATACAGCGTGCGTGTGCAGGCAGACGCGCAGTTCCGCGCCCATGCGGAAGATATTGGCCGCCTGAAGGTTCGTTCGGCAACGGGTCAGATGATCCCGCTTTCGACGCTGCTGAAGGTGGACGCGACGACAGGACCGGAACGCACCAACCGTTATAACGGCTTCCTTGCGGCCGATATCAACGGCGGTCCGGCGCCGGGCTTCTCCTCGGGACAGGCGCAGGCGGCGATCGAGAAGATCCTTGCCGAAACCCTTCCCGCGGGCGTCGATTACGAATGGACTGACCTGACCTACCAGCAGATCCTGGCCGGCAATTCCAGCATCGTTGTCTTCCCCTTGGCGCTGCTGCTCGTCTATCTCGTGCTTGCCGCGCAATATGAAAGCCTCACCTTGCCGATCGCGATCATCCTGATCGTACCGCTCGGTGTGCTCGCGGCCCTCACCGGCGTCTGGCTGACAGGAGGGGATAACAACATCTTTACGCAGATCGGCCTTGTCGTCCTTGTCGGTCTCTCGGCGAAGAACGCGATCCTGATCGTGGAGTTCGCCCGGGAGCTGGAATTCGAGGGACGAACGCCGCTTCAGGCGGCAATCGAGGCAAGCCGGCTTCGTCTGCGCCCGATCCTGATGACCTCGCTCGCCTTCATCATGGGCGTGGTGCCGCTGGTTGTCTCTACCGGTGCAGGTGCGGAAATGCGCGCGGCCATGGGTGTCGCCGTCTTCTCCGGCATGATCGGCGTGACGTTCTTCGGCATCTTCATGACACCGGTCTTCTACGTGCTGGTGCGCAAGCTGTCGGGCAACCGCCCGCTCATCCAGCACAAGCAGGAAGAACCGGCCAATTCGGACTACAAGCTCGAAAAGGCCGGCTGAGACCATACTCCCATCCACCGCACCTTCGACGCAAGCCCGCCGCGCATCCCCCGGATGCGCGGCGTTTTTCATGGACGGAAATGTCTATGCCGCCTTACTAAAATAGAATCAGTTTCAAATGCTTAAGCGGAAAACACGCCTATATTGCCCCACATTGAACCTGTCAAAAATCAATATATCGGCTTCAATCGGACAGGTCCTCAAGAAACGACGCTATTCTATGCTTGGAATTTTGTGGTAATTTCCAAGAACAGGGTGATTCGGACTAAATGATTTAGTTCAGGGGCGGCATGATGGAGCAGGACTACGAGAACTGGGCAACGACCGTTGCCTATTCGATAGTGATGCATGAGGGTCTTGATCTCGCGCTTTCCGCGCAAAATCTCGACAGAGGCAAGACCAGAAACAATCGCGAGCGGTTGATGGAAGCCATTCGCACATCCTTGCTGGAAGCGCGCTCGCGCAGCCACTTGACGGCGATGCAGCGGATTTAACGCCGGCCTGGCTCCGGACCTTGCCTGCGGCATAGCTTGCCGTAGCAAGATCAGATCGGAAGAAGATCGGTCCGGACCGCAGCCTTCAGCGGCAGATGGTCCGAGGCGATACGCGCCAGCGCGCTGTCATGCGCCTCCACCTGCTCGATCAGCCCTTTTCGATTGGCGATGATCCTGTCGAGCGCCAACACCGGCAGGTTGGACGGAAAACTCGGCACCGCCGGCGGCAAGGCGCCGAAAGCATCCCGGAACGTATTGAGCGACGAACCGTTGCCGAGACGCCATTCATTCAGGTCTCCCATGAGAATGGTCGCGCATTCGTTGCGCGCTTCAAGAAGGCCGATCAGCGCTTTCGCCTGCTGGGCGCGCGAATGCCTGAGAAGCCCGAAATGGGCGGCGATGACCCGCAGCGTGCTGCCGCTCTTCAGATCCAGTTCAACGACAAGCGCACCGCGCGGCTCCAGCCCCGGCAATTTCAGCGTATGCACATCCCTGACGGCGCCTTCCTTGAAAAGGACGACATTGCCGTGCCAGCCATGCGCCTTCACACCGGCCTGCACCGGCACTGGGATGAGGCCGCTTTCCCGCTCCAGCCGGGCGAGATCAAGCAGGCCGGTGCGCTCGCCGAAACGGCTATCCGCCTCCTGAAGCGCGATGATGTCAGCGCCGATTTCCTGAATGACGCGGCTGGTGCGATCGGGATCGAACTTGCGGTCACGACCGACGCATTTATGCACATTGTAGGAGGCGATGACCGGAAAGGAATGGTCTTTCGTCGCCGGTGCCGCATTCTGCCGCTGACGACGGTCGCGCAGCGACTGCATGACGAAGGCGGACAGGCTGGTGTTTTTCGTCAAAGCCGTTTTTTCATCCTCCAGCAAACCGTTCTTTTTCACGCGTTTATGCCTCCGGTCTCGCGCAGCGCCCCGTCGGACGCACCGCATTCTAAAGATAAGGCGAAGCGAGCCACAGGACACGCTCCACAAAACGGACAACGAATGGCCGCGCATTCAGTTCGCTGAGCCGCACGGGCAAGGCGGTTGCACGTGCATCCCGGATGCGCTCCCCGATCGTTGCTGCGAATTCCTCATCCATAACTTCGAGATCGATCTCAAAGTTCAACCGCAAAGAACGCGGATCGAGATTGGAAGAACCGATGTAGCTCCAGCGCCCGTCGATCACCAGAAGCTTGGAGTGATTGAATGCCCCCGTCGCCCGCCAGATGCGGCAATAATTCTTCAGCATCTGGTCGAATTGCGCCGTCATCGCCCTGTCCACAAGCACCAGATTGTTGCTTTTCGGCACGATGATATCCACCACGACCCCCCGCCTCGCAGCGGTAATGAGCGCCGAAATAAGCTCCCGATCAGGGAGAAAATAGGGCGACATGATGAGAATGGAGGAACGGGCGACGGAAAATGCCCCCATCAGCATCTTGTGACTGGTCTCGATGCTCCTGTCCGGCCCCGAGGAGCAGACGCGGGCGACGATCTGCGAGCCTGGCACGCCATCGGGAATGGCGATATCCCAGACCGGCGCATCCAGAAGCTCCTTTGTCGTGAAGCGCCAGTCCTCCGCCGCAATGGAGAAAAAGTCCGATACCACCGGCCCGGTGATCTTGAAATGCGTGTCGTGCGACTGACTTTCCCCACCGAACTCAAGGGTAAACCCCTCGCGGATATTCATGCCGCCGCTAAATGCAATGCGCCCGTCCACCACGAGGATCTTGCGGTGGGTGCGCAGATTGGCATAGGGCAGCCGCAGCCCCATGATGACATTGCCGTTGAAGACATCGCAGACGATACCCTTTTCCCTGAGCGTCGGCAGGATGCTCGGCACGGAATAACGGGCACCCACCGCATCCACCAGCACACGCACCTCCACGCCGCGAATCTTCGCCCTTTCGAGCGCGGCGACAAAACGGGCGCCGATCCGGTCATTGTCGAAAATATATGTTTCGAGAATGATCGAGCGCCTCGCCTCCCCGATCGCCTCCAGCATGGCGGCATAGGCCGCATCTCCGGTCAAAAGCGGCTCGATACCGTTGCCGGTCGTCAGCGCATGGCGCGTTACCCGGTCGCCCAGCGTCTTCATCGCCTCGAAACGCCGTCCGAAGCGCGCGGCGATCGTGTCGCCGCCGGCATCCAGACGCGCCACGCGATCCATGATCTCGTCCTGCATGAAGGACCGCTTCTGCGTGATGTTGGACCGGCGAATGCGGTTGATGCCGGCAATCGCATAGATGACCGCGCCGACGATGGGAGAGAGAACGATGACGCCGACCCAACCGAGCGCGGAGCGCACCTCCTCCTTCGTCATCGTGGCATGCACGGCCGCCACGGTTCCCATCAAAATCGAGAGAACGGCAAGGATATGCGGCCAATAGGCAATGACGAGATCGAGCATGTTGCAACTATAGAGTACTTCGGCAATCCCGCAATGACAGGCAGGTAACGCCGGCAGAGACAAAGAACCCGACCGCGCCATGCTTTTGCGGGACAGACCCTTGCGGGATTAACGGTGGAAACCGGCCTTGCGATATGTCATGAGAGCGCATCTTGATCTTTGGCAGTGGCAGGGCGAGGTGCACTTGCGGGCTTTCTGCCTCGTTTGAAAGCAAGAAGGCCGTGATGCAGGAAAATACACAGGGCGCTGTCATCGTCATTTCCAGCCACGTCATGCGTGGCTCCGTCGGCAACCGCGCGGCGGTCTTTGCGCTGGAGACGCTGGGTTATCCGGTATGGGCGGTGCCCACCATCGTCATGCCCTGGCATCCCGGCCACGGCCCTTCCACCCGCATGCGCTTTCAGGACGACGATTTCGACAAGGCCATGACCGACCTCGAAAACGCCAAATGGATCGGCGAGGTCAAGGCTGTCCTGACCGGTTATTTCGGCAGCGCGGCGCAAGTGCGCTCCGTCGCAAGGCTGATCCGCAATCTCAAGGAAAAGAACCCGTCGCTGATTTATGCCTGTGACCCGGTCATGGGCGATCTGGGCGGGCTTTACATTCCCCTTGAGACCGCCGAAGCCATCCGCGATCACCTCATTCCGCTAGCCACCGTCGCCACGCCAAACCGTTATGAACTGGCCTGGATGAGCGGCGCCGAGCTTGAGACCAACAATGCCATCATGGATGCCGCGCTCGCACTCGGCCCGCCGAAAATGCTGGTCACCTCAGCCGTGCCGATGATGACGGGCGGCACCGGCAACCTCTATCTCAGCGGCCGCCACGCACTGCTTGCCGAACATCGCGCCATCGAAAATGCGCCGAACGGTCTCGGCGACCTGATGTCGGCGCTGTTCCTCGCCCGCCTGCTGGAGGGCCTGGATGATGAAAAGGCGCTGCAGCTGGCAACCGCCAGCGTCTTCGAAATTCTGGCGCGCACCAAAAAACGCGACATGAACGAACTGACGCTGGAGACGGACTCTTCAAGTCTCTCCACACCCATGGCCATGGTGCAGATGCGTCATCTCTTGCATCCTTCGCGCAGCAAGCGCAAATAGCGGCTAGAGCATTTCCAGGAAAGTAATCCCCGGGCTCCCGGCTGGAAATGCGGCAAACAAGGAGCTGGAGCGGTTTCGCGGTTCGAAGAAAAGCGAAAATGCTCAAAAAGGATTGGTCTTCAACGCACCGAGTTCTTCTCTTGATCTTGGTCCAAGCACAACGGTACTGCGATAGATGAAAGATTTTCCGGAAAACCTTCTCAACGGCTACAAGAACTTCATGAGCGGCCGCTATGTCGATGAACGCGAAAGATATCGCGTTCTGGCCGAGACCGGACAGAAACCGCAGACCCTGTTCATTGCCTGTTGTGACTCCCGTTCGGCGCCGGAAACCATTTTCGACTGCGGACCGGGAGAGCTTTTCGTCGTCCGCAACGTCGCCAACATGGTGCCGCCCTTCGAGCCGGACGGTCAGTATCACGCCACCTCGGCGGCCATCGAATATGCCGTGCAGGTTCTGAAGGTGAAGGACATCGTGGTCATGGGCCATGGCCGCTGCGGCGGCATTCAGGCAGCGCTCGACCCCAATCTTGAGCCGCTGTCGCCGGGGGACTTCATCGGCAAATGGATGAACATGGTCAAATCAGCGGCCGAGCAGATCCAGAGCAACGACGTCATGACCGCCTCCGAACGTCAGACCGCGCTGGAGCGCGTTTCCATCCGCAACTCCATCGCCAATCTGCGCGGCTTCCCCTTCGTCAAGGCGCAGGAAACCGCCGGCAAGGTCAAGCTGCACGGCGCATGGTTCGATATTTCGACCGGCGAATTGTGGGTGATGGACGGCAAAACGGGCGACTTTCGCCGCCCGGACCTGTGATTGAAGCGGGGTGGTTCTACGGGCGCCGTTTGGCCTGCTCAGGTAACTCCCGTCATCCTCGGGCTTGTCCCGAGGATCCAACCACCCAACAGAAAATCGAAGCGTCGCAAATCCTCGGGACAAGCCCGAGGATGACGTCGAGAATGCGGATAAGGCCTTGTTATCACAAGGCCTTTCAAACCTAAGACCTTATTGGCCGTCGATCGCTTTGCCGATGAACGCAATGGCCTGCTGGTAGACGCTTGCGGCGTTCCAGCCCTGAATGGCGGCATAGTTCGCCTGACCCTGCTGATAGCCCGCACCACGCTGCCAGCCATGGCCGACGAGGAAGTTCGCGGTGGAAGCCAGCGCATCGGCGCGCGAGCCGACGAGATCGATACGGCCGTCGCGGTCGAAATCCACGCCATAGCGCACGACGTTCAGCGGCAGGAACTGCGTCTGGCCGATTTCACCATGGGCAGCGCCCTTGGCGTTGACGTTCAGCGAACCGCTGCCGACGAGCTTCAGGGCTGCATAAAGCTGCTCGGTGAAATAATCCGAACGGCGGCAGTCGAAGGAAAGGGTCGCAACGGCGGAAAGCGTATGCTGGTTGCCCATGAAGCCGCCAAAGCCGGTTTCCATGCCCCAGATGGCGAGCAGCGGACCGGCCGGCACGCCATAGGCGCGCTCGATGGAAGCAAACAGAGCCGCATTGTTCTTCTTCATGGTCTTGCCGCGTGAAATGATCGTCTGACCACCGCGCTTCTGCATGAACTGTTCGAAGGAAAGCTTGAAGCTGTGCTGGCCCCGATCGGCGCGGATCGTCGCCTGGTTGTAGGAGACGCCGGAGAAAGCACGGTCAAGCACCGAGGCGCTGACGCCGCGGCCCGCCGCTTCCTGCTTGAAGGCGCCGACCCAGGCATCAAAACCCGCCGAGGTGTTGCCGCATTGCGCGGCCATAACCGGCGTCGCTGCCAGAACCGAAACCATGGCCACACCAGCCAGAATTACCTTCATTGCCCGCATCAAAATCTGCCTTCGATATACTTTGGGGAATTTTCCCGAGAACCAAACCTTCAATACTGTATGATTCAGGTGCCAAAACTGTCTTTTGGCGGCCTAAATTGCCTTTCGGCAGCAAGGCCTGCAAATAAACTGGCCGTGATGACAGCCAATTATGAAACCCGCCTGCCCCACACAGAACAGACGGGTTATACTTAACGAACCTTAAAAAATGGTATCAGGCAGCCGCCTTGCGGGGCTTGATGAAACCACGATTGATAAGGAGCTCGGCGATCTGAACGGCGTTGAGGGCAGCACCCTTGCGCAAATTGTCGGAAACAACCCACAGGTTGAGGCCGTTTTCGACCGTCGCATCTTCGCGGATACGCGAGATGTAGGTCGCGTCTTCACCGGCGGATTCGACCGGCGTGATGTAGCCGCCGTTTTCGCGCTTGTCGATGACGAGGCAACCCGGCGCTTCGCGCAGGATATCACGCGCCTGATCGGCGGTGATCTCGTTCTCAAACTCGATGTTGACCGATTCCGAATGGCCGATGAAGACAGGAACGCGCACAGCCGTGCAGGTTACCTTGATCTTCGGATCGAGCATCTTCTTGGTTTCGGCCAGAACCTTCCACTCTTCCTTGGTGTAGCCGTCTTCCATGAAGACGTCGATGTGCGGAATGACGTTGAAGGCGATGCGCTTGGTGAACTTCTTGGTTTCGACCGGGTCGGCGACGAAGACGGCGCGGGTCTGCTGGAACAGCTCGTCCATGCCTTCCTTGCCAGCGCCGGAAACCGACTGGTAGGTGGAGACGACGACGCGCTTGATCTTGGCGAAGTCATGCAGCGGCTTCAGCGCGACGACGAGCTGCGCCGTGGAGCAATTCGGGTTGGCAATGATGTTCTTCTTGGTGAAGCCCGCGACCGCATCGGCGTTGACTTCCGGAACGATCAACGGAACGTCCTGATCGTAGCGCCATGCGGACGAGTTATCGATGACGACGCAGCCCTGCTGGCCGATCTTCGGCGACCACTTCTTGGACACATCGCCGCCGGCCGACATCAGGCAAATATCGGTGTCGGAAAAATCGTAGTTTTCGAGGTTCGAGACCTTCAGCGTGCGGTCGCCATAGGATACTTCCGTGCCCTGCGAACGGGCGGAAGCAAGCGGCACGACTTCATCGGCGGGAAAACCGCGTTCGGCCAGGATATTGAGCATTTCGCGACCGACGTTGCCGGTGGCGCCTGCAATTGCAACTTTGAAACCCATGATCAAGCTCTCTTTCTGTCTCTCCTCTTTTTGGTGAGGTGGGAACCCGCATTAGATCGCGGCTTCCACGATCCCCGGCCAAACCGGGGAGAGAGCGGTGGCCAGAGACGTCAGACGGTTTTAATCGTCGTTTTGGCCGTAATTCGGATAGAATAAGAAAGGCGCGGATCATCGCCGGCGGATCGTGCCGGTCCTTCCATGACGAACATGTCTGCAACATGCATGCGCAAGGTGATGCTCCTTCTTCGCGAGAAGCTATTAGAAGGTTTCTTGTTTGTGTCAAGAAAAAAGGCGCGTTTCAGACCATCCGGTGCGGGCAGGCCAAAACCGCGCTGCGACATTTTTGCACATTATACATTAGACTAAAGTCATAATCCGAAAGCATCGCTCTTATTGGGGTTAATTTTCTGTCACTCTGACATCACGCGCATTGCAGCCGCAAGGTTTGCCCGGAGGAGAGAGATGGGCTCCGCAATGCGCCGATTGGGACATCTGTGGAGGACAGACAATGGCAAATGTTGCAGCCGTAAGCGGCGCAGCCCGTCCGATGACGGGTGAAGAGAAGAAGGTGATTTTCGCCTCTTCTCTCGGAACAGTCTTCGAATGGTACGATTTTTATCTATACGGTTCGCTCGCGATCTATATCGGCGCGAACTTCTTCAGCCAATATCCGGAAACAACGCGCAACATCTTCGCGCTTCTGGCATTTGCCGCGGGCTTCCTCGTGCGCCCCTTCGGCGCGCTGGTGTTCGGCCGTCTGGGCGACATTGTCGGCCGTAAATATACCTTCCTGATCACAATTCTCATCATGGGCGTTTCGACCTTCCTCGTCGGCGTCCTGCCCGGCGCATCCCAGATCGGCATCGCCGCTCCGATCATCCTAATCGTCCTGCGCATGCTTCAGGGTCTGGCGCTCGGCGGCGAATATGGCGGTGCCGCAACCTATGTGGCGGAACACGCCCCCAATGGCCGCAGGGGTTATTACACCTCTTGGATCCAGACGACGGCGACGCTCGGCCTGTTCCTGTCGCTGGTCGTCATCCTCGGCGTGCAGTTCGCACTCGGCAAGGAAGCCTTCGCCGCCTGGGGCTGGCGTATTCCCTTCCTCGTTTCCGTTCTGCTGCTCGGCGTATCCGTCTGGATCCGTCTGAAAATGAATGAATCCCCCGCCTTCAAGAAGATGAAGGAAGAGGGCAAGACCTCCAAGGCGCCGCTCAGCGAAGCCTTCGGCCAGTGGAAAAACGCCAAGATCGCCCTGCTTGCCCTCGTCGGCGCCGTCATCGGTCAGGCCGTCGTCTGGTACACCGGACAGTTCTACGCGCTGTTCTTCCTGCAGAGCATTCTGAAGGTGGATGGCCAGTCAGCCAACATCATGGTCGCGGCAGCGCTCATCCTCGGCACCAGCTTCTTCGTGATCTTCGGCTGGCTTTCCGACAAGATCGGCCGCAAGCCGATCATCATGGCTGGTCTCGTTCTCGCCATGCTGACCTATTTCCCGCTGTTCAAGGCGCTCACCTGGGCGGGTAACCCGGCACTTGCGCAAGCGCAGGCCAGCGTTCGCGCCACCGTGACCGCGGCTCCGGGCGACTGCAAGTTCCAGTTCAACCCGACAGGTACGGCGAAATTCACCACATCCTGTGATATCGCCACCTCGTTCCTGACGCGCAACTCCGTTCCCTATGACGTCGTCGCGGGAACAGCCGGCCAGCCGGCGAGCGTCAAGCTCGGCGACGCCACCATCGCCAGCTACGACGCGATCGCAGCCGGTGCGGATGCCGCGGCCAAGGACAAGGCCTTCCAGAAGCAGGTCAACATCGCACTGCATGACAGCGGCTATCCGCTGGTGCGCGGCGCGGCACAGGTGCCGGATGCGAAACTGGACGCCTTCATTGCCGCCAACCCGGAACTCAACCTCAATGCCGACGCGGTTCGCGCCGCCGACAAGAAGATGGTTGCGACCGACAAGCTGGTGGCGGACAAGCTGCTGACACCGGCGGAAACCGCCGGAGCAGCCGAGATGGCCGTCTACACAATTGCCGGCGGTGGCACCTTCGCCATGGTCGCCGATCCGGCCGCCGTGAACTGGATCGTCATCATCGCGGTTCTGACCGTCCTCGTGATCTACGTGACGATGGTCTACGGCCCGATCGCGGCGCTCTTGGTCGAACTGTTCCCGACCCGCATCCGCTACTCCGGCATGTCGCTGCCCTATCACATCGGCAACGGCTGGTTCGGCGGCCTCCTGCCCGCCACCGCCTTTGCGATGAGCGCGGCGAAGGGCGACATCTATTACGGCCTCTGGTATCCGATCATTTTCGCAGGCATCACGCTGGTCGTCGGCCTGCTGTTCCTGCCGGAAACCAAGGATCGCGACATCCACACTATGGAGTGAGCAACGGTCCTGACGGACATTTTCGGAACCCGGCGCGCAGGCGCCGGGTTCTTTTATTGCGCCGCGAGCCGCAATATCGAACGAACTGTCGCAGGGGGCTGTCATTCCGTCGCAGGCAAGACAAAATCAATATGGAGACAAAGCCCCCCTGAATAGGTTATGACCCCCCTGTATTTTCAGGCAGAGGGAGAGCCATTTTGAAGATCGGGACGCCTAAGGAATTATATGAGGGCGAAGCGCGCGTCGGTATGACGCCCGACAGCGCCCAGGCATTGCAGAAACTCGGATATGATTGCATCCTCGAAACCGGTGCAGGCAAGGCGGCGGGATTTTCCGACGACGCCTATCGCGCCGCCGGTGTAACAATCGTCGACAGCGCCGATGCGCTTTACGCCGGTTCAGACATCATCGCCAAGGTTCGTCCGCCGGAAACGTCGGAGATTGATCGCCTGTCTTCGGACAAGACGCTGATCTCGTTCTTCTACCCCGCCCAGAACAAGGACCTTCTGGAGCAGGCCAAGGAAAAGGGCGCAAATGTCATCGCCATGGACATGGTGCCGCGCATTTCCCGCGCCCAGAAGATGGACGCGCTGTCCTCCATGGCCAATATCGCCGGCTATCGCGCAGTCATCGAGGCGGGCAATAATTTCGGCCGCTTCTTCACCGGTCAGGTCACCGCCGCCGGCAAGGTGCCGCCCGCCAAGGTTCTGGTCATCGGCGCAGGTGTTGCCGGTCTTGCCGCCATCGGCACGGCCACCTCGCTCGGCGCCATCACCTATGCCTTCGACGTGCGCCCGGAAGTGGCCGAACAGATCGAGAGCATGGGCGCCGAATTCGTCTATCTCGATTTCGCCGACCAGAGCCAGGACGGTGCAGCGACCGGCGGTTATGCCGCCCCCTCCTCGCCGGAATTCCGCGAGAAGCAGCTGGAGAAATTCCGCGAGCTGGCGCCGCAGATCGATATCGTCATCACCACCGCGCTGATACCGGGTCGCGATGCCCCGAAGCTGTGGCTGGCCGACATGGTGGCGGCAATGAAGCCGGGTTCGGTCATCATTGACCTTGCTGCCGAGCGCGGCGGCAATTGCGACCTGACGGTTCCCGACCAGCGCGTCGTCTCCGACAACGGCGTCATCGTTATCGGCTATACGGATTTCCCGAGCCGCATGGCGACGCAGGCCTCGACGCTCTATTCCACTAACATCCGTCACATGATGACCGACCTGACGCCCGCAAAGGACGGCAAGCCGGTTCACAACATGGAAGACGACGTCATCCGCGGCGCGACCGTCACCTATCAGGGCGAGATCACTTTCCCGCCGCCGCCGCCGAAGATCCAGGCCATTGCCGCGCAGAAACCCAAGGAAAGAGCAAAAGAGCTTACGCCTGAGGAAAAGCACGCCAAGGAACGGGCCGAGTTCAAGGCGCAGACGAAAAGTCAGGTCGGCCTGCTGGTCATCGGCACGGCGGTTCTGCTTCTCGTCGGCCTTTATGCGCCGGCAAGCTTCATGAGCCATTTCATCGTCTTCGTGCTCGCCTGCTTTATCGGCTTCTCTGTCATCTGGAATGTCAGCCACTCGCTGCACACGCCGCTGATGGCGGTGACGAACGCGATTTCCGGCATCGTCATTATCGGCGCGCTGCTGCAGATCGGTTCCGGCAACTGGCTGGTGGTGATCCTCGCCTCGCTTTCCGTCCTGATCGCGACGATCAACATCGTCGGCGGTTTCCTCGTGACACGGCGCATGCTCGCCATGTTCCAGAAGTCCTGAGCCGTGTAGGGGACAGTTTATGACCATTGGTATCGTTTCCGCGGCCTATGTTGCCGCAGCCGTTCTTTTCATCCTTTCTCTCGGCGGACTTTCCGGACAGGAAAGCGCCAAACGCGCCGTCTGGTACGGCATCGTGGGCATGGGTCTCGCCATTGTCGCCACCGTCTTCGGCCCTGAGATCAGCAAGGGCGCCGGGCAGTGGCTCGTCGTGCTTCTGATGCTGGCGGGCGGTTCCGTTCTCGGCTATTTCGTCGCAAGCCGCGTGCAGATGACCGAGATGCCGCAGCTTGTTGCAGCCCTCCATTCTTTCGTCGGCCTTGCCGCTGTCTTCATCGGCTTCAACGCCCATATCGAGGAAGCGCATGTCGCCTCGCTCGATGAGACCGCGCGTTCGCTGCTGACAGGCTTTTCCGCCATCCTCGCCCACAAGACGCCGGTGGAACTGGCGATCATGAAGGTCGAGGTCTTCCTTGGCGTCTTCATCGGCGCGGTCACCTTCACCGGTTCCGTCGTCGCCTTCGGCAAGCTTGCCGGCAAGGTGGACGGCAAGGCAAAGAAGCTTCCGGGCGGACACCTGCTGAATGCCGGCGCTGCGATCCTGTCGCTCGTGCTGCTCATCATGTATTGCAATGGCGCGGGCGCCTGGACGCTGGTGCTGATGACGCTTGCCGCCTTCTTCATCGGTTACCACCTGATCATGGGCATCGGCGGCGCCGACATGCCTGTCGTCGTCTCGATGCTGAACAGCTATTCCGGCTGGGCCGCCGCCGCCATCGGCTTCACGCTCGGCAACGATCTCCTGATCGTGACAGGCGCGCTGGTCGGTTCCTCGGGTGCGATCCTGTCCTACATCATGTGCAAGGCCATGAACCGCTCCTTCGTCTCTGTCATCCTCGGCGGCTTCGGCGGCACGACGGGTCCGGCGATGGAAATCGATGGCGAACAGGTGGCCATCGACGCCGAAGGCGTTGCTTCGGCACTGAACGATGCCGACAGCGTCATCATCGTTCCCGGCTACGGCATGGCGGTGGCGCAGGCGCAAAGCGCGGTCTCCGAACTGACCCGCAAGCTGCGCGCCGACGGCAAGACCGTGCGTTTCGCCATCCACCCGGTGGCGGGCCGCCTTCCCGGCCACATGAACGTGCTGCTCGCCGAAGCCAAGGTGCCTTACGACATCGTGCTGGAAATGGACGAGATCAACGACGACTTCCCCAATACCGACGTCGTCATCGTCATCGGCTCCAACGACATCGTCAACCCGGCGGCACAGGACGATCCCAACTCGCCCATCGCCGGCATGCCGGTTCTGGAAGTGTGGAAATCCAAGCTCGTCATCGTCTCCAAGCGCGGCCAGGGCACGGGTTACTCCGGCATCGAGAACCCATTGTTCTACAAGGACAACACCCGCATGTTCTACGGCGATGCGAAGAAGTCGATCAACGACCTTCTGCCGCTGATCAAGTAAGAGAAAGGGCGTTTCCGGTCTCCGGGAGCGCCCTTCTTACTGACGTGAAAAGAAAGCTCCGCCGTCATCCTCGGGCTTGTCCGAGGATGACGGCGCGCCAATAGCTGATCGTGAGTTAAGGGTATCAACCGGCCCCAGAGACCGCTCTCAAAGCACCCGGTAACGCCGGTTGAAATAGAGCAGCGCTTCTTCGCCCTCATTGATCTTCATATCGACGACATCGCAGATCAGAATATCATGCGTGCCGCCATCATGGGCCTCGCGGATGCGGCAATCGAAGGAAACCAGCGCATCCTCCAGAACCGGCGCGCCGGTTTCAAGCACACCCCAGCTGCCGGCAGCAAAGCGTTCATCGGCGGGTGTCTTGCCACCGAAAAGCGTGCTCAGCACCTCGTGATGCGCGGCAAGCGTGTTAACGCAGATGACGCCGTTGCTCTTCACCACCTTATAGGCGGAGGCATTGCGGTTGAGGCAGACGAGAAGCGTGGGCGGATTGTCGGAAACGCTGCAAACGGCCGTCGCTGCAAAACCCGCACGCCCAGCCACACCGTCCGTGGTGACGATGTTGACCGCCGCACCGAGCCGCGCCATGGCGTTTCTGTATTCGAGGCTGCGCTGCTCTGCAGTCTTCGTCTCCATTTCCGCTTCCTTTTCAAGAGACATCATCCGCATCTAACCCATCCTTCCTTAACAGGCCATCAAGCCAGGACACAGGCATCTTCAAAGCCGAGACGCGGCAGGCGGCCGAACAGTTTCGACGGATCGCCATATCCGAGATTGATCAGGAAGTTGGACTTCCATGTCGTGCCTGCGAAAAACGCCGCATCCACCTTGGCCTTGTCAAAACCGGACATCGCCCCGGTATCCAGTCCCAACGAGCGGGCCGCAATAATGAGATAACCCGCCTGCAAAGTGGCATTGCGGAAGGCCGTTTCCTCGGCAACGGCCGGGCTGGAGGTAAACCACGAACGCGCGTCGGCATGTGGAAACAGCACCGGCAATTTCTCGTAAAATTCGCGGTCGATAGCAGCGATCACCGTCACCGGTGCAGCCATGGTCTTTTCGAGATTGCCCGAAGAAAGCGCGGGCCTCAGCTTTTCCTTGGCTTCCGGGCTGCGCACGAACACGAAACGCGCCGGCGAGCAATTGGCCGAGGTCGGCCCCATCTTCGTCAGATCGTAAAGTGCTCTCAGTGTCTCGTCGCCGACCGGCTTGTCAGCCCAACCATTATGGGTGCGTGCCGCGGTGAAAAGTGCTGCAAGTGCCTTATCGTCGAGTGCTGTCGTCATTGTCTTAAAAATCCTGTCAGAATGGCCGTGTTGCCGGCAGCAGAAACCGCAAAAGCCGCGCGTTGAAAAGGTCAGTCTCGGTGATATTGACCGCATGCGCCCCGAAATCGAGGAGGCAAAGCTCGCTTTGCGGCAGACCCTCAGCAAGACGTAGCGACCGGGTATAGGGCACCAGAAGATCGTCCTTCGTCGCCACCAACAGCACCGGATTGTCGATCTCGCCAAGACGGGTATCGATATCGAAGGCCCTGAGCGCCGCGATGCGCCGAAGCACATTCGCCCTGCCCTGAAAATGCGCGACACCATGCGCATCGTCGCGTGCAAGCCGCTCCTGATGTTCCGACATCCAGGCCGCCGGATACAGAAACAGCGGTTGGGCTTTCACGAAAGCCTCGACGCCGGATTTCTCCAGAAGCTCGATCCGCACATCAAAGCAGCGCCCGGAATGCGGATCGGCCTTGCTCCAGGCATTGATAAGAACAAGCCTGTCGATGAGGTCGGGCTTGCGCAGCGCGATATCGAGACCGATCAGCCCGCCGAGCGCATGGCCCATGAAGTGAAATTTTTCGAGATTCAGAGCCGAGACAATCTCCAGAACATCATCCGCCATCGCCGATATGCCGCCATCCGCCGGCACTTCGCCGCCGGTCCTGCCGGTTCCGCGATGGTCGTAGGTAACGATCCGGAAATGACCGGAAAGAGCCTCGATCTGCGGCGCCCAATAGGCGCCAGATCCACCCAGCCCCGATGACAGCAGGATAGTGGGCGCCTCAGGATCAACCCGGCCATGAACCTCGAAATGCATCATCGTGCCGCTTCGCCCTATTTGCCGATATGGGCGACGGTGGCGATTTCCACCAGCGCGTCGGGCTTCACGAGGCCGCACTGGATGCAATAACGCGCCGGCTTGTCGCCGGGGAAATATTCGGCATAAACCGTGTTGACGGCTTGGTAATTCGCCCAGTCGGTGATGAAGATGTGGTTCATCGTCACGTCCTCCATCGTGCCGCCAGCGGTTTCGATGACTGACTTGATGGTTTCCAGTACATGGCGGGTCTGCGCGCTGGCATCGCCCACATGCACGACATTATTGTCCTTGTCGAATGGCAGCGTACCGGAAA
Organism: Agrobacterium sp. M50-1; assembly: GCF_049843495.1. Lineage (NCBI taxonomy): Bacteria > Pseudomonadati > Pseudomonadota > Alphaproteobacteria > Hyphomicrobiales > Rhizobiaceae > Agrobacterium > Agrobacterium sp. M50-1. The sequence goes on along the minus strand of NZ_JBBHZH010000003.1, from coordinate 99,357 downwards.
CGTAAACCACGCCATCGGCAAGGGTTCCCGGCGAAAAAGGGGCGATGGGTTTGCTTGTACCGGCAGGCACGACGATCTTCTTCGGCATTTCATTCTCCTCTTTGTGTTTGGGGATCAATCCCTGACGGGTGCGGCCTGCGAGATGACGCCGCAGAAATCATTGACGGTCGCCACCCAGCCGAAAAATTTCTCGACATTGTAGACCGTCGCCTGCTGGATAAAGTCAGGACCGAGATGATGTGTGGCATCCTCCAGCATCACCCCGAAATATTCGAGATGGAAGGCGTCGCGCAGCGAGCTTTCCACGCAGACATTGGTGGCGATGCCGACAAAGACCAGATTGCGGATGCCGCGGGCACGCAGGACGCTGTCCATATTGGTGTTGAAGAAACCGCTGTAACGCGTCTTCGGCACCAAGATATCGCCGGGCTGCGGTTGCAGCTCATCGACGATGGCGTAATCCCACGTCCCCTTGGCCAAGAGCTGGCCCTGCAGTTCCGGCCTTTTGCGCATCGTCTTCAGCGCATTGGATTTGTGCCAGTTGGGCGAACCCGGCCCGCCCGCCTCGACATAATCCTTGTCCCAGCCATTCTGGAAATAGATGACCTGAACACCCGCCGCCCGCGCCGCATCCAGCGTCTTCTTGATGTTGGCGATGGTGCCCTTGGCCCCGGAAATATCGAACCCGGCCAGATCGACATAACCGCCCTCGGTCGAATAGGCGTTCTGCATATCGACCACGACAACGGCGGTCTCGCTCGGCTTGAGGGTGATCGGCTCCGGCCGGGCGGGAAGCGTCACGCTTTCCGAGCGGCTTTCCGGCCCCTTGTAACCCGCCACAACGGCTTCACTCATTCCGCAGCCTCCAGTTCGGCCAGAACATGCTTGCGGCTCTTCATCAGCGGCTGCACATATTTGCCGAATTTCTCGACGCCTTCGAGGAAGTCGTCGAAGGTCAGCATCACGCCGCCCGTTCCCGGCACTTCGCTCATCTCGTCCAGCATGGCCGCCACTTCCTCATAGGAGCCGATCAGCGTTCCCATGTTGATATTGACCGCCGAGACGGGATTGGACATGTGCCGGACATTGGTATCCGAACCGGATTTGGTGTCGACAGAACTTTGCAGGCCGAGCCACTTGATCGCCTCCTCATCCGCACCGGCCTTGTAGTGCTCCCACTTCGCCCAGGCATCCTCGGATTTTTCTTCTGCGAGGATCATGGTCAGCACGACGGATTTAACGTCGCGGCCGGTCTTTTCCGTTGCCGCGAGAAGGCGCTCATTGGTGGGCGCGAAGGCCTTGGGCGTATTGACGCCGACGCCGAAGCAGAAGCTGTAATCGGCGAACTTGGCCGAAAACGCCATGCCGGAATTGGAGGAACCGGCGCAGATGAGCTTCACATCACCCTGCGGCACCGGCTTCATCCGGCAATCATCCATCTGGAAGAACTTGCCCTTGTGGTCCGATTGCCCGTCCGTCAGCAGTTCCCTTAGCACCGTGGTGTATTCGCCGAGATATTCATAACGGTCGCCGAAATAATCGTCGCCCGGCCAAAGCCCCATCTGGCTGTATTCAGGACGCTGCCAGCCGGTAATCAGGTTGATGCCGAAACGGCCGTCGGAAATGGAATCGATCGTCGTCGCCATGCGCGCGACGATGGCCGGCGGCATGACAAGCGTGGCGGCGGTGCCGAACAGCTTGATCTTGGAGGTGACGGCGGCGAGGCCCGCCATCAGCGTGAAGGATTCCAGATTATAGTCCCAGAACTCGGTCTTGCCGCCGAAGCCGCGCAGCTTGATCATCGACAGCGCAAAGTCGAAACCATATTGCTCCGCCTTCAGCGTGATCGCCTTGTTCAGGTCGAAGCTCGGTTTGTATTGCGGCGCGTTTTCGGAAAGAAGCCACCCATTGTTCCCGATCGGGATAAAAACACCAACTTCCATTTTGCTGTTCCCTTTTTAGCGTCAGGTGTCTCCTGACTTGACAAAAGAGTAGCAGGTTCTGTGCCAGACCAAATAAAATAATTTTATCAAATGGATAAAATTTCGGGGGCGCAGTGAGCCTTGACCAAAAGATAAAAAATTTATCATTTGGTCAAAATATTTGCCTGTTTATTCGGCATAAATGGAATGCGAGAGGGGTAAGAGGGGAGGCTTTCGCAATGGGCCTGAAGTGCGGCAAGGGGCGCTTCACACTCTTCGTCATCCTCGGGCTTGTCCCGAGGATCTATCCACGTTCAGTAAAATCAAACGGTTGCAGATCCTCGGGACAAGCCCGAGGATGACGGCATTGGGCTTTAGAAATTTCGATCAATCGTGGATAGCTCTTAAAAGAGCTATGTCAAAAACTCAACCCAGCCGCTGCTGCGCATAGGCATGCACGGCGCGGAAGGCAGCCTCGGCGCCTGCGACAACCCGCTCTTCCTCTTCAACCGTCAGCGAAATTTCATCGAGCGCGGCAGTGAAAGTACGCCAGTGCAGGCCGCGCCCTTCCGGAGCACCGGCCAGATGGCGCGCGCCGAATTCTTCGCCAAGACCGAGCTTCGCCGCATCTTTCAGGAGGAAAGCCGCGCCGAGATTGGATCCTTCGACCACGTAAAGCCAGCCCATGGCCTCCGGCAGATCGAATGGCGTTTCGCCGGTAAAGCGCGGTGCCGCGGTTTCGGGAATAGCGTGACCGAGATCGGCAAGGTCCTGCTCGATCATGGAGAGACGACGGCGACCCTTGAGATCGGGCAGCAGGCTATCGAGCGTTGCGTTGGAGAAGAAAGCATCGAGGTCGCGATGGAAAAGATATTGCGTTTCCACGAATTTGCCGAAGTTCTCCCGGCTCTCGAACGGCTTGGCTGCCATGATGAAGGCATCGAGTTCGCCATGCGCACCACGCGTTGCCGCTCTCAGGCGCTTTACGCGGCTCTGCTCGATCTCTTCCACAGGCGCTGACGGCTCCACAATGCTCATGATATTTCCCTTTATCCCACAATCAGATCGCCTGATAAAAATCTTTACTCAAACAGTCAAATTTATTTTTGCATTTATTCACCCACCTTGCCAAGAGGATAGGCCGAGAGCGTGGCGGAAAAGCCGCGTCGGCACGGACCAGTATAACCATCCTGTCACTTTCCCTTCGCAAAACCGCTCTCCAGCCAGAGTTCACAGCAAACTCCCTTCATTTTCACCCGGCGAATAATCGTGTTGCAATTAGCTCTTTACAACTAACATGTCAGTATGCCATCAATCTGCAGCCATCTTGGAGGAGCATCTTAATTGACCCAGAAATTCGGCCTTTCGGCAGCCCTGACGACCCCTTTCAAAACTGACGGAACCGTCGATATCCAAGCCATGATCGCGCATGCCCGCCGTTGCCTTGCAAATGGCTGCGACAGCGTCACACTCTTTGGCACCACCGGCGAGGGATGCTCCGTCGGCAGCCGCGAACGGCAGGTCATTCTATCCCGCTTCATCGAGGCAGGCATTACACCCTCCCGTCTCGTCACGGGCGTTCTCGTGGATTCCATCGAAGATGCGGCCGAACAATCCGCCGAGGCGTTGAGCGCAGGCGCCCGCAACATTCTTCTCGCCCCGCCCTCCTATTTCAAGAATGTCAGCGATGACGGCCTGTTTGCCTGGTTCTCGGCGGTTTTCGAAAAGATCGGCAAGGGCGCACGCGACATTCTCGTCTACAACATCCCTTCCGTGACCATGGTGACACTGTCGGTGGAACTGGTGGGTCGTCTCAAGAAGGCCTTCCCGGGCATCGTCACCGGTGTGAAGGATTCCTCCGGCAATTGGGCACATACCGAGCGTCTGCTGAAAGAGCACGGCGACCTCGCCATCCTGATCGGCGATGAGCGCGATCTCGCCAAGGGTGTTCGCCTCGGCGGTCAGGGAGCGATTTCAGGCGTCGCCAATTTCCTGACGCAGGAAGTGCGCGCCATGGCCGTTGACGGCAAGGACGACCCACGCATCGTCGATCTTGTTGTGGAACTTCTGAAATTCCCGGTTACACCAGCCGTCAAGGTGCTGGTATCACACACGACAGGGGAAAATATCTGGTCTGACGTGCGCGCGCCGCTCGTTGCCATTTCACCGGAGGACCGGCGGCAGATCGAAGGTGCATTTGATGCGCTGTTTCGCAAACAGGCCGCCTGAACAGACCTTGAAAGGTTGAGCATGGACGATACCGGCGAACAGACATTGCGGGAACGGGCGTATGAAAGCTTTACGCATCACCTTCTCTCGCGCGACGTTCGCCCGGGGCAATTCATCTCGCAGCGCCGCCTCGTGGAGTTGACCGGTTTGCCGCTAGGGGCGATCCGGGAAGCAATTCCACGGCTGGAGGCGGAAGGTCTGATCAAGACCGTGCCGCAGCGCGGGTTGCAGGTTGCCCATATCGACATCAACCTCATCCGCGAAGCGTTCCAGTTCCGTATCTTTCTCGAAAAGGAGGCCGTGGCGCTCTTTACCCGTTCGGCTTCGGACGAGACCATCGCGAAGCTCCTTAAACAGCATCGCGATATCGCCGAAGCGGCTGAAAAGGGCGGAGAATCGCCGGAGCTTGACCAGCACGCACAGCAGGTGGACTGGGGCATGCACGACGCCTTCATCGATAGCCTCGGCAATTCGATCATCTCGAATGCTTACCGGGTCAATTCCATCAAGATGCGCCTCATCAATCAGGAGCGCTTTCGCATCGCCGGTCACGTCAAATCGGTGATGAAGGAACATCTCGCCATTCTCGAAGCAATCGAGAAACGGTCTGTCGAAGACGCCGTGGAGCGGCTGACCGCCCATATCCGCAACGCAAGGGACAGGGCGCTGGCGGTATAGGGCAATTCCGGCAGGAACACTGAGGGTCCTGCGCCGGAATTGCATGAAAATAAGCAACAAGCCGGGGTGAGGAGAATTTCCGGCTAACTGGAGGAGAACAGACATGACGCATTCATTGCTCAACCCCACGCGCCGCGCCTTTCTGGCAGGCACGGCAGCGATCGGCGGCAGCGCGATGCTTGGCATTCGCCCGGCATCGGCGGCGGTGAACTGGAAGAAACACGCCGGCACCACCCTTGAGGTCAATCTCGTCAAAAGCCCGCGCAGCGAAACACTGATCAAATATCTCGGCGAATTCGAGGAACTGACCGGCATCAAGGTCAATGCCGAAGCAACGCCTGAGCAGCAGCAGCGCCAGAAGGTCGTGATCGAGCTTTCCTCCGGCAAGCCGAGCTTCGATGTGGTGCATCTGAGCTACCACGTTCAGAAGCGCCAGTTCGAAAAAGGCAAGTGGCTGGCCGATATCAGCGGCTTCCTGAAGGACCCGTCGCTCACCGATCCGTCGCTTGTCGAAAAGGACTTCGCCGAGGCCGGCATGCTGTTTGCCAAGGATAGTGACGGCGTGCTGCGCTCGCTGCCCTTCTCGGTGGATTACTGGATCGTCTACTGGAACAAGGAACTCTTTGAAGCCAAGGGCCTGAAATACCCTGAGACCTTCGAGGAACTGGTGACGGCAGCGGAAAAAATCACCGATCCTTCCACCAACACCTATGGTTTCGTCGCCCGCGGCCTGAAGAACGCCAATACCCCGGTCTGGACCTCACTGATGCTGGGTTACGGCGCAAAGCCGATCGGCGCGGACGGAAAGATCGATACCGAATCGAAGGAAGCGGTCGAGGCAGCAAAACTCTATCAACGCCTGATGACCAAAGCCGCCCCTCCCGGCGTCTCCGGCTTCAACTGGGCGGAAGCGCAGTCTGCCTTCCTGCAGGGCAAGATCGGCATGTGGTTCGATGGCGTCGGTTTTGCACCGCCGATCGAGAATCCGGAAAAGTCCCGCGTGGTCGGCAAGGTCGGTTACGGCGTCATGCCTAAGGGTCCGGCAGCACAGGCCGCCGGTACTTTCGGCGATGGTCTGGGTGTTGTCGAAGCCAGCAGCAAGAAGGAAGCCGCCTATCTCTTCTGCCAATGGGCGATCTCGCACGACATGGGTGCGCGTCTCTTGCAGGCGGGTGCCGGCGTTCCGTTCCGCCAGTCCATCCTTGAAGACCAGAAGGTGCGCGAAGGCGTGAAGATGCCGGCCGCCTGGCTGGATGCGGTCGTCGGTTCCGGCAAGGTCTCGCAGCTTGCCCTGCCCGTCATCATTCCGGTGACGGAATTCCGCGACATCTACGGCGTCGGCCTCACCAACATGATCGGCGGCGCAGACCCGGCAGCCGAACTCAAGAAGGCGACGGAACAGTTCGCACCCGTTCTGGCGCGTAGCGAGGGATAATGGCCTCCGTGAGCATCGAAAACACCAAAACAGGCGTCAGTCGCAAGGAAGGGAGCAGGCCGGCAAGGCTTGCCCCCAACTACTGGCCCTTCGTCATACCGGCACTTGTCGTCATTTCGGCGGTGATCGTTTTTCCATGGGTCTTTACGCTATGGATGAGCGCGCATCGCTGGACGCTCGGACAGGAGCAAAGCTTTATCGGTTTCGAGAACTACATCCGGCTCGCAAGTGACGGACGCTTCTGGGAATCGCTTTGGCACACGCTCATCTATACCGTGCTGTCGGTCGTCGCCCCGCTGTTCCTTGGAACATTGGCGGCGCTGGTTTTCGATGCGCAGTTTCCGCTGCGCGGTTTTCTGCGCGGCGTCTTTGTAATGCCGATGATGGCGACCCCGGTCGCCATCGCGCTGGTCTGGACCATGATGTTCCACCCGCAGCTCGGCGTCCTGAACTATCTGCTCTCCTTCATCGGCATCGGCCCGCTGGAATGGATTTACAACCAGTCCACCGTCATCCCCTCGCTGGTGCTGGTGGAAACCTGGCAATGGACGCCGCTCGTCATGCTGATCGTGCTCGGTGGTCTCGCTGCCGTGCCGCGCGAACCCTATGAGAGCGCCGAAATCGACGGCGCCAACGCCTGGCAGAAGTTCCGTTACCTGACCATGCCGATGATTGCGCCGTTCCTGATGATCGCCGTCATCATCCGCTCCATCGACGCCGTCAAGAGCTTCGACATCATCTATGCGATGACTCAAGGCGGGCCCGGCACGGCGTCTGAAACCATCAACATCTATCTCTACAACACGGCATTCGCCTATTACGACATCGGTTACGGCTCGGCCATGGCCGTCGTCTTCTTCATCATCATCGTGGCGCTCTCCTTCGTGCTTCTGATGGTGCGCCAGCGCTCGCAATGGAACGAGATGGAGGATCGCTGATGTCTGCAAAAATCCTGAAACGCAAGACGCTTGATCGCATCGGCCTGTTCTTCGTGGCGCTGGTGATGATCTCGCCGGTCATCCTGTTCTTCATGTGGATGATCTCGCTGTCGCTGAAATATGAAATCGACAACGGCGCTTATCCGCCGATCCTCATTCCCGAACGTTTCGCCTGGTCAAACTATGTGAAAGTGTTCGAGGAGAACAATTTCTTCCTTTATTTCTGGAACTCGGTCCTCGTCACGGGTGCCGCCACCATTCTGGCGCTGGTGATTGGCGTGCCCGCCGGTTACGGCATCGCCCGGCTGAAGGCGGAAAAATCGGCTGTTGTCATCATGATCGCCCGCATGACACCCGGCCTCTCCTTCCTTATTCCGCTGTTCCTGCTGTTCCAATGGCTGAACCTCCTGGGCACGCTCTGGCCGCAGATCATCATCCATCTGGTGGTGACGGTGCCTATCGTGGTCTGGATCATGATCGGTTATTTCGAGACCACGCCGAAGGAACTGGAAGAGGCGGCAAGCATCGATGGGGCATCGTCCTGGCAGGTGTTCCGGCTGGTGGCGCTGCCGATCGCCAAGCCCGGCATCGTCGTTTCCTTCATCCTCGCGGTCATCTTCTCATGGAACAACTTCGTCTTCGGCATTGTGCTGGCCAGCCGTGAAACGCGCACCCTGCCGGTCGCGGTCTACAACATGCTCTCCTTCGAACAGGTGAGCTGGGGACCGCTTGCCGCAGCCGCGCTCATCGTGACGCTGCCGGTACTGCTGCTGACCATGTTCGCACAGAAACAGATCGTGGCGGGCCTGACCGCCGGCGCCGTCAAGGGCGGCTGAACCAACCAGTTAAAAATACGGGAACATCCACATGGCACCGGTCAATATTCAAAACGTCCAGAAGCGCTTCGGCGCGGTCAACATCATCCACGGCATCGATATCGATATCAAGGATGGCGAATTCGTCGTGCTCGTCGGCCCTTCCGGCTGCGGCAAATCCACCCTGCTGCGCATGATTGCGGGCCTGGAAGAAGTCAGCGACGGCGAAATCCACATCGGCACACGCGAGGTCAGCAACCTGCCCGCCCGTGATCGCGATATCGCCATGGTCTTCCAGAACTACGCCCTTTATCCGCACATGACGGTGAAGGACAATATGGGCTTCGCGCTGAAGCTGAAGAAGGTAAGCGCCGACGAAACCAAGGCGAAGGTCGACAAGGCCGCCGCCATTCTGGGGTTGGACAAGTTGCTGGACCGTTATCCCCGCCAGCTTTCCGGCGGCCAGCGCCAGCGTGTCGCCATGGGCCGCGCACTGGTGCGCGATCCGCAGGTCTTCCTGTTCGATGAGCCGCTCTCCAACCTCGATGCCAAGCTGCGCGTGCAGATGCGCGGCGAGATCAAGGCCATGCACCAGCGCATCGGCACCACCACCATCTACGTCACCCACGACCAGGTGGAAGCCATGACCATGGCCGACAAGATTGTGGTCTTGCATGACGGCGTTATCGAACAGATCGGCGCGCCGCTCGAGCTTTACGACCGCCCGGCCAACCTTTTCGTCGCCGGTTTCATCGGTTCGCCCGCCATGAACTTCATTCGTGGCCGCGTTGAAGAAGGCGTGTTCCGCACGGTGAAGGGCCTCAGCCTCCCCCTGCCCGCCAACAGCGATATTGCCGCACTGGGTGGCCGCGACCTCGTCTACGGCGTGCGCCCCGAACATATTCGCGCGGCAAGCGGCGGCATCGAAGGCCGGGTTGAACTGGTCGAAGGCACCGGCTCGGAAATCTACGCCAAGCTGAACTGCAAGGGCGACGAGATCGCCTGCCTGTTCCGCGAGCGGCTGGACGTGCGGTTCGGCGATACGATCCATATCGCCATCGACCCGGAAATGGTGCATCTCTTCGATAAGGCAAACGGCAAGCGCATCTGAGAACTGAGAAGGGTGACGGGCATGGACAGCGAACACGAGAGCCGCAGGCATGTGCTGTGCGTGGGCGCCGCCGTGCTCGACACCCTTTTTCGTGTGCACGAGATGCCGAAGGGCGAAGGCAAGGTCCTGCCCTATGAGATGCTGCAGATTGCCGAAGGCATGGCGTCGAGCGCAGCCTATGCCGTGCACCGCATGGGCGGCCGCGCCAGCCTGTGGGGTGCTGTGGGTGACGACGAGACCGGCACCCGCATCCTGCGCGACCTCGCCGAAAGCGGCATCGACACATCAGGCATGACGGTGGCCGCCGGCGCACGCTCCGCACTCTCGACAATCATCATCGATGATCGTGGCGAGCGGCTGATCGTGCCTTTCTACGATCACAGTCTGCACGAAAAGAAGCGCTCCTGCACGCCGGCGGACCTCGCCGCTTTCGACGCCGTTCTGGTGGATGTGCGCTGGCCGGAACTGGCGCTCGATGTGCTGGATGTAGCGCGCGCGCTCGGCAAGCCCGCCATTCTCGATGGAGACGTTGCACCGGTCGAAACCCTTGAGAAGCTTGCACCTGCCGCAACCCATATCGTCTTTTCCGAACCAGCCGCCGCCCGATTGACGGGACTTGAGACGGTAAAGGACATGCTGCCGGTACTGCACGCCCGCTATCCGCAGACCTTTATTGCCGTCACTGCCGGACCGGCGGGCTGCTACTGGACGGAAGCAGGCGACCCGATTGTCCATTTTCAGGAAACGATGCAGATCAAAGCGGTTGATACGCTGGCGGCAGGCGATATCTTCCACGGCACCTTTGCGCTGGCGATGGCCGAAGGCATGGAAAGCCGCGCCGCCATCCGGCTCTCCTCCGTTGCCGCTGCGCTCAAATGCACGGTCTTCGGCGGCCGCATCGGCGCACCCACACGCGAAGAGACCGAAGACGCGATGCGGCAATGGCTGGAGCGTGAACGGGGACCGGCGCTACGCGCCTCCTGAGCGCATCCATTGCCCGCATAAAACTATTCCATTTTTGCGATGCCGTTTCCCGGCGAACTAGGCTAACGTCAAGTCAGAGCAAAGCTTTTCGAAAGCCGCGCTTGTTCCACCTTGAGCCTGCATTCCGCAAAAGTGATCGCCCGATGCATCAGACGACCCGCCCGAGACTGCGCGATATCGGTTTCCGGCCCGGCCATTTCGAGACCGGCCCGCTCAATGCCATCACCGATGTCAAAGGCGTGACCATCGGCCATTCGACCGTGCTTGAAGGCGAGACGATCCGCACCGGCGCAACCGCGATCCTGCCGCATGACGGCAATCTTTTTCAGGACAAGGTGCCCGCCGCCTTCGCCGTCTATAACGGCTTCGGCAAATTTGCGGGCTCGACCCAGATCGAGGAACTCGGCGAACTCGAAACGCCTGTCATCCTCACCAATACGCTTGCAACCGGCCGGGCGATCGAGGCGATCAACCTCCATACGCTTTCGCAGCCGGGTAATGAAAAAGTGGTGTCCATCAACGCGGTCGTCGGAGAGACCAACGATTCTCGCCTCAACGACATCCGCGCCGGACGTCCGACCGTCGAGGAAATTTCGGCCGCGCTGAGAAACACTGCCACGGGCCCGGTGGCCGAGGGTGGCGTTGGAGCCGGAACGGGCACGGTGGCCTTCGGCATGAAAGGCGGCATCGGAACTGCATCCCGCATCGCCAGCATCGCGGGGGAGACCTATACGCTCGGCGTTCTCGTGCAGTCCAATTACGGCGGCCATCTGCTGGTCTGTGGCAAGCCCTATGTCAGCCCTGATCACAAAGACAAGGACGGCTCCATCGTTATCGTGGTTGCAACCGATGCGCCGCTGTCGTCCCGCAATCTGAAGCGCCTGGCCGCCAGAAGCTTTGGTGGGCTGGCCCGCACGGGCGCAGCACTAAGCAATGGATCTGGCGATTACGCGCTGGCATTTTCCACCAACGAGCGCCTTCGCCGCACGCCTGCACGCCGCAAGGCTGTCACAGACTATCCTGAGCTTTCCAACGATGCGATCTCGCCGCTCTTCGAAGCAGCAATAGAGGCGACCGAGGAGGCGATCCTCAACTCACTTTGCACGGCCACGACGACATCAGGCTTCAATGCCGGCGCCGGCAAGGCCGCAACGGTTGATGCCATTTGCATCGATACCCTTAAAACCCTTCTTTCAGCCTGACTTTTCCAGACGGAGTTTTCATGACTAGCCAATCCGGTCGCATCGTTTACCTCAACGGCGAATTCCTGCCCGAGGCGGAAGCCCGCCTTTCCATCTTCGACCGCGGTTTCCTGTTCGGCGACGGCATTTATGAAGTCACCTCCGTTCTCGAAGGCAAGCTGATCGACAGCGACCTGCATATGACCAGGCTGGAGCGCAGCGCCCGCGAAATCGACGTGGCCCTGCCGGTCACGACGAAGGAAATCGTTGAGGCCGAACGCCGCCTGATCGCCGACAACAACCTCGTCGAAGGCATGATCTACCTGCAGCTGACGCGTGGTGCGGAAGACCGCAACTTCCTGTTCTCCGCTGATATCAAGCCGACGCTTGTCATGTTCACGCAGGCCAAGAAGCTCATCGGCACCCCGGTCGAAGAGGCAGGCATCGCTGTCAAATCCGTTCCCGACCAGCGCTGGGAACGCCGCGACATCAAGACCGTCTGCCTGCTGCCGCAGGTCATGGCAAAACGCATCGCCAAGGCAGAAGGCTGTGACGAGGCCTGGATGATCGAGGATGGTTTCGTGACCGAAGGCGCTTCCTCGACCGCTTACATCGTCACCGCCGATAAAAAGATCATCACCCGCGGCAACAGCAACAAGACCCTGCCCGGCTGCACCCGCCTTGCCGCCCTGCAACTGGCCAAGGAAGCCGGCTTCACGCTGGAAGAGCGGCCTTTCACGCTGGAAGAGGCGATGAACGCCGATGAAGCCTGCCTGACCAGCGCCTCCAACTTCGTGGTTTCCGTAACGAAGATCGACGGCAAGCCGGTGGGTGATGGCAAGCCCGGCCCGATGGTGAGCCGCCTGCGCGCCCTCTACCTCGAAAACGCCCGCCGCACGGCGATCTGATCGAAAGCGTTTTGTTTGTCGCATTTCCGGAAGGAAAACCGGGGTCCACTTTTCCTGGAAATGCTCTAACCCTCGAGAACCGCCCAGATGCGCTCGACCACGGGCCGGCGGTTCTCCTTCGAACGATAGAGCCTGATATCGACGGCGATATCGAAGGTGGGATCGGCGGCGCGAACCAGCGTGCCGCTATCCAGCTCGTGCCGCATCAGGCTTTCCGGCACCCAGGCGACACCCCAGCCCGCCATCGCCATGGCTTTCAGCCCCACCGACATGCTGCCCTCATGCACCCGCTCGAACTGCGGCAGGCGCGCGCTCAGGAGATCGCGCAGCAAAGGCCCGAAGAACGAGGCCTTTTCGTAATCCAGATAGGCAAAGGGTTTTCGCGCATTTTCCACCAGCGCATGCAACGGCGAACCATCTTTCGCCGGCGCGGAAACGGGAATGATGTTTTCCGCACCCAGCACGCGGAACTCAAAGGTCTGCGCATCAAGCAGCATCGGCACTTCGGGATGGGCATAGGTCAGAAGGAAATCGCTTTGCCCATCCACCAGCGAATTGAGGTTTTCCTCCATGCTGCCGGAATCGGGGCGCAATACTGAAAATAGCGGCCCGGCCGTCTCGTTCACCCGTTTCAGCCAGTCGGGAAAGAAGGTGAAGGACAGGGTATGAAGGGCCGTCAGCCGAACGGTCCTCGCATCGGCCCCTTCTTCCTGCAGCAGGGTGCGCCGCGCATGATAAAGCTGCTTCAGCGTCTCCTGCGCCACCGGCACGAACTTCACACCCGCCTCGGTCAGCCGTGAGGGATAGGACGCACGGTCAACCAGCGTCGCCCCAACCCAGGCTTCAAGCTGCTTGATACGCCGGCTGAAGGCGGATTGCGTGACATGCCGCTCTTCCGCCGCCTTCGAAAAATTGAGCGTTCCGGCCAGCGCCAGGAAATCCTCGAGCCATTTGACTTCCAAGGGCCTGTTCTCCCACAAAGATGTCGTCCCGGCCTTCAACCGGAACATGGGGTCTTTATTAGGAGCAATAAGGGCTGATTGAAACCCTTTTAGGAAGGCCGAAAATACGGATAAACTGCCACGAAACTCTCTTCCGTCATCCTTCGGCCTGACCCGAGGATGACGTCAAGTTTGCGGGACGCGATGGGGATCGGTTTCAGACCGTTAGCGGCCTCTGGAATATTCGATCATCCGCGCGCGGCTGGAAACCAGCTCGATCCGGTTATCGCCCAGACGATTGAGACAGACACGCTTCGTCCATGGCCCGTCAATCAGCGTGAAAAGGAAACGGCCATTGCCGAGCGCCTTCAGAGGCATGCTGCGACGCGTCGGGCCGATGCCCATGGTCAGCGAGGAACCGCTGATCGTGAATTCGGCTCCCTCATCCGAGCGCCACGACCCCGAGAGATCATCGGGCACGGCGTGGTTGCCCACCGGCACGAAACGGCGGACGGCGTGGCCTGCCTCACCGACGATCGCATCGCCTTCAAGCTTGAGACGCATTGGCGAAGATGCGGAGCGCGACGACACCCAGCCATCGGCATCTTCATAAAGCGTGTCGTCGCCATCGATGAAAGTCGACGTGCTGCCTTTGATCTCCAGCCACCACGGTCCGCTTTCGGTAACATAGAGGCCTTCCGGCAGGCTGGCGGCGGGCTTGGGCAGCGGCAGGCCGGTCAAAGCCGCCATACTTTCCAGCGCGATCTTGAAGCCGTTGGTATCCTCGCGATTGGACACCACAACGAAGCCTGTACCGTTTTCCGGATCGAGCAGGAAGTAAGTCTTATATCCCGGATGCGAACCGCCGTGACCGATGAAGCGCCGTTCGCCGAGGTGGGACCAGCGCAGGCCGAGGCCATATTCGCTCATCCGTCCATCGGCGAGTGGCCGCTCAGTGGAAAGTCCGTCCAGAACACCCGCAAAGCTGCCCTCGCCGCGCATCAGGCCCTGCAGCCAGCGGGTCAGTGCTTCCGCGCTACCGGCAAGGCTGCCGGAAGCGGAAATATGCAGGCCGGCCGCCGAAAGCTGCCAGTTGCTTTCCGCCTTCCAGTAGCCGGGTACCAATCCATCGACCGGATCGTTCCAGACATCCGGCGCCTTCAGGAAAACGCCGAACGGGCGGGCAATTTGCGCTTGCACGAAATCGTCGAAACGGAAACCGTGGCGCTCCAGCGCCGCTTCCACCAGACGATAGCCGGTATTCGAATAGGAAACCTCGCTGCCGGCATCGAAGTTCAGCCGGGTCAGCCGCGCCAGATAGTCGAGAAGCGGACGGGCCTTCGTTTCGGTGTAGACGGAAAGGCCAAGCAGAGAGAGGCATTCGCGCGTGTCCGGCAGGCCGCCGCTCATATCCAGCGCCTGCCCCACTGTGACGTCGCAGAGCGGCGATTGCAGCTCCGGCAGATGCTTGCCGAGCGGATCGTCAAGCCCGATCAGATCGGAATGGGCAAGCACCATGGCGCAGAAGGCGTGTTTGGTGACGGAGGCATAACGCACCACGCTTTTCGGCGTGAAGGGTGTGAAGGTCGAAAGGCTCTCAACGCCACCCGCATGGGCAAACCGGATGCCGCCGAGATCGAAACCAATCACCGCCCCGCCCGGCTCGTTGCCCGCCCATTGCGAGACAAAGCTCTCGGCAAGCGTTGAAGCGGCGTTCCAGTCGAGTTGCTGTGACATTGTTCGGTCTCGTGTCTTGTTTCGACGCCGATAACCTCGACGTCACCACTTGTTTCTTCTCCCCGCCGGGGAGAAGGTGGCCCGAAGGGTCGGATGAGGGGGCGACGTTGCCGGATTCGGAGAGCTTGCCCCTCATCCCGCTGCCGCGACCTTCTCCCCGGCGGGGAGAAGAAGAGAGCCGCGCCCGCTCAATCTGTGCGCAACGCAGGCTAGGGGCTGCCCCTCAGGCCGGCTCTTCCAGCCGGATGCTCAGGCTGCGCAGCTCTTCCGTATGCGGATGTTTGATACGGCCCTCGCGCAGATCGCCCGCGCTCAGCTGCTCGACCATTTCACCGTTCAGCATCACGCCCACCTGCGGGCAGAGATGCGCGATGACCGCCAGATTGTGGCTGACGAGGATATAGGTGAGGTTGCGCGCCGCACGCAGGTCCTGCAACAGGTTCAGGATTTCCGCCTGCACCGAAACGTCGAGCGCCGAAGTCGGCTCATCGAGCAGCAGAACCTGCGGATCGGCAATCAGGGCACGCGCAATCGCCACACGCTGGCGCTGGCCGCCGGAAAGCTGGTGCGGGTAACGGAAACGCACCGCCTGCGGCAGAGCCACATCCGTTAGCGCCTGCTGGATGCGTTTTTCGATATTGTCCATGCCGTGCACCAGCGGCAATTCGCTGAGAATGCGGTCGATGGTCTGGCGCGGATGCAACGACCCGTAAGGGTCTTGAAACACCATCTGCACCTGCCGGAAGAATTCCGGCGTGCGCTTCAGCGGCGCATCCTTGCCGGCAAAGGCGATGCGGCCTTCCCAGCTCTCATTAAGGCCGGCCATGGCGCGCAGGATAGTGGACTTGCCCGAGCCGCTTTCGCCGACGATGCCGAAGCTGCCGCCCTTTTCTACCGAAAAGGACACGCCCTTCACCACTTCACGGTCGCCGAACTTGATACGGAGATTATCGACGTCGATCATTGGCTGGACCACGCTGCATCACGGTTAAGGACGGGAAGACGCTCGCGCGGATGCGTCAGCGAGGGAATGCAGTTCAAGAGACCCTTGGTGTAAGGATGCTGGGCTTTCAGGAGTTCGGAAGCCTTCAGTTCCTCCATCACCCGGCCGGAATACATGACAGCCACGCGGTCGCAGAAATGCGAGACGAGCGGCAGATCATGGCTGATGAGGATGAGGCCCATGCCGCGTTCCGATACCAGCTCCTCGATCAGCCGCAGGATTTCCGCCTGCACCGTGGCGTCGAGAGCGCTGGTCGGTTCGTCGGCAATCAGCAGCTCGGGATCGGGCGCCAGCATCATGGCGATCATGACACGCTGGCCCATGCCGCCGGAAACCTCATGCGCGTAGGACGAGGCGACCTGGCGCGGATTGCGGATCTTCACCTGATCGAGCAGCGCGATGGCCGCTTCCATGGCCGCACGCTTGCTGCCGCCCTTGTGGGCGCGCCAGGCTTCCGCGATCTGCGCGCCCATGGTCTTGACCGGGTTCAGCGAATATTTCGGATCTTGAAGGATGAAACCCGCCCGTTTACCCCGGATCTGGCGCATCTGCTTTTCGCTGGCGGAAAGCACGTCGATACCGTCAAAGGAGAGCTTGTCGGCCCTGATATCGGCATTGGAGGGCAGGAGCTTCATCAGCGCGCGCGCCGTGAGGCTCTTGCCCGAACCGGATTCACCGACGATGCCGAGCTTTTCGGTTCCAAGCTTCATGGAAACACCGCGCACCGCCTCGAAACGGCTAGTGCGAGTCTGGAAAGCGATCTTCAGATTTTCGATTTCGACCAGCATGGCTCAATGTCCCTTCGGGTCGAGCACGTCGCGCAGGCCATCACCAAGGAAGTTGAAGGCGAGCGAAACGAGGAAGATGGCAATGCCCGGAATGGTGGCGACCCACCATTGTTCGAAGATGAAGCGCTTTGCAGTCGCAATCATCGCGCCCCACTCCGGCGAAGGCGGCTGTGCGCCCATGCCGAGGAAGCCGAGGCTGGCGGCGGTGATGATGATCGAGCTCATGTCGAGCGTGATGCGCACGATAAGGCTCGGCACGCAGAGCGGCGCGATGTGACGGGCGATGATGCGCCAGGCGGAAGCGCCTGTCAGCCGGTAGGCCGCGACGAAGTCGCTGCCGCGCACCGTCATGGTTTCGGCGCGCGCCAGACGCGCATAGGGCGGCCAGGCGGTAAGCGCGATGGCGAGAATGGCGCTTTCGACGCCGGGCTTCAGCGCCGCGACAAAGGCCAGCGCCAGAATGAGGCGCGGGAAAGCCAGGAACACGTCCGTCACCCGCATCAGCACCGTATCGACGATGCCGCCGAAATAACCGGCGATGCAGCCGATGGCGAGACCGATCGGCGCAACCAGAACAACGACGGCGATGACCATGCCGAGCGTGACGCGGCCGCCATAGAGAATGCGCGAGAGAATGTCGCGACCCAATTCATCGGTGCCGAACCAGTGTTCCGCGCTCGGAAATGCCAGACGGTTGCCGAGGTTCTGCGTTGCCGGATCATAGGGCGCGAGCCACGGCGCCAGCAGCGACAGCGCGATGAAGAGGACGATGATGGTCAGACCGACCACCGCCAGCGGGTTGGACTTGAGGTTCAGCCAGATGCGGTACCGGTTTCCCCAGGCAGCCTGGCTGCGGGAATGCGGCGTCTCATCCAGAGCCCAGTTTCTGAAATTAGCTAACATCATCGAACGCGAGGATCCATAACTCTGTAAAGCACGTCTGCGAGCAGGTTGAGGGCGACATAGATGAAGCCGATCAACAGGGTTGCTCCGACGACCGGGTTCATGTCCGCGTTCATGAGCGAGACAGTGAGATATTGGCCAAGGCCCGGCCAGCTGAACACGGTTTCCGTCACCACCGCACCTTCGAGAAGGCCGGCATAGGTGAGGGCGAGAACCGTGATGAGCTGCACGGCGACCGTGGGAAAGGCATGGCCCCAGATCACGGTCATGGCGGACAAGCCCTTGGCGCGGGCGGTGATGACATATTCACCCTTCAGCGCATCGATCATGAAGGCGCGCGTCATGCGGGTGATATAGGCCATGCTGAAATAGGCGAGAATGCAGACGGGCTGCACCATATGGGCGATGGCGTCGTAAAAGGCGTCCCAGTCACCCGCAAGCAGCGTGTCGACCGTCATCAGGCCGGTGACCGGCGAGATCATGCCGTCATAGATGATATCCTGTCGGCCCGGTCCGGGTGCAACGCCAAGCGTGGCGTAAAAGACGAGCAGCGAAATCAGCGCCAGCATGAAGACCGGCACGGAATGACCTGCAAGGCAGACGACGCGGATGACCTGGTCGGTCACCTTGCCCTGCTTCACGGCGGCCCAGACGCCGAGCGGAATGCCGATCAGCGCAGCAAGGATGAGGGCTGCGGTGGCAAGTTCGAAAGTGGCGGGGAAGACGCGCTTGATGTCGATCCAGACCGGATTGCGGGTCAGGATGGAATTGCCGAAATCGCCGTGCAGAACCTGCGAGACATAATGGAAGAACTGCACGACCAGCGGCTGGTCGAGGCCCATTTCCGCACGCACGCGCACGATGACGTCTTCAGGCGCATTGTCGCCGACCGCCGCGATGACGGGATCGACGGGCATGACGCGCCCGATCATGAAGGTGATGACCATCAAACCGAACAGCGTCAGGAAGACGCTGCTCAGTATCGACGATATGCTTTTGACGCGCTTGTTCAATGTCACGCTTTCTTCGCATCGTGGTAGGAATTGCCCTCGGAGAGAACGCCGAGTTCGAAACCGGAAACGCCCTTACGGAAGGCAGCCGTTTTCGTCGTCTGGAACATGAAGACGAACGGGCTGTTCTGCATGTGCTCGCGCTGCAGGGCTTCATAAAGCTCCACGCGCTTTGCCGGATCCTTCTCGTCGCGGGCGGCTTCCGCCTTGGCGGCGAACTCGTCGTTCTTGAAGCGCGAACGCCACAGGAACGGCTTGGACTTGGCGTCGTCGCCATTGTCCTTGTTGATGTTGAAGACATCGGCGTTGGAATGCGGATCGAAATAATCCGTACCCCATGCGGAAAGCGCCATCTGATGCTCGCGGGCGCGCATCTTGGTCAGAACCTGACGGTTCTCGGCCGACTGCAGGCGAACCTTGATGCCGATATCGGCAAGGTTTGCCTGGATCGCCTGCGCCAGATCCGGGTAGGGCTGGGCGGAGTAATGATCCATGGTGATCTCGAAACCGTCGGCAAGGCCGGCCTCCGCCATCAGCGCCTTGGCCTTTTCGACATCGCGCTGGAACGGCGTGTCATCGACGGCGCCGGGGAAGCCTTCCGGCTCGAAGCTCTGGTGAACCTTGTGGGACAGCGGCACGATGTTTTCCTGCATGCCCTTGTAGTCCAGCGCCCACTTGATGGCCTGCCAGACCTGCGGCTTGGCAAGGTTCTCATTGCCCTGATTGAGCGAGATCAGTACCAGCGAGGCGATGCTCTTGCGATCCAGTTCGATGTTCGCGTCGTTCTGGGCGCTGCGCAGCTGTTCCGAGGTGAGGTCGCGGGCAATGTCGATATCGCCCTTCTGCAGCATCAGAAGCTGGGAAGACGGATCGGTGACGTGGCGCAGGATGATGCGCTTGATGTTGCCCTTGTAAGGGCCGTTGGGATTGACGGTCAGCGCGACGCTTTCGCTCGGCTTCCAGGCCTGCAGGACAAAGTCGCCGGAACCGGCGCTGTTCTTCTGCAGCCAGCCATTGCCGAGGTCTTCGCCCGAAGCATTGGCGAGAACCGCCTTCTTTTCGACGATCGCGCCGATATTGGCGGAGAGGCAATACAGCAGGAAGGAGATGGCGGTCGGCTTCGCGGTCGTCAGCTTCACCGTCTTGTCGTCAGCGGCAACGATGGTCGTCTCGGCATTCTCAGGCGTGAAGCCGAACTGGCTGATGATGAAGGCCGGGCTCTTGTTCATCTTGATGGCGCGCTGCAGCGAGAAGGCAACGTCTTCCGCCGTGACTTTCGCGCCGCTGGAGAAGGTGGCTTCGTCACCGATCACGAAGGTGAAGACCTTGCTGTCAGCGTCAGCTTCCCAGGATTTCGCGATGACGGGATCGACCTTGGTGGAATCTTCGCGGTTTGCACGCACCAGCTTCTGGTACATGTTGGAGATGATTTCACCGCCGACGGCTTCGAAACCTTCATGCGGATCAAGGCTCGTCATATTGTCCAGCTGCTGGGCGACCACCAGAATATCCTTGGGCGTCGCGGCAAAGGCCGGAATGCGCGCATAGGACAGGAACGGAACGGCAGCGCCGGCAATCAGCAGGTTGCGTCTTGAAATCATCGAAAATCCCCTTTCGGACCTTATTTTTCGGAAACGGTGTGGGTTTGCCCCAATCCAGTCATTTTTTTTATGTTTTCCCGCGATTACCACGAGCAAACGAGGCCCGACCAATTCCAAATTTGGCAGAGCCTATGCACGGATTGCATTTGCTCCCGCCTTGACCTTTCCTCTACCAATTCCCAAAAGTCTGAATAGGTGCGCCCGCGCCCTCCCCCTATCCAAAGGTGAATGACCATGACCGATCAAAAAACCGTACCCGTCTTCGACGGCCACAACGACGTGCTTCTGCGGTTATGGCGATCGGGCAACGCCTCTCCCGAAACGCTTCTCATCGAAGGGGATACTGTCGGCCACATCGATCTTCCGCGCGCGAAAAAAGGCGGCCTCGCCGGCGGTCTCTGCGCCGCCTATGTGCCTTCACCCAGCATGGACAAGGACGCTAACGGCGACTATCCGACCCCCGCCGAGGCGGATGCGCTAAAGGCGACGCTCGCCATGGCCGCTCTTTTGTTCCGCGCCGAGAAACAGTCTGCAGGCGCGCTCAAGGTCTGCCGCACGGCCGCCGATATCCGCGACGCCATGGCGAAAGGCGCTTTCGCCTCCGTCTTCCATATCGAGGGCGCGGAAGCGATCGCTGCTGATCTGGATGCGCTCTACGTTCTCCACGAAGCGGGCCTTCGCACGCTTGGACCGGTCTGGAGCCGCCCGAATATCTTCGCTTACGGCGTGCCCTTCCGTTTCCCCTCGACGCCGGATATCGGCCCCGGCCTGACGGAGGCCGGCAAGCGGCTGATAAAGACCTGCAACGAACTGAAGATCATGGTCGACCTGTCGCATATGAACGAGCAGGGCTTCTGGGATATAGCGAAGATATCAGATGCACCGCTGGTGGCATCCCATTCCAACGCTTATGCGCTCTGCAATCACAGCCGTAACCTGACGGATCGTCAGCTGGACGCCATCCGTGACACGGGTGGTCTCGCCGGCATCAATTTCGGCGTTCTGTTCCTGCGGCAGGACGGCGTGAAGAACCCGAATACCGACCTGAACGAACTGGTGCGCCACGTGGACTATATCGTCAACCGCATCGGCATCGATCACGTCGCACTCGGTTCGGATTTCGACGGCACCACCATTCCCGCCGCCATGAAGGACGCGGCCGACCTGCAATTGCTGGTCCAGGCCCTGCGCAATGGTGGTTATGACGACGAGGCGCTTGCCAAGATCTGCCACGGCAACTGGATCCGCGTGCTCGAAAAAACCTGGGGCGCATAAGACTTAGCGTCAAATCCGTCTCCGGCGCAGAACGCCGGAGACGTGAAGCGGCAGGCCCTTAAGCCTTTGCCGCTTTTTTCTTGCCGCTCGCCCGGAAGGCCAGAAGCCCGGCGACGACACCAATCATCGCCCATTTCATCGGCAGCACATCCGCCGTCTCGCTGCGGATCGGCAAAACGGTCACGGTGCCCGGACGGGATTCGTAACCCATCTGCCCCTTTGCCTTGGCCTCCGCGATCTGCTGCGGCGAAACGACCCATTCGGCACCGCGCATCTTATCCACCGCCATGTATCCGCCCCCGGCCACGAGGGCGACGACGAGCGAAACGACTATTCTTGCGGGCATGTTCATTGGCATCTCCTTCAATCGAAAGGAGCGTGTAGTCGCATCAAACGGCACCACCAAGCAACCGCAACGGTCAATTTGCCGCCTTTCGGAACAATCCGGCAAATCATGCATTCCATAGTTGCATTTCCGCTCTAGACTTGGCGAAATTCGTGCATGATGCGACACAAACTTCACATCGACACTTCATGCTTTTCTGCTAATCACATTTCCGCAACAGAAACGAATTAGCGACACAATCCTATGGTTCGCCAACAGGAACGGGCGCTGGGCAAAGTAAATGGCAGACAAGAGCGAAATTACACAGACCGATGTTACTGAATCCGCGGTTGAAAGCTTTTTTGCCAGAAACCGTCCTTATCTGACCGCGATTGCCATCACGCTGGTCTTCGTGATGATGACCTTCGCCATTTATCACCTGACCTCCGAAGTCCGTTATGACGACGTCATCGATGCGCTGACGCAGACTTCGGCTTCGGCGGTGCTGCTCGCCATCGTTTTCACCGCGCTCAGCTTTCTGGCGCTGATATTCTATGACGCCAATGCGATCGAATATATCGGCCGCAAACTGCCCTTTCCGCCCATGGCGGCAACAGCCTTCGCGGCCTATGCCATAGGCAATACTGCCGGTTTCGGTCCCTTGAGCGGTGGCGCCATCCGCTTTCGCGCCTATTCGCGGCTGGGTCTGTCGCCCGGCGAAATCGCCCGCGTCATCGCCTTCGTCACACTGTCCTTCGGGCTTGGCCTGCTTTCGGTCAGCGCCATCTCCACCTTCATCGTTGCACCGCGCATCGCCGCCATCATCGGCGTTGATGCCGTCATCCTCAGAGGTGCGGCGCTCGCCGTCATCGCGGTTCTCGCGGTGGCGGCCTATATCGGGCGTAACGGGCACGCGATCCGGCTCGGCAAATGGCGCCTGCGCCTGCCCGACAGCCGAACCTCTTCCCGCCAGTTCCTCGTCTCCGCCTTCGATATAGCCGCCTCCGCCTCCGTGCTTTATGTCCTCCTGCCCGACACGCATCTCGGCTGGCCGACATTTTTTGCAATCTACGCCACCGCGGTCGGCCTCGGCGTCCTCAGCCATGTACCAGCCGGTCTTGGCGTCTTCGAAACCGTGATGGTCGCGGGGCTTGGCAACGCCATCAGCGTCGACCAGCTGCTCGGAAGCCTCGTTCTCTACCGCGTGATCTATCACGTCCTGCCGCTTGTGGTGGCCATTCTGGTCATGCTCGTCTCGGAGATGAAGCAGTTCGCGGCAAAGCCTGTTGTCTCCGATATCAGCCAGCTTGCCGTCAGGCTCGCGCCGCCGCTGTTATCGACCTTCGCGATGATCCTCGGCACCATGCTGATCTTCTCGAGCGTGACGCCGACACCCGACAGCAATCTGGATTTCCTGTCCAATTTCGTGCCGCTGCCGATTGTTGAGGCGGCGCATTTTCTCACCAGCATTCTCGGTCTCGTGCTAGTCGTCGCCTCGCGCGGCCTCGGGCAGCGGCTGGATGGCGCCTGGTGGATTGCGCTGGTCGCCGCCTCGCTGGCGCTGGTTCTCT
Organism: Agrobacterium sp. M50-1; assembly: GCF_049843495.1. Classification (NCBI taxonomy): domain Bacteria; kingdom Pseudomonadati; phylum Pseudomonadota; class Alphaproteobacteria; order Hyphomicrobiales; family Rhizobiaceae; genus Agrobacterium; species Agrobacterium sp. M50-1. The sequence goes on along the minus strand of NZ_JBBHZH010000003.1, from coordinate 76,002 downwards.
CCCTCCTCAAGGCCATTGCAGTCTTCGAAGCCGCCATTCTCGGCGTCTTCATCGCGGCCCTTTCCGTCAATATGCGCAGCTTCAACCGCCATGCCTCGCTGGTGAAACAGGCGCTGGGCCCAAGCTGGCTCGCCGCCATGGCCGTCATTATTGCCGGCGCAGCGACAATCCTGCTCTTCGTCTACCGCGACACGGATTACAGCCAGACATTATGGTGGCAGTTCGAATTCTCAGAGGAAGCGCCGCGCGGATTGCGCGCCCTTTTAGGCCTCGTGCTTGCGTCCTCCACCATCGCCATTTTCAGCCTGATGCGGCCGGTGGCCTTCCGGCCGGACGCTATCAAGGCCGACGACGTCACGAGTGCAACCGGCATCGTCATGACACAGGATGCGGCCGACGCCAATCTTGTGCGCATGGGCGACAAGCACGTGATGTTTTCCGAAAGCGGCAACGCCTTCATCATGTACGGTATTCAGGGCCGCTCCTGGATCGCCTTTGCCGATCCGGTGGGCGACGAGGATGATTTCCCGGATCTGGTCTGGCAATTTGTGGAAGCCGCCCGCGCTGCCGGTGCACGCGCCGCCTTCTATCAGATTTCACCGTTCCTCCTCTCCCATTGCGCCGATGCGGGCCTGCGCGCCTTCAAGCTGGGCGAACTGGCATTGGTCGACCTCACCGCATTCGAACTGAAGGGCGGCAAGCTCGCCAATCTTCGCCAGTCGCTGAGCCGCGGTGCGCGCGACGGACTGACCTTCGAGGTGGTCGAGCAAGCGCAGGTGGCGGATATTATGGAGGAGCTGAAACAGGTCTCCGACGGCTGGCTCGCCCACCACAATACCCGCGAAAAACGCTTCTCGCTCGGCGCTTTCGAGCCGGATTACATCCTGTCGCAACCCGTCGCCGTGCTGCGCAAGGACGGCAAGATCACCGCCTTCGCCAATCTGATGGTGACCGACACGAAAAAGGAAGCCACCGTCGATCTCATGCGCTTTTCGCCGGATGCGCCGCGCGGCTCGATGGATTTTCTCTTCGTCAGCATCATGCAATATCTGCGCGAGGCCGGCTATGAGAGCTTCAACCTCGGCATGGCGCCGATGTCCGGCATGTCGAAGCGCGATGCGGCGCCCGTCTGGGACCGCATCGGCAGCACGCTGTTCGAACACGGCGAACGTTTCTACAACTTCAAGGGACTTCGCGCCTTCAAGGCAAAGTTCCACCCGAAATGGGAACCGCGTTACCTCGCCGTGCAGAATGGCGCAGACGCCGCTCTGGCGCTGATGGACGCGACGGTTCTGATTAGCGGCGGCGTCAGAGGAGTAATCGGAAAATGAGAAAATCCAGCGTGTTGAAAGCAGTCCTTGCCGCCTCCGCCCTGTTTGCCTCCACCGCAGTTTTTGCTGAGGACAAGCCCGCTTACGAGACCGGCATGATCCCCGCCGAGCACATCATGGTGCCGGATGGCGAAATTCTCGCCAGCGTCTTCCTGATTTCCGACGCGGACGGATGGACGAGCACCGACGAGACCCGCGCCAAGGCGCTGGTGGAAAAGGGCGCCGCCGTGGTCGGCATCGACTTCAAGGAATATCTGAAGGCGCTCGAGGCCGATGAAGACGAATGCATCTATATGATCTCGGACATCGAGTCGCTGTCGCAGCAGATCCAGCGCACCGCCGGCACCAACAGCTATCGCCAGCCCATTCTCACCGGCATCGGCAAGGGCGGAACGCTGGCGCTGGCGATGATTGCGCAGAGCCCGGTCTCGACCATTAGGGAAGCCATAGCCGTCGACCCCAAGGCCGGCCTGCCGCTGGAAAAGATCCTCTGCACCCCCGCCACCAAGGACAAAGCCGATGGCGAAACGGTCTATGGCCTGACCGATGGCCCGCTGCCCGCCCCCGTGAGCGTGCTGTTCACGCCGGCTGCGGACCAGAAGGGCCGCGACCACGTCAACGCGCTCGTCAAGCTGCATCCCGATATCGACGTGACGGATGTGGATGACAAGGCGGACGAGGTTCTGACCCAGACCCTGTCCGATCAGGTCGATGCCGCAGGCGACACCGACAGCCCGCTCGGCCTGCCGATCAAGGTTCTGGAAACCAGCCCGGTGATGGACACCATGGCGGTGATCTATTCCGGCGACGGCGGCTGGCGCGATCTCGACGAAGAAGTGGGCGGCGCATTGCAGAAGCAGGGTATTCCCGTGATCGGCGTCGATGCGCTGCGCTATTTCTGGAAAGAAAAACAGCCGCAGGAAGTGGCGGGCGACCTTGCACGCATCATCGACACCTATCGCAAGGAATGGAAGGTTCGCAACGTCGTGCTGATCGGCTATTCCTTCGGCGCCGACATCATTCCCGCCACCTATAACCTCCTGCCGGAACGGGCGAAATCACATGTCGTGCAGCTCACGCTCATGGGCCTGTCCACGGAAGTGGATTTCGAAATTTCCGTTCAGGGCTGGCTCGGCGTTGCCGGAGAGGGCAAGGGCGGCAAGACCGTGGATGATATCGCCAAGATCGATCCGAAACTGGTGCAGTGCATCTATGGCACGGAGGAAGAGGATGAAGACCCCTGCCCCGGCCTGAAGGCGAAGGGCGTGGAAACGCTCGGCATCGAAGGCGGCCATCATTTCGACGAGGATTACGAGGCGCTTGCCAACAAGATCGTGGCAGCGCTGAAGACCCGACTGCCGAAGTAAGCCGGCCAATCGCGGCAGGCTTGGCAGACATTCCGAAGCCGGGTGAATAATGCCGCTGGATTTTACCGGCGTGAACCATGGAAGCCGGCAGCATTTTCCAGCTTCCTGGGCGAGCGACGCCGCTCGAAAACCGTTTCCCATATTTTCCTAAATCACCGCCATGCTTGCGGAATCGGTCAAACTATTATTCAAAAGAAATCGGCCTGCGGCGAATGTTCATCATATTCCCGCAACCATGCTGTTGTTGATCGCCAAAGATGGATTTTATATTTCCCGACCGGTTCAGGGAGCCGCCGCATGCCCGCCTTAAAACGAAAAACAAAAACACCGGTCCTCGTTGAGCGCATCGATCAATTCGTTGGTGAGGTCAGGGAGGCGATGAAAAGCGACGACGCCTCGCGAAACAGAAAAATCCGCGATCTGTGGGACGCCGAGGTCCGCTACCATTTCGACAATGGCCGCACCGAAAAGACGCTCGAACTCTACATCATGAAATATCGCTATGCCCTTAAGGCCGAGTTCGGCGTAAAGAGCACGCCGCTTGCCATCTGCAACATGAAGAAGCTGCGCGAGCGGCTGAAAACCTATATCGAGCGCGCCGACTATCCGAAAACCGGTGTGGCGACATCGATTGTCGAAAAAATCGAACGGGCGGAATTCAATACCGCCGGCCGCAAGCCGACCGTTCTCCTGCGCATCGCCGATTTCATTTCGGCGATGAACGGCATGGGTACGAAAGACGAGATGCAGACCCTGTGGAATGCTGAAATCAGCACCATGAAGGGCAGAGCCCAGACCACGATCATCTCCTACATCACCAAATATCGTAACGCCATCCGCGAGGCTTTTGGTGATGATCACCCGATGCTGAAGATCGCCACCGGCGATGCCGCGATGTATGACGATGCACGCCGGGTGAAGATGGAGAAGATCGCCAGAAAGCACGGCGCACTGATCACCTTCGAGAATTATCGACAGGTTCTGAAGATCTGCGCCGATAAACTCCTGTCCGCCGATCCTCTGATGATCGGCATCGGCCTGATCGGCATGACAGGACGCCGCCCCTATGAAGTCTTCACCCAGGCGGAATTTTCACCTGCCCCCTATGGCAAGGGCGTTTCCAAATGGAGCCTCCTGTTCAACGGCCAGGCCAAGACGAAACAGGGTGAGGGAACGAAATTCGGGGTGACCTATGAAATCCCGGTGCTTGCCCGCTCGGAAACCATTCTGGCGGCCTATAAGCGCCTGCGCGAAAGCGGGCAGGGAAAATTGTGGCACGGCATGCCGATCGATGATTTTTCATCGGAAACCCGCCTGCTGCTCAGGGACACGGTTTTTAACCTGTTCGAGGATCTCTGGCCGAAGGAAGAACTTCCCAAGCCCTATGGCCTCCGGCACCTCTATGCCGAGGTGGCCTTTCACAATTTCGCGCCGCCGCATGTGACCAAGAACAGCTACTTCGCCGCCATTCTCGGACACAACAATAACGACCTCGAAACCTCGCTTTCCTATATGACCTACACCCTGCCGGAAGATCGCGACGATGCGCTGGCACGGGCCAAACGCACAAACGAACGGACGTTGCAGCAGATGGCGACAATCGCACCGGTTTCCCGCAAGGCATGATGAATTAGAGTTTTCTCGCACTGCCCGTCCGTAAAACCGCTCCGCAGCTTTGCCGGAAATGCTCCGGCCGCGGATTTCAGTCCTCCGCGGCCAGCCGTTTCATTCATCAAACCCGCGCGTCACCGGAGGTGCGGTAAAGCAGGGTCAATAACGTCAGCATCAGTCCCACGAGTGCGACCGACCCGAAAATGTAGAAATTCCATTCGGGCGCCAGACCACGCTGCAGCACGAGGCCGCCGATCATCGGGCCGGCAATGCCGCCGAGCCGCCCGACCGCCAGCGAAAACCCGAGACCCGTGCCGCGAATATGGACGGGATAAAGCCGCCCGACCAGAACATTGGCGAGAATCTGGGTTCCGATGGTGCCCGCTCCCGCAAGAGCGACGAAGGCATAGAGAAGCGGACCCTTGTTCGCCGTCAGGGCAAAGATCGAGGCGGCGCCGATGGCAAACAGGATCGCCACGACCACCTTGACGTTGCCCTTATCAGCAAATCGCCCGCCGATGAGGATGCCGATCGCGGCCCCGACATTGAGCATGACGGAAAAACTGAGCGCCGAACTGATGTCATAACCCATCCTGTTCATGATGGTGGGCAACCAGTTGACCATGCCGAAGGTGAGAAGCAGCGAGCAGAAGTGGATGCCCCAGGCATTCAGCGTCGAGAGCAGCCGGCCTTCCGAGAACAGCGCGCCGACACCGCCCTTTTGAATTTTCGCATGCGGCGCGATGCGTTGCAGACCGTAGCTGTCGCAAATGCCGTCAGCTTCCGCCTGCCGGCCCTTGCTTGCCAGCCATTCCGGCGATTCCGGCAGAAACCGCATGAAGATCGGCAGAAGAACAAGCGGCAGACCACCGATCAGCATCAAAGGCCGCCAGCCATAGGTCTCCAGAAGCAGGATGCCCATCACGCCGGAGATGATGCCGCCGATAAGATAACCGAGGAAGGAGAGGGAATTGGCCTGCGCCCTGCGCTGCGGCGGCGAAAATTCCAGCACCAGCGCGGTAACCGTCGGCAGCAGCGCGCCCAGCCCCAGACCGGCAAAGAAACGCGTGATTTCGAAGGCGAGAAAATTCGGCGTCATGGCCGAGGCGATCATCATCGCCGAAAAGCCGGCGAGGCTGAGAAGAACCACCTTCCGGCGGCCGATGCGGTCGGCCATGGTGCCGGCAAAAAGCGCGCCCAGCAGCATGCCCACCAGCGTCAGCGCGGCGGCGCGCCCGACCATGGCGGGGTTGAGCGCCCATGCGCTTTCTTTCAAGAGCGCCGGTGCGACAGCGCCATAAACGACGAGATCATAGCCGTCAAACATGATCATCAGGCCGCATGTCGCGATAACGCCGGCCGGGTTCTTCGTCCGCACTGAAGCGGCGCTCAGATAATTCGTGGACATGTTCCTCCCTTTCACGCATGAACGCGCCATCCGGAATGGATAAGCGTCTTCCCGTCCCTGCGATATCCTCCGTGAGTGCCCGGCGTGCTCCACCCTGATATGTGTCCCGCTCCTGTCAAGCCACATATCGCCGGCATCACCCGCCTTCGATTAAATGTTGCATTTGCAAAAATTGCAAATGAAATATTAACAAATGCCAAACGTCACGCGCCGACGAAAATTCAGCCGGTTTCCAGCCCGGAAATGATCGACAGTGTCGGCGTCCAGCTCGAAATATGAATGCGCTTATAAACGCCGTGAATGACGAAGGGATCGGCATCGCTGAAGGCGATGACGTCTTCGATCGAGAGCGCCTCGGCAATGATGAGTGCAGCGGATGAGCCGCCGGCAACGGCGCTCATCGGGCCGGAAGCAAGAATTCTAAACCCTTCGGCCATGGCTTCGCCATTGCGCAGATGGGCCTTGTGAGCGCTCAACTGCGCCGCCCGTTGCATCGCCGCAGCGGGATCGCTCTCGGCGAAACGCACGTAAAGCCGGGGTCGATTGCTCCCGCCGCTCATCGGGCGAGCACGAAATCATGGTTCACCGACCAGAACCAGTCGCTGACGAAACCCAGATCCCGCGCCTTCTTGACATCCTCCACCCGCTGGAAATCAGCGAGCAGACTTTCCTTCACGCCAAACACCGCATCCGAACGGATATAGGGATCATCGGGATCGAAAATATGCGTGACGAGCGTGGTGAAGCCTTCTGCCGACACGATATAATGCAGATGCGCCGGCCGGTAGGGATGCCGCCCCATCGCCCGCAGCAGCTGGCCGACCGGGCCGTCATCCGGGATCGGATAATATTTCGGCTTCGCCGCCCGGAACCAGTAGCTCCCGTCCTTGCCGGTCACGAAAACGCCGCGCAGGTTGAAATCGGGCTGGATGCCCTTCTGCTGCACATCGTAAAAACCTTCGTCATTGGCCTGCCAGACATCAATACGTGCGCCGGCGACCGGCGCGCCCTCGGTATCGAGGATGCGGCCGGTGACCACCATATCCTCGCCCTTGCCATCAAGGCAGATGTTTGCACCCATCGGCATTTCCGGCGCATCGGCCACATGGAAGGGGCCGAGAACAGTCGATTCCGACGCACCGCTCGGCTTGCGATGATTGATGGCGTCGACCAGCATGGAGACACCGAGAATATCGGAAAACAGGATCCATTCCTGCCGCCATTCATTGCAGATCTGGCCGACCTCGGTGAGAAAATGGATGGCCTTCATCCACTCCTCCTCGGTCGGTTCGATTTCCTTCACCGCCTCATGCAGCTTGCGTGTTACGACCGCCATGATTTCCTTCAGACGCGGATCGTCACAGTCGCGCATCCGCGCGATCACGGTTTCAGCCGAGCGCTCCTCAACGAAGTAGCCGTCATCACTGGTCATTTTCATATCCATCGTCTCCTCCTCCCATTACTCCGGCCGCACGCCCTCGAAGGCGCGTTGCAAAAGATCGCGGATCGCGGTTTTCTCGATTGGCCGCGGACACCAGTAAGGATTGGCCGTCGCAAGCTCTGCCATGGGATCGAGATCGTCCGACCGGACCCCGAGAGCCGCAAGGCTTGCCGGCGCGCCAAGCCGGGCGGCGAAATCATAAAGCCCGGCCCCTGCCCTGCCGCCGACAAGAGCGGCGAGCGGTGCGAGCAGATCCGGCACCGCCTGTTCCACATAGGCGATGGTGTGCGGCAGAAGCACCGCATGGGTTTCCGCATGCGGCAGGTCGAGACTGCCGCCCAGCGTGTGACAAAGCTTGTGATGCAGCGACATGCCGACGGCGCCAAGCACCGAGCCGCACAGCCATGCACCATAAAGCGCGGTTTCGCGCGCCTCTATATCCCGCGGCTCGGCCTTCACGCCGGGAAGGGCTCCGATCATCGCCCGCAGCCCCTCGACCGCCATCAGGCTGGCGATGGGATTGCGGTCCCGCGCGTAGAGCGCCTCCGCCGCATGGGCCATGGCGTTGATCCCGCTCGTCATGCTGATGGCGACAGGCAACCCAAGCGTCAGTTCCGCATCGTAAATCACCACTTCCGGCAGGATTTCCGGCCCGCGCATGGTGGTCTTCACCCCGTTTTCCGTCTGGCCGAGAATGGGCGTCACCTCGGAACCGGCATAGGTGGTCGGAATGACGATCTGCGCCGCATCGGTGCGCAGCGCAATGGCCTTGCCGAGGCCGGTGGTGGAACCGCCGCCGAGCGCCACGACGCAATCCGCACCGGCGGTGCGATAAGCTTCGACCGCGTTTTTCGTCACCTCGACCGGCGTATGCATGGCCGCATCGGAGAAGACACCGGCAGCAAGCCGGCCGAGCCGGGCAGCAAGCGCCTCCGCGTCACCCTTCTGCTGCGGCGTGGAAAGCACCAGCGCCCGCGACAGGCCAAGGCAGCGGATTTCCTCCACCAAGCCCGCCGAGCTACCCGCGCCGAAAACGATACGGGCGGGAGCGGCCGTATAGACGAACGGCTGCATGGTTCAGTGCCCGTCGAGCTTGAACAGACGGCGCGCATTGGTGCGGCCGATCTTCACCCGATCGGCTTCGGCGATGGTTGTCGCATTAAACCAATCGGAGGCGTGATCGATATTCTCGAAGGGCCAGTCGGTGGAAAACAGGATACGATCCGCACCGATTTCCAGAATGGCGTCGATCAATGTCTGGGTGCGGAAATTACCAGAGGTGGTGATGTGGAAATTCTGGTTGAAATAATCCACGAAACGACGCTTGGCCGGATAACGCGGCGGCAGCTTCACCCAGGCATTACGATGGTCGATGCGCCACATCATGTAAGGCAGGCCTTCGCCCATATGGCCGAGAATGATGTTGAGACGCGGATGCTGGTCGAACAGGCCTGATGCCATCAGACGCAACGCATGGACAGCCGTTTCCTGCGCGAAAGCCCAGGTGGGGCCAAGCAGCCAGGGATGGCCGTCATAGATGCGCGAATCCTGCGGCAGCGGATTGCGCGGATGCAGGTAGAAAGGCACGTCGAGCTTTTCGACTTCACCCCAGAACGGGCGATATTGCGGCAGATCGTAATAAAGCGGCGTCTGGCCATCGCCCTCCTGGCTGAAGCCGTTGACGAGCGCACCGACGAAACCGAGATCGTTGACACAGCGCTGCAATTCCTCGGTCGCCGCATCCGGGTCCTGCAAAGGCAAGGCTGCGAAGGCAAGGAAGCGATCCGGCCGCTTGGCGCATTCTTCGGCGAGAACGTCATTCGCCCGCCGCGCGATTTCGATTGCCTTGCTGGTGTCGGGAATAGCCTGCACCGCCGGCGCATTGAGCGACAGGATCATGGTTTCGATGCCGTGCGCATCCATCAGCTTCAGGCGCGTATCCTGAATGTCGAGCAGGCGGTGCTGCAGTTCCTTCCAGTAATCGCCGGGCACGAACCCGGCCGAATCCTGGAGTGTTTCCGGGATTGCGAAATGCTCCTCGAGAGCGACCTTGCCTTGCATGTAGTTTCCTCCAAATTCGCTGTGTGTTCGTCGCCCGAGAGGCGATCAATATTGACCCTTGGGTTCCAGCCCGAGCATGCTCTGGCCGATCATGGTGCCCACGGCATCCCAGTTCATGCTGATATGGCGGCCGACCGCGTTCGCATCCCGCCAGGCCCGCTGCACGGGGTTGGAAAGATCGAGCCCGACGCCGCCGGTGGAATCGTTGAGCGCCTGCACCGCGCGAAGTGCCAGAGACACCGCAAAGGACTGGCCGCGACGGCTGAGAAGCCGGTCATCCACCGTAAACTCCGCCCGGCCTTCGATCCTTGCCTGCGAGAGCGCCTGTGCCCGGGAAACATCGCGCAGCAGAATTTCGCACGCCGCATCAACGCTCGCGGCAGCTTCCGCGACGCGCAGCTGAATGGTCGGGAATTCGGCCATGCGATTATTGCCACCCGCCACCGCGCCGCGTGTGACCCGGCCGCCGACGTGATCGACATAGGCGGCAAGCGCACCCTTGGCCGCGCCGACGCCAGCCGCCGCGAGACAGGAGGGAATGCCGGTCAGAAGCGGCATGTTGAACAGGCCTTCCTCCGCATAATAGTGCCCGCCAGGTGTCTTGCCACTGGTGGCGTCGGGAAAGGTCAGAACCCGGTGTTCGGGAATAAAGACATCATCGAGAACGAGCGTCTTGGAACCCGTGCCGGCCAGGCCCACCACGTGCCAGGTGTCTTCAACCACATATTGCCCGGCGGGAACGAGCAGGAAGGCCGGAACCGGCTTTCCTTCACCCCGCGGCGGCAGGATGGCGGCGCAGAGGGACCATTGCGCGTTTTCGCAGCCCGAGGCGAAGGCCCATTTGCCACTCAGGCGATAACCGCCATCGGCGAGCTCCGCCATCTTCACCGGCGCATAGGAACCGCACAAAAGCGCATCGGGGTTTCCACCCCAGACATCGGCCTGCGCCTCTTCCGGAAACATCGCCAGCAGCCATTGATGGGCCGACAGCAGGCCGGCAACCCAACCGGTCGACGCACAGGCGGCCGAAAGCTCGATATTGGCCTCGACCAGTTCGGCGAAATCTCCACCCTTGCCGCCGAAGGCGCGGGGCTTGACGATATCGAAATATCCAATGCCGCGCAGCGCCTCGATATGGCTTGCGGGAACACGCCGAGCCTCCTCCGTCTGTCTGGCGCTCATCCGGAAAAGATCGGCTATGCCGGCAACGCGGCTTGCGAGGCGGACACGCGGGTTCGTTTGCGCCGGCAGCGGCGCATGGCTCATATCGTTCATGATTGTCTCCTTCCGGGCGTTACTGGCCGGACGTTGCTGGCCGGCGGTTATTCCACCGGAATTGTCTGGGCGGTAATGATCAGGCGGGCAGGCTCGCGGGGCTTGCGGCGCAATATTGGGCGTTTTCGTAAAGCAGCGGCCGCGTCGTCTCGCTGACATCGGCCGAAACCACCTGGCCGATAAAGACGGTATGGGTTCCATAGGGCATGGCAGCAACCCGGCGGCAGGCGATGGCGGCATGGGCCGTGGGCAGATAGAGAACACCATTGCCATGGCGCTGCCATTGACCGTCGTGGAAACGCTCTTCCGGCGGCACCTTGCCGCTAAAGGCATCCGAGAGGACCATCTGGTCCTGCGTCAGCACGTTGACGATGAAATCCGGCCGGCACAGCAGCAATTCATGCAGCAGGGTGCGATTGTTCAGGCAAACCAGCAGAGACGGCGGCTCCATCGAGACGGAGGTGACAGCCGTCACCGTCATGCCGTGATCGCGCTGATCACCCGAAGCACAGGCCGTGATGACAGTCACAGTCGCCGGAAAACGGCGCATCGTCGAACGGAAATTCTGGCCGACGCCTTCGGGTGCAAGGCCGCTCAGGCCAAACAATGCTGATGTCATGAGATCCTCCCAAATCCTGCATTTCTATTTATTTGTGTTTGCAACATTTGTCAATGCAAATGTTTTTCGTCATTTATTGAACCAGCGAGGACCTCGCATTCTCCGTCTTGTGGGGCGAAGCTATTGAAACGGATGGATTGTGCCGGTACAGCCGATAGGCGCACATCAGCATCTGCGCAGATGGTTCTCAAACGGGGATTTGCTCGTGTCTTATCAATTCACCGACTCGGTACCCTACCTGCTCAACTGGGTGGGCGTTCGGCTTGGCGAGCGCTTTTCCGTTAGGCTGGCCTCCTATGACATCACCCTGCCGATGTACCGGGTGCTGGCGACGCTGCGGCAGCAGGAGAGCAAGACTCTGACCGAGCTTTCGGACATGGTGTCTGTGGAAATTTCCACATTGTCCCGGCTCGTGGGGCTGATGGTCCGGCGCAACCTCGTCAGCCGGGAACGGCCTCTCGACAACGCACGCATCGTGCGCATCACCCTCACCCCGAAGGGCGAGGAACTGGCCGATGAACTCATGCCCATCGCCGCCATGTTCGAAAAAACCGCCATTGAAGGCCTCGATCCCACCGAGGCGAAACTTTTCAAAAGCATCCTGCGCCATATTGGCCGCAACATCGCCGGCCTCTGACACAGATAGCCGGCGAACTAGCTGAGACCGATCGGCAGTCACGGCCCGCCCAGCGATCTCGCCGTGCAATGTACTTGCAACAAGCTGTTCCTATCCCTGCGGTATGTCCCCGCAGCTGAAAGGAATTTCCATGTCCAGCAGAGCCTCATTCGCAGTCCCGACAGCAATCATCCTTATCGCCGGCGCGTCCATGCTGCTCACGGCCTGCGCCTCAACCGTCATGAAAAGCTATATCGGCGCGCCCATTACCAGCGTGATGCTGGACTATGGGCCGCCGGACAATATTTACAGCCTGGGTCCCGGCCAGCAGGCCTTTCAATGGCGGAAGAAAAAGACACAGGTTGTTTCCGGGTCATCGAGTGGCGAGGTGCGGACAACGCGGCGCGGTGAGCGATATGAAGTGTCGGAAACGCCAGGTTATGTCGAACGCATCGATTGCTATTACACGTTCTATACGCGCAGTTCCGGCAACGAGTGGTACGTAACAAGTTTCCGGCAGCCGCCGCTTGAGTGCGAATGATCATGTCCGGACTTCATCCGGCGCCGCATGTTTTGCGGTAAATGTTATTGTACCGCCGCCTTCACGCTGAAAGCGGCGGTTTTCTTTCGAAAATTCTCCCTGGGCCTGTCATGGGGCGGGCCGATCAGAAACGATAGTTCAGGCCGGCCTTGATGACATGATCGCTGACATCGGTCTTCGACCTGCCGCTTGAAGTCGTCGTGGCCACATTTCCCGTGCTCACATAATTATATTCGAACTTTGCCGACAGGCCGCCGCCGAAGCTCTGTTCAACGCCTGCCCCGACCAGATAGCCCTGTTTCCAGCCATCGGGACCCGTCACGCCATTGCCGTCCTTGAACTTCGTCGTGGTCAAGCCGGCAGTGCCGTAAATGAGCGTCTGGTCGAGCGCCACACCGGCCTTCATCTTGGCCGCGCCGCGGAAACGCTCCCGCAACCGACCGTTGGGCACACGCGCCTCATTTCCGAGATAGGAACCTTCGAGTTCCGCGCCGACCACGCCCGAGCCGAACTGGAAGTTATAACCGGCCTGAACACCGCCCGTCAGGCCGCGGCCGCTGGCCAATGGATTGAATTTCGGGGAAGCGACGCCACCATGCGCACCGACATAGGCACCGCCCCAGGAGAAGGCCTGCTGACTGCCATAATCGAAGGACTGCTGCGTATTATAGTTCGTAGGATCGGCGGAATAGGCATTGCCTGCAACCGCAACAGCGACGGCCGCGGCGACAAGCGATTTCTTGATGATCGACATGAATGACTCCAGACGAAACCGATGCGCCGTCTTCCGGCGCAGCCAAGTTTCAGTTCGCGTTGAAGAACCGGAAATCCGGCTCCCGTTTGTCTGCTGCGCCGGCCGACATGACGTGCGGATGCGGTCAGCAGATAAGGGGATTTTCCGCGCGAGAATTGCGCTTGCATTGCATGGGGCGCATTTTATTCAAAATAATTTATTTATTTAAACAAGTTAGAAGAATTTCCTTAACCAAATCGTAAGTAATTTCGTTATCAGAGCTCGTTCGAGCGCTCGGGAATCTCGTCAGCTAAACGGTGCCAGCCGCAATGCCTTTTTGGGCGATCGAGCGAATTTCGATCCGAACACAAAAGCCGGGATCGAGATCGAGGAACACGACACGGCCGCAGTGAAGCTCCGCCGCCTTCTGGACCAGATTTAACCCAAGGCCGGCGCCTGGCGAACTTGTGTTGATGCGGTGAAACGGCTCGAATACCTGCTCGCGTTCGGAAACCGGGATGCCCGGCCCTTCATCACGGACCTCAATGGCGCCTGCCGGGTCGACCCGGATCGTGATTGCGCCTCTACCGCCCGCATGATCGATTGCATTGCGCAGGAGGTTGACGACCGCCATCTCGATAATCGATGCCTGCACCGTAAAGATCGCCGCATCCGCGCTCGGCTCGAAATCGAATTCATATCCGGCATCCATTGCAATCGGCGCAAGGTCGGTTGCGATGCGCTCGACAAGTTTATTGAGATCCCGCGGCTCCGCCGGCAGTTCCACCACACCCACAGCCTGCATCTCCAGCAACTGATGCGCAACGCGGGTGAGGCGATCGATATCGGCCCTGATCTGATGGCTCAGCGCGTCATCGGGCAAGAGGTCGGCTCTGGTGCGTACGATTGCAATCGGCGTCCTGAGCTCATGCGCCGCATCGGCGAGAAAGCGGTTACGGCGATTATAACCGTCATCAAGCCTCGACAGCGCGACGTTGAAGGCATCGACCAGCGGGATGATTTCAAGGGGGACTTTCGAACGGTCGATACGCTCGGACCGGTTCTCGAAATCAATGGACTGCGCCTGCTTCACGGTTTCCATCAGCCCGCTCAGGGAGCGCCCGACCGCCCGCGGGGTCACGAGCAATGTCGCGATGCCCGTCAGGATCAGCATGGGCACGACGGCGATGAGGATGATGAAGCCCAGCGCCGGCAGCACGGTAAGCCAACGGATGGCGCCCTCGGCATCCTTTTCCAGGTCCAGCTGAACATTGATCCAGATACTCAGACCGTCGTTGGGAATTCCTTCCTCCGTCCCGGCAATGAACTGAAGCCGCCCGGCAGCTGTATCGCGGTTTTCCACGGTTGCGCGGAGCGTTCCGGCCGCTTCCAGGCGTGCGCGGTCAAAACTCAGGGGAAACACCGCCGACAGGGCGGGCGGCGGGACAACGCCATATTGCAATACGATGTCATCGGCGTCTCGCACCACAAACCAGAGATTTGGATAACGCCGTTTCAGCTCCGCCAGCTCCGGCGTCGTCGACAATTGCGGCCTGCCCTCTCCATCCTTTGTCACGCTCTCCGCGACGATGCGGGCGGCCTCTTCATTCGCACCTTCCAGCCGCGGATCGATGATCCATATCCAGCCGATGAGAAGGATGACGAAAAGGACGAGCAGGAATGCCTGCAGTGCAAAAAGGCGCTTCATCAGCCCCCATCGCAGGGATCGATCGGGCGCTCTCTTCATGTCTTCGACCGGATGAGGTAACCGATATTGCGCACGGCTCTTATTTCCACCGTCGCTTCCGCCTGCGCCAGCTTTTTCCTAATACGGGAAATGTGCGCCTCAAGAGCGTTGGACTCGATCTCGTCATCAAGCGTATAGACCGCCTCGATCAGGTTCGACCGCGTGACGATGCGGTTAGGACGTCGCATCAGCGCTTCAAGCACCAGATATTCCCGACGCCGCAACTCGATGATGGAGCCGGCAATGCTGACTTCATTGCTGCGGGGATCAATGCTCAGATTTCCGAAATGCGCATATTTGTCGGAAAGAGAAGGGCCGCGTCTGTGGAGAGCCCTGAGACGGGCGAGCAGCTCCTCGATCGCAAAGGGCTTGGCAAGATAATCATCCGCCCCGGCATCGAGCCCATCGACACGATGATCGACACTTCCAAGCGCCGTCAGAACAAGGATGGGCACGGTATGTCTGCTGCGGCGAAGCGAAGCCACCAGGTTCAGCCCCTCGCCATCAGGAAGGCGGCGATCCAGAACCAGAACATCGTAAGACCCGTCCCGCGCAAGGGCGTCAGCATCGCTGATGGTGCTGACATGATCAGCAAGCACATCGCGCCGGCGCAGGGCTTCGAGAAGCACGCGCGCCATTTCGGGTTCATCCTCAAGAAGCAAGATTCGCAATGACGTTCCCCAGATGAATCCTCGCCATCCCCCACCACTGTTCGGTGAATGTTGCAGCTACATTGCAGGAGGACGGACAGACAATTCGTCTTGTATCACCTTGCCTGTCACGATCCGACGGCATTGCGCGTGTTTTCGCGACATCATCGCGTCAGGTTCAGGAAGCCGGCCTGTACCCATGCCTTGCATAAAACCGGTCAAGCTCACGCTGCCGAGGCGCCTCGCCGGTATAGATGGCGATATAGTCCGGAATTCTCTGCATCCGCACCCCCACATCTTCCTCAGACTGCATGGAAATATAGCCGATCTGCACCAGATAGGTGGTCCGGGCACGCACATCCGCCGTGTTTTCATTGTGACCGAACCGCACGAACATGCGTGAAAGCGCCGCCATTCTCATCTCGTCAGCCTTGCGAACTTCCGCAAGAATCTCATCGGACTGAAGAGCCCAGCTTCGAACCGCGAATTCAAATCTGCTGTCGAAAAGCGAGGAATCCAGCCAGCAATCGAAAACATTCAGCATGGCTTCGGCCAACGTCTCGGCATAGGCTTCCGACTGCCTGACGATGTTCCCGGTATTTTTTTCCCGCCAGCGGGCGACGAGTGCGGCCAGCAATTCCTCCCGGTCCTTGAAAAACCAGTAGAAGCTCGTGCGCGACAGATTGAGCTTTTTCGCCAATGGCAGGATTTTGACGGAATCCACGCCCGATTCCAGCAAAGCCTGATAGGCGGCCTCAAGCCACCCCTCCTGCGATCCACGCCAACCGGTGTCGTTCAATGTCGCTTCCATGACCGGTTCGTAGCAAATTGGTCTCTGCGCGACAAGCGGATGTACACCTATGTCGAAAAGAAAGACAATTGTGCTTTGTAAATTGACACAAGTGTACATTTCCGCTTAGCCTTGGGACAGAAACCCTTTTGGAGCAGGCTATGTCGAGTGATCCCCTTCTTCAGCCCTACCAGCTAAAACACCTCACGCTGCGCAACCGCATCATCGTCACCTCGCACGAACCCGCCTATCCCGAGGATGGCATGCCGAAGGGGCGTTACCGCGCCTACACGGTGGAGCGGGCGAAGGGCGGCGTTGCGCTCACAATGACGGCCGGCTCCGCCGCCGTCTCCAGGGACAGCCCACCCGTCTTCAACAACCTGCTCGCCTACAAGGATGAAATCGTCCCGTGGATCCGGGAAATGACCGACGCCGTGCATGAACAGGGCGCGGCGATCATGATCCAGCTCACGCATCTCGGTCGCCGCACCCGCTGGGACAAGGGCGACTGGCTGCCGATCGTTGCCCCGTCCCATCATCGCGAAGCGGCGCATCGGGCTTTTCCGAAGAAGATCGAGGACTGGGATATCGAGCGTATCATCAAGGACTTCGCCGACGCCGCCGAACGCATGAAGGCGGGTGGCATGGACGGCGTGGAACTGGAAGCCTATGGCCATCTGATCGACCAGTTCGTCTCGCCGCTGACCAACGAACTGGACGGCCCCTATGGCGGCCCGCTTGAAAACCGCATGCGCTTCTGTCTCGACATTTTCAGGGCGATGCGCGAACGCGTGGGCGACGATTTCATCCTCGGCGTCCGTTATACCGCCGACGAATGTCTCGAGGGCGGCACCGGAAAGGCTGAGGGCATCGAAATCGCCAGACGGTTGAAGGACAGCGGCCTGATCGATTATCTCAATGTCATCAGGGGCCATATCGACACCGACCCGGGCCTGACCGACGTCATCCCCATTCAGGGCATGGCCAACGCGCCGCATCTCGATTTCGCCGGTGAAATCCGCGCCGCGACCAGTTTCCCGACATTCCACGCCGCCAAGATCCCCGATGTCGCCACCGCGCGCCACGCCATCGCTGCTGGTGAGGTGGACATGGTGGGCATGACCCGCGCCCACATGACCGATCCGCATATCGTGCGCAAGATCATGGAAAAACGCGAGGACGATATTCGCCCCTGTGTTGGCGCCAATTATTGTCTCGACCGCATCTATCAGGGGGGTCTCGCTTTCTGCATCCACAATGCGGCAACCGGCCGTGAGGAAACCATGCCGCACGAAATACCCAAAGCGGCTGAGCGCCGGAAGGTGGTGATTGTCGGCGCAGGACCGGCCGGGCTCGAGGCCGCGCGCGTCTGCGCCGAGCGCGGCCATGACGTCGTCGTTTTTGAGGCCGCCAACAATCCCGGCGGCCAGATCCGGTTGACGGCGCAAAGCGAACGCCGTCGTGAGATGATCAGCATCATCGACTGGCGCATGGGCCAGTGCGAAAGACTGGGCGTCACCTTTCACTTCAACAGCTGGGCCGAGGCGGACACGGTTCTCTCGGAAAATCCTGACGTCGTCATCATCGCTACCGGCGGATTGCCGCACACCGATGTGCTTTCCAAGGGCAACGATCTTGTCGTCTCGGCATGGGATATCATTTCCGGGGACGTCAAACCGGGAACGAATGTGCTGGTGTTCGATGACGCCGGCGATCACGCGGGCCTGCAGGCCGCCGAATTTCTGGCAAAGGCAGGCGCAAGGGTTGAGATCATGACGCCTGACCGCGCCTTCGCCCCGGAAGTCATGGCCATGAACCTCGTCCCCTATATGCGCTCCCTGCAAAAGCTCGATGTCACCTTCACCGTTACCTACCGGCTGGAAGCGGCGGAAAGAAACGGCAACCAGCTTATCGCCCATGTCGGCAGCGACTATGGCGGCGTGACGAAATCGAGAACTGTCGACCAGATCGTCGTCAACCACGGCACGATCCCGCTGGACGACCTTTATTTTGACCTCAAGCCCGGCTCGAAGAACCTTGGCGAAATCTCCTACGACGCCCTGCTTTCGGGAGCATCCCAAACAGTTGAGCGCAACCCTGATGGCGCCTACCGGCTCTTCCGGATCGGCGATGCGGTCGCCGCGCGCAATACGCATGCGGCGATCTACGATGCGCTTCGTCTGGCAAAGGACATTTGAGGCGGGCGTTCCCGACACACGGAGGCAGACCAAAGCTGCCTCTGTCGCAATGTAATCCTGAATAGGAGACCGGCGGCGTCAGGCCTGAATCAAGGCGATACCCCGGTTCCTGAACCCCAGCGTCACGTCGCTCGCTGCCGGCAGGCTGGTCTCCACGGCATGGTCGACAATGAAAAGCGTACCGATATCGGTTTCCACCTCATATTCGACGTGACCGCCGAGATAGGCGCTGTGCAGCACCCGGCCGGCAAGCCCCTGCCCGCCCGGCTGTCCGATGGAAATCGAGCCGGGACGAACCGCGAGTTTGGCTGGGCCCGGCCGGGCATTGCGGGCCGAGACCCGATGATCGATCCCGCCGACGCGGATCAGCGCATCGACGCCCTCAACGCCGATGACCTCGCAACCGACGACATTGGCCTCGCCCATGAAATCGGCGATGAAGGCGGAAGCCGGGGCTTCGTAAAGATCGCGTGGCGCACCCGACTGAGCGATCTCGCCATCCTTCATCACGATGATCCGGTCGGAAACAGCCAGCGCCTCATCCTGATCATGCGTCACATAAACGGCAGTAAAGCCAAGCCGCTGCTGCAATTCGCGGATTTCGGTGCGGACCCGGCGGCGAAGGCGGGCATCGAGGTTGGAAAGCGGCTCGTCCAGCAGCAGAACCTGCGGCTCGAGCACCAGAGCGCGAGCGACCGCGACACGCTGCTGCTGCCCGCCGGAAAGCTCGGCGGGCAGACGATGCCCCATGCCGGCAAGGCCGACAAGCTTCAAGCCCTCTTCCGCCTTTTCCCGTGCCTCCGCCTTGCGCAGCCCGGAGGATTGCAGGCCGTAGGCGACGTTATCGAGCGCCGTCATGTGCGGGAAAAGCGCATAGGACTGGAAGACCATCGAGACATCGCGCTCATTGGCGGGCAGCATGGTCACATCCTTGTCGCCGATTAGGATACGCCCGTTGGTCGGATGTTCGAGGCCAGCCAGCATGCGCAGCGTCGTCGTCTTGCCGCAGCCGGAGGGGCCGAGCAGCGTCACCAGCGTGCCGGGCTCGATGGTGAGCGACAGATCGGGAATGGCGGTGAAAGCACCGAAGGTCTTGCGGACATTCTGGAAGGTGACGGAGCCGGGCTTTACGGAAATCATGCGGTTTTCTCCTGGGCAAGAGGAACGGAGGAAGTGGAGGGCAGGCCGGCGACGCGGTTTTCGCGCCGCAGGCGACGCTCGCCGACAATGAGTTGGAAGCCGGTAATGACGGTGATCATCACCACGATCAGCATGGAGGAATAGGCGATCGCCACCCCATATTCGCCGTTCTCGACGAGGCCGACGATATAGGAGGTCGCCATGTTGTATTCGGCGCTGACGAGGAAGATGACGGCGCTGATCGAGGTGATGGCGCGGACGAAGGAATAGACCAGTGCGGCCGTGATTGCGGGCCTGAGCAGCGGCAGGATGACCTTGCGGATGGTGCGGAAACTATTGGCCCGCAGCGTCAACGAAGCCTCATCAAGGCTCTTGTCGAGCTGGCTCATCGCCGCGATGCCGCCGCGCACGCCGACCGGCATGTTGCGGAACACGAAGCAGGCGATCAGGATCAGCGCCGAGCCCGTCATTTCCACCGGCGGCAGGTTGAAGGCCATGATATAGCTGACGCCGATGACCGTGCCGGGAATGGCAAAGCTCATCATCAGCGCGAATTCGAAGAGGTTCCGCCCGGCAAATTTCTGCCGCACGATGATATAGGCAGTCAAAAGACCGACGGCAGCGGTCAATGGCGCGGAAACCAGCGCGATCTTCATGGTCGTCCAGAACGAGTTCCAGGCTACACCGGTCCAGGCGATGGAGCCATTGGAGAAGCTGATGGAAAAGGCGCGGATGTAGTGGTCGAAGGTCAGGGAATTGTCGAGACCCCAGGTCTTCACGAAACCGCCCACAAGGATCATGCCATAAACAACGATGGTGAAGACCATCCACGGCACGACGACAGCGTGGACGCCGATGGACAGGCCACGCGGAAGCGCGATATGCGCGCCGCTGTCGCCCTTCCCCGTCACCGTGGCGAAATTCTTGCCTGCCAGCCATAAACGCTGGGCAAGGAAGGCCGAAAGCGTGAAGCACAGCAGGATGATCGCCAGAACCGCGGCGCGGGACGGATCATTCTGCGAGCCGACGACGGCAAAGAAGATTTCCGTCGACAGCACACCATGCGTGCCGCCGAGCACCAGCGGATTGCCAAAATCCGCCATGCTCTCGATGAAGCCGATCAGGAAGGCATTGGCGAGCCCGGGCTTCATCAGTGGCAGAGACACCCGCCAGAAGGTGCGCCAGCGGTCGGCGCGCAGCGTCTGCGAGGCTTCTTCCATTGACGGGCTGACGCCTTCGACCACGCCGATCAGCACCAGAAACGAGATGGGCGTGAAGGAAAGGACCTGCGCAATCCAGATGCCGGTCATGCCGTAAAGCCAGCGACCCGGTTCGATACCGAAGAGATAGGAAAGCCATTCGGTGACGACGCCGGCGCGGCCGAAAAGCAGCGTCAAAGCAAGGCCGATGACAAAAGGCGGCGTGATGATCGGCAGAACCGTCAGAAGCCGCAAGCCCTTCTTGAACGGAAAGCGCGTGCGGGTGGCGATCAATGCAAAGCCAAGACCGAGCACGGTCGAGCCGAAGGCGGTCATCAGGGCCAGGAACAGCGTGCGCCAGGCAACACCGCAACGCTCTTCACCCATCACGCAGCCGAGGCTCCAGATGCCGGGATCCTTGATATTGCGGATGAAGCCTTCGGCGTTGAAGGAGCCGTCGAAATCCTGAACGGACGCGACCAGCATGCTGCCGATCGGATAAAAGACAAAAACCGTGACAAGGAAGACGAGAACGGAAATGGCGCCGACAACGAAGGCGTCGCCCTTCATGACGCCGCGTTCGGCAAGCCCGAAGGCAAAAAGAAGCACGAAGACGAACGACATGACGACGGCCCCAGCTCCCATGGAGGGCTGGCCATCGGCAAGCATGCCGAAGAGGTTTTCGCTCACTGACCAGCTCCAGCCGGTAAAGCCGATGGCCAGCCCCTGCAGGGCGAGGAAAACGAGACCGACGGCTCCGATAATCGCAAGCAACCGCCCACGCCGCATCGGATCATGAATGGGCCGGACAAGGCATGCGGCAAGGAAGAAGACAACGACGCCGGCAAGCCACGGTTTTCCATAGGACAATATCTGCAGCACACCGGGAGCATCGCTGCCGGAAGAGAAAAATCCGGATAGCCAGCGGAAGCTGAAAAAGCCGCCTTCTATGCGATACCAGGGAAGAAAAATGAGGGCAAAAGCCCCGAGCGCCAGGACCATGTCCAGCCTGCGATTGCCACGTGTCATGGCCGACCTCGCTTATTTCATGCCGATGAAAGAGTGGCGGACACCCCGGCTTTGAAAGCCGGGATGCCTATCGCCGGAGTTAAGATCAGTTCGCGACCGCACCGACCTCACGGTCCCAGCGTTCCAGCAGCGCCTTGCGCTTGGCCGGATCGCCATAGGTCTTGAAGTCGTAGTCGATGAGCTTGATGTCTTCGAACTTCGGCGCTTCCTTCGGCACTTCCGCCGTCTTGTTGGAGGGAAGCTGGAAGGACTTGGCGTCCTTCATGCGTGACTGCACGTCCGGCTTCAGCGCCCAGTCGTACCAGGTCTTCGCATTGTCGAGGTTGCGGGCGCCCTTGATGATCGACATGGAGCCGATCTCGTAACCCGTGCCTTCGCACGGTGCGATTGATTTGACCGGGAAGCCTTCCGCCGTCTGCGCCACCGCATCATGCATGAAGACGATGCCGAGCGCCGTTTCGCCACGCGCCGCCGCCTTGACCGGTGCCGAACCGGACTTGGTATATTGCGAGATATTGGCGTTGAGCTTCTTCAGATAGTCGATCGCCTGATCCTCGCCCATGATCTGCACGAGCGACGCCAGCGCCGTATAGGCGGTGCCGGACGAATTCGGATTGGCGATCTGGATTTCGCCCTTCAGCTCCGGCGCCAGCAGATCGGCCCAGCACTTCGGCTCCTTATAGCCCTTGGACTTGAAGATTTCCGTGTTGTAGCCCCAGCCCAGCGCGCCTGCATAAACGCCGACAGTCCTGTAACCGGTGCTTTCCGCCTGTTTGACGGCCCAGTCCTGCAGTTGATCCAGCATCGGCGACTTGTATTCGAGCGTCAGGTTCTCGGATGCCGCCTGCATGTGCGGATCGCCGGTGCCGGCCCACCAGATATCGGTCTTGGGGTTACGGGCTTCCGCGCGCACCTTGGCGTAGGTCTCGCCCGAAGACAGGCGCACCATATTGACCTTGATGTCGTGTGACTTTTCGAAATCGCCCTTCATCTGTTCGCAGATGACGACATCGGCCGAGCAGATCAGGTTAAGTTCGCCCGCCGCCTGAGCGGAAACGGCGCTAAGCGCCGTACCGGCAAAAAGCAGGGTGGAGAGTATTGTCAGTCGCATGGTTATCCTCCTGTAGCTTGCGTCTGAATTCTTGGGCCACGCGCAGACATGGCTCTGCCGGTCGCGACACCTTGTGGAGCGCGTGCTGTCTTTTGGGATGTTGGTTTTTGCCCTACTGGGTCGGGTGGATTTCGCTGTCGAAGCGGCTCAATAACCGACTTCGCTCTTCAGGCTGGCCAAAGGTGGCGAAGTCGTAATCCACCATCTTGATCATCGATATGTCAGGTGCGGTCAGCGGCAATGTCGCCCGGGCGTTGGAAGGCACCTGGTTCTGGCCGGCCGCGGCCCCGGTCGCCTGCCCTTGCGGGCTCAGCGCAAATTCCACGAAGCTTTGCGCAAGGGCAGGATTGCGATTGCCCTTGACGATGCTGACTGCCCCGATTTCATAACCGGTACCCTCGCACGGCGCGACGATGACAAGCGGGAAACCCTCGATCTTCTGGGTCACGGCATCGTGCATGAAGGAAATCCCGATCATGATCTCGCCCCGCGCCGCCGCCTTGACCGGCGCTGCACCAACCTTGGTATAGCTCACGACATTCTGGTTGAGCTTCGCCATGAAACCAAAAGCTTCCTCCTCGCCAAACAGCTGGACGAGAGTGGCCAGCATGGTGAAGGCCGTACCGGAATAGTTTGGATTGCCGGTCAGGATATGGCCGCGATAGACATCCTTCGCCAAGTCCTTCCAACAGGTCGGCGCCGGCAGATTGTTCTTCGCAAGCAGTTCCGAATTATAGGCAAAACCCAGCGCGCCGGCATAGACTCCGGCAGACCGCGATCCCGACATCACGGAGAAATTCTGCGCCCAGGGCAACAAATCCTGCTGATGGACAGGCCGGTATTCATCCAGCAACCCTTCCGAACCCGCCTGCAAGTGGGTGTCGCCGGTACCACCCCACCAGACATCAACCGTAGGATGGGATCGTTCGGCACGGATCTGATCGAGGATTTCGCCGGTGCTCTTCCGCACCATTGATATTTCGAGACCGGCCTTGGCTTCGAAAGCCCGCTTCATGGTCAAACACCAGGCCTCGTCGACGCCGCACAGGACGCTCAACTTCGGCTCGGCCATGCCATGCCCTGCGCCGCACAGCCAAAGGACCATGCTCGCCGCAAGTGCGGTCAATCGTTTCACTTAAAGCCTCCCTGCCTGGAACCTCCCCGTTCCAGTCTCCACCAACAGCATGTCACATCCAGCCCGCACCGCAATCGAAGAATGGTTACCAATCTTTCACCGCACCGCCGAACAAGATTACAGATATTACAATTATGACAGGGGAGATAACCAGCCAGCCTTTGAAGATCGCCGCCGCCATGCCTATGATGATGGCGGGAGGAATATGCAGTGCTTAATCAGAAGGTTCGCATTCTGATCGTTGAGGACGATCCGGATATGGCCGAGCTCATCTCGGACCTCATCGAGGCGGAGGGCTGGCTGCCCACCTGCGCGCGCTCCGCCGAGGAGGCGGACGAGATATTGGCGAAGGACAGGATGGAGCTCGTCCTCGTCGACCACAATCTGCCCGGCACATCCGGGCGCACCTTTGCCCAGCGGCTGCGCAGCCAGATCGACATCGGCATCGTTATGGTCACCGCCGCCGGCAGTGCCGCCGACCGGGTGCTCGGTCTGGAAACCGCTGCCGATGATTATGTGGTCAAACCCTTCGAACCGATCGAACTCACGGCGCGGATCAAGGCCGTCCTGCGACGAACAATCCCGTCGCTGAAACAGGACAAGGACAGCGAGCGTGAGCACGGCCGCACAGCGCTGCGCCTCGGCGACTGGGCGATCGATCTCGATGCCCGTCGCGCCGTCTGCCTTGCTGACCGCAGCCGCACCCTCACCAGCGCCGAATTCGCGCTTCTGGAAATTCTCGCCGAAACACCCAACCAGGCCGTCAGCCGCTCCCAGATTCTCGACAGGCTAGGTTCGGAGAGCGACCGTTATATCGACAGAAATGTCGACGTGCTGGTGCTGCGGCTCAGGCGCAAGATCGAGCGTAACCCGGATCTTCCGCGTCACATCAAGACGCGGCGCGGCAAGGGTTATGTCCTGCATACCGACGAGGGCGAGCTTTCCCCGTGATCAGCCGCTCTTTCCTTTCCTCGATCGCCTTTCGCCTGCCCTTTGCGATCGTCTTTACCTGCATCCTCGTCTTCAGTCTTTCCGCCATCGCCATTTACGGCCTGCAGCGCGCCCGCGATGAAATGGCGGCCTATGGATTGCAGGCCTTTTCCAGCCTCGCCAAGGCGTCGCTGGTCTCGCGGCAGGTCTCCGATCTCGTCTCCAGCGCACCGTTTCTGATGAATGCCGCCTCGCCCTATCGCGTTTCCAGCGAAAGCCGCTCCGTGGTCCAGCAGGTCGACCTGCTGTTGCAGATGACGGGTCCAGACAGCGGCGAACGGGCCGCACGCGGCTTTGCGAGCGAGCGTATCGTTGAACTGCTTCAGCTTATCCGGGCGCAGACACTGGACCTCGCAAAGGACGCCGATGCCGCGCAGGGGCACAAGGCAGAGGCGGCGGCAGCACTCGGTGAAATCGCCACCGGTCAGGGCATCCTCGATCCGGAACTGCGCCGGCGAATGAACGGCATCGTGCAGGCCGCATCTGCATCCGACAGCCTTTTCCAGCTTGGCGAACTGCGCCGCCGCTACATGGCGGAAACAACGGCGCGCCAGCAGGGTTACCCCGGCGAGCGGCTGCCCGAGTCCGAGTTACAGCCCTATGAGCGGGTATTCGAGGCCCAGAGCCGTTACCTTCTGGAGATGTTCGCGATCCGCGCGTCGGTCTCCCGGCTTCACACCGTATCGCGCGATCTTTCCCATGTGACCGAAACCCAGGGCGACGCGGTTGCGCGAAGCCTGAATGAAGACCTCATTTCGACCTCCGATGCTCTTAACCGGCTGCTGATCATTGTTGCCGTGGCCTCGCTGCTGGTTCTCATCGTGGCAATCTTCTCGATCCGCTCGGTAATGCGTGTCTCGCGCGGGATCGTGACGCTCTCCAACGGCATGAATGCCCTCGCCAAGGGGGAAAAGGACGTCGGGCCGCCCTCTTATACGGGTCCCGAAACGGAGTTGATCCGGCTGCTCGACGCATTCCGCGCCTTCCACGACAGCGTCGATCGCGTCTCGCGCCTCAGGCGCACGGCGGAAGCGGCGGCCCGCACCATTCGCTCGACCTTCCGCAACATGAATGAGGGAATAGCGCTGTTCGATCCGGCCGGCCGGCCCATCACCATGAACCGCCGCATCATCGAACTCGTCGGACGCTCCGGCTCGTCGCGAAAACTGCCGCTTCGCCGGTTTGTCGAACCCATCCCGGAAATCGACCCGGCTCTACTGCCCTTCGATACAGAGCCGGGGGAATTGCTCGACCGCGCAGTCGTGCGCCATCGCACTGACGATCAGCGGGTGATCGAAGTCTCGATGTCACGCCAGCCGGATGGCGGCATCGTGCTGCTCGCCCGCGATGTGACCGCTCTCGACCGTCAGGAAGCGGAAGCCGTGAAGGCCCAACGGCTTGATGGCATTATGCGCATGACCCACCAGCTCAGCCATGAAGTGGGCAACATGATCGGCATCATCACCGGCAGCCTCGGCCTTCTGGAACGGGAAGCCGGTTTCAACGATCGCCAGAAGCGGCACATCGCCCGTATCCGCAAGGCGGCAGACCGCGGCCGGTCTCTGGCCACCAGCATGCTCACCATCGGCAGCCAGCAGCCGATCCACCCAAGCGTCATCAATGTCGCAAGCCTGCTGCGGGGCATGGCCGATATTCTGGAAATCGCCGTCGGCCCCAAATGCCGGATCGCGCTTGATACCGATGACAATCTTCCCTCGATACCGCTGGACCCTGCCCTCTTTGAGCAATCCATTCTCAATCTATGCCTCAATGCCGCAGCCGCCATGCCCGATGGCGGCCTGATTTCGATCGAGGCCGCCTCTGGAAAAGATACGCTGGTGATCACCGTCACCGACGAGGGCATCGGCATGACGCCGGAGGCCGTGGACAAGGCGTTCGAGCCCTATTTCACCACGCGGGGCGATCATGGCGGTGCGGGCCTTGGCCTCGCCATGGTCTACGGGTTCGTCCGCCAGAGCGGCGGTGAAGCGCATATCAGTTCCAGACCCGGCGAAGGCGCAAGGGTGGAACTGACATTCCCGGCAAATGCCGGCCACACCTAGCGGGCAAGCTGTGCGGATTCGATAGAATCCGCCAGTATCTCCAGCCCAAGGTCGATTTCCGAATCCGATACCGTCAGCGCCGGCGCAATGCGGAAAACGCCGCCCATGCCGGGCAGCTTGACGATGTTCATGCTGAGGCCACGCAACATCGCCTCCTGCATGATGCGCGCACCAAGTTCGAAACCCGGGGCTTTCGTGTGGCGGTCTGCGACGACTTCAAGTCCGAGCAAAAGCCCGCGCCCGCGCACATCTCCAACGCATTCGAACCGTTGCTGCAGCGAGAGCAGCCCCTCCTTCAAACGATTTCCGCGGGCAATCGCCTGTTCCACCAGACCATCTCGCGCCACCACATCGAGAACCGTCACGCCGACAGCCGCCGGCAGGGGATCGGAAACATGGGTCGTATAGAACAGAAAACCCCTCTCGAAAGCCTTCTGCTCGACCTCCGCACGCGTCATCACCGCCGCAAGCGGCAAGCCGGCGCCGAGCGTCTTCGACAGCGTCATGATATCAGGCGTCACGCCATCGCGCTGAAAGGCGAACATGTGTCCGGTCCGGCCGACGCCGGTCTGCGCCTCATCGAGGATGAGCAACATGCCCCGCTCCTCGCACTTTTTCTTCAGGGCAGCGAGATAACCGAGGGGCAATTCGAGGATACCGCCGCTCGACAGGATCGGTTCGGCAATGAAGGCGGCGAGATTGCCCGTCGACTGGCGATCGATCAATTCGAAGGCATCGTCAAGCTCCGCCTGCCAGTCATTCGATCCATCGGGGTTCTTGAAGCGCGGACGATAGGCATTCGGCGCGGGAATAACGAGTGAGCCGGCCGTCGCCGGGCCATACCCCCGGCGGCCGGCGCTATAGGTGGCGGAGGCCGCAGCACCGGTCATGCCGTGCCAGCTCTGTGCGAAGGCGACGATCTCATGCCCGCCGGTCACGAGCTTCGCCTTGCGGATCGCCGCTTCGTTGGATTCAGCGCCTGTTGTCAGCAATTGCACGCGATCGAGACCCGGCGCCAGAGCCGCCAGCCGCGCCGCAAGTTCAACGACCGGGCGGGACAACATGCCGGAAAACAGATGCGCAACCGATGCCATCTGCCGGTTGACGGTGGCGACAATATCCGGATGGGTATGTCCGAGCAAAGCGCTCATCTGGCCGGAGGTGAAATCGAGAATGGCGCGGCCATCCGCATCATAAACGAAACTTCCCTCGGCCCGCTCGACGATGATCTCCTCAAAGGCGGGTCCGTAACGGGTCAGGTGTTTATTGGCAGCGTCCCAGAATGCCGGTTCGTCGTTGAGCGAGGCGAAGTTCTTCGCGAGATTGTCCATGGCTCGTTCCCCAAAGTTTATCTTGCCGAAACATAACAACCCATTGCCACCCCGGTCCAATTGATAGTATTTTATTCCGATATCGATAATTTTGATATCGCCATGCTCGACCTTACGCTCCTGAAGAACTTTACCATTGTCGCGCGAGCTGGCTCCATCAGCGTCGCCGCCACACAGATCGGGCGCACCCAATCCGCGCTCAGCACACAAATGCAGCGGCTGGAGGAACTGGTCGGCCACACGCTGCTGCAGCGAACGGGTTCGGGAGTACGTATAACCGCGGCGGGCGAGAAGCTGCTCGCCCATGCCAGCGCGCTTCTTGCCCGGCATGATGAAATCCTTGCCGACATGGGCGAGGCGACGCTGCAGGGAACCGTCAGCCTGGGCTGCCCTGAAGATTACTCCATCGCCTTCCTGCCGGAACTGCTGAAAGGTTTCTTCAGCACCTACCCGAAAGTCGATCTGCGCATGGTCTGCGCTCCCACGACGGAATTGCGTCCCCTCCTGCAGCGCCGCCAGATTGACATGGCGCTGGTTTCGCAATCCGATCCTGAACACCGCGACGTGCTCCGCAGGGAAAGTTTCGTCTGGGTGGCGGACAGGCCGGAACCGGACCTCATCACCAAGGATGTGCTGCCGCTGGCGCTCTCAGCACCCGTGACGCTCGATCATCGCGCGGCGTGCGACGCCATGGAAACCGCCAATCGCCGCTACCGTGTCGCCTTTGCCAGCAACAGCCTTGCCGGCCTCATCGCAATCGCGCGTTCCGGCCTTGCCATCAGCGTTCTGACCAGAACCGCCGTTCCACCGGACCTTCATATTGTCAAAAGCGGACTGCCACCCCTGCCGACAATCGGCATCGCAATCGAGTTTACCGATCCGCAGACGTCATCGGCAGCCAGGGCGCTCGGCGATCACATCCGCGCTGTTCTTCCGGGTCTCAGCCTTTAACGCCGGTCGATCCGTCGCTCCGACCTACAGTCGTTTGGTCCTGAATTTGAAATGAGAACGTCTTTATGGGCAAATCTAATCTCTTCGCGATCTTAAGCGTAAGAATATCGGAACGACAGACATGTGACCGTTCATGAAGAAAACGGCTCATCGCGATGCTCTTTGCTACAAGCGGCAACGCGGTAAACGCGCCTTTTTCCAGCTTTGTTATTGCCAAGGTGGGACCGCTGACTTGATGCGGATCACCGCAACCGCTATGCGATGATGTCGCACATCAAAAAACGAGGACATCATGGCAACTGGTATCGTAAAATTCTTCGCTCAAGATAAAGGCTTCGGCTTCATCACTCCCGACAGTGGTGGCCCTGACGTCTTCGTCCATATCTCAGCCGTCGGATTTGGCGGCGCCCTGCAGGATGGCCAGAAGGTCAGCTACGACGTGGGACAGGACCGCAAGACCGGCAAGTCCAAGGCAGAAAACGTAACTGTCCTCTGACAGGCCACTCTGTCGTCGAATGTGAGTGCCCCGTTCGAAATGACCAATGTCACTTCGAACGGGGCACCTGCTTTTCGGTCCTGTCGAACGGAAAGACAGGAGCGGCAGGCAAAGAACTGAAATGTAAAAGCCGCACGAGGACGTTGGTTCTCGCGCATGAGTATCTGGAGAACCTGCAGATATCTTCCGAACCGTGTCGTATTATCGTCGAATCTCGCTGTATAGGGCGGTCTCCGGAGCAACTGCATCAAGTCGGCGACAGGGGTTCAGACACGTTATTTCTGCGATAACGAGAACCAGATAGACTTGGCCTTCGATGCCGCGCACAAGACAATTGATGCTGCCGGGCCGGACCACCCCCTCAGCAGGGGCACTGGGCGATCACATTCGCGCTCTTCTTCCGGGGCACTGTCCTTAACCTTAAATGACCTGTCCGTTTGACCCATATGCCTGGCTTTGAATAGCCCCGAGTTTGGTAGACACCCTCGAGTTAGATTTTCTGCTACTTCTCGAACTCGGCGGGAGTTCGACGGTAATGGGGAGCCAGTGCGTGGCCTGCGTTCGATTGACACCAATGTGGCAACCACTGTCTGGATTTTTGAGCGGTACGCGAATGGCGTGAGCCCCGTTATGCTTCTGTCAAGGCCGGAGCAACGTCGCGGCCGGCCTTATAAAACTCTTACGCCCGCGCTTGAAACCCATAGCAGGTTCGCGCAGCCCGCCGAAGACCTCGGTCTCGTCCTCGCCTTCCATGACGACGATATCGGCTATCGCCCCGACAGCCAGCCCGTAACCTTCGATCCGCATCAACCGGGCTGCATCCTCCGAGACAAGATCCAGACAGGCTGCAAAATCCTCCGGCCCGAGATGCATGACATTGGCGTAGAGATTGGCCATGCGCAGCAGCGAACAGTCGCCGAAGGGCGTGAACGGGTTGAGAATATTGTTGCTGGCGATGGATGCGGTGACGCCCCGATCCCTCAGTATATGCACGGGTGCAATACCTCGAACGGCGCGAAAGCCGGCTTCCCGGCCGTTCAGATAGAGATCGGTCGACGGCAGCGCCGTCACCCCGACGCCCGCCTGGCGCAACCGCGAAACCCGACGTTCGAATGCTGCCTCGTCCATCGCCGCAAGCTTGGTAGCGTGGCCGACAGTCACCCTGCCCCGCCAATCGGCCCCCTCCGTCCGCTCGCAAATCTCCTCCAGATGCCCCCAGCTCGGATCGAGGTCGAAATCCAGATGAAAATCCAGATCCACGTCATGCCGCGTGGCCATGGTGAAAAGCCGCTCCATTTGGCCGGACGGATCGCTGTCGGTATAGGGACAGCCACCGAGAAGGTCCGCGCCCTCCCCAAGCGCCTGCTCCAGCAGGTCCTCCGTGCCAGGATCGTTGGTCAGCCCTTCTTGCGGGAAGACGCAGATGGAAAGATCGAGCGCGAAGGCATAATCCTGTCTCAACCGCTTTATCGCCTCGAAGCTGCGCAGACCCGCCCGCGGATCGACCTCAACATGGGTGCGCATATGCATCGTACCTTTGGCAATCGCCATCTCTATCGTCCGCGCCCCGCGGGCATAGACGTCCTCGACCGTATAGTCCCGCTTCAGATGGGCAACCGCGGCAATCGCCCCCTTCAGCCCACCTCCGGCATTGCCGCAACGGCAGAGCAGACAGGACTTGTCGAGATGCACATGGGTATCGACGAAGCCCGGCAGCACCAGCCGCCCGCCGATCGACTCATCCTCGTGGCCCGCGCCGGCGGCGATCCGGCCAATGGCGGCGATGCGGCCATCCACAATGCCTATATCCTGCAGCACGGCACACCCCCTCAGGCGCACATCGCGTAGCACGAGATCGAAGGATTCTTGAAATGACATATTGCGACTCGAGGCGTAATTTTTGTAACACTTACTGTATGCACTTTTGATATAAAATTCGCAACAGTCCTGGAGATATCGATGCACAAGACAACAGAACGCGACCTGCAGGCAGTGAAGGACTATCTCGCTGCCTCCATGGCGCCCGATCCGGTTCGCGCCGCGACCTATGTCGCTCCCGGCTTCACCTGCCGCTTCACCGGCAACCGGCTTTTTGACACGCCAAGCGGCCCGACCAGCTTCAATGCCTCCCGCTACAAATGGGTGAAAAAACGCATAGAGCGCTATGACGTCGTGCCGGGCGAAACCGAAACCATCATCTACAGCCTAGGCTATCTCCACGGCGAATGGCCGGACGGCACCCCTTTCGACAACAACCGCTATATCGACCGGTTCACGGTACGCGACGGCCTGATCATCGACACCGACGTCTGGAACGACAGCGCCGAATGGATACTCGACCCGTCCATCGCCCGCTGAATGCCCGTTAAAGGGGCCATCAGGCCCTTTCAGTCTGCATAGGGCGCCAGGATATCCATCAAGTCGCGTGGCTTGGCGCCCGAGCTTTGCAGCAATGCCCGCAAGGCAACCGCCTCCAGATGTTCGCCCATCATCGCCTCCGCCTTTTCCGCCGGCCCGGTGCGGATCGCCTCGATCAATTCGAGATGTTCGCTGACTGCGCAGTCGGAGGAATGTGGTCGTCCGAAGACGGCAAGCGACAGGCCTGCGCGATAGCAGATTTCCGTGACATAGCGGATCAGGATCGGCTTGCCGGTCATCTGCGCCAGAAGCACATGAAACTCGGTGGCGAGCCGGATCGAAGCACCTTCAGGCCCGTGCCGCGCGCCGTGCTCGGCCTCCACGATTGCTTTCAGTTGCTTCGCCTGCGCATCCGTCAGCTTGCCCGCGAGACGCCTCACCACCTGCTTTTCCAGATCAAGACGGATGTCGAAAATATCCCGCGCATCCTCGAAGGACGGCGTGGCGACCACAGCGATGCGGTTGCGCCGCAGATCGACAAGACCTTCCGCCGCAAGCTGGCCGAGCGCATGGCGGGCAATAGTGCGACTGACACCGAACCGCTCACCGAGCGAATCCTCCGGCAGCCGGTCACCCGGGTGCAGCGCCCGCTCGATGATGGCACGGCGCAAGCCCGTACAGATCGCCGCGACGCGATCCCCTTCACTTCTTGCCGAACCCTTGCTGCCCGCCATCACCAACCCTCTTCTTCCGGTCAATCGATAAGCGAGGCGACGGCAAAGATCAACTCGGCGCGCTGCCGCATTTAAATGCAAATGAAATCGAAAATGCACAAAACAATTGCATACAGTTATTGCATTCACTTTTACAGATAATGAATCCATCCTGGAACGCCACAATTCCGCACTTATAGAAACTGGCACGCTCATTGCATGCACTTTTCGGAAACGCTTTCAATGGTGATCTGATGCTGACTGTTCCTCAACCGACGACATACGCCCCTCCCGCCGTGGAGCTCTCCCAGGCAGCCGTCTGCTTCGGCCGGCAGGAAAAAGCCGTCGTTGCGCTGCAGGAGACCAGTCTGCGCATTGCCGATGGGGAATTCGTGGCACTCGTCGGCCCGTCCGGCTGTGGCAAGTCGACGATCATGCGGCTCGCCGCCGGCCTGCTGCAGCCGACCAGGGGCGCGGTCATCGTCGGCGGCCGCGAAGTCGACGCCAAGGCGCTGCGCATCGGCATGGCCTTCCAGAACCCTACCATGCTCCCTTGGCTGACGATCGAGCGCAATGTCATGTTGCCGCTCAAGATCGTAAAGCCGTTCCGTTCCGAATACCGGGCGAAGAAGAACGGTGACTTCCGCGATCGGGTGCGTGCGCTGCTTGCCGATGTCGGACTCGACAAATTTGCCAACCACTACCCGTGGCAGCTTTCCGGCGGCATGCTCCAGCGCGCCAATCTCTGCCGCGCGCTCGTCCACGAGCCGAACCTGCTCCTGCTCGACGAACCTTTTGGCGCGCTCGATCAATTTACCCGCGAAGAACTATGGGGCACGATGCAGTCGCTCTGGATGAAGCGCAAGCCGACCGTCCTGCTCATCACTCATGACCTGAAGGAAGCGGGCTTCCTCGCTTCACGTATCTGCGTCATGAGCGCAAGGCCCGGTCGCATCATTGATGACAGCACGGTCGATTTCCACCGCCCCCGCACCATTGAGATGACGTTCGAGCACGATTTCGTCGCGCTCAACCAGCGCCTGCGTGAACTCATCATCAATGCCCGCTCCGACACCGCAATCCAGGGAGCCTGATCCATGAGCTATGCATTGCGCCGCCGCTTCTGGGCAGCCGCCCTCATCGTCGCCTTCTTTGGCCTGTGGGAAATCCTATGCCTGGTACTGCAGGTGTCCGATCTCGTCCTGCCTCGTCCGAGTCAGGTCTTCGATACGCTCATCGACCGCTTGCCCATCCTCATGCCGCATATCATCCAGACGCTCTGGACGACGATGGTCGGCTTTGTCCTCGGCGTAGCCGTCGGCGTCGTCATCGGTGCTGCGATCGGCGTGTCGCGCACGGCCTATGATACGGCCTATCCGCTGCTGATCGGCTTCTCGTCGATCCCCAAGGTCGCGGTCGTGCCGATCTTCGTTCTGTGGTTCGGCTCCGGCTCGGTGCCTGCAATCCTGACCGCGCTCGCCATGTGCTTCTTCCCGATCGTCGTCAACATCGCCACCGGCCTTGCGACAACCGAGCCGGAACTGGAGGATGTCCTGAAATCGCTGGGCGCCAGCAAACTCGACATCCTGTGGAATGTCGGCCTGCCACGCACCATGCCCTTCTTTTTCGCCTCGCTGAAGATTGCCGTCACCTTCGCTTTCGTCGGTTCCGTCCTGTCGGAAACCGTCGCCTCGAACCGCGGCATCGGCAATGTCATGATGTCGGCCTCGTCCAATTTCGATGTGCCGCTGGTCTTTGCCGGCCTCTTCATCCTCGCCCTTCTGGGTGTGCTTCTCTACGTCGCCTTCTCGCTTATCGAGGTGCGCGTCACGGGCTGGGCCGTCCGCGGCCAGGATTTCACTGCCGCCTGAATATCTACTCAAAACAAATGGAGCCAGACATGCTGAAGAAACTGATCTCGACTCTTGCGCTTGGCCTTTGCCTCGGCGGTGTCGCCCAGGCTGACACGGATATCAAGTTCACTCTCGGCTGGAAGACGCAAGGCTCGGACGCCCCCTTCCTGCTCGCCATGCAGAAGGGCTACTTCAAGGAAGAAGGCCTCAATGTCACGATCGACCAGGGCGAGGGTTCAGCCGCCACGGTCACCCGCATCATGTCGGGCGTCTACGATGCCGGTTTCGGCGATATCAATGCCATCATCCAGAATGCCGCCACCCGACCGAACGAAGTGCCGGTCATGGTCTACCAGCTCTGGAGCAAGCCGCCCTTCGCCATCGTCAGCAAGAAGGAAAGCAACATCACCAAGCCGGCCGATCTGGAAGGCAAGAAGCTCGGCGGCGCACAGGGCACGCCCACCACCCGCCTCGTCAACGTGCTCGGTTCGATCAACAAGGTCGACATGACCAAGGTCGCAATCGAGAACATGGGCCCCAACCTGCAGGAGCCGATGCTGATCAAGGGCGATATCGACGGCGCGCTCGTCTTCAATATCACCAGCTGGTTCAACCTCATCAACAACCGCCAGGACCCGGCAAAGGACTATAACTGGCTATCCTTCGGCGATTATGGCCTGGATCTCTATGCCAACGGCATGATGGTGTCGCAGAAACTCGTCAAGGAAAACCCGAAGGCCGTGGAAGGACTGGTGCGCGCGGTCAATAGGGCCACCAGGGAAATCGCCGGCAATTCCAGGGCAGGCATCGAGGCCATCATGGCCTATGACAATCTCGCCAAGGAAGAGCTCGAATTGGCGCGCATGAAATTCTCCTACGAGAACCTGATCATCTCGCCTGAAGTCGACAGGCTCGGTCTCGGCGATGTCGATGACGCCCGCCTGGCCCGCTCGATCGATATCGTTACCGAAGGCTACCAGCTACCGTCGAAGCCGAAGCCGGAAAATGTCTTCTCGCGTCAGTTCCTGCCGTCGTTGGCCGAGCGCAAGCTCGTCTACAAGGTTGACTGATTGACGGAAACACGCCTCCCTGGCCGGAAATGTCCGGCCAGGCTATGAAGAGAGGAAATTTCATGTCGCTAAATGTGCCGCTAGCAGCCCGGCCGGGAATGGTCACCAGCCCGCATCCCCTGGCAAGCGAAGCCGGCGCAGCGGTGCTGAGGCGCGGCGGCAACGCCATCGAGGCCGCCGTTGCGATCGCCGCGACACTTGCGGTGGTGATGCCGCATTTTTGCGGTCTGGGCGGCGATGCTGTATGGCTGGTTGCAGACAGACAAGGCCTCCGCCGGTCGTTTCTCGGGATAGGTCAGGCCGCGGCTGTCCTTCCTGATTATCATACGCCGATCCCGTTGCGTGGCTCCGCTTCCATGATCACAACCGCCTGCGCGGTGGATAGCTGGGGGCATGCCCTGACATTTGGGCAGCAGCATTGGCAAGGGCGCGAACAGCTTTCAGATCTCCTGACGCCGGCTATCGCTTTTGCGGAAAACGGCTACCGGCCGAGTCACTCGCAAGATTTCTGGCTCGAATTCAGACGCGCCGAGATAGCCGGCTGGCCGGGTTTCGCGGCCGCATTTGATCATCCCGGGAGCAGGGGTATTTTCACGCAAAGTTCACTCGCTCGGACGCTTCGCCATGTCGCCGAGCATGGGCACCGTTCCTTCTATGAGGGAGAGTTGGCGGCACGCTTCGGAGAGGCTATGGCTTCGCTAGGGTCGCCGATCACTGCCACCGACTTGCGGCTTACCCGCACCCGCGATGCCGAACCCGTGTCGCAGGACTATCGCGGCGTAACACTGCTCGCGCCGCCTCCGCCAACGCAGGGGGTTTCCACACTCGCAATCCTTGGCATTCTGTCCCGGCTGGATCTGGCGGCGCTACCGTCGTCAAGCGCAGCGCGATACCATCTCTTGGTTGAAGCCGTGAAACAGGCGTTCCTCGATCGCGAACACATCGCCGATCCGGATTTCGTTAACGACAATACCCCCGGCCTTCTTGACCCGATGCGGCTTGAGGAGAAAGCCTGGACCATAGACCGCCAGCAGGCCCTCGAGTGGCCGCATCCTTACCAGCATGGCGACACGGTGTTCTTTGCGGCAACCGACGAGCAAGGACGCTGTGCAAGCGTGCTTCAGAGTACCTATTTCGACTGGGGCAGCGGCGTGGTCGTAGGCGATAGCGGAATCATCTGGCAGAACCGTGGTGCGGCGTTTTCAGTTGCGCCCCGCCATCCGAACGCCATCCGGCCAGGAAAGCGCCCGTTCTACACCCTTAACCCCGGCATCGCATTCAAGGATGGAGCGCCCCATATGCTTTACGGAACTCAAGGGGCCGATGGCCAACCGCAGACATTGTCGCTGCTGCTCACCGGCCTGCTCGACTACGGCATGACGCCCACACAGGCTCTGGCCCAGCCTCGTTTTCTGCTTGGGCGCACCTTTTCCGACGTCCACAACAGCCTGAAGGTCGAGCAGTCGCTTGGCGGAAACATCATCCGGGAACTCGCTGCGCTCGGGCATGACATCTTGTCGCTGCCGGCACTTTCGCCGATTTTCGGCCAAGCCGGTGTCATCTGCATCCAAGATGAAGGAAGGATTATTGGATCCCACGATCCGCGTGGGGAAGGCGTCACTATTTGTGTTTCCACAAATTGAAAATCGGCAACGCGGTTTCCATGATGGTGCAACAATTCGCAACATGGAGTCTTCCCAGACCTCAAAGAGTATCAAATGGTTTTCCGGCCATCGGCGCGATTTTCGTGAACAGCAAATCCTGATCTCGCCACTGCTTTTCGAAGCTTGCGATGGAGCGTGCGCTCATCTCAGGATCGAGTGCTCCCAACTCCGCCGGAATAGCTTCCACGAGGCTAATTCCAGGAATGATCGTCGTGTAAAAAGATGTGCTTTCAGCCGGCGCCAAGAGAACGTAGCCGCCACTTTCAGCCAACGCATTTTGCAATCATCATCTCTCGCAAGTTCCATAC
This sequence comes from Agrobacterium sp. M50-1, assembly GCF_049843495.1. Taxonomy (NCBI): domain Bacteria; kingdom Pseudomonadati; phylum Pseudomonadota; class Alphaproteobacteria; order Hyphomicrobiales; family Rhizobiaceae; genus Agrobacterium; species Agrobacterium sp. M50-1. The sequence continues at coordinate 38,203 of NZ_JBBHZH010000003.1, read as the reverse complement.
GATAGCCGCACAGAGTCGCGTGGCGCGTGTTCTTCGCCGACGCCGACTGGATAAAGATGTCCGGTCGCGCAATGCCGTGCCGTTGGACAAGACGCTCCACTACAAGGTCGGCCGCCTGTCGCGTTTAGAAAACTGCCGTGATCGTAGCCCTGTCGTCGGCCATCGGTCAGCCTTCAGTTCGCTTGAGTACATGATCAAACGCCTGAAGAAGCGGGTAGTTTCGCTTTGGAGGTCCCAAACACGGCTAGCACTTGGATGCAGCTCCAAAAACTGATATGTTCCCGTTTCGTTTCCACCAGTGACACGCAAGCGCCATGGATCTCACCACCGTCTCAACCGTCAGGAAAATCATCCATGTGGATATGGATGCCTTCTACGCGTCGGTCGAGCAGCGCGACAATCCGGAGCTTCGTGGCAAACCCCTGGCTGTTGGCGGAGCGGCTGCCCGCGGCGTCGTTGCAGCAGCAAGCTACGAGGCGCGGGAGTTCGGCGTGCGCTCGGCCATGCCGTCGGTCACGGCGGCTCGAAAATGTCCGGATCTGATCTTCGTTAAGCCCAGGTTTGAAGTCTATCGCGCCGTCTCGCAGCAGATCCGTGAGATTTTTGCAGAGTACACGCCGATCGTCGAACCCTTGTCGCTCGACGAGGCCTATCTCGACGTGACCGAAAATCTCAAAGACATGCCGATTGCCACTGACATCGCGCTGGAAATCCGCGCCAGGATCAAGGCGGTCACGGGGCTGAACGCTTCGGCTGGTATTTCCTATAACAAATTCCTCGCCAAGATGGCGTCGGATTTGAACAAGCCAAACGGCCAGGCAGTCATCACGCCAAAGAACGGTCCGGCGTTCGTCGAGCAGCTCGCCGTCAAGAAATTCCATGGCGTCGGCCCGGCTACGGCGGAAAAGATGCAACGGCTTGGTATCGAGACTGGCAAGGATTTGAAGGCAAAGTCCCTGCAGTTTCTGGTGGAGCATTTTGGGAAATCGGGCCCGTACTTCTATGGTATTGCCCGGGGCATCGATGACAGGCGGGTTCGGCCGGACCGGGTGCGTAAGTCGGTCGGTGCTGAAGATACATTTACCGCCGACATCAGCGATCTTGATCTCGCAACCAGCGAGCTCCGGCCGCTTGCCGAAAAGGTCTGGGCCTACTGCGAGGCCAAGGGCTTCAGCGGCAAGACGGTGACCGTGAAAATCAAATACTCCGACTTCACCCAGGCAACGCGGAGCAGGACGTCTGCTCTCCCCTATTCGGGCATCAAAGACATTTTCGATGCGGCCAACGCCTTGCTGGCTGGTGTCTATCCGTTCAAGCGCCCGGTCCGGCTCCTTGGTGTAACACTGTCGTCGCTCACCAATGAAAAGGAAGCCGAAGGCGAGGAACAATCGCAGCTCGGCTTGGGTTTGTAGTCAAAGGAACCTGGAACGAATCCAGCAGCGGAAGCCGAAATTCCAAGTTGTGGCAGATGTCGCTTGGGTGGAGCGACATCTGCCATTTCTTCAAGCTCCGACCGGAATCGGGTTATCGATAACCCGTCGATTGATTGCTTCGAAAAGGCCGTGCTCCTTCGCTCCTCGATTGTCATATAGATGGCATCGACGGTTGCTTCGGGGGTCGTCTGTGGCGAGCGCGACGAGGGTTTGCTCGATAAAATCGGGAAGTGGCACGGCGCGTGAGTCACCGCTTTTGTAGATCAGATCGGTGTCCACCCACGGCGGTGCGATTTCCTGCACCCGAACGCTGGTGTCGCGCAGTTGAAAACTGCTGCGACAGAGCAAAGGAATGAAGCGCTGCTTTGGTCGCCGAGTAGATCGCGTTACCTTTTCGGGCTTCCTCTCTTAGAATGAACGTAGCCCTCTTCATGAATGGCTTTTTATCTATCTCCCTCAGCGTGGTGCGTCACTCCATCTGCTCGCTCCCCAGTAACGCGACACCGAACATTGATGGCGATCAGCGGCAGGTGAACCCACCGTCGACAGGCAGCGAAACGCCAGTAATCATTGAGGCTGCGTCGCTGAGCAAAAAGACGATGGGGGCGGCGATTTCCGCTTCGCTGGCCCACCGGCCAAGCGGCATCTGCTTAAGGAAAGGCTCGGCCACATGCGGCTGGCTCCAGTGGCCAGACGAGATCGGCGTCATGACGACGGTTGGATTGACGCTGTTGACGCGGATATTATAGCGGCCGAGCTCCAGCGCCGAGCAGCGGGTAATGTTGTCAAGAGCTGCTTTGGACGAGCCGTAGGAAATGTGGCCCGGCAACGCCACAAGGGCTGCCTGGCTGGACACGTTGACGATGGCGCCGCCCTTGCCGAGCCTCACCATGGACTGGCTGGCATATTTCGTCACCAGCAGCGCACCACGCGCATTGATGGTGATGGCCTTGTCGAAAATGGCGATATCCGTGTCCATCGGCGTGGCGATCTCACCGCCGAAACCGCCGCAATTGACGACCCCCCATAGATCCAGCCCCTCCAGCGCGGCGCGGATTTCTTCGTCGCGGGCGAGATCGAACGCCAGTGTGCGGCAACCGGTTTCTTTCGCGATGGCCGCGAGCGCCTCTTGCGAACGCCCTGCCGCGATGACATCGGCATTGGCGCGCACGAGATGGCGAACCGTTTCCCCGCCAATACCGCCGCTGCCGCCCGTCACAAGGATCGTTCTGCCCTGAAAATCCGTCATTTCCCGTCTTCCTCCCTCATGGCGCCGAAGATTCCGCGCCCTTCACAACGTTTCAATTGATCCGCACCGCTTCAGTCTCCTGCGCGATCTTCATATCCCGCGACACTCTCTGCCCGTTCGCATCGAACAGATGGCAGGCGGCAGCCGGGAACGACACGGCTATGCGGTCGCCCGCGCGCGCCATGCGGCCAAGACTGTCTCTTATGGTGATCGTTTCCTCGCCCTCGCGGACATGGATGAAAGTATCGCTGCCGAGCAGTTCGACCATCGTCGCTTTCATCTGATAGGACTGTCCGCCCTGCCCATCGCCGATTGCAATATGTTCGGGGCGGATGCCGAGGGTAACGGTGTCGCCAGATTCAAGCGGCCTTGAAACCGCAATGTCTAGGGAGGGGCCGGTCGCGAGAGACACGGTGGCGATGCCTTCTGCGACGGCGACAACGCGCGCTTTCAGAAGGTTCATGGCGGGCGAACCGATGAAACCCGCAACGAAAAGATTGGCGGGACGCTGGTAAAGCGCAAGCGGCGAGCCGATCTGCTCGATACGGCCGCCATTCATGACGACGATCTTGTCGGCAAGCGTCATCGCTTCCACCTGGTCGTGTGTGACATAGATCATCGTGCAGCCGAGTTCCGCCTTCAGCCGCGCGATCTCCACCCGCATTCCGACGCGCAGAGCCGCATCGAGGTTGGAAAGCGGTTCATCGAGCAGGAACAGCTTCGGCTTGCGCGTCATCGCGCGGCCGATGGCGACACGCTGGCGCTGACCGCCGGACAATTCGCGCGGCTTGCGTTTCAGGTAGCTCGAAAGCTTGAGTTTGCCGGCCGCCCGCCCCACCCGCTCGCCGATTTCAGCCGCTGGCGTCCGGGCGATTTCCAGCCCGAAGCCGATATTGCGGGCAACATTCATATGAGGATAAAGCGCATAGGACTGGAAAACCATGGCGACGCCGCGTTCGGGCGGCTCGGCATCACTCATATCCGCGCCATCCACCAGCACGCGGCCCGAACTGATCGGCTCCAGCCCGGCGATGATGCGCAGCAGCGTGGATTTTCCACAGCCCGACGGGCCGACCAGCACGCAGAATTCGCCATCCTCTATGGTCAGCGACAATTCGGGAATGACCGTCAGGCTGCCGAAGGCCTTTGTGATTTTGTCGATCGAAAGCATCGCCATGGGTCTAGCCTTTCACCGCACCGGCAGTCAGGCCGCGCACGAAGGCGCGCTGCACCAGCACATAAAGAAGAATGAGGGGGAGCGCGATCAGGGTCAGCACCGCAAACAGCGCGCCGGGATTGGCCATGTAGAGGCCGGAATATTGCATCGGCACGATGGTGAGCGTCTTCATCTCGCTTTTCGTCAGCACGATCAGCGCCAGGAAAAATTCGTTCCAGGTGACGATGAACTGCCAGATGGTGACAAAGACCAGCGCCGGGCGCACCAGCGGCAGCGCCACATGCCAGTAGGTCTGCCAGGCGTTGCAGCCATCCACTTTGGCCGCCTCGAACAGTTCACGCGGGGCGTCTTCCATGAAGGATTTCAGAATGACCATGGCAAAGGGCACGCCAAGGGCGGCATAGGGCAATATGAGGCCGATATAGGTGTTCACCCAGCCGAAATTCTTCAGGAGAATGGCAAGCGGCAACACCATCGAGGCGAGCGGCACCATGAGCGTGGTCAGAAGTGTGGTGTAGAGGAACAGCGTGCCTTTGAGCCGAAGGATGGCGATGGAGAAGGCAAAAAGCGAGGATACGGCGACCACGATCGCCACCGTCGCGACGGTCACGATCAGGCTGTTCAGGAAGATGCCGCCGAGCGGATTGTCGCGGATGACCGTGATGAAATTGTCGAAGGTCACCGGCCATGTGAAGAGCGCGGCGTCGAAAGCCTGCGCCGGCGTTCTCAGACCAACGGACAGCATATAGACCTGCGGGACCATCCAGATGCCGAGCACGATGAACAGCACCGCATGAATGAGAAGGCCGCGTGCGCGGTTACGGGCAAAAGCCGTCATGACCGATCCTTTCCGGCAGGCGTCAGCCGCGCGCCCAGCGCCGCGATCTGCAGCAGCGAAAGGCCAAGCGCCACGACAAGAACAATCACGGAAAGCGCTGCACCGCTGCCGGTATCGCCCAGCACAAAGCTCTGCTTGAAGATGAAGGTGCCGAAAACCTCGCTTGCCCGGTTCGGGCCGCCGCCGGTCATCAGATGCACGATGGGAAAGGTCTGAAGGGTGCCGATGACGCCGAGAAGCAGCAACGATTTCGTGGCGGGCGCCAGCATGGGAACCACGACATGGGCGGCAAGCTTCAAACCCTTCGCGCCATCGATGCGCGCCGCATCCAGCACTTCAGACGGCATGTTGGCGATGCCGGCGATATACATCAGCATGGAAAACCCGGTCCACTGCCAGATATTGACGACGATGAGGGCATAGATCGCCGTTTTGGGATCGCCGATCGGCGAGGTCGACATGACGATGCCAGCATATTTCAGATATTCCTGCGCGATGCCGTAATAGGGCGCGTAAATCTGTACCCAGACAAGGCTGACCACCGAAACGGAAGTGACGACGGGCAGGAAGAACATGGTGCGGAAGAAACCGCGCAGCCGGTCCGTGTGCCGTTCGATGAACCAGGCGAGCACCCCGCCCACCAGCATCTGGACCGGAATGGTGATGACACCCCAGAGCGCCATGTTGCGCACGACGGTCCAGAAGGTGGGGTCACCAAGAACCGTGGCGTAATTCGAAAATCCCGCAAAGCTGCGCGCCTCGCCGGAAGCCGCATAGAAGCTCTGTCCCGTCACCCAGAGGATTGGATAGGCAATGAAAACGACGAACAGCAGAACGGCAGGAAGGGCGAAGACATAAAGCATGGACGTCCTCGAAACTCTGCTGCGTTCAATGATAACAGGCGTAGCGCCGGCCCTTAAAACTTCTGCACGCATGGGTTCTCACCGATTGATAATCACGCCGCCATCAAACGAAACGGCATCGAAAGGTGTTGAAGCGCACCCGGGAGGTCTTGTCGCGGTCGATGCGCTTCAACCCGCCGGGCGCATTTGGCAACGCCCGGCATCTTGAGGCCGCCTGTCACTTTGACGCGAGCGCTTTCTTGGTCGCCTCGTCCACCTTGGCCAGCGCGGCCTCGGCTTCGATGCTACCGGCGGCGACGCCCGCCAGGGCGTTGTCCAGCGCCTCAGCCACGGTCGGCGAAGAAAAGCGCTGGTTTTCAGCCTTGGGCAGATCTGCCATAAACCGCGCCGACAATTGCTTGACGTGGTCGGTAATATCGCCCTTCGGCATATGGCCTTCGAAGGCCGGCAGATCGTTCAGGTCGTTCAGCGCCTCCTGCAGACCGACACCGTTGGTCAGTTCAGCAAGGAAGGTCCATGCGGCGTCATTCTTGCCGCCATTTTTCGTCAGGCCGTAACCGATGTCGATGCCGCCGACAGGTGGGCTTGCCTTGTTGCCCTCCTTGACGGGTGGCATGTAGAAAAAGTCGAACCCGTCCATGTTCTGTACATATTCGGAGAGCGGCGGCGGGAACTTGCTTTCCTGCATCCACCAGGAGCCAAGCGCCATCATGCCCACCTTGCCCTGTGCGAAGAGCTGCGCGCCGGTCGGATAGGCATGCGCGCCAAGCGCGCCCTGCTGGAAGATGCCGTCATCGAAGAGGCCCTTCCACGCCTTCATGGCGGCCACCAACTCCGGCGCGGTCCACGGCGTTTCACCCGCCTGCGCCTTGTCGACGATGCCGGGGGAAAACTGGTTGGCGAGCATCAGGAAGACGTTTTCGTTCTGCCAGCCGTCCGCAGCCCCCTGAAACATCGGGATAAGACCGTTATCGCTCAGCGCCTTGGCGGCAGCCTTCAGTTCCGCATAGGTCTTCGGCACAGCGATATTGTGTTTTTCGAAGAGCTTGCGGTTGTACCAGATGCACAGAACCTGCGACTCCTGGGGAATGATGTAGAAATTCTTGTCGCCGGCGGGGTTGCCCATCAACATCTGTTTGCGGTTGACGGGGAAAATCTTCTCCTCCCACGTTGCACCCCATTGTTTGGCGGCGCGGTCGTTTACGGGCTCCAGATTATCGCGATATTGCTGTGTGAGGGACCCCGGCTGCAGGCCGATGATGTCAGGCAAACTCCCGGATGCCGCCGCCGCCTTCAGCGCCGTGATATATTCCGGAGAATAATTGTAATAGGTGTAGTTCACCTTCACGTCGGGATGGGCCTTCTCGAAGGCCGCGATCGACTTCTTCATGGTGCTTTGCACGAACCATGACCATACGGTCACTTCTTTCTGCGCGGCGCTCGCGACAGCAGCGGACAGAACGGCAGTCAGAACTGTCGTTGCAAGAAACAACGTCTTCCTCATCATATTCCTCCCTTTATTGTTTAAAGACGCATTGTTTAAAGACGCCGGCGGACCTGCCGCCCGATTTTGTCGCGGCCCTCCCCAGAGCCGCGTTCACTCGAAATGCCGGCAGCTATCAGGCTGCCTTGGCCGCCGCCGCTTTCAGCACATCCTCGGTAATGACGCGGTCGTCAGCGAGCGGGCGTACCGGGGAAAGCCCCAGTGTCTGCAGCTCGCCATGATAGGCGCGAACCGCCTCTTCCGGCTTCAGGGCGCCGTCGGCAACCGCGCGCATCAGCACGATCAGATTGAGCGGTGCTTCAGCCAGATTGATCTTGCGCCCGAACAGCGCGAGCCGCGCACCGTAACGCTCCGACTGCGCCACTAGCTCAAACGTATCGCGGGTAGTGCCCGCTCCGCCGCCAAGAACGCCGACGATCAGCTCGGAATCGAACGAGGCGAGTTCCTCCAGCGCCTTCGGCCCGTTATAGGGCATCTTGAGAAACAGCGGCCGTTCGGCACGCGGCACGCTCGCCAGTGACTTGATGATGTGGTCATTGACAAACTCGCCGGTCTGCTCGCGCGTAAGACCGATATCGACATTCGGGTTGAAGACCTCATAGAAATATTTGAAATTGTGCTTCGACGCTTCGGCGCGGAACTCGGCGAAAGCTTTCAGCGTGCATATGTCACGGTCGAGATCGTTGGTGAAGCACACCGAATAAAGGCAGAGATCGGTGCCCGAGGTCGGGTAGTTGGCGATGGCGCGGGCAAGGCCCGTATCGCGGAACGGGACGGATGGCGACTGTGTATAGGTGCCATGCCGCACGCCGCCCCAGCACATGCTTTCCAGATTGCCGCGAATGGCCGGTTTCACCTCGCTGCCGGAAAACGCGCCGCGCTCGTCCAGCAGATCGAGATTGGACTGCGACACCAGCATGATGTCGACCACGTCCTGATCGATGATCTCCTCGATCTGGGTGATGAATTCCTGGCGGGTGCGACGGCGTGGCGGCTTGACGGAATAATCGAAACCGGTGGCGGAGACACCCGCGCCGACATCGCTGTCCTTCGCATCGGCAATGATAAAATCAGTCGGTTTGTAACGCCCTGCGCGAATATTCGCCAGTTTTCTGTCGAGTCTCGTGACCATCGTAGCCCTCAATGAATGTTGGAGTTCGGCTGCCAGCGCTTCGATTGCGACCGCAGACTTGCATTTATAAACGGCTACTTCTCATATTCTGTCAATAGCTATCTTTTTCTCTCTAAACGAAGACAGCTCGCCCCATATTCTTAACCGAAGGATGGGATCAAAAGCTTCAAAAGCTCGATTTTTATAAAAATAAATCAATACTTTAAATTGCTCACCCAGACGTTTTCCAGCGTCTTTTCATGCCGCATCAACAAAACATCAGCGCTATAATGGGCGTCAGCCCACACGCTTGAAATGTCTTTATTTTTGGCAAATTAGCGGTCAATACGCCGCCCAAGACGTTCGCATGCGCAAAACATGTGCTGCGCCGCTCTAAAAATGCGCTGCATTGCGCAAATTCTGGCAAAATAACATTTTCAGCGCAAAATCTCGTTGACGATTTGAGAGATAATGGTAGCAATTGACATCATCGCCGCGTGAGGAGGAGATACTCGGCTATGGGTGACGTTTTTACAGGCGACTGGGGGGAGCGTTATGCCGCGCTTGCAGATCCGCGCTCCGGCCCGATTGGAACATCGGCGCTTTCGCGGGCGGGGCTGTTTTTGTGCGGCATGTCCACCTGTGTCGATGCACGGGTCGACATGCACAATATGCAGCCGCTTCTAGATGCTCCAGCCGAAACGCCAGCGGGTCAATTCGCCGCCATGTTGCTGGCGCGCGCCGCAAAGGGTATCGGCGGCGAAGTACGCGCCGACTGGGTGGACGGCCCGCAATGGCTGCGCGACCATCTGGATGTTCGCTACGCGCTGGGCGGCACCGGCCCGCAGGCCGCCTGGGTGCTTTCGCGGCTCGGCGTCGCGTCTCTGGTGGCGCTGGAGGATCGCCACGAGCAGCAGCTTCGCCAGATCCCCCCGGGCGTTTTATTGGCCGAGGGCAATGCGCTCAAAACGGCAGCGGAAGTGACGCCGACAGAACGGCATATTCCCGAAATATTCATCTTCGAATTCACGGCGGGCAAGCCAATCGGTGCGCTCATACCCAATCGTTCGACACGCATCATCGTACGTTTCTGTGATCGTGGTATCCAGCATGATGCAGCATTCGAGGCGGTATCACGAAAGCGCGCCTCCACCGCCGCTGCCGGCCTTCTGTCCGGCCTTAACGATGAAGCAGCCGAAAATGTCGGCGCCGCCGCCCGCCATGTCTTTGCGCTCAGCCGCGACTGGATGGATGCGGGCTTGAAGACGGTGCATTTCGAGCTTGCCGGTTATGCTTCGCAGGACGCCGTAAGCGAGCTGCTCGATCAGGCCAGCGGTGCAATCAGTTCGCTCGGCATGAGCCATTCGGAACTGCTGGCAATGGATAGCGCCGCCCAGCATCCGATGGAGGCGCTGATCGCTCTTGGAGACCGGCTGGATATAGACCGCGTCTGCGTGCATGCTGACACCTGGGCCGCTGCTGTGACACGCAACGACCCCGACGAGGAGGAACTGGCGCTGATGGCCGGATGCGCCATTGCTAGCGCCCGGGCCGCCAATGGGGAGCCGGCAAACGCGATCCGTACCGATGCGCTGGCGCAGTTCCACGCGTTGCCCTTCGACAATCGCGTGCGGAAAGGCCGCTGGACCTTTGTTGCCTGCGCCTCGCCTTATGTTGAAAAGCCCGCCACCACGCTCGGCCTCGGCGACAGTTTCACGGCCGGGTGCCTTCTCGTTCTCGGCAATCCCGGCGTCGCGACCGCCCCCGCCGCCCTCAAACATGCCTAAAGGAAAAACGATGTTTCTCGAACGATTTCGTCTGGATGGAAAAACCGCCTTCATCACCGGCGGCGGGCGCGGCATCGGCCTTGCGACGGCGCAAGCGCTGGCGGAAGCAGGCGCGCATGTCATCATTTCCGACATGAATGCCGAGGTGCTGGAGACGGGTCTCTCGGAACTGAAGGCACAAGGCCATGCGGCGGATGCCATGCAGCTGGATGTAACGGATGCGAAAGCCGTCGCCGAGGCCGCGCGGGCCGCCAACGACCGCTTCGGCGCCGTCGACATCCTGATCTCCAATGCCGGCATCGCCTGGCCGGACACGCCGGGCGAAGAGATGAGCGACGAGGTCTGGCTGAAGGTGGTGGATGTCGATCTCAACGGCGCTTACTGGTCATGCCGTGAATTCGCCCGGCCGATGCTGGCGCGGGGACACGGCTCCATCGTCACCCTCGGTTCGATGTCCGGATTGATTTCCAACAAGCCGCAGCGGCAGGTGCATTACAACACGGCAAAGGCCGCCGTTCACCACATGACGCGGTGCCTCGCGGGCGAATGGGCTGAGCGCGGCGTTCGGGTCAATTGCGTTGCGCCCACCTATGTCGATACCGTCATGTCGCGGGGCGGCTTTTTAGACGAAACGCTGATGCCGGTCTGGATGGAAATGACGCCGATGAAACGCGTCGCAAGGCCCGATGAGATCGCCGCGCCGATCCTGTTTCTGGCGTCGGACGCCGCCAGCGCCATGACGGGCACAATCGTTGCGGTGGATTGCGGATACACGATTTGGTAGAGCTTGACGGACATTGGAGAGAATCGGCGCGTTTTTGCGGGCCGAAAACCGGGTGATTGCATGGAGTCTTCGAGCAAGCGTGTTGATATGGTTCCCGCCAAAAGACGGGCGCTCATTCTGGAGCACCTGCGCATCAATGGCGCGGCGGGCATTCAGGAGCTCGCGGATACGATCGGCGGATCGCAATCGACCGTGCGGCGTGATCTCGAGCATCTGGTGGAAAAAGGCTATCTCGAGCGCACCCACGGCGGTGCGCATCTGTTGCAGCCGATGCGTGCGACCTTCGAAAGGGAGATGACGGTCAATGCAGCGCTTCAGCACGCGGAAAAAGTTGCGATCGGCCGCGAGGCGGCGGAGCGGCTGAGTGCCGGTGACAGCGTCATCTTCGACAGCTCCTCGACGGTCATGGAGGCGGTGCGGGCCGCCGCCGAACGCGACCTTCCGTTGACGGTGGTGACCAACAGCCTGCAGATCGCCGATTTCGCCGCCGACATCAAATCCTGGCGCACCATCCTGCCGGGCGGCACGGTGCGGCCGGGGCATCGCCATCTTGCTGGCGAGCCGGGGGAAAGCTTCATCAAAACGCTGCATGCCGATATCTGCATGACGGGGGCTTCGGCGGTTACCGGCACGCTGCTGACGGAAACTTCGCTGGAAGTGGCTTCGCTCAAGCGCGCCATGATCGCCGCGGCCCGCAAGACCGTGCTTCTGGTCGACAGCTCGAAATTCGCGGCGCCCGGGTTCTGCACGCTTTCGGATATTTCGCAGATAGATGAGGTCATCACCGATAACGGCATTTCGCAGGATGCGATGACGTCGCTCAAAGCTACGGAGTGCAAGGTGACGCTGGTTTCGCCCGCCGCCCCTGCGCCACTGACCTGACGAACCGCCGTTTCCATCGCCAAATTCACTGTGCCGCCTCGGCGTTCGGCGATTGCGGTTGCGAATGTGCATTTTGACGTGCGGCAAACAGATGAAGCGAGCGCATGGCTCGCCGGAGTTCCTCGTCCGCCGCAAGCCGGCGATATTCGGCATAAAGCGTCTCGTATTTTTCGAAATGGCGCAGGTTCGGCACAAATTCGCGAAGGCTGCGCGCACCGAGCCTTTCTGCGCCCTCGGCAAAAGAGCCAACGATCCCGGCCGCCACCGCCGCATGGATTGCCGCGCCGAGCGCCGTCGGGTTCTCCACATCAGGAACCTCGATTGTGCGCCCGAACACATCCGCCATCGTCTGCACCAGAAAAGGGTTGCTGCGGGCCAGACCGCTCGTCATCACGATACGGCTGATCGGCACACCGCCCGCTATCGCCATGTCCAGAATGGATCGCGTGCCGAAACACAGCGCCTCGATCAGCGCCCGGTAGATTCCGGCCGAGGTCGATTTCAGGCTGAGGCCCACCAGCAATCCCGACAGCATGGAGTCGGCGAGCGGAATGCGGTTTCCCGCAAACCAGTCGAGCGCGAGAACACCGCCCTCGCCCGGACTGACCGCCTGCGCCGCCTCATTATGCAGGGCGAAGTTGCGGGAAAGGTCTTCATCGCGCGGAAAGGTTTTCACATACCAGGCCAGCATATCGCCGAACGCCGCCTGCCCCGCCTCGTAACACCACAGATCCGGCAGGGCTGCACCAAAGGCCGCCCCTTCTAGCCCCGGCGGCAGGCCGCGTCCTTCGCCGTCCAGAATGAGAAAACCGGCAGAGGTTCCGAGCGCGCCGACAAAAACACCGGGGCCGACGGCGCCGACCGCAGGCAGCACGACATGGCTGTCGATAACCGAAACCGCAACGACGGCGTCGCCTGTAATCCCGGTACGGCGACGCCACTCCGGCGTCAGGGAACCGGCCGAACTACCGACCTGAAGCGGTTTTGAAAGACGCTCCGCAAGCCCCGGCACCACGTCCTCCGGATAGCCGGTTTCCCGGGAGAACTGCACCTTGTAGGAGGCAAAGTCGAGGCTTCGCGCCTCCTTGCCGGTAAGTTGCCAGACCAGCCAGTCTCCCGCCTCGATGAAGCGCCCGGTTTCGGCCCATAATGCGGGTGCTTCAGCGCGCATTTGCGCCGCCTTGGCAAGCATCCATTCGCCGGAGAGCTTTCCGCCGAAGTTTCCAAGGTAATCACCGCCCAGAGCATTGATCGCATCGGCATGAGCCTGCGCCGAGTGTTTCCAGAGCTTCACATAGGCATGCGGTTCATCCGGATAAAGCACTGAAAGCGCCGTACCGTCGGCGCGTGCGGGCATGGGGGAAGACGCGGTGAAATCGATACCTATTCCCGCAACATTGCGACCGTTACCGAGCGCCGACAGAATGATCTCGGCGGCTTCCGTGTAATCGTCCGCGACCTGAAGCACGAAATTGGCCGGAAGGCTTCGACCGCGCAGCGAATGCGTCAGAATGCCGTTGCGATACGGATGGACATGGTGACCTTCCTGCGCGCCGGTGCGGGCATTGACGAGAATGCCGCGCGCCGATTCCGAGCCGAAATCCATGCCGATCATATAGGTATCGGCCATGATCTCACGTCCCCCGGCGACTGCTGACAAGTATGGCGTGGGCATCATTCAGGGGCATGGGATCTCGCAATTGGGTGGGACTGAAACACTGCCGTTCTTCACGTTGCCATTCTTCACGTTGTCGGGCTGGCAGCGGCATGGGCGCACCGGCCCGGCGGATCGATATCGGCAGCAGCCATGGCGCCGGTCATGATCGCCACGGCATCGGACATGGTGATGTCTCGCGGATTGACGACGGCCGCCCGCCTGCCGAGCCTGTGGATGTGGATACGGTCGGCGATTTCAAACACATGCGGCATGTTGTGGCTGATAAGCACGATCGACAGGCCCTTGTCGCGAATGCTAAGGATCATGTCGAGAACCTTGCGGGATTCCTTGACACCAAGAGCTGCGGTCGGCTCGTCGAGAATGACGACGCGCCCACCGAACGCGCAGGCACGGGCGACGGCAATGCCCTGCCGCTGCCCGCCGGACAGCGTTTCGACGCTCTGGTGAATGTCCTGCACTGTCATCAAACCGAGGTTCGACAGGTGTCGCCGCGCTTCGGTCGCCATGCGGGGGCGGTCCAGCAGACGAAAGACCGATCCGCCGATGCCGGACACACGCATTTCGCGCCCGAGGAAAAGATTGTCGGCGATGGAAAGCGCCGGCGAAAGGGCAAGGTTCTGAAACACCGTTTCGATGCCGGCGGAGCGCGCATCCATCGGCGTTCTGAAATCGACACGTTTGCCTTCCAGCCGGATTTCGCCGGTGTCGGGGATAATCGCGCCGGCAAGCGCCTTGATGAGCGTGGATTTTCCGGCGCCGTTGTCACCGATCACGGCAAGAATTTCGCCGCGACGCAATTCGAAGTCCGCCCCGTTGAGGGCAACGACATTGCCGTACCGTTTGGTCAGCCCGCGACCTTCGAGCGCAAGTTCGCCTGTCATGCCGAAACTCTCCGGAGCCACTGGTCGACGCCGACGGCCGCCACGATCAGAATGCCGACAGCGAATTCCTGCCACAGCGCATCGAGGCCCGCGAGCGCGAGACCGTTTCTAAAGACCCCCACGATCAGCGCGCCGATCAGGGTGCCAATGATGGTGCCGCGTCCGCCGAACAGCGAAGTTCCGCCGATCACCGTCGCGGTGATCGAATCCAGATTGGCAGTCGATCCGGAGGTCGGGCTGATTGCGCCGACCCGGCCGATCAACGCCCAGGCGCCGATGGCGGAGATGAGACCCGCGCAGGCATATACCGCCAGCAACACGCGGCGCGTATCGATGCCCGCAAGCGTCGCCGCATCCGGGTCATCCCCGGTCGCATATACATGGCGGCCGAATGCGGTGCGGTTCAGCACGTACCAGGCGAGAGCGGCAAGAGCGAGCATCAGCACGGTTCCGAGCGTAATGCGAGCGCCGCCGAACTGGATTGCAGCCCCCATCCATTGCAGGATCGGTGCAACCTCCGCCACCTCCTGGCTACGGATGGTCTGGCTGCCGGAATACCAGAGGTTCAGCGCCCCGAAGACGCTCCAGCTCCCGAGGGTGACGATGAAAGGCGGAAGACGCACATATGTTATGAGAAACCCGTTGATGAGGCCGCAACCCAGCCCGCCGCCGAGCCCGATAAGGAAGGCGAGTTCCGGTGGCAACCCGGCTGTAATGGCAAGGCGGCCCATGAGCGTCGAGGTCAATACCATGATGGCGCCGACCGACAGGTCGATGCCTGCCGTCAGGATCACCAGCGTCTGGGCGATGCCGATAATGCCGATGATGGTGACCTGTTGAAGAATGAGCGAAAGATTGAAAGGCTGAATAAACCGTGAGCCGACGATGATGGAAAACACCCCAACGCTGGCTGCAAGAACAATGAACGGCACCACCGTTGGATTGCCGTGCAGGAAACGTTGCAGCCTCCGAAGAGGGCTCGTGTCCTGATCCTCGAACACGGCATGAGATGTTTCTTTTCCTATCGAACCGGCCTCAAAGCCTGCCGGACCAGTCGAAGCATGTTTGCTGGGTTCAGTCATCGAGATACACCCTTCGCAGGTCTGCGGCTTCAACCCGGACACAGGACCGGCTGCCGGAAAATGCGATGCACGGATTAAACACGTTGGAGCGCCTTTTTCACATCCGCAGGGAAGTGCGGCGTTCTGTTACGGCAAATTTTTAAAAAGCGTGGCCAGACGGTTTTTATTCGGAAACTGACCTGGCCAGGAGTGACGCCCCGCGGCTTAGAGAGGACGGGGCGTCAAAGGCTAGTCAGCCCCAGCAGGCCTTCAGCGCTTCATCGGAAGTAATCGAGTCAACGCCGGCAACCGGCTTGTCAGTGACGAGCGTGACGCCGGTGTTGAAGAACGGCAGGCCGGGGCTGGCCTCAGGCTTCTTGCCGGACTTCACATATTCGACGATCGCATCGACTCCAAGCGACGCCATCTTGAGCGGATATTGCATCGACGTTGCGCCGATCACGCCCGCCTTCACGTTTTTTACGCCAGGGCAACCACCATCCACAGAGGTGATTATGACGGAGTCCTGCTTGCCGGTCGCCTTCATCGCTTCATAAGCGCCGGCCGCGGTCGGCTCGTTGATGGTGTAGACCACATTCAGATCGCTGTCTTTCTGGAGAAGCGTTTCCATGCCGGTGCGGCCGCCCTCTTCAGATCCCTGCCCCCACTGGTGGCCGACGATGCGCTCGTCGTCTTCATCCAGATAACGCGTCACGTCCTTGGGATCGATGCCGAAACCCTTCATGAAGCCCTGATCGCGGGCGACATCCACCGTCGGCTGGTTTTCAAGCGCATCGATAAAGGCGACCTTGGCCTTGGAAGCATCGCCGACCGTTTTGGCGGCCCAGGAGCCGATCAGTTCACCCGCCTTGAAATTGTCAGTCGCAAAGGTCGCATCGGCGGCATCGGCGGGTTCCAGCGGCGTATCGAGCGCGATGACGAGGATACCCGCCTTACGGGCCTGCTCCACCACCGGCACCACCGCCTTGGTGTCGCTCGCCACCATCAGAATGCCTTTTGCACCGGCAGAGATCAGGTTTTCGACGGCAGCTACCTGGCTTTCATTATCGCCGTCGAACTTGCCGGCGAAACTCTGGATCTTCACACCACCCAGTTCCTTGGCCTTCAAGGTTGCGCCTTCGCGGATCTTGGCAAAAAACGGATTGGCTTCGGTTTTTGTGATAACGCCGATAAGGATGTCTTCAGCCTGTGCGTTCAAGGGAATGAAGGCAAGGCCTACCCCCAAGGCGAGCGCTGCAGCGCCCAGACGTCCGGACATGGCAAAACTGCCCGCAGAAGCGGGTTTTTCAAAAAACTTCATTTGAAATCCTCCCAGATTACCAAGCGCTCCCTCCCATCCGGAGGACGTAATCCGTCTTGGCGCGATTATTACTGACCGTAATTATGCATACTGTCAACATTATCTAGTTACCATTTTGTATTTTTTTATACATATATCGGGAGCAATATCGGAAATTTCGGATTATAAGGGGATTTTCTACCAAATGTTGGTAAGCAGTCTCGTCAGGCACGCGGCCGCATGCCAGACACTCAAAGACGCTGTGAGGAACGGGAACCGGCAATGGCAAGCACAACCTCCGGACAAGGATCTACCCCTCGCGAATGGCAGGGCGATCTCAACGCGATCAAGGCAAGCGCCGCGCTCTTGTCGCTCGTCGGTTCGGGTCGCGCCCGTTCGCGCAGCGCCCTGACTGAACTTTCCGGTCTCTCGCGGGCGACCGTACACCAGAAACTCGCAGGCCTGATCGATGCGGGGTTGATCCGCGAGACGGAGGAAACGCTTCCAAGCGGCGGACGCCCGACGCGGGCCCTTGATCTCAACCGCGATTTTGCTGTCGTCCTCTCCGTCGACATCGGCGAGCAGCATATCCGCGTCGCCGTCACCGACCTGCAGCCGCGCATCCTCACGGAAATCGCGGAAACATTCGATATTCTGCGCGGCCCTGCTGTGGTTCTGAACTGGATCGAAGAGCAGTTCGAGGCACTTTTATCGAGGATTGGCAAAACAACCGGCGACGTGCTGGGCATCGGCATAGGCCTGCCTGCCCCTGTAGACTACGCCAACGGCCGGGTCGTCGGTCCTTCCGTGATGGTCGGATGGGACAATTTCGAAATCAGGCAACATCTTGAAGAAAGATTCGGCGTTCCAGTCTACGCCGAAAACGACGTGAACCTTCTGGCGTTGAGCGACCATCGGCAGCGACGGACAAACATCAGCGAGATGGTTTTTGTCAAGGTCGGGACGGGCATCGGCAGCGGCATCATTACGGAAGGCCGCCTTTATCGTGGCGCGCAAGGTGCCGCAGGCGATATCGGCCATATCCAGTTCGCGCGCGAACCCGCACCACTCTGCCGCTGCGGCAAGATCGGCTGCGTCGAGGCACGCGCGGCCGGATGGGCAATCGCACGCGAATTGCGGAGAGAGGGCATCGAGGCGCACACCGCCCGTGACGTGACCCGACTGGTGGAGCTTGGCCAACCGCTTGCCATCCACCTCGTCAGGGAATCCGGTCGCATTCTCGGCGAGGTCATGACGAGCCTCGTGAGCATCCTCAACCCGCAGATGATCGTCATCGGCGGCACACTTGCGATCGTCAACGACCACCTTCTGGCCGGCATACGCGAGCTGGTCTACAAACGCTCGCTTCCACTGGCAACCAGAGAACTGGAGCTGGTGATCTCGCCCCCGGATCCGGACGCAGGCGTCATGGGCGCCGCTATTCTCGTGGTCGAGGAACAGATGAAGGCAAAAAACGTCGAAACGGTGATTTTGCGCCATAGTGCGCACCCGGCGCTTAAGTGAACGAGAAAGCGTGCGTTGTCACACGTCTCACCGGATTTCTAGCGGTCTCGCCGCCAGATAAGCCCTGCCAGAACGAGCATCATGAGGTCTGCCATCGGCGCTGCCGCCCAGATGCCTGTTTCCCCCCAGATCAAGGGAAGTGTCAGGGTCAGTGGAATGGCGAACAGATAGGTTCGGCCCAGCGAGAGGATTGCGGTCTGACGCACCTTCCCAACGGCTTGTACATAGCTCGCGGCCATCAGGACAGGACCGAAGGCGAAGTAGGCGGCAACATAGACTGGAACAATCCTGGCCACTTCCAGCGCCACCGTGGCATCACTCACGAAGAGCCATCCAAGGCCATCGCGCGCCAGGCTCAGGGTCAACTGAGTAAGGAGGCCATAAACCGCACTGACACAAATGGCCAAACGCAATGTATCCGACGCCCGATCGGCTTGTCCTGCCCCAATGGTGTTGCCGACAATCGCCTGTAGGGCGAGGCTCATGCCCATAAGGGGCAGAAACGCGAAAGTCATGACACGCATGACGACGCCATATGCGGTCACCATGGTTTCCTGATTGCCAAGATTCAGGCGATGCAATGAAAATAGAACCGCCGCGGAACTCAGGGAGAGACCGATGAAGTTCATGCTTCTCGGTATTCCCAGGGCCAGCATCTCACCCCAACTTCGACCAATCCGAAAACCGACAACTGGCAAAATGCCCTTGCCCGCCATGCGATAGCCAATGATGAGCAAAAGCGCAATTAGCTGTGCCAGCGCAGTTCCGCCAGCAGAACCAGCGGCTCCGAACTGGAAATAGCCGATCAGCAATGCATTGAGAGCAATATTCGCAAGCGTCAGGATTACACCGGCCATGGCCATGAACGCCACGCGCCCCTCGGTGCGGAGCGCGTCCGAATGAACTGTCAGCAGAAACATGACCGGCGCTGCGACAAAGGAGACCGCCAGAAAGCGCCACCCCGTATCGGCGAGGTGCTGGTTGCCACCTGCCATCCAGGTAACGATCACGCCGCCACCGAGGAAAAACAGGGCGATCGTAACCACACCAAGCACGACAGCCAGACCCTGTGCTGAAGCGAGGACCTCACAAGCCTCTGACATGTCGCGCGCGCCAAGACGGCGCCCGAGCACGCTGGCCATGCCGGAACCGACAATAGCTGACGCCGCTACCAGTAGCATGGAGAAAGGAAAGACCAGTGTTACCGCACCAAGCGCTTCGGGCCCGACAAAGGCACCCAGTAGCATAGCATCGGCAACGATCAGCATCCCATTGACCATGGTCACAAGGATGATCGGCAGGCTGGTTCGAATAAAAACGGAAGAAATCGATCCATGCAGGAACGAATTGGTCGGCACGGAGGCCGAACGGTTTTGCTCACTCATCTCAACATTCCAAAATGGGCAAGTCGGATTTTCTGAGTGGGCGCTTGCATTGCCACCGCACCAACTACCCAAAAGGGGATATTGCGATCAGCTTGAACGAGCAGGAGTTCACCAATGACAGGGCGTCATGCAAGCGGCAGGCCTCCTGAAGCCGGGAGATTTATATGACTGCATCGCTACGCGGTCAAGCAAAACCCAGTCGCCCTCATCCTGTTGGCTGAGGGACGACATTTACCCAGAACCGTCAGTTCAGGTTCCACCTCGAGCTGGGCAGCAGGTAGCATAAGTCCAACGGCAGCTTCGGGGGCATCTCGGTGTCCGTCAGAACGGCTTGAAAGAAGGAGCGTTCTTGTCAAAAGATTTGTCGCTCCATGGCCAAAGCACCCAGCTTCCAAGCGAAGTTGGGAAGCCGTCACGCCACCTCAAGGTGTGAGGATTCCATTCCCTGCGCGACAGGCGGCGCAGAAGACTTCGAATGCGGGTGGGAAGTGTTAAGTCGCCGAGCCACGATATCGTGGTTGAGCCACAGGACGGGACCGGAGGGTTCGGAAGATTCGCCAAAAATTAGCTGCCCCGTTGCCTTCACAACGAGACCGCTCAGGAGGTCGCTGATCATCACCTTGCCATCCCGATGCATCTGGGTGATCTCGTTTGACGTGCCAATGGTCAGATCGGCCTGTGCCTGACTGTTTGCCATGGGCCAAGCCGAAAAGACATAGAACGGGCGCATGACCTCGCTGGCCTGCATGGCGGCGATCTTCCGGAAAACATCCTTCATGGTTAAGCCATCGGCCAGAAGCTGCTGGCAGGCCTGCCACTGTTCATCTGCCCATTGGCCGCCGTTTTCTTTCTTCAACGCAAGCAGCAGCGGTATGAGGGGCAGCTCGATACCCGTGAACACATCGGACGAGTTGGTCCGGATTTCGGGACAGTTATAGACAGTTGCCTTGATCCCTGTCGCCCAGGCTTCCTCTGCAATGCCTTCGAGCCGCATCTTCGCATATCCCTGGGTGTAGTTGGTATAGGTCTGCCAACGATAGCTCCCATCGATCAGGACCGCCGATCCATGATAACCATAGGCCGTATATCGCACTTGTCCGCCCGAAGCTTCGACGCGCTCGCGGATCGCCCTGCTGAAATCAATGAGATGGCGAAAGGTGTTTGCGGAGACATCGTCAAAATTCTGCAGAATGAGCTTTCCCATGTCACTGTCGAGCAGGGTCTGCGAAGACATGTGGCGGGCGCCGGTTCCCTTATAGATTCGATTGGCGACGACCAGGAATACCTTCGCCTTCGGAATGCCCCCAGCCATTGTATGGGCGAAGAAAACATTGCGGCCAGCGCCAATCATTCCGTCTAGAACGGTCATGACCCTTGAAAGCGACTCCGTAAAACGCGCAGTAGCGATGTCGCGGCATTGCCCGACATAGTCCCAGTCGAGCTTGTCGTGTTCCCAGCTCTCCAGTGTCATCTTTGCCAGGAGATCGGTGGGAGTTGGACCGTCTGCGGGCGCATCGAGATCGAAACCCGCCATAAGAGGTATGTTGATAATCCTGCCGCCCAGCTGGGCCTCCGCCGAAGACAGTTCCTCGGCGTCAAGCGGCCGGAGCGCGTTGTTCTCGTCGCGCCGCCCGACGGTGATCCCCACAATCTCCATTCCAGCCCGCCTGGCTTCGTCAAGCAAGCCGGTGGCGTATCCGCGGCCGAATAGTTCGCCGAACAATACGAAAACATCGCCCTTACGGAAGACCGTGTTTTCGGAAAGACTATTCAGTGCAATCGGATTTTCCATACTGTCAACTCTTTGCCTCGCGTATCGTAGAGCAATGGCTCACACGACCTGTGATAAAGACATGACCGCATAGTCGCCGGATGGGAACTCATTTTCGGTGACCGTTCATTTCAAAACGTGAAATCAATCCCCTGTTGTTCTTACACTGCAGCGAAATGCCAAAGCCGTTGGAGATAGGCGCACCGATACCAAAACGAATTACTTCGAAACGCTCGTCTACGGATGCTTGAGAGGCTATCGGCGTTTCCTGAGGCGCAAAGCAACCCTATTTTTTTGTGCCGGGAGGCGGCTTGCATCGAGACTCATGCAATTTACAAAGTTCTTGGTACAAATCGAACTGGCGACACTGCTGTTAACGGAGGCTCCGTTTCCAACGATATGTCGACCCTTCGACATGATGGACACGCGGCGAAACAGCCACCATAGTGTCGAAAAAGCGGCGTACCAGACCGAGGCTCAATAGCGGGGCGAACCAACGGACGGGGCCGAAATACCGGTGAAGGCCGAACCTTTGCGGGAACGAAGGAACAGTCCGGACAACGGTCCGCGCCTTGGTCGATACAGGTTCGGCCTGCGTGCTGGCTCGGTTTGATACACTACTTGCATGAACTGGTTGTCCCTCTCTGGAGGATAAGGCTAATGAAAATGCGATTTCTCAGTGAGGCTGTTCTCGCCTTGATGCTTTCCACCGCAATCGCCTCCGCGCAGCAGGCGTCCGACACGGTGGCGCCCGAGAAAGCAACGGATGTTGCGACTGCCAAACGTATCGAGTCAAAGAGCTTCATGGTGGCGGCGGCCAATCCGCTGGCGGCCGAGGCGGGGCGCGACGTGATCGCAGCGGGTGGCAACGCCATCGATGCAATGGTGGCGGTGCAGGCCATGCTCGGCCTCGTTGAACCGCAGAGTTCCGGTCTCGGCGGCGGCGCCTTCCTAGTCTACTACGACGCTAAAAGCGGCAAGCTGACAACGTTTGACGGCCGCGAGACGGCGCCGATGGAAGCCACGCCAAAGCTCTTCCTGGATGACAACGGCCAACCGCTTAAATTCATGGACGCAGTGGTCGGCGGCCGTTCCGTTGGCACACCGGGAACAGTGCGGCTTCTGGAGGAAGCCCACAAACGCTATGGAAAGGCGGAGTGGGCAAGCCTCCTGAAGCCGGCGGAAACGCTGGCTACCGAGGGCTTTAAGGTGTCACCGCGCCTTGCCTCCCTGATCGCGTCCGAGGGCGACCGGTTGAAGAAATATAAAGAGGCGAGGTCATATTTCTTCGACACCTCCGGGGCCGCACTGCAGACCGGTGCCCTGTTGAAGAACCCGGCCTATGCCGAAACGCTTGCGGTGCTCGCCAAAGGGGGTGCCGATGCTTTTTATAGAGGGAGAATTGCCGAGGCGGTCGTCGACACTGTGCGTGGGGCACCCGACAATCCCGGCGTGCTGTCGCTGACCGATCTGTCCAACTATCGCGTGATCGAGCGCGAACCTGTCTGTCTCAATTATCGTGCTCTTGATGTGTGCGGCATGGGACCGCCCTCTTCGGGCGCCATCGCCGTCGGCCAGATACTCGGCCTGGTGGAGAATTTCGATTTAAGGAGCCTGGGGCCGAAAAACATTGAAAGCTGGCGCATTATCGGCGATGCGCAGCGTCTCGCCTTCGCCGACCGCGAGCGTTACGTCGCTGATACCCATTTCGTGCCACTGCCGATCAAGGGTCTGTTGGACAAGTCCTATCTGGGCGAGAGGGCAAAGCTGCTGGACGGCGACAAGGCGCTGGCCAACGATGCCGTCAAGGCTGGCGAGCCGCAATGGGACCACGCGCTAGTTTTCGGCCGTGATACCGCGCTCGAGTTGCCTTCCACAAGCCATTTTGTCATCGTCGACAAGGATGGCAACGTGGTCTCGATGACGACGACGATCGAAAATGGCTTCGGCTCGCGTCTGATGACGAACGGCTTCCTACTCAATAACGAGTTGACGGACTTCTCCTTCAAGACCCATGACGGCGGCCTGCCGATCGCCAACCGCGTTGAGCCCGGCAAACGGCCGCGCTCCTCCATGGCCCCGACTATCGTGATGAAGGATGGAAGACCCCTGCTCGCCATCGGTTCCCCCGGCGGCAGCCAGATCATCGGCTATGTGACACAGGCGCTGATCGCCTACATTGACTGGGGCATGCCGGTTGAGGCGATCGTCGCTCAGCCGCATCTCATAAACCGGTTCGGGACCTACGACATCGAGGCTGGCACCAGCGCGGAAGAACTGATCGGGCCGCTGAAGGCGCTGGGTTACGAGGTGAAACCGGGCGAGATGAATTCCGGTTTACATGCTATCGAGATAACCGCCCAGGGCTTGGCCGGCAGCGCCGATCCACGACGCGAGGGAATGGTTGTAGGGGAGTGAAGGCCCGGCCTGCGAAAAGACGGCGGCCTCAAGAGACAGAGCATAGCGTCGTGTGGAGGCTAGGTGACTACCCCGCGTGGGTGTCCTGTTTTTAGCGAGGAAATCGTAGGGAACAGGACATTACGTCCAAAAACAACTCTTCCTGCGCCATTGAAGCCGTCAAAGCGTCAGAGAATTCCTGAGTGCACGTCGGGGAACTGGTTGTAACCCACTCCGTTAGTTGTCTGCATGACCAATGGAGGACGGCATGAAGAACTTCGCCCTTTATTACTGGCCAGTTCCTTTTCGAGGTCAGTTCATCCGCGGAATTCTGGCCCATTGTGGGTACTCCTGGGATGAATACGATGTCGATGCGATTGAAGGAATTATGGATTGTGGGGTGGAAAAGCAGCCGGTTGCCTTCATGGGGCCACCGGTTCTGATTGACCGTGAGCGCAATTTTGCGATCTCCCAGATGCCGGCGATCGCCATATACCTCGGTGAGCGGCTGGATATGCTGCCGACAACTGTTGAGGGCCGCGCACTCAGCGCCAAGATCGTTAACGATGCCAATGATGTCCTTGATGAGTTGACTCTCGACGGCGGGCGAGAAATGTGGACACCTGAAAAGTGGGAGGAATTCATCCCTCGTTTCCAAAAATGGGTCCGTATTTTTGCGGATACCGGAGTACGAAACGGCTTGAGTGCTACTTCCGGCTTTATGCTCGGAACGGAAAAGATCGGCGTTGCAGATATAGTAACCGCAATCCTTTGGACGACTGTAGCGGACCGGTTCCCGGCCATTAAGGGCCTCATTGAGGACACCTCACCCATAATCTGGGGTCTCTCCAGAAGAGTGGGAGCTACAGCTCCGCTGGCTGCCTTGAACCGCAAGAGTTTTGAAGACTATGGCAACGCTTATTGCGGAGGAGAGATTGAGAAGTCGCTCCGAAAGGTAGCGGGTTGATTAACGTCTGCACGGCGCCATAGCTTTGTCTGCTTTGCAGCCGGTCCAAAGTCTTGAAAAGATACGCGCCGCCGACGCATTATTTCCACAACCCCGCAGTTGAAAGAGACCCGGACCGACGTTTGACCTTCAAACAATTTCGATCACTGGGATTTACAACTCCACTTGGTCGTAAGCGCGCCGGCGCGCTCTGATGGTGTCCAGATTGTCGTGGACCCAGAAGTTAAATCCCTCAAGGGCGTGCAAAGCTCCATGGGCGATCTCTGTCAGCTCGTACTCGACACGCGGCGGCACCTCGGGAAAATAGTGACGCACAACAAATCCCTCGCGCTGGAGATTACGCAGTGTGAGCGTCAGCATGCGCTGCGTAATCTCACCGACATCTTTTCTCAATGTCGAAAAGCGGAGCCGATGATCTTCCGCGAGAGAAAGACGCCAAAGAACCGGCATAGTCCATTTGTCACTCAGCAGGCTGCAGACCCCGTTTGCCGGAATGGGTCTTAAGTGTCTGCCATTTTCTGATCCGCGCACTGGGCCGGCATCGATCTGTTTTTCCAAGGGTATCATCCTTGTGCCTGATGCTGAAAAATGTGCCGTCTTCCGGCAGAATTACATTCGTATATATAGACGGTCCTTGTTTAACGCGAGGGTTTCAAGTGACCAATAGCAAGCACCCAATTCTGGTTTTCGGCGCCACGGGAAGGCAGGGAGGGTCTGTCGCCAAAGCCCTGTTGAAGGTGGGATGGCCAGTTCGCGCACTCGTTCTGGATTCCACCAAAACTGCATCGCTGCAATTGCGGAATGCAGGCGTCGAGCTTGTGCAAGGTTCATTTGAAGACACCAAAGTAATCCGCACAGCGATGAAAGACGCTTACGGTGTTTTTAGCGTACTACCAGCAAACCTGGCTGCCGAAGACGAAGTCCGTCATGGTATATCGATTGCGGATATCGCTGCCGAAACCGGCATCGACCATTTTGTTTATTCGTCAGGCGCCAGCGTGGGGAATGAACTGACTGGCGTTCCGCGTTTCGACGCCAAGCCTCGTATCGAAGCCCATATTCGACAGCTCGACATGACTACGACCATCATACGGCCGATGATTTTCATGGAAATGCTGGTGAGGCCTGGCTTCGGTCTGGATGAGGGCCGTCTGGTGTCCCTGATCCGATCCGACCATTTCATTCAGCTTACTGCCGTTGAAGACATCGGCAGGTTTGTTGCAGCCGTGCTTGCCGACAAGTCCCGCTTTGGCGGCGCAACACTTAAGATCGCAAGCGATCGACTGACCGGGCATGAACTTGAGGTCGCTTTCAGCGAAGCAGCCGGTCGCTCGATAACCTATGAACGGTTTCGCGATGACGTTCTCGCTGCAAACACGGATCTCGCGCATATGGCAGAGAGCCTGGTAGACGGGCCGCTCGCCGAGCTCGTCGATCTGAAAGTCATGCACGAAATTAACCCCAACCTTCTCACTTTCAGGTCCTGGCTCGCTGGCGATGGGCGTAAGCTGCTCGATGCAGCCTTGCAACCGTCGGTCTAGTGACATACGCCAGCCTCAATAATGACAAGCGAACCACAACGGCTACCGAGCAGACGTTTGCAGCTCATCAGTCACGCGCCAAGGCTTCGATCGGGTCCAGCTTTGCCGCATTTCGGGCGGGAAGGAAGCCAAAGACGATTCCGATCAGGGTCGAGCAGGCGAAGGCCACCATTATGGAGCCCGAAGAGAAGATCATTTTGAAATCGGGGCTCAGCAAATTGAAAAGAGCGCTGATCCCGAGGGCGAGCATCACTCCCATGAAGCCGCCGACAAGGCAGACCATGATGGCCTCGATCAGGAACTGGGAAAGGATGTCGCTGCGACGCGCGCCGACGGCCACACGAACGCCGATCTCTTTGGTACGTTCGGTCACGGACACCAGCATGATATTCATCACACCGATGCCACCGACAATCAGCGAGATCACGGCGACTGACGAAATCAGCAGCGTCAGGGTTTGCGTGGTGGTCTCGATAGTCTCGCGAATGGTCGCCGAGTTGGTAAGGAAGAAGTCTTTCGCGCCATGCCTACGCTCGATAAGGCGGGAAACTGCGGCTTCGACATTGCCCGGGTCGACATCGCCACTGATGCGGACCGTTATGCCGTCGACGTTCGGACGACCCAGCATGCGGCCCATGACAGTTGTGTAAGGCGCATAAACGGTCAATGTATCAATCGCCGGGCCGAGGGAGTTTTCCCGTTTCGTCACACCTACAACCCTCGCCGGCATCGTGCCCAGAAGGATGACCTGCCCCACCGGGTTAACCCGGTCTGGAAACAGGTCTCGCGCAGCATTTGCATCAATCACCACATTCTGGCTGTAGGCGGTAACGTCCTGGGCATCGAACAGTTGTCCATGCGCCAGCTCAAGACCCCGTACACGAAAGAAGTCCGCGCCAACTCCGGTGACTGACGCATTGACGGCCACGGCGGCGCGCTTGACAGTTACGCTTGTCGTGACGGTTGGTGTCACGCTGTCGACATAGGGCTGGTTCACCAGCGCTTCGGCATCGGCGGGAACCAGGGTCCGTATCTTGCCCGCTTCCAGATCGCCGAAGCCTTTCCCTGCCCGCACCTCGATCGTGTTGGTGCCGAGCGAACTGATACTGCTCAGAATTTGTTGCTGCGAGCCGGCTCCCAGTGCCGAGATAGCCGCCACCGAGGCGATACCGATGATGATGCCGAGCATGGTCAGAAGCGAGCGCATCTTGTGCGCCCAGATTGCCGCGCCCGCCATACGAAAGGCTTCGGTCATCCGATCAATTGCGCCGCGCCAGCCAGCGCCCGGCGCGTGCTCGCGGATGGGACGGTCCGTCGCGGCGGATTTGGATATATTGCGCTCGTCGGAAATGATAACGCCGTCGCTGATCTCGACAACCCGATCCGCGTGTTCGGCGATCTTCTTGTCGTGAGTGACGAGGATGATGGTGTGCCCCTCGGCGTGAAGCTCGCGCAGGATCTTCATGACTTCGGCGCCGCTGTGCGTATCCAGCGCTCCGGTCGGTTCGTCGGCCAGAATTATCTCGCCGCCATTCATCAGGGCGCGGGCGATCGACACCCGCTGCTGCTGGCCGCCCGAAAGCTTGCCCGGGATATTGCCCGTCCGCTCGGCGAGGCCCAGCCGGGTCAACAAGGAGATCGCTCGCTTGTGCCGGTCGGATCGGCTGCGTCCGGCATAGATGGCCGGCACCTCGACGTTGCTGGCCGCGCTGAGATCGCCAAGCAGATGATAGCGCTGGAAGATGAAACCAAAACGCTCACGGCGTAGCGCCGCGAGTTCGTCCACGGACATCTTCGAGGTCTCGCGCCCTTCGATCCAGTAGCTGCCGTCCGTCGGACGATCGAGGCAGCCAAGGATGTTCATCAGCGTCGACTTGCCGGAGCCCGAGGCGCCAATGATGGCCATCATCTCGCCGGCCTCGATGTCGAGGTCGACGTCTTTCAGCACCCGCACCATCTCGTCGCCTGCGGGGAAAGCGCGGGATACCCCACGTACGCGGATCAGTGGTTCCGTCATAGCGCGCCCTATCGCTTCGCCGCGGCCAGTTGAGCCTGGCCATCCGTGCGTTCGTCCGTGGATGCTCCCAGGACGATGGTCTCGCCTGCCTGAAGACCGCTAAGGATCTGGATGTCCGCGCCGTTATCGATGCCGACCTGGACCTGCCGGATCTGGA
Organism: Agrobacterium sp. M50-1; assembly: GCF_049843495.1. Lineage (NCBI taxonomy): Bacteria > Pseudomonadati > Pseudomonadota > Alphaproteobacteria > Hyphomicrobiales > Rhizobiaceae > Agrobacterium > Agrobacterium sp. M50-1. The sequence goes on along the minus strand of NZ_JBBHZH010000003.1, from coordinate 9,896 downwards.
CCTCGCCCATCGCGTCCAGTATGCGGACACGCGCCGTATCACCGGCCCGTGGCGCGCCTTCCACTGCGCTCAGCGGAATCAGCACGGCGTCGCTGACACGGCTCAAAACGATGGACACCTGCGCCGTCATGGAGGGCCGCAGGACCCCGTCCGCATTCGCCACGTCGATCAGCCCGGTGTAATAGACCGCGCCGTTGGTTGAGCCAATCCGGCTCGCGGCGGCGTTGCTCTCGTTGGCGATGGAGGCCGGGGCCGGTTCCACCTGTCGCAACTCCCCATCGAAACGGCGCTTCGGGTCGCCAAGAATGCTGAACCAGACCGGCAGGCCCCGCCTTACACGCACGACGTCAGCCTCGGAGATATCCGCGCGCACCGTCATTGTATCCAATCGTGCGATCATGACGATGGTCGGCGCGGTCTGCAGGGCATTCACGGTTTGACCCTCGTCAGTGACGATAGCGACCACTGTGCCGGCGATTGGGGCAGTGATGCGGGTATAGTCCAACTCTATACCCGCGGACTCCAGCGCGACCTGCGCTTGGGCGACCTGAGCGTCCAGCGACTGAACCTCAGCCCGCGCGGTGTCTCGCATCGCAGCCGCAGCGTCATACTGGGCGCGCGGCGTGGAACCACCTGCCAGCAGGTCACGCTCGCGCTCGAAATCCTTCTCGGCTTTCACCAGACCGGCCCTGCGCGCGGTGTGAACGGCGCGGATGTTGGCCAGAGCGGCCTCGCGGTCCCGCAAGGTGTTGCGCCGGGTCTGGGAATCGATCTCGGCCACCAATTGGCCAGCCTCGACGATGTCACCGATCTTGACAGCCAGATGCTCAATGCGACCCGAGGCCTGAGCGCCGACACGCACCAGCTCGAGCGGTTCGAGAACCCCGGTCGCCAGCACCACCTCTTCAATGTCACCCGTTCGCGCCTGCGCGGTCACCAGTTCAAGCTTCGCCGGCGGACGCAGAAACAGGAGCCAGACGACCAGCAGACCGACAAGGGTTGCCGCCGCCAGGATGAAACGCTTGCGGGTAATGTGTCGTGTCATTTAGTCGTGGCCCATGCTATTGAAATTTGCGGGCTTTCTCTGTCACGAGAGTTACCTGAAAATTACGGAGAGCGGTCGTCGCGCCTATCCGTTTGGCACGCGCTGTAAGATCAACCGATCAGCAAAGAGTGCTTGCAATGTGGATGGCGTGCCAAAGATTGCCCGCCAGACATCAAGCGATCGCGGCCGTGCTCAGCCAACATCGACGGATGAAGACGCCTTGAACTGTTGGCGCAAGCGACGCCCCTACCGGTGCTGGAAAACGCGCTTCTCGTGCCAGCGTACGGCAAATGTGCTGCCCTTGCCTGGAGCAGACGAAAGCTCAACATAGCCGCCGTGACGGGTCACGATCTCGTTGACCATGCTGAGTCCCAAACCCGCACCTGAGCCGTGAGGGCTGACCCGGTAGAACGGTTCGAATATGCGCGATTGCTTATCGCCGGCAATTCCGCAGCCCTGATCGGCGACAGTCACGCTGCCGTCAGCCTCAATACTGACCGATATCTGTCCTCTTCCGCCTCCGTACTGGACTGCATTACGGACCAGATTGACGAATGCACGCTCCAGAGCTTCGGCATCCCCGGGAACGAACAGGTTTTCCGCATCGCTATCGAACGAAATCTCGTAACCTTCGGCAATCGCCAGTGGAGCAAGGTCGGCGACCACCTTAGACACAACGCTGTTGAGATCGACAGGTGCATCCTGCTGGGGCTTCTGCCGGTACTTCTCGGTGTCGAGAAGCTGGTTCGCGATTGCTGTAAGTCGCTTGATGGCCGTCTGCAGGTGTGTCTTGTCCGCACCTGGTGAAAGCGTATCGATTCTTACCTGCAGGACAGCAATCGGCGTTCGAAGTTCATGGGCCGCGTTGACGAAGAAGCGTTCCGTGGCCTCGAAGCCGCTATCGAGACGACGCAGCGCCCTGTTGATGTCGCGCACCAGGCGAAGCACCTCATTGGGCAAGCCCCGCTCTTCCACCAAAGCGCCACGTGTGTCGAGGTCGATCCGGTCGAGGTGCCTGGTCAGATCGCTGAAGGACCGCAAAGCCCAGCGTGTGACAAACGGGACGCCAATCAGGGAGATGGCGACGAGGATCAGCGCCGGCACGCCGATGGCAAGGTTCCCCAGCAGCACGGTCACACCATATTGGGACATCGAAACACCGCCAGCAAAAATCGTTGCCTCACCGGCCTCTGTGTCGAAACGCTCCATGCGGGCGACACTCAACGGATCATTCAGATCACCATGGAGCTCGACACTTCTGAACGTCCGCAGGAATGTCATGTTGTCGGCAATTTTCCCGGGAGGCGCTCCGTGTGCAAGGACAATATCTTTGCCAAGGTCTGCCACGAACCACAGGTCAGGCGCATCCTCGATAATCTCTTTAAGTTTTGTCGTCGGCACCAGACTGGCCCGGCCATTCGGCTCTAGACGGACCGAGTCTGCGATTTCCTGAGACAGCCAGATGGACGTGATCGCCACATCGGGCTTGAGGCCAGAAAGGAGATAGAAAACCAGGCTGAGCGAGGCGATGACCGCGCAGAGCTGCAGGACAATAAAACCAAAAGTGAATCGCCAGCGAAGGGATGTGCTGGTCAGCCTATTTCTGCTCATGAAGATAGTAGCCTATGCCACGAATGTTCTTGATAACAATGTCGGCCTCCGCTTCGCCAAGCTTTCGGCGCAGGCGAGACATGTTGGACTCCAGTGAGTTCGACTGGATTTCGTCGTCAAAGGAATAGACCTGCCCCTCAAGGGACGAACGCAACACGGTACGACCACGGTTTCTCAAAAGAGTTTCGATGATGAGCAGTTCCCTTCGGGTGAGCGCAAGCCGGACGCCGTTGACATGCACATCGCATGAAACCCGATCATAGGTAACGTTTCCCGCCGACAGGACGAAGGGGCCGGTTGTCGGCACCCGCCTCAGCACAGCGCTCATTCTGGCAATCAGCTCGGGAATTTCGAACGGCTTCGGCAAATAGTCATCGGCGCCGTCATTGAGGCCGGAAATTCGCTCGTCGGTCGACCTCAGAGCGGAGATGATGATCGATCGCGTATTTGAACCCGTACGGTGCAAATCAGCGAGGAAGGTACTGCCATCACCATCCGGCAGTTGCCGGTCGATAAGGACAATATCATAATCCGCCATGGCGATTGCTTCTCGCGCCATCGCCAGATCTCCAACGGCGTCCAGCACGATGCCATGCTGCGAGAGGGCCGTCCTCAAGGCATCCGTCATTTCCGGATCGTCTTCGATAAGCAGAAGTTTCATAGTGGCCTGATCGTGCAAGTCCCGGACAGCTGTTCTCAAGAATTCTAACAGCAAATTTATATGTATGTTTTAGATAAACTCGACTGTCATGACCGACTGGCCGCCAACTTAATCGGCGGTCCAGATGTCCGTCACCGGAGAACCGAAACCTGCTGAGTATCCAGCTGGCTTTTAGCCCCCCGTCGCCAAGGTCAGCTCCTTATCGGCAGCGGCCGTAGTTATCCCGATATCTGCAACCGTAATCGCGTCGGTCCCGATGTTCCCAGCGATCGCGCCGGTTCCTGTCGTTTCGTTCACTGATGTTCCCAATCACAGCCCCTCCCGCGCCACCCGCGGCGGCTCCCACTGCAGCACCTTCCCACGTGCCACTCGCCAGCCCGCCGATGATTGCGCCACTGGCCGCACCAATACCGGCACCCTTTTCCGTCTTGCTGCACGCCGTCAGCGTCAAACAAATGAATATGCCTGATATGATCTTTTTCATGTCTGTCCTTTCGATCCATCGCCGCTACGGTCGCTCTTCGACCGTTGAGACGCGCCAAGGCGACGACGTATGGCCACCGAAAATTACGTGGAAGTTACGCAGAACCGTCGACACCGACACCATTCGAACGCGCAAAGTCGTGTAGGATGCGCGTTTTCGCGATCAGCAATTCTCAGGTAATTCCACCCGCCTAGTCGACAGGCTCCGACGTCCGCTGTTTCTGCTCTTGAGCGGAATCGAACAATCGTTCACCTAGTTAATGACATTGGCGGAGTTCATTAGACTAGCAGCAATTTATTTCTGCAATGACAGCGAGTACCGGGTATGTCGACGTTCACCCGTACGCGTCAGCGCACCGATCTCAACGAGCTGCTGAAGGTCGCGTGTAGCTGTAGCGCGGGATGTGTCTGTGATCGAAATGTAGTTTTCGGCACTTAGACCTCCCTTGAAGCCAGCCGTGCCTTCCTTGAAGATGCGCGCGACTACCTTTTCCTGCCGCTTGTTCAACCGGCCTCGAAAACGATCGTAGAACTTTGCTTTCTGAATGAAAAAATCTACCCGCTCAAGCGTCGCCTGTTGGGCATCCAGGATCGTTTCTGAAAAGAAGATGATCCAGTCGGTGATATCAAGCGTGCGCTGGTGCCGCTCAAGCTCGGAGTAGTAGGCCTTCCCGGTCTTCTCGATTGTGAAGGCGAGTGAAATGAGACTTGGCTGCCCTATGTTTTGCGATAGGAGAATATACGGCCTTATATGGCCAGTTTGATTATCTACCGGAAATCGCCCCCGCTTCTGAATGGCCATATCGACTGGACGATGATCAGTCAGGCCTGTGGGATCGAAGCCGAGGTGACGGCAGAACTGAAAAAGCAGCTCCGGCCAGGCCTGGATGCAATCATCCGCTGGCTCGGCGCACCCATTTAAAGGAGCAAGCGCGGCAGATTTGATCCATTGGCGTCAGAAGTGGGACCCAAAACCGGTTACCGGACGGATTTTATGACCGACCCGGAAGTTATCGGAAGAGGGCAAAAAGTCGTGTTTGCAAGATAGACCCGAGTACACACCGAAGCCGTTCTTACCGGGAATGTCGCAGGGCCAATCTGCGCATTTGCGCAGTATCGAATGGGCAGATTTCGTGGTTTCTGTCGCGCAGCAGACATCCGGGCCGTGGCGCTTTGCCGGTTGTCCGCCCCGATCCCGGCATAGCCCCTAGAATTCGACAGCAGAACAGCCTTGGAACAGAAAATCAATTCTCACTTGTCTCGCAGATCGCTGCTCACCTTGGCAATCAGCTCATTTCTGGCGGCAGGTTGCGAGCAGGTTCCCAAGACGAAACTCGAAGTTACCGCGGCTACCCTGCCCGAAAACAAAAATGAAACGACGTCAGCCGCAAAAACGGCGAAGGACAACAGGCCAAAGCCTGCGGGTACCGGTTTCGCTTACGACGAAATTTATGCGGCGCTGGCGGATGGCGGCTTTGACGTTCCAGCAGTCAATTACCGCGCCATTGACCCACAATACCTCCGACAGGAGGTCGAATACATCACCGCAGAGCCTGCCTATTCAATTGTCGTAGATACAAATGAGAGGTTCCTCTACTGGGTTCTTCCCCGTGGCCGAGCCATACGTTACGGCGTCGGGCTCGGAACTCAGGGACGATCATGGAAAGGGCGCGCCGTCGTTCAATGGAAACAGAAATGGCCAAGGTGGAAGGCGCCGGACGATATGATCGCCCGCAACCCTGAACTCAAGCCATATGGTGTTGAAGCAGGCGGAATGGCCCCCGGCCCCAGGAACCCTCTCGGCGCGCGCGCCATGTACATTTTCCAGAACGGCAAGGATACGCTTTATCGTATTCACGGATCACCGAGCTGGAGAACCATAGGTAAAAATTCCTCCTCGGGTTGCGTCAGGATGCTGATGCAGGATGCGATCGATCTTTATGATCGAGTGAAAGGAAAGACGCCCCTTTTGGTCATCTGATAGCGTTAATCTGAGCGCGCAATGATTAAGAATAACCGCCGCGGGTCAAATTTACGCCATAAACGACACCATATCTCGCGGTCGTTCGGTTTAGCGGATCTGGGGCCTTTCGGTTGTAGAAACGTCAGATCGCAGCGCTCCAGACCTCGTGATTGAGGCGTGGGGCAACACATATCGAGCAGCGGGAGAGACCGATATCTCCCGACATCGGCGCCGACGGAGCAACCACCCCGGAAACTCTCAGGCAAAAGGACCGCTGCAAGATCATACAAACTCTGAAAAGCGAGCTGATGCTCGCGCCGATGGTGTAAGTTCGCCGAAACAAGGTGAGCGAATCTCTCAGGCCAATGACAGAGGGGGTGCCAAAAGCCCAGGAAAAGGGCAAGGAGCACCTATGGCTGGAAGTCACCCTTCCCTATCGACAGTCGATTGCGTTGACGCAGTTTCAAGACCATTTTCATTGACGGTGGCGGCAATTGCATTTGCCGCACACGACCCTGGCAGGCGTGGCGCATTCCGGCGCGTCGGCGCTCGTGTCAGCCGGCTTCAGCGGCGGCATTTCACCCCGGTCCCCTTCAAAAATTGAACAGCTCCACGCGGTTTCACCGGGCAACGCGCTCGACAGGTGTGGCGCAAGCACCTCACGACCCGCCTTCTCGCGATGAGACCGCTACGCGGTTCTTGTACGAACAATACCTAATTCAGGAAATTTAAAATGGTCGATTGGGAAGATTTGCGATTTTTCTCCGCCTTCGCTCACCACGGGTCGATCACGGCAACCGCCAAGGCGCTACGCGTCGATCATACGACTGTAAGTCGGCGCATCACATCGCTGGAAACCTCGCTTTCCGTGAAGCTCGTTGATCGCAGGCCAAGATCATATGTACTGACCGATATGGGCCGCGACGTCGCGAACTTCGCCGAGGAAATGAGCAGGTCTGCATTTGCTCTGAGCCGTTGCGCCGGTTCCGGCCAGAACGGTATCGAAGGTGATATCGTGGTATCCGCCCCGCCATCGCTGCTCTACAGCTTCATTGCGCCGCAAATCTCCACGCTGCAATCTCAGCATCCTGACGTAAGGCTCCGTCTTGTCGGTACCATGGAAGCGATGTCCCTCTCCAAGGGAGAGGCGGATATTGCCATCAGCCTGAAGCGGCCGAGCGAAGCCACGCTGGTTGCGCGTCGCCTCGGACAATTGCCCTATTTCCTCTATGCCGACCCTGCCTACCCGACGAGAAACGGCCCTCCTCTCTATATCAGTTACGATGATACCATGCGGGAGTCGGATCACTATCGCTGGCTTGATGAGAGGCTTTCCGCCGACGAGGTGTTCATGTGCAGCAACGACCTGCGCATACAGGCGGCGGCCGCCGCCAGCGGCTGTGGGGTGGCACTGCTGCCCGCCTACCTCGCCGCGGAACACGGTCTTGTGAGGTTCGATCCACTCGATCCCGGCGTCAGGATCGACGTTTGGCTGGTGATCCACGAAGACGTGCGCGACACGCCGCGGATACGTGTTGCCATGGACTTCATCAGTGAAAGCCTCAAGCCCTTGTGGTGTTCCTGATTATGCGCAGATCAAGCCTGCGCCATTGCCGAATTTTCCGGGATTTGGCGCGGTGTAAAATGCCGCGTGACAGGGTCTGTCCTGCGCGCGTGCAGTGACCGGTTGTACCTGCCCGCATTCCCACCCTATTCCCGATACGTGAGCGTGGAGTATTTTCATGTCTTTGATTGCTCGTTACAGGAGAGGTACCGTCGGATACCTTGTTCTCCCTGCCAAAAAACGCAGCGCAAAAACATCCGCTCGAAATTGTCAGCGGGTGGGCCTGCTAATCGTGGCATTTGCGATCGGTTATGCCGCGATCGCAGTCCGCCTTCTGCAATATGGCTATTTTTCCGAGAGTGACGCGACGGCGAGTATTCCACGATCTCCCAATATAATCGCCTCCCGCCCCGACATTCTGGACCGCAGCGGCCAGCTTATCGCAACGGATATCAATCTCATCTCGCTTTATGCAGAGCCTCGCCGCGTTGTTGATGCAAATGAGGCCATCGAAAAGCTCGCCTCTGTTGTTCCCGATCTGGATTGGGCTGATCTGCACAGAAAACTAACGTCTGACTCCGGTTTTCAGTGGATCAGGAGACAGCTTACGCCCCGCCAGGAAGCTGAGATCATGCGCCTTGGCATTCCGGGCATCGGATTCAGACCCGAAAAGCGGCGGTTTTATCCTGGTGGGCCAGTGGCATCTCACATTGTCGGGCATGTCAACATCGATAATCAGGGGCTGGCGGGCATTGAGCGCTATCTCGACAGGCAAGGCCTGGCAGACCTGCGTGGAGCTGGCCTTACCGATCCCACCCAGCTTGAACCGGTCCGGCTGTCCATCGATTTGCGCGTTCAGAGCATCGTGCATAACATCGTTAGCGATGCCTTGAGGAACTATCGGGCGGAAGCGGCAGGTGCCGTCGTAATCGATGTCGACACAGGCGAGGTTCTCGCGATGGCGTCCGTCCCCGACTATGACCCGAATGAGCCTTCGCGGCGCCTTGCCGATGGCACGATCGACAGGGACTACGAAAAGGGATGGTTCAACCGCATGAGCAATTCAGCGGTCGAAATGGGCTCGACCTTCAAGGCGTTCACCCTTGCCATGGGGATTGATGCAGGCGTCGTCAATCTGAACTCGGTCGTTGATGCCTCCCGCCCGCTGAAGATGGGTGGTTTCATCATCAGGGATTTTCACGGCCGAGGACGGCCGCTGACTATCCGGGAAGTCTTTCGCTACTCATCAAACATCGGCACGGCAAAAATCGCTGATCTCGTTGGCCTGGAAAGTCACCAGCAATTTCTCTTCAGACTGGGCTTGTTGTCAAAGATGCAGACGGAGTTACCGGAAATTGCTTCGCCCGCAGCGCCAAGGAACTGGAAAAAGATCAATTCCGCAACGATTTCCTTCGGTCACGGTCTGGCCACGACACCGTTACAGACAGCTGCGGCTGCGGCGGCCCTCGTAAACGGTGGCATATTTCGGCACCCGACCTTCATCGCCGACAACGGGAGGCGTCACCAAATCACCGGCAGACGTGTCCTGCAGGCCTCGACCAGCGCAAAGGTCCGCGAGCTGTTCTGGTACAACGGCACCCAAGGTTCGGGCCGAAACGCCCAGGTGGCCGGTTTTGATGTAGGTGGGAAAACCGGGACAGCGGAAAAGGTTATCGATGGCAAATACGCGAAGAACCTGAACTTCAATACATTCCTCGCGGCATTCCCCATGCACCGCCCTCGTTATCTGGTGCTGTCGATCATTGACGCCCCGCTTTCCGGTGAGCGTGGCGGGCGCCTGGCGGCCTTCAATGCCGCGCCGATGGTGCGCGACATCATCGAGCGCGCCGCACCACTCCTCGGGGTTCGACCGTCATTCGGGAACCCGCAGGCATATCCTTTGATGAACTACTGAATAGGCGATGAACCCATGTCATTCGCAGATACTGAATTTTCAGATTATTTGATGATCTTTCCCCCGACGGGCAACATTATCCATATTCTCTATTTCGTTGCGATTGTCGCAGAGGCCATGACAGCCGCACTCGCCGCCGGCCGTCGCGAAATGGATTGGATCGGCGTATTTCTGCTTGGATGCATTACCGCCCTCGGCGGTGGAACCGTGCGCGATGTTTTTCTGAACCACTATCCGCTATCGTGGGTCGAAAATCCCAGCTATCTCCTCGTGACGGGATTATCTGCGCTGGCGACGATCCCGATCGCCCGATATATGTATCACCTGCGCAAGATGTTCCTTTTTCTTGACGCGATAGGACTGGTCGTCTTCACCGTCATCGGCTGCCAGATTGCGTCAAACCTCAACCTGCCGCTGGTTGTCGTGGTGGCGGCAGGCGTGCTGACTGGATGTCTGGGCGGCGTACTTCGGGATATCCTGTGCAACGAAGTACCGCTCTTGTTTCGTTCAGAACTCTATGCAACCGTCTCGGTCTTTACGAGCCTGATCTACTTGATCGTGCCCCTCCTGGGGGTTTCCCACGCGATATCCTCGCTCGTCGCAATGGCCCTCGGGTTGATGCTCCGGCTCCTTGCAATACGCTTTAACTTGACC